>NZ_JBXARO010000002.1:0-732731 GCF_058808315.1 Caulobacter sp. GW821-FHT11E11
CTCGCCTTGCCCGGCAACAACGGCGCGATCCGCTCCCACTGCGTCTGGTTCAACTCGTAACGCTTGGCCGACATCAACAAGGCTCCGTCAATCGAACGGAGCCCTATGAATCAGACATCTCGGCGCCTGAGAATCCTGAATGTCGATTGGCCCTAGCCCTTCAGGCCGGTTCCGGAGGCATTCACCCAGGCCACGACGTCGCCCAGCACCTTAGCCACGGCTTGGTCGTAGGCCGGCACGATGGCCCCGACGCGGTTGTCGGCGGCCTTGACGCGGGCCTCGAAGATCTGGTCGCCGACCAGGGCGCGGTCCTGACTGCGGGTCAGCACGCCGCGCACCCGCACGACGACTTCCGGCGCGGCCTTGGGACCGTTGACGTAATCGGCCTCGAAGGTCCGCACTTCCAGCCGCAGCATCATCTCGGCCTTGGCCACCTCGCCGCGGCCGATCAGTCGGGCGCGGCCGGGGTCGTTCTCGAAGGCGCGGGCGGTGGCTTCCTCGAACAGCACGAAGGCCGGCGAGACCCAGCGGGCGTCGGCGATATAGGCCACCTCGCCATTGGTGCTGGTCAAGATGCGGTCGCCGGCGGCGGCGCGGGTGAAGGACGAGGGCGTCTTCAGCACCCCGAACATCGCGCCCGGCGGACCCTTGGGCACGCTGACCTCGGCCTCGCCGAAGCGGTAGAGGCTGGCCGGCTTGGCCTTGGGGAAGAGGCTGATGCAGCCGGAGAGGCTGACGACGAGCGCGGCGGCGGCCAGGCCGCGTGCGGCGTTGCGGATCATCGGGTTCACGGCTTGACCTCCACTTCCTTGGCGGGCGCCTTGCTGACCAAGCCTCGCGGGTTCTGTTCGACGTCGGCGACCAGGCGGTCCAGGGACTCGGCGGCCGACTGCAGGGTGACGATGGCCGCCGACAGCTGCGGCAGGCCCGTGCTGGCGAAGTCCGTGGTCGGGCCTTCCAGCTTGCCGACCATGCCACGGGCGTCCTTGGCGGCGGCCTTCAGCTCACCGGCGGCGTCGCCCAGTTCCTTCAGGGTGCGCTTGGCGTCGCCCTCGACCAGGCCATTGGCGTTGTTGGTCAGGTTGGTGATCGACTGGGCGGTCGCATCGATGCTCTGCAGCGCCTTCTGGGCGTCGGCGATGATCTCCTTGCGCTCGCGCAGTTCGGCGGTAACCGCCTGGACGTCGCTGAGCGAGGCGCTGAAGGTCTTGATGTTCTGGTCGCTGAGGACGCGGTTGACGCGGTCCAGGGCCTCGATGGTGCGGGTCAGCACCGTGCCGCCGCCTTCCAGCAGGTCGGAGAGCGCGCTGCGCTGGCTGCGCAGGACCGGCACCTTGCCGTTCTTGACGGTGTCCTTCAGCAGCTCCTTGTTGGGCGAGCCGGCGGTGATCTGGACGTAGTTGACGCCGGTGATGCCCTGCGGCTCCAGCGTGGCGTAGCTGTCGACCTTGACCGGCACGTCCGAGGTCATGCGCACGCGGGCGATGACGCGGTTGGGGTCGGTCTTGTCCAGCTCGATGCGGCTGACCTCGCCGACCTTGATGCCGTTGAAGTGCACCTCGCCACCCTGCGACAGGCCCCGCACGGGACCGATGAACAGGATGTCGTAGAGGTCGTAGTCCTTGCTGAAGCTGACCTTGGCCAGCCAGACCACGAAGATCACCAGCCCCATGAACAGGGCCAGGGATATGGCCCCCACCAGGGCGTAGTTGGCGTTTCTTTCCATCAGAAGTCCGTCCTTGCCTCGGCCGGATCCTCGGCGGTCGCGGCGGCGCGACCCCGGGGGCCCAGGAAGTATTGCTTGATCCAGGGATGATCCGAACGCTCGAGTTCGCGAACGGGCGCCACCGCGACGACCTTCTTGTCGGCCAGGACGGCGACGCGGTCGGTGATGGCGTAAAGGCTGTCCAGGTCGTGGGTGATCATGAAGACGGTCAGGTCCAGGCTGTCGGACAGATCCTTGATCAGGGCGTCGAAGGCCTCGGCGCCGATCGGGTCCAGGCCCGCCGTCGGCTCGTCCAGGAACAGCAGCTCGGGGTCCATGGCCAGGGCGCGGGCGAGGCCGGCGCGCTTGCGCATGCCGCCCGACAGCTCGGCGGGCTTGAGCAGGGCTGCGCGGGCCGGCAGGCCGACCATGGCGATCTTCAGGTCGGCGATCTCCTCGATCTCGCGACGGGGCAGCTTGGTGTGCTCGTGCAGCGGCGCGGCGACGTTCTCGCGCACGGTCAGGTTCGAGAACAGCGCGCCCGCCTGGAACAGCACGCCCCAGCGGCGCTCGACCGACGACCAGCGGCGGCGCGAGGCCACACGCATGTCGCCGCCGAACAGGCGGACCTGGCCGCCGTCCGGTTCCTTGAGGCCGATGATGGTGTTCAGCAGCACCGACTTGCCGGTGCCCGAGCCGCCGACGACGCCCAGCACCTCGCCGCGCTCGACCTTCAGGTCCAGGCCATCGTGGATGAGGTTGTCGCCGAAGCACGAGACCAGGCCCCGCACGTCGATCGGATGCTTCTCGGCGTCGACTGTGTCGATGGCCGGCGGCAGCGCAGCGGGGCCGGTCATATGTCCAGCTCCATATAGACCAGGGCGAAGACGGCATCGATCAGGATGATGGCGAAGATGGCGTGCACCACCGCCGCCGTCACGCGCCGGCCCAGGGACTCGATGTCGTTGCCGACCTCCATGCCCTGGCGGCAGCCGATCGCGGCGATCACCGTGGCCATCACCGGCGCCTTGGACATGCCGATCCAGAAGTGGGTGGCCCCGACGAAGTCGATGACCCGCTGCAGGAAGAAGGTCGGCGACAGGTCCAGCACGACCCAGACCACCAGCATGCCGCCGGCCAGGCCCGCGATCGTCGCCACGAAGACCAGCAGCGGAATGGTGAAGAGCAGGGCGGCGAAGCGCGGCAGCACCAGCGCCTCGTAGGGATCCACGCCCATGACCTGCATGGCGTCGATCTCCTGGTTCATCTTCATCGAACCGATCTCGGCCGCGAAGCTGGAGGCCGAGCGGCCGGCCAGCAGGATGGCGGTGATCAGGATGTTGAACTCGCGCATGACCGAGATGCCGATCAGCTCGACGGAGTAAACCTGGGCCCCGAATTCGGTGAGCATGTTGGCGCCCAGCAGGGCCACCACCGCGCCGATGAAGAAGGTCGTGGTCGCCACGATCGGCAGGGCGTCCAGGCCCGCGCGCTCGCACAGGGACACGATCGGCGCCCAGCGGATGCGGCGCGGGTCGGCGACGCTGCGACCCAGGGCGACCAGTAGGTGGCCCAGGAAAATCATGGTCCCGTAGGCGTCGGCAAACAGGCCGAACACGCCCTTGCCGATCCGTTCCAGCAGGGCGTGGAAGCCGCCGGGGCGGACGGTGGGCTCGGGCTCGACCTGGATGGCGGCCCCGACCAGCTCCAGCAGGCGCAGCACTTCGCGGCGCGCCTGGACCTGCTCGGGCTTGAAGCTCTCGCCGGCCGAGCGAAGGATGGCGTAGGCGCCGGCCGTGTCGCAGCGATTGATGCCGGTCAGATCGAAATCCAGCGCGCGCGGAGCCGCCAGGGCGTCGGACAGCCGCAGCCCGGCGTCGAACAGACCCCGCGCGGTCCAGTCCCCCGACAGCACTGCCGTGGTCCGGCCGTCCTGTTCGGTCAAGGTGAAGTCCGCGGGAAGCGCCATGAAGTCCTTGGGGCTCGTTTCCTGGTTATATCCAAGCCCCGCCATGGACCTGACAAGTCCAAAACGCGCCAAGGCGCAGCTTGTTGCTGGTTAAGGCGATATCATGGCGCGACGCGGACGATGACCGGTTTCGGCCGCGTCCCCCCCATCCGTCCCCAGGGGGGTGCGGCCAGGGCGCGCACAACGCCGAACTTCAATGTTGGTTAACGGATTCCGGTCACTGACATGGTCAACCAATCCTTACTTTCGAGTCGGAGTTCCAAGGCATGAGCGCGCACAAGCTTGATCAGCGGATGGCCTTCATGCGCTTCGACGAACGGTCGAAGACGGCTTTGCGCGCGATCAAGCCGGTGATCGACGCCGAGATCGCGGGCGCCCTGGGCAAGTTCTACAATCAGGTTCGCGTCTTCCCCGAGACCCGCGGCAAGTTCCGCGACGACGCCCACATGGCGCGCGCCGAGAACGCCCAGGCCGCCCACTGGCGCCGGATCGCCCAGGCCGACTACAGCGAAACCTATGTCCGTGACGTCGAGCGCATCGGCCGCGCCCACGTCGACGCCGACCTGCAGCCGCAATGGTACATCGGCGGCTACGCCCTGGTGGCCGAAGAGCTGATCCGCGCCGTCATCGCCAAGCGCGCCAAGGGCCTGTTCAGCAACGCCGCCAAGTCGGACGGCGATCTGGCCGACAGCCTGGCCGCCCTGAACAAGGCCGTGTTCCTGGACATGGAACTGGCGATCTCCAGCTACCTCTCCCTGCTGCAGGAAGAGCGCGACGCCCTGGAAACCGAGCGTGAAGCCGCCGAGGCCCGCCAGGCCCAGGCCGTGAAGGCGGTGGGCGAGGCCCTGTCGCGCCTGGCCGCCGGCGACCTGACCGCCCGCGTCGAGGGCGACCTGGCTCCCGAATTCCAGAGCCTGAAGATCGACTTCGAACAAGCCGCCGGCGCCCTGGCGGAAGCCATGCGCTCGGTCGAGCACTCGGCCGGCGGTATCCGCTCGGGCGCGGACGAGATCGCCCGCAGCGCCGAGGATCTGTCGCAGCGCACCGAACAGCAGGCCGCCACGCTGGAGCAGACGGCCGCCGCCGTCGAGGAACTGACCGGCGCCGTCGGCAAGACCGCCAAGAGCGCCCGCGAGGTCTCCTCGCGCGTCGCCGAGGCGTCGACCGAAGCCGAGCGCTCGGGCCAGATCGTCACCCGCGCCGCCGAGGCCATGACCAAGATCGAGGCCCAGTCGCAGCAGGTGAACCAGATCCTGGGCATGATCGACGAGATCGCCTTCCAGACCAATCTGCTGGCCCTGAACGCCGGCGTCGAAGCTGCCCGTGCAGGTGACTCCGGCAAGGGTTTCGCCGTCGTGGCGCAGGAAGTGCGGGCCCTGGCCCAGCGCTCGTCGCAGGCCGCCAGCGAGATCAAGTCGCTGATCACCGAGAGCAGCCGTCAGGTCAGCGAAGGCGTCGACCTGGTCGGCCAGACGGGCGAGGCCCTGCGCGGCATCCACGAGAAGGTCGGCGGCATCGACGAGCTGGTCAACGCCATCGCCGCCTCGGCCAGCGAGCAGGCAACGGCCCTGGGCCAGGTCAATTCGGCCGTGAACCAGCTGGACCAGGTGACCCAGCGCAACGCCGCCATGGTCTCGCAGTCGACCGAAGCCACCCACGCCCTGCGCGTCGAGGCCGCCGACCTGTCGAACCGCGTCGGCGCCTTCCGCCTGGGCGGGCGTGCGCCGGTGACCTCGACCTTCCAGTCGACCTATCAGGAGCGTCCGGCCGAGAACCCGGTCCACGCCGCCCGCGCCCGCGTCGCCGCCTTCGCCCGTCCGGGTCGCTAAGAAGGCCTACTTCGGCGGCGGAGCCGTCGAGGCGCGGTGGATCAGTTCGAAGGGCAGGAGCACGTCGACCGGCCGTTCGGGCGGTTCGCTGCTCTTGGCCCGGCCGATCAGCAGCTTGGCCGCCGTCGAGGACATCTCGGCCACCGGCTGACGCACCGTGGTCAGCTGCGGCCGGCTGAAGCGCGAGCTGGGGCTGTCGTCGAAGCCCGCCACCGAGATATCGCCGGGGATCATCAGCCCGGCTTCCGCGATCGCGGCGATGCAGCCCAGGGCCATGTCGTCGTTGGAGGCGAAGATCGCTGTCGGGCGGTCGGGCAGGGCCAATAGGGCCTTGGCCTGTTCCAGACCCGACTGGAACGTGAAGTCGCCCTGGCGCACCCAGCCTTCGACCACCGGCAGGCCGCGCGCCTTCATGGCGGCCAGATAACCTTCGCGCCGCGCCTGGCTGGCGCCGTAGCGCGGCTCGCCGACGATGAAGCCGATACGCTTGTGGCCGAGGTCGGCCAGATGCTGGGTCATCTCGCGGGCGGCGGCGACATCGTCCATGTGCACGCGCGGGCCCAGGCCCTCGGCGCGTTCGGGACCGACGCGGACGTAAGGGGTGCCGGCCTTGTCCAGTGTCTCTAGAACGCCAGACTTGTCCGAGGAGGGCGGGGTCAGGATCACGCCATCGGGCTTCAAGGCGGCCAGGAAGGCGGCCACGTCCTGGCGGACGTTAGGGCCATCGTTGTCGATCAGCTCGATCAGCAGGTGATAGCCTTGTTCGCGGCAGACCAGCGTCGCGCCCAGCTGGATGCGCGACAGGTAGTCGGCGCCGCGCTCGCTCTGCCAGTGGTCGATGGTCAAGGCCGCGTCGACGAAGACGGCGATCACGAACGAACGTGACCCGGCCAGGCTGCGCGCCGACAGATTCGGGCTGTAGCCGAGCTCGCCGGCCGCCTCGAGCACACGATCGCGCATGGCGGGCCGAACGTTCGGCTCCTTGTTCATCACCCGCGAAACGGTCTTGATCGAGACGCCCGCCTTCGCGGCGACGTCGTAGATCGTCACCGAAGCCATCAGCTCGCCCCGACTACATTGAGATTCACGCCCATTGCCTCAGACTAGAGCGTCTCGGCGGCAGAAGGAAACTCCCTGCTTTACCGTACGCGACCCCTTGTGCGGCAAGGGACGGACGGTCAGTGTGCCCCGGACGCGGCGCAAGACCGCGCAGGGGAGGTGAGATGCGGCCTGACGACGAAGCGCGGCCAAAGACGCCGGTGCGCGCGAATTTCATCGCCGCCTACACCCTGGCGCAGATCGGGGCTTTCGTATCCTTCCAACCCCTGTTGCAGGTGCTGCTGCCTCTGAAGGCCGCCTCGATCGATCATGCGTCGAAGGCCCTCGTCCTCAGCCAGGTCGCCTTCTACGGGGCCATCGCCGCCAGCATCACCAACCTGCTGGCCGGGGCGATCAGCGACCGCACGACCTCGCGCTTTGGCCGTCGGCGGCCCTGGATGGTGGTCGGCGCGATCGGCGCGTCACTGGCCTATCTGGCGATCATGAACGCCAAGACGCCGCTGGCTCTGATCGGCGGCGTGATCCTGTTCCAGCTGACCTTCAACCTGTGTTTCTCGGCCCTGGTGGCGGTGATGCCCGATCGGGTGCCAGACACCCAGAAGGGCATGGTCGCGGCCTTCCTCAGCCTGGGAAATCCGATCGGCACGGCCGCCGGCGCGGTGATCATCGGCGGCCTGCTGGTCGTCGAGTGGCAGCGCTACGCGGCGATCTCGGCCGCGCTGCTGCTGGGCCTGGCGCCCTTCGTGTTGCGTCTGAAGGACCCGCCACTGGCCAAGGAGGACGTGCCGCCGTTTCGACTGCGGGAGTTCATCGCCGGCCTGTGGGTCAGCCCGCGCAAGCATCCCGACTTCGCCTTCGCCTGGGCGGGCCGGTTCATGGTGCTGGTCGCCCTGAGCCTGGTGCAGAGCTACATGCTCTACTTCTTGCAGGACGTGGTGGACTATCCGCGTCTCTTCCCGGGTCATCGTTCGGAAGAGGGCCTGGCGATCCTGGTGACGGTCTCGACGGTCTTCAACGTCATCTGCGCCATGGTGGGCGGGGTGTTGTCCGACCGGATGCAGCGCCGCAAGCTGTTCGCCTTCGGCGCGGCCCTGACCATCGCCGCGTCGATGGTCGTGTTCTCGCTGACCTCGGACTGGACCGTGCTGCTGGCCGCCTATGTCGTCTATGGCTGCGGAGCGGGCTGTTACTGCGCCGTCGACATCGCCCTGGTCACCCAGGTGCTGCCGTCGCAGCGCGACGCCGGCAAGGACTTGGGCGTGATCAATCTGGCCAACACTCTGCCTCAGGCCTTGGCCCCGGCCCTCGCCGTGTGGAGCCTGGGGCCGACCCATGTGAACTTTCAGCTGTTCTTCCTGATGGCGGCGGGTCTCGCCTTGGCTGGCGGTCTGGCGATCCTGCCGATACGAGGGGTGCGTTAGCCCCGAGGTCGCCTTGCCCCAGTTCCGCGTCGTCACCGATCCCGACGATCCCGCCGTCGCTCCGTTCCGGGCGATCAAGGAGCGCGACCTGGTCGGCCGCGAGGGCTTGTTCATCGCCGAGGGCGAGACGGTGCTGCGGGCCTTCGTTCGTGACGCGCCCGAGCGGGTGGTGTCGCTGCTGATCGATCCCAAGCGCCGGGACAAGCTGGCCGAGGTGTTCGCCGGTCTGCTGGACGAGACGCCCGTGCATTTCGCCGACCAGGCCGTTTTGGACGCCATCGCCGGCTTCCACCTGCATCGCGGCGTGCTGGCGGTAGGGAAGAAACCCGAGCCCGTTTCCGCCCGTGACTTGCTGGCCAGCCTACCCGAGCGCGCCGTCGTGCTGGTGCTGTGCGGCATCGCCAATCACGACAACATCGGCGGCATCTATCGCAACGCCGCCGCCTTCGGGGCAGACGCGGTGGTGCTGGACGCCGACTGCTGCGACCCGCTGTACCGCAAGGCCATCCGCGTCTCGGTCGGCGCGGTGTTGTCGGTCCCCACGGCGCAGTTAGGGCGAGGCGAGGACATTGCTGAGCTGCTCGCGACGACCGGCTTCGAAGGCCTGGCGCTCAGTCCTTCGGCGGCCGAGATCCTGGCCCACCTGAAGCCCGCGGCGCGCACCGCCGTGCTGCTGGGCGCCGAAGGCCCCGGGCTGACGCCCGAGGTGATGGCCCGGGCGCGGACGATCGGCATCCCGATGGCGAACGGCTTCGACTCCCTGAACGTCGCCACGACAAGCGGCATCGTCCTGCACCATCTTCGCTTCGCTCAGGGCTAGGAAACCGGTTTCCTAGCCTCTAGGGTCCCGCCGACAACAACCCGTCAGAAGGCTTTGATCCCATGCTGAACCGTCGCGGCGCCCTTGCGGCCTTCGTCACCGGTGTCCTGGGATCCCTGGCGGCGCGTAAGGCGGAGGCCGCTCCCGTGCCAGCAACTCCATTGGTCGACCCGACCGAAGTCATCACCCTGTGGCCGAACGGCGCGCCGGGCGGAGAGGCCGTCACGGTCGCTGAGGAGATCATCGAGCGCGGCGACCCCAAGGGCATTCGCGACCGGGCCATGGCCCACACCCGCAAGCCGACCCTGGTCGTTTTCCGGCCCAAGAAGGCCAATGGCGCGGCGGTCATGCTGATCCCGGGCGGCGGCTATCAGCGCGTGGTGCTGGACAAGGAAGGCTACGAGATGGGCCGGTGGCTGTCCGATCGTGGCTACACCTGCTTCGTGCTGTTCTACCGCATGCCCGCCGACGGCTGGGCGGCGGGCGGCGACGCGCCGCTGCAGGACGCCCAGCGCGGCATACGCCTGGTGCGCGCCAAGGCCGCCGAGATGGGCTTCTCGCCCGACCGCGTGGCGATCATGGGCTTCTCGGCCGGCGGTCACCTGGCGGCCAATCTGACGGTTCGCTACGACGCCCAAACCTACGCGCCGATCGACGCCTCCGACCAGCTGCCGACCAAGCCCAGCCTGTCGGCCCTGGTCTATCCGGTGATCAGCATGGACCCGGCCATCGCCCACGCCGGCTCGCGCACCAACCTGCTGACCAAAGACGCCTCGCCCGAGCGCGCCTTGCAGCTATCGCCTGAAAAGCAGGTGCGGGACGGGCTGTCTCCGGTGTTCCTGCTGCACGCCGTCGACGACAAGACCGTGCCGGTCGAGAACACCCTGGCCATGTTCACGGCGCTGAAGGCCAAGGCGATCCCGACCGAGATGCATGTCTTCGAGGAAGGCGGCCACGGCTTTGGCCTGCGCGGCACGCCCGGCAAGCCCGTGGCGGCTTGGCCCAGCCTCTTCGAGACCTTCGCCAAGCGCCACGGACTCTAGAGCCTTTACTTCTTCGCCGGAGCCGGAGCTCTGGGCGCGTTCGGCGCGAAGGCGTCGCCGAAATAGTCCTTGGCGTACCAGCGCGGAGCCTGGTCGCCGTCGGCCAGGTCGCGCGAGATCAGGTAGTTCAGCTTGGCGAACTTGGCGCCGGCGCTCCACAGGATGGTCTGCGACAGGTCGTCGGACGGCTGGTGGTAGTGCTTTTCCTCGTACTCGGCCCAGGCCTTCTCGCCGCCGTTCTGGCCGCCCGTGACCATCATCACCGCCGGAATGCCGACCTTGACCAGGGCGTAGTGGTCCGAGCGTACGAAGGTGGCCTGCTCGGGCGCGGGATCGGGTGACAGGGTCACGCCCATGGTCGCGCCGGCCCGCTTGATCGAGTCGCTCAGCGTCGAGTGATCGGCCCCGAATGCCACCACGTCGGTGAAGTCGTAGGTGATCATCGGCTCGTCCAGGTCGACGCCCGCGATGATCTTGCCGGCCGGCACGGTCGGGTGGTGAGCGAAGAACTCCGCGCCCAGCAGGCCCTTCTCCTCGGCGGTGTTCGCGATGATCAGGACCGAACGGCGCGGCGGGGCAGAGGTCGCGAAGGCGTGGGCCACCTCGATCAGGGTCGCGGTGCCGGCCGCGTTGTCGAGCGCGCCATTGTAGATGTTGTCGCCGGGCTTGTCTGGGCGGATGCCCAGGTGGTCGGCGTGGCCCATCAGGACCACGTACTCGTCCTTCAGCTTGGGATCGGAGCCTTCGATCAGGCCGATCACCTCGGGGCTGGCGTAGCGCCGCAGCTGGGTCGTGACCTTCAGCTCGACCTTGGCCTTCAGCGGGAAGCCCTTGGGGCGGACGCCCTTGTCGGCGTCGGCCAGGGCCTTGTCCAAGGTTCCCTTGGCGCCCTCGAACAGCTGGTAGGCCGGTTCGCGGTCGACGCTGGCGCGGGCCTTCAGGCCATAGGTGTCGTCGAACGGCTTGCCGTCCTTGTCGGCCCAGGTGGTGCGCGGCTCCTTGGCGTATTGCAGCACGGCCTTCCACGGGAAAGCCTTGTACGCGGCGGCGTCATAGATCTGGATCATGCCGACCGCGCCGTGCTCGGCGGCGAAGCGCGCCTGCAGGGTCGAGAGGTGGGCGGCGATCTCGCTGTTCATGCCCTTGGGCACGCCGCGCAGCACGACCACGACCTTGCCTTTGACGTCCAGGCCCTTGTAGTCGTCGATGCCCACGACCGCGTCGGTCATGCCGTAGCCGGCGAACACTGTGTCCGCCGAGACCTGGGCCGAGCCGCCGGCGGCCGGGCCGCGCAGCACCGCCAGGGTGGCGTTCTCGTAGGTCTTGGCGCCCTTGGCGGTGGTGATCGTCAGGGTCGGCGTCGCCCCGGCCAGCGAGGTGTCGACCAGGCCCACGCTCTGGTACCAGCCGCCGTTCTCGCCGGCTGGCTTGAGGCCCAGCAGGTCGAACTGGGTGGCGATGTACTTGGCGGCCAGTTCGTGGCCGCGCGTGCCGGCCTCGCGGCCTTCCAGCAGGTCGTCGGCCAGATAGGCGACGTGGGCGCGGAAGCGCTCGGCGCTGAACTCGGGTTCGGCGGCGTGGGCAGTCGCGCAGGCCAACAGGGCGGTGGTCGCCGCCGTGGCGAAGATCTTCGATGTCATGGATGTCCCCTAATTCCCGAGGGGACAGTGCTCCCGAGCGCGGTCGTCGCGCAAGCCGGTCAGCACGCGGTCTTTTCCCTGAGTTTCCAGGCGGCGATCTCGGCGTCGCGGAACTTGACCCATTCGCCGCGCAGCACCGCCGGGCGCTTGCCGTGGCGTTCGTCCAGGAACTGCGCGCCGACCACGCGGTCGGTGCGGAAGGTGCGGAACGCCTCACGCAGCTCGCACCAGGCGATGATCATCCGAACCGTCTCGCGATAGCCTACCGTGACCGGCCAGATCACCCGGGCGCTGATGGCCCCGGCCTCGTCGCTATAGTCGAGGCGGATCTTGCGGCCGGCGTGGATCCAGGCGCGGACCTGGGCGACGTCGATGCGGTCGGTCTGCGGCTTCCAGGCGGGGGAGGCCGCCGCCGCCGGCTCCAGCACATAGGGCCGCAGGCGATCGGGCACGGCGGCGGCGATCTTGCTGATCAGGTCGCTGGCGGCCTTGGCCAGGACAGGATCGCCGCGTCCGGCCACCCATTGCGCGCCCAGCACCGCCGCCTCGATCTCGTCGGGGGTCAGCATCAGGGGCGGCATGTCGAAGCCAGCCTCCAGCACATAGCCGACCCCGGCCTCGCCACGGATCGGCGCGCGTTGGCCCACCAGGGCGGCAATGTCGCGATAGACGCTGCGCTTGGAGGTCTCCAGCTCGGCGGCGATGGCGTCGGCGGTCACCGGCGCGCGGTTGCGGCGCAGGATCTGGATAATCTGGAAAAGGCGTTCGGCGCGTCTCATGAGTTCGAATATCGGCGATCACTACTGACAGCATGCTGGCAGTAGCCTGGCGGTAGCAAGTCGTTACCACGACATTCGAGATCGGAGAGGGACGATGATCACGCTGTTCGCCGCCGGAGCCGGGTTCGGGCTGCCCGAGATCAGCCCCTATGTGACCAAGACCGAGGTCCAGCTGATGATGGCCGGTCTCGTCTACAAGAAGACCAAGGGCAGCCGCGAGACCGCGCCCAAGGGTCAGCTGCCGTGGATCGAGGACGCCGCCCAGGCGATCGGCGACTCCACCTTCATCCGCGCCCATATCGAGCGGAAGTACGACATCGACCTGGACATGGGGTTGTCGGGCAAGGAGCGGGCCCAGGCCTGGGCGATCGAGCGGATGATCGAGAACCAGCTGGGCTGGGTGTCGAGCTACTTCCGCTTCCTGGACCCGGCCAACTTCGCCAAGGGGCCGGGCCGCTGGTTCGACCAGGCGTCCGAACATGTCCGGGACGACCTGCGCAAGGGCCTGCTGGAAGCAGTGGCGACCAATGTCCGCGCCGCCGGCGTCGGTCGCCATCTGCGGGAAGAGGTGGTCTGGCTGGGCAGCCTGTCGCTGCGTTCGCTGGACGAACTGCTGGAGGACAAGGCCTATCTGATGCGTGACAGCCATCCGGTCGGGGTCGACGCGACGGCCTTCGCCATGCTGGCGGCGATCATGACGCCCTTCTTCGAGTCGCCCCTGCGCCGCGAGGCCGAAAGCTATCCGCGCCTCGTCGACTATGTCAGCCGGATGATGGCGCAGTTCTATCCGGCCCATCCGTGGAACCTGCGCCAGGCGGCCTGATGTGAGACCGCTACCAAATTGGTCGTACAAATCTCACTAAATTGGTCAGGCCATTTTTCATTGCAGGGTTAGCCAATTTCGCTAAGGTGATCGGGCGCGACCGGATGGGGCCTTGGCTCCGTTCGGTCGTTTGCTCGTCGACCACAGGCGCTGCGTAACTTGCGCCGAACCTCCTCCCGGGGCGGACGACGATAGCGGCCGGAGTCCTACCCTCCGGCCGCTCGCCGACCCCTGGTAAGGCCACTTGCTCGCGGGCGCTTGTGAGGCGACCGAACCGGCGCTAGTCCTGTGTGACGCGCCGGTCTTGGCGCGCGTCTGCGGCCGCTTACGATGTCGACCCCTCCGTCCACGGATTCCACGCGGCTCTACCAGCAGGTCGCGGCCTCGATCAGCGCGTCCATCGCCGGGGGCGACTTCCAGCCCGGTCAGCGCCTGCCGTCCGAGCGCGACCTAGCCGACGAGTTCGGCGTCAGCCGTCCTACCGTTCGCCGCGCCGTCATCGCTCTGGAGATGCGCGGCCTGCTGGAGGCCCGCCAGGGCTCGGGCGTCTATGTCCGCCTGGACCAGCCGCCGCCGCCCGCCAAGGATTTGGACATCGGCGCTTTCGAGCAGGCCGAGGCGCGCCGCCTGTTCGAAGGCGAAGCCGCCGCTTTGGCCGCCACCCTGATCACCGACGAGGAACTGGCCTATCTGGAGACCCTGGTCGTCGAGATGAACAGCGACGCGGCGACCAAGGAGCAGTCCGAACTGGCCGACCGCCAGTTCCACATCTCCATCGCCTCGGCCACGCGCAACGTCGCCGTGGCGCGGATCGTCGAGAACACCTGGGACCTGCGCTACCGCTCGCGCCTGTGCATGCAGATGCTGGAAAAGGCCCGGCACGTGCGCAAGCGGCCGCTGAAGGACGAGCACCAGGAGATCGTCGAGGCCCTGCGCACCCGCGATCCCAAGGCCGCCCGCGCCGCCATGCAGGCGCACTTGGGCGGCTTGATCGAGAACCTGCTGCTGACCGCCGAGCTCGAGGCCATCGAGCGCACCCGCGAGAGCCTTGCGGCCAAGCGCGAAGAGATCGCCCTCCGGGCTGCGAGCGCGGCCAAATAAAAAGAGGGCCGGATCCCCGAAGGGACCCGGCCGCGCAGGAGGGGACCGAATGAAAAAAGGGGAGGGGCTCGCGCCCTAGAAGTTCACGTCCAGGCGCGCGCCGAAGTAGCGGAACGCGTCGCGGCCGGGGAACCAGGTGCGGCCCAACGCCGTCGGGATGGCGGGGTTGCTGTAGCCCGACGTGCCGTTGCCCAGGCCCTGGGCGTAGCGCTTGTCGAACAGGTTGTTGGCGAAGGCCGAGATCGTGTAGCGGCCCTCGCGATCGGTGATGCCGACCTTCAGGTCGACGATGCCGTAGGCCTTCTGGACCGTGCGCGGATCCTGGCTGAGCGAGAAGTTGACGTCGTCCTGCCAGCGATAGGTCGCGCCGACGAAGCCCTTGAACGGCATGCCGGGCAGCTCGATGTCGTACTGGCCGCCGATGTTGAACTTGAACTTCGGCGTGTTGTTCAGCCGCTTGCCATGCAGGTTCTGCACGCGGCCGTTGGTGGTGGCGGTGCGGTAGCACTCGCCCGGCTTGCCGACATAGCCGGCCGGCTGCAGCGGCAGGTCGCCCGTGGCCGGCTGGGCGTTGTTGCAGGGGCCGTTGGGGAAATCGATGACCGTCGCGTCGGTGTAGGCGAAGGCGCCGTTGATGCGGAAGTTGCTGGTCACCCGCGCCACGGCGTCCACCTCGACGCCCTGCGTGCGCAGCTGGCCCACGCTGTTGAGGAAGGTCAGGAAGGTGCCGTCCGGCAGGAACGACGTCACCGAGGTCTGGAAGCCCTTGTAGTTAGCCCGGAAGACGGTGGCGTTGAAGTAGACGCGGCGGTTCAGCAGGCTGCTCTTGAAGCCCAGTTCGTAGTTCTTGGCCGTCTCGGGCGGCACCGGCATCTGGGCGGCGATCCGCGCGTCGAAGGTGCTGACCAAGTCGTAGGCCTGACCCTTGTAGCCCGTCGAGAAGGTCGCGAACGTCATGATGTCGGGCGTGATCTTGTACTGCGCGCCGATCTTGCCGGTGAAGGCGTCGTCCTCGTCGGCCTTGCCGAACAGCTGGTGCGTGGTCGCCGCGCCGATGGCGGTGCTGGCGAAGATGGTCTTGTCGAACTTGTAGCTGATCTTCTGGCGATTGATGCGACCACCGCCGGTCAGGCTGAGCTTGTCGGTGATGTCCCAGGTGGCGTTGGCGTAGACCGAGTAGTTCTCGTTGGTGCTTTCGGCCAGATAGCGGGCCAGCTGCAGCACTGGGCCGCGGTTCAGGAAGCGGTCCAGCTCGTTCTTGGCGTACCAGAGGCCGGCCACGTAGCGCAGCCGCGTATCGCCCGGCGAGGTCAGGCGGAACTCGTGCGTCCAGCTGTCGGCGTGGAAGTAGCCGTCGATATGGGCGCCGCTGTTGACGCCCGACGGGCTGGCGACCGGGAAGCCCAGCAGGAACGGCACGTCGGTGCCGTCGATGTCCTGGAAGTCGACCATCTTCCAGCGATCGTGCGAGGTGATCGACGAGAAGGTGTGGCCCTTCAGGACCGAGCCGTCGCCGAAGTCGTAGTCGAGGCGGGCGGTGGTGCCGAAGACGTCCGAATTGCCGCCGCCGACGCGGTCGTCGGCGCGAACGAAGTGGTTGTTCTTGTCGATCGTGATGCCGCGCAGGGTCTGGCTGGCCGGGAAGGCCGCAATGCCCTGGTAGAACAGGCCCGGCGTCAGCTCGGTGATCGGGCTGGTGCAGCAGCTCGAGACATTGTGATTGTAGCGCGGCGCGAAGCTGAGGGTCAGGTTCTCGGTTGGCGTCCAGACCAGCTTGGCGGTGGCGGTGAAGCCCGAGCTGCCGTTGACGTTCTTGCCGGTGGTCAGGTTCTTGACGTTGCCGTCGTAGTCGCTCTTGGCGACCGTCAGGCGCATTAGCAGGTTTTCGCCGTGGACCGGGCCCGAGACGGTGAAGCCGATCCGCTTCTCGGCGTCGTCGGTGACCAGGACCATGCCCTTGCCGGAGAAGGTCTTGGTCGGGGCGGCGGTGACGATGTTCAGCACGCCGGCGATGGCGCTCTTGCCGAACAGGGTGCTCTGCGGACCACGCAGGACTTCCACGCGCTCGACGTCGATCAGGTCCTTGAAGGCGGCGGCCTGGAAGCCGACGGGCACGTCATCGATCACGACCGCGACGTCCGACTCGACGGCGATGCCGTTGGAGAAGGTGCCGATGCCGCGCATGTTGATGCTGAAATTGCCCGGCTGGCTGCCGTAGTTGATCACCAGGCCCGGCGACAGCTTCACCAGATCGCCCAGCTCGCGGACGTTGTTGCGTTCCAGCACGTCGGCGGTGACCGCGGTTACCGACACCGGCACGTCCTGCAGGCGCTCGGCCCGCTTGGTCGAGGTGACGATGATTTCTTCGAGCTGGGCGGTGTCGTTGTTGGCCTGCTGGGCGAAGGCCGCAGCAGGGGCGGCGACCACGGTGGCAGCCGTGGAGGCAAGCAGCAGCAATCGGATGCTGGTCATGGTCCTGGTGTTCCTGCGCCTGCCGCCAGCTCTTTGTCCGGCGGCTAATTGGTATGCCCAACTGATGGCGCCTGGTCAGGCCAGTTGTCAAGTGGACTCGTTTTTGCGCAGCGAATGGCCTGGACGATTGAAATCATTGCCTTATCGAGCAACAGAAAATGCTCAAGGGACTCAATGACAACGTTGGACAAAAAAACCTAACGCCCATGGGGCTTTACGGCGGTATGTCCAAATTGGTAAGGTCAGTTTAGCAACCACAAACGAAGACGGGGGATGGATGCGCTGCCGAACGACCGCCGATGGGGTCGGCGGGCGGCGCTGTCGATCGTCCCGATGCGAGGCCGTGTTCCGCCAATGAGCGTCCAGATGGACTACCGTGAAAGCACCGACCGGGCGGGCATGAGCCGCATGACGGTGCGCGAGCTGCGCGACACCTTCGTCATCGACAGTCTGTTTCGCGCGGGCGAGCTGGGTCTCTCCTATCTGGAAATCGAGCGGGCGGTGGTCGGCTCGGCCACGCCGACGACGGCGGCTCTGAGCCTGCCGACCCACAAGGAACTGGCCTCGCGGTTCTTCTGCGAGCGCCGTGAGGTGGGGGTGATCAATATCGGCGGTTCAGGGTCGATCACCCTGGACGGTCAGCGCTTCGAGATGACCCGCCACGACAGCCTGTACATCGGGCGCGGCGTCCAGGCCGTCAGCTTCGAGAGCGACGCCGCGGCCGACCCGGCCAAGTTCTACTTCGTCAGCTATCCGGCCCACGCCAGCTATCCCAGCAAGCGGGTGCGCCGCGACGAGGCCAAGACGATCCAGGCCGGGGAGGCGGGGACCGCCAACCGCCGGGTGATCCGCCAGGCCATCCGCCCCGGCATCGTCGAGACCTGCCAGCTGGTGATGGGGTTCACCGAGCTGGAGGACGGCAACGTGTGGAACACGATGCCGCCGCACACCCACCGCCGGCGCAGCGAGATCTACATGTATTTCGACGCCGCGCCGGGCCGGGTCATGCACCTGATGGGCGAGCCGGCCGAGCCGCGCGCGGTGTTCATGGACGAGGGCGAGGCGGTGTTCTCGCCGAGCTGGTCGATCCACAGCGGGGTCGGCACCGCCAGCTACAGCTTCGTCTGGAGCATGGGCGGCGAGAACCTGGAGTTTGACGACATGGACATGCTCGCGGTCCATGACCTCGGCCCAGGCGCATAAGAAAAAGTACGGGAAGAAACGCTCACATGACCTTCAAGACGCTCCTGAAGGCGGCCGCCGCGGTCGCCATCCTGGCTGGAACCGCCGCGCCTGCCATGGCCGCGCCCAAGCCCGCCCTCGTCAGCACGCCCGTCTCGGCCATCGACGCCGCCGGCCGCAAGGTCGCCGCCTGGCAACTGGCCCACATGGACAATTTCGACTACGTGCCGGTGACCTCGTTCCGCAAGGACACCGAGGCGCCGCGCGACTGGATCCAGGCGGCGTTCTACATCGGCCTCTACACCTTCGCCGACGAGACCCAGGACCCGTACCTGGCCAATGCCGTCCTCAAGCACGGCGAGGCCGAGCAGTGGGACTTCGACCACCGCCCGCGCCATGCCGACGCCGACGCCACCGGCGCGGTCTGGGTCTGGGCCGCCGGCCGCACCAAGGATCCTGCCAAGCTGACCCCGATCCGCGCCCGCTTCGACGCGGTGCTGGCCGATCCGTCCAAGGTCTCGCTGGACTTCACGCCCAAGCCGGCGAAAGGCGACCCCTACTGCCAGGCCCGCTGGTGCTGGAGCGACGCCATCTTCATGGCCCCGCCGGCCTGGGTCTCCCTGACCAAGGTCAGCGGCGACAAGCGCTACCTGGCCCATGCCGACAGCGAGTTCTGGGCGACCCACAACTATCTGTTCGACAAGACCGAGCACCTCTATTTCCGCGACAGCCGCTTCATCACGCGGCGCAGCGACGCCGGCCAGAAGATCTTCTGGGGCCGAGGCAACGGCTGGGCCTTCGCCGGCCTCGCGCGGATCCTGCAGGACCTGCCGGCCAACCACCCCAGCCGTCCCAAGTACGAGCTGGCCTTCAAGCAGATGGCCGCCAAGATCGCGACCCTGCAGGGCGCCGAGGGCTACTGGCCCGTCTCGCTGCTGGAGCCGCAGAAGACGCCAGAGACCAGCGGCACCGGCTTCTTCGTCTACGGCCTGGCCTGGGGCGTGAACCACGGCCTGTTGTCGCGCGCCAAATATGGCCCGGTCATCGACAAGGGCTGGAAGGCGCTGGACGCGGCGATCGAACCGGACGGCCGCCTGGGCTGGGTGCAGCGCGTGGGCGTGGCGCCCGACCAGGTCGGTCGCGACGACACCCAGCTGTACGGCGTCGGCGCCTTCCTGCTGGCGGCCAGCGAAGTCCGCAAACTAGGCTCGGCTTCCCAAGGTCCGGCCAAGCAGTAGAATAGCCCTGTAGAATCCACAGCGAGGATCGATGCGCGGCGCGCCGGACCCCCAGAAGCTCTATCAGCAGGTGGCCCGGTCCATCGCGGCGTCGATCGCCGAGGGGCGCTACGCCCCTGGCGACCGCCTGCCGTCCGAGCGGGGGCTGGCCGACTCGTTCGGCGTCAGTCGCCCGACCATCCGCGACGCCATGATCGCCCTGGAGTTCCAGGGCCTAGTCGAGGCCCGCCAGGGCTCCGGCGTCTATGTCACCGCGCGGGCCAAGCCCGAGGACGATGCGACCGAGGCCGAGGTCAGCGCCCTGGAGCTGACCGAAGCCCGCCGTCTGTTCGAGGGCGAGGCTTGCGCCCTGGCCGCCGCCGCCGTCAGCGACGAGCAGATCATGGCCCTGGAGCGCATCGCCCGCGACCTCTCCAGCCTGGCCGGCGCCGAGGACGGTGAGCGGCTGGAGCACGACTTCCACCTGGCCGTCGCCCACGCCACCCGCAACGCCGCCATCGTCGCGGCGGTCGAGGAGATCTGGACATTGCGCCGCCAGTTCCCCGACTGCGGCAATCATCTGCGCCGGGTGCGTCTGGCCGATCCGGAGGTCTTCGCCGAGGACCACCGCCGCGTCGTCGCCGCGCTGCGCGACCGCGATCCCAAGGAAGCGCGCCGGGTGATCCACGAGCACCTGAACCGCACGGTCGAGGCCCTGCTGTCGATGGCCGAGCGCGACGCCCTGGAGCGCACCCGCCAAGAGATGGCCGAGCGCCGCGACGAACTCTTGCGCCGGACCGCCATCTGAAGTTGTCTGGGGCGCGATAATTCGCCGCACAAATCAAGGCCTTGCGGCCGTGGGGCGACGCGTGCTGACCTCCCTCCCAGGAATCAGGGGGTAATGATGTCGGATAAGTTGGCGCCTGCGAGCGTGGAAACGGTGCTGAAGGCGATCTCGTCGGAGATGTCGCTGGCCGCCGTCGCCTGCGGGCATCTGGACGTGGCGCTGGGCAAGATCCTGGAAGTCGTGCCAGACGAGCACCGCCTGTCGGTGATGCAGGAGCTGCACACGGTCGACCTGCTGGCCCAGCACATCACGGCCCTGACGGACTTCACCGGCAACCTGTCGCAGCAGCACGGCCAAGGCGTCCTGGAGGTCAACGACTCCCTGAACGCCATCACGCTGGGCGACGTCGCCCAGCGTCTGCGCTCGTCGATCGCTCCCGAGTAACTAGCTGGTCCGCCAGTCCGCGCCCGTCGCGGCGAAGAGGCGGATAGCGTCCACAAGCCGCTGACCCTCGGCCCGCGCGCGGGCCGAGCGAGCGCTGTTGAGCGTGCGCTGGGCGTCGATCACTTCTAGCATCGTGCCGCCGCCCTTGTCGAAGGCGACCTTGGCCAGGCGCAGGCGTTCGGTTGCCTGCTGCTCGGTGCGGCCGTGGGCGGCCAGGGCCGTTTCATCGGCTGACAGGGCCGAGAGCGCGTCCGCCACCTGGCCGAAGGCCATCAACACGGTCTGCTGATAGCGGGCCGAGGCCGCACGGGCGGCTTCGCGCGCCTGCTGCCGGCGGGCCTTCAACGCGCCACCGTCGAACAACGGAGCGGTGAGACCCGCGCCGATGTCCCAGCCGCTGGCGTCGTATGAGAAGAGATCGCCCGGCTTCAACGCGCCCTGGGTCAGGGACGCGCTGAGCTTCAGGTTCGGATAGAGATCGGCCGTCGCCACGCCGATATCGGCGGTGGCCGCGTGCAGCTCGGCCTCGGCGGCCAGGATGTCCGGGCGCTTGCGCACCAGCTGCGAGGGCAGGGCGACCGGGACCGGCACGCTCAGGACCATGGTCTGCAGGTCGAAGGCCGGCGCGGCCCAGTCGGCCGGGGCCTTGCCGACCAGCACGGCCAGGGCGTGGCGAGCGGCGGCCAGTTCGCCTTGCAAGGCGGGCAGCTGGGCGCGGTCCTCTTCCAGCTGGCTGGCGGCCGAGACCTTGGCCAGGCTGGTCGAGCCGCCCAGGGCGTTGGCCTTGTGGATCAGATCGATATTGGCTTGGTCGTCGGTGATCATCTGCTCAACGCTGGCGATCTGGCTGCGCAGCGTGGCGATGGTCGCGGCTTGCAGGGCGACATTGGCGGTGAGGCTGAGATAGGCCGCCTCGGCCCGACGACCCTGGGCCTCGGTGCGCGCGGTGGCGCTCTCGATGCGTCGCTTGTTCCCGCCCCAGAGATCAAGGTCGTAGCTGACCGCTCCGCCGACCGAGTAGAGGCTGAAGGTCGGGTTGGTCAGCTTGATGTCACCGAAGCCTGTGAAGCCGAAGGCCTGCAGGTTGGCGCGCTGGCGGGCGATGCCGGCATTGCCGGTGACCTGCGGCCCCGTGACGCCGCGCGCCTCCGAGAGCGCTGATGAGGCCTGGGCCAGGGTGGCGTCGGCCTCGGCCAGGGTGGGGCTGTCCTTCAGCGCCTGGCGGATGACGGCGTCCAGCTCGGGCGAGTTCAGGGCCGTCCACCACGGGCCGGCATTCGCCGCGTCGGCGTCGAGACGCGCGGCGGCCGGAGCGGTCTCGCCCGCGCCCAGAGCCGAGGCGGTCTTGGGCGCCTCGGGAGCCTGGAAGTTCGGGCCGACCGTCGTGCAGGCGGTCAGGCTGGACGCGGCCAGCAGCGTGGCGATGAGCTTAGTGGTCGGAGACATTGGCGGCCTTCGCCCCGGGCTTGGGGGTACGCATGAGAAGGATGAGCGGCGCGCAGGCGATGGTGATCACCAGCATCAGCCGGAAGTCGTCGAGATAGGACAGCATTGCCGCCTGCCGGCCGATCAGGCCGTTGAACGCGGCGATGGCGGCCTGGCTGGAGAACAGGTGCGGCATGTAGGCCTGGTACAGCGGGTTGTCGGGCCGGGCGTGCTCGACCAGCACCGCGTGGTGCTTCTCGATGCCGCTGACGAACAGGGCCTGCATGATCGAGATGCCCGCCGCCGAGCCGATGTTGCGGATCAGGGTGAACAGGCCCGCGCCCTCGGCCCGGTGCTGCGGCATGACCTTGGCGAAGGCGATGGTGCTGAGGGGCACGAAGATCAGGCCGGTGCCGACACCCGACAGGAAGCCCGAGGTCACCAGCAGGGTGGTGTCCATTTGCAGATTGTAGTGGCTCATCTGCCAGAGCGAGAGCGCGCTGATGGCCAGGCCGATGCTGAGCAGCAGCTTGATGTTCATCCGCCCCATCAGCTGGCCCACCGCGAACATGGCGATGAACGAGCCCAGGCCCCGGGGCATGGAGACCAGGCCCGTGAAGGCGACCGGATAGCCCAGCAGGGTCTGCATCAGCGGCGGCAGCAGGGCCAGGGTGCTGTACAGCAGGATGCCGATGAAGAAGCCGAACAGGCAGCAGGTGATGAAGTTGCCGTCGGCCAGCAGCTCGCGGGCCACGAACGGCTTCTCGGCGGTGGCCAGCTGCACGCCAAACACCCAGACGGCGATGACGGCGATGATCAGCTCGATCCAGATCTCGCGCGAGCCGAACCAGTCCTGACTGGGGCCGCGGTCCAGCATCAGCTGGAAGGCGCCGATGGCGATGGCCAGGGCAAGAAAGCCCAGGGTGTCGAACTTGCGTTTCTCGCTGCTCTTCTTCTCGGACAGGAAGAAAAACACGCCGCAGAAGGCCAGAATGCCGATCGGCAGATTGATGAAGAACACCCACCGCCAATCGAGATTGTCGGTCAGCCAGCCGCCCAGGCCAGGGCCCAGCAGCGGACCCAGCACCGCCCCGGCGCCCCAGACGGCCATGGCCTGGCCATGGCGTTCGGGCGGATTGATGTCCAGCAGCACGGCTTGCGACAGCGGGATCAGCGCCGCGCCGAACAGGCCTTGCAGCAGGCGGAAGAGGACGATCTCGACCAGGTTCTGGGCCGCGCCGCAAAGCATGGACGCGATGGTGAAGCCGATGATCGAGACGATGAGCACCATCTTGCGGCCCATCCGCTCGGTCAGGAAGCCGGTCAGCGGCGTCATGATGGTCGAGGCCACGATGTAGGAGGTCAGCACCCAGGTGATCTGGTCCGCCGACGCCGAGACGCTGCCCTGGATGTGGGGCAGGGCGACATTGGCGATGGTGGTGTCCAGCGAGATCATGATCGTCGCCAGCATCACCGAGATGGTGATGGGCGTGCGATTGGCGACGTCCCGGGCCTGGCCCTCCTGGAGCGCCTTGGGGGTCATCCGTGGCGGCCCGACCGCACGTCCACCTTGGCCTTGGCGCTGAGGCCGGCGGACAGATTGGCCGGCGGGGCCTGGTCGAGCGTCAGGCGGACGGGCAGGCGCTGGACGACCTTGACCCAGTTGCCGGTGGCGTTCTCGGCCGGCAGCAGGGCGAAGCTGGCGCCGGTGCCGGGGCTGAAGCTGGCGACATGGGCCTTCAGCGGCTTGTCATAGGCGTCGACCTTGATGGTCGCGGCCTGGCCGACGCGCATGTGGGCCAGCTGGTCTTCCTTGAAGTTGGCCTCGATCCAGGGTTGGCCCGAGATCAGCCAGAACACCGGCTGCGAGGCCGTGACGCGGGCCCCGACCTGCAACTGCTCGACCTTGGCCACCACGCCATCGGCGGGCGCGACCACGGCGGAATAGGAGCTATCGAGCTTGGCGCGCTCCAGCTTGGCGGCGGCTTCCAGCACGGCCGGCTGGCGTTCGGTGGCGGCATTGGCGTCGCCGCCCAGATCGGCCAGGGCGGTGACGACCTGCTGCTTGACCACCGCGATCTGGCGCTGAGCCTGGTCGGCGGCGTGGCGGGCTTCGTCAGCCTGCGCCTTGGTGGCGACACCGGCGGCGGCCAGGTCGCGCTGGCGAGCGGCCTCGCGCTGCGCATAAGCGGCGGTTTCCTGGATGGCGGCCAGGTCGGCCAGGCGCTGGGCGTAGACCGCGCGCTTGCCCTGGACGTCGAAGCGGGCCTGGGCGAGGGCGGCCTCGGCTTCCGCCACCGCGACCTGATAGTCGGCCGGATCCAGGCGGAACAGCACCTGGCCCTTCTTGACGGGCTGGTTCTCGTGGACGGCGATCTCGACGACGCGGCCGTCGATGCTGGTGCTGATCGCCGTGCGGCTGGTCTGGACGTAGGCGTTGTCGGTGGTCTCGGACTTGCCGCCGCTCAGCATCACGACGCCGGCCCCGATCAGGATGATCGCGGGCACGCCGATCATCAGCGGCCAGCGCAGCCGCTGGCCCAGGGTCTTGGTCCGCCGCCGGTTGGCCGCGTTGACCTCGGCGTCCGCGATAGCTTCGTAACCTTCAGCGTCGCTCACGCGCTGCTCCACATACAGATAGGTTTTGGGGAATCCTCGAGGTTCGTTCGGGCCGCGAACCTTCGCCGGTCAAATAGGACTCCGCCTGTCATGAGGGAAATGATATGTCTTCACGACAGCCATGAATGCCGTGAATTTCAGAACCGCCGACCTCAATCTCTTCCGGGTGTTCGTCACCCTGCTGGAAGAGAAGAACGCCACGCGCGCCGGCGAGCGCCTGGGCCTGTCCCAGTCGGCGGTCAGCCATTCGCTGCGCCGCCTGCGCGAGATGGTCGGCGACGACCTCTTCATCCGGGGCCAGACCGGTCTGCGTCCGACGCCCCGTGCGCTTGAGATCGCCGACACCGCCCGCACGGCCCTGAAGCTGCTGGAGACGGCGGTCACCGCGCAGAAGTTCGATCCCGCCGTCGACCACCACGCCTTCCACATCGCGACGGGGACCTACATCTCCTACGTCCTGGGCCCGCTGATCGCCGAGCGGGTGCTGTCCACGGCCCCGAACATCCAGATCCACTTCCGCGGCGTCTATGCTGGCATGACCGAGGATCTCGACACCGGCAGCCTGGACATGGTCATCGGCTGCTTCGAGGCGATCCCGGGGCGGTTCACCCACACCCAGCTCTTCGAGGAGTCCGGCGTCTGGGTGCTGCGCAACGGCCACCCGGCCCTGGCCGACGGCGTCGATTACGAGACCCTGGCCCGCCTGCCGCGCCTGGGGGTGAAGGGCGGCAATGACGATCCCGACCGCACCTCTGCCGGGCATCTGGGTTTGCGCCGCATCACCTCGTGGGGCGAGACCTATGCCCTTGGCGACAATCCCTACCAGCCGTTCTCGGTGCAGGACTCGTTCAGCGCCATGAACATGGTCAGCCGTTCGGACATGACCTGCATCCTGCCCCGACGCCTGGCCCAGATGGCGGCCGAGCGCGGCAAGGTGGCGATGATCGAGCCGCCGAACGCCCCGCCGCCGACGCCGTTCGGCGCGGTGCTGCGGGCCACCGACGGGCCGGACTCGCCCAACGCCTGGCTGCTGCGCCTGTGCCTGGAAGCCGCCTCGGCGCTCTAGCCGCAATCGCGCCACAATCGGCGCCGGGCCGATACAGACGGGCCAAGTTTTCCGCCCGAGGCGCCGGCTAAGCCTAGCCGATGCGCTCCAGGATCCTGCTCGTCGACTCCAACCCCGAAGTGCTGGCCGACCTGGCCGCGTTCCTGGCGCGCCATGACCTGGAGGTGCTCCAGGCCAGCTCGGCGCGCGAGATGGAGCAGGTGCTGGGCAAGACCGAGGTCGACGCGGTGGTCCTTGACCTGATGCGGCCCGGCGAGAACGGCCTGGCGATCTGCGGCAAGCTACGTGAGCGCACGCCCGCGCCGGCCGTCATCGTGGTCAGCGCCGTGGCCGACGAGGCCGACATCGTCGTGGGCCTGGAGCTCGGCGCCGACGACTATGTCGCCAAGCCCTGCCGGCCGCGCGAACTGCTGGCTCGCCTGCGGGCCGTGCTGCGCCGACGCGGGGAGACCGCACGGCTGGTCCGTGACCTCGCGCTCTCCGACAGCTACCGCTTCGAAGGCTGGAGGCTCAACGCGGCCACCCACCAGTTGTTCGATCCGCGCGACAAGCCGGTGGACCTGTCGCCGGCCGAGTTCAACCTGCTGCGTGTGCTGGTCGCCAAGCCGCTGGAGGTCGTGCCGCGCCGCGAGCTGATCCCCGGCCGCTCGCCCGTCGAAGACCAGGCGCGAGACTTCCAGATCAACGTCGCCATGAGCCGCCTGCGCCGCAAGCTGGCGCGGGCCGAGGGCGGGGCGCGACTGATCCGCACCGTCCGTCACTCCGGCTACCTGTTCACCGTCCCCGTCGAGCGCGTCTCGCCGCCTTAGAGACCGTTTCAAAAGTCCACAGCCCTTGAAGGCCTAGCGGCCGTCCAAAATGACGTTTGAAGTGACCAGCCGAGACTGTGTCTCGGCTGGTCAATAATTTATACATGTAGTCTATGCGTGATGCTACCGCCCGTTCAGGGCGCGTTGCAGCTCCACGATCCGACCTACGCAGCGCAAAGCGGTAGCCCCTCCGCGATCGTACCGCCGCAATAGGCGCGTCAGTTCAGTACGCAATTCAGTTCGGCTCATAATTATAATTCCGTCCGGGTAATAATTGTGGGTTGAAATGAGCCGGGGCGCGGCAACGCCCCGGCTCTCCCATTTTGCTCAGTAGAAGAGCCCTTCCGTCAATTCACGGTTCTGCGAGCGCAACTACAAGTATTTGTAAATATTAAAATCATTGCCAAATATCCTATTTCGGGATATTTTGACCATCCGAACATCCCTTGTGGTGCTCATCGGTGCGGGGCGGCGTAATGCGGCAATATACATACCCCAGTGATCTAACCGACGATCAGTGCGAGTTAGTAAAATCCATAATACCGCCGCCGCTATTTGGCGGACGCCCGCGTTATACTAATGAGCGGGATGCGATGAACGCTGTCCTTTATGTCGTGCGTTCCGGTTGTCAGTGGCGACAACTCCCAGCGGACTTCCCTCCGTGGCAGACCGTCTATCGCTACTTCGCCCGTTGACGAAGGACGGAGTTGTCCGCAAAATCCAACGCAAGCTGTACAAGCTCGTGCGCGTCAAAGAAGGGCGGGAAGATGAGCCCACGGTTCTTTGCATCGACTCCCAGTCAGTGAAGACCAGCAAAGCCGGTGGCGAACGCGGTTACGACGGTGGCAAGCGAGTTAAAGGCCGCAAGCGCCACGTTGTTACGGATTCAACGGGTCTGTTCGTGGATGCCAAGGTAACCACAGCGAATGTTCACGATACGCATGGCGCTAGAGAGGCACTAACCCGTGCTACTCGTTGGCTGAAGACGCGCCCTAAAGCGATCTATGCCGATAGCGCCTATGGCGGTGGCCCTTTCCGACGCTGGGTTAGTGAATTTATCGGCGCGACCGTCGAGGTGGCCAAGAACCTCGCCAAGGTAACCAAGGCTTTCGTACCCGTACCCAAGCGCTGGGTTATCGAGCGTACGTTCGCGTGGTTCGGGGACTATCGCCGTCTCGACAAGGATCATGAGCGCTTACGTTCGCGCAGCCTGTCGATGATCCGGTTAGCAATGATGGCGTTCAGCTTGAAGCGCCTAGCTTGCTAAAAACTGTTCGAGCAATTCCGTTGGTGAGCGCTCTAGCGCACGA
Source organism: Caulobacter sp. GW821-FHT11E11 (assembly GCF_058808315.1). Lineage (NCBI taxonomy): Bacteria > Pseudomonadati > Pseudomonadota > Alphaproteobacteria > Caulobacterales > Caulobacteraceae > Caulobacter > Caulobacter sp. GW821-FHT11E11. The sequence goes on from NZ_JBXARO010000002.1 coordinate 27,521, forward strand.
GAGATCGAGCAGAACTCGATCACGTCTAAACGGCGTTCGCCGTTCTCGTACTTCGATACATACGACTGCGGCTTACCAAGGCGGTTGGCGACATCCACCTGAGTTAGTCCTGCTTCGCGTCGCGCATTAGTCAGGGTCGCGGTTAGCGTTTCATACGCCTCGCTGAATACCGAACTAGGCATGTTCCTGGCGGCCCCACTAGCTGAGGCAACCGCGTTAAAACCCGCTTTCGAATATCCCAGTTCGGGATATTTGGTCTGCATAACTGGAGGGCGTTATGAGTTACCGATTGATGGCCGCGTCGCTTGCGACGTTGGCATTGTGTCTTGGTGGCTGCGATCGCAGCCCAAATGCGGTTGCTAACAAACCTAGCGCGCCCAAAGCAGAGCAGGTCGCCGGGATAGCAGACGAGATACCACCGGGCGGGGCGGTAAGGGCCGACCCAGAGCCTGATGAACAGGCTGCGAGCTACAAGTCACACGAAGGCAACGTCTACTATTACGAAGACCAATCTGGTCAGTTAGTAGCCGTTGTGGACACTGGCGTTGTCAAAGCTGGAGAGAGCCCATTTCCTCTAATCAAGGAGGGCGACCGTGTCCTTACGTTGGACGGGCGGGCGATGGCGGCTATTGGCGCTGGATCGCAGATAGTTCGCCTGTATCGTCGCCAAGGTATGGGAACCACGCTCATTCAAGACGCTGCATTGCCGCTCGATGGTGACTCCATCGCGGCGGTAGCGATGCGTGATGCTCTTGCGGGCCAACTCAGCTCGCCCGAGGCTGTTGCCAATACCGCTGCTAGCGAACCCACTCCAGCGAATTGACGGAAAGATGGGCGGCAACAATGCCGCCCATCTTTTACTAGGCACTTTTGAAACGGTCTCTTAGGCCGCCACCCGCATCGGCCGGGCCTGCGGCAGGCGCAGCTCGGCGACCAGACCCTGCTCGGCCGCGCGCAGGCGCAGCTCGCCGCCGTGGGCGCGGATGGTCGAACGCGACACCGATAGGCCAAGCCCAACGCCGGACTTGCCCGAAGCCCGCGCGGCTTCGCTGCGATAGAATGGCTGGAACACCCGCTCAAGGTCGTCGGGCGACAGGCCGGGTCCCTTGTCTGCGACCTCGATGAAGGCCTCGCCGTCGCGGACGTCCAGGCTGACGGTGGCCTGCTCGCCGTATTTCAGGGCGTTGTCGATCAGGTTCTCGACCACGCGTTGGACGCCGACCACGTCGATCTCGGCCAGCACCGCCGGGCCGGGTTCCAGCTTGGCGGGGCCAGGGGCGTCGTCGACCACCACCTCCAGCAGCGAGCGCAGATCGACGATCTGGCGCGAGGCCACGTGGGTCTCGTCGCGCATGAAGGCCAGGACCGAGGCGATCATCTCCTCCATCTGGTCCATGTCGCGGCCGATGGCTTGGCGCAGGGCAGGGGAAGCGCGCTCCAGCTTGAAGCGCATGCGGGTCAGGGGCGTGCGCAGGTCGTGCGAGATCGCCCGGATCATGCCGGTGCGGTCGTCCACGTAGCGCTTCAGCCGCTGCTGCATCAGGTTGAAGGCATCGGCGGCCTTGCCGATCTCGGCCGGCCCCGAAAGCGGCGGCAGGTCGGCCGAAGGCTCGCGGCCCAGGCGGTCCGCGGACTCGGCGAACACCTTCAGCGGCGCGGCCAGGCGCCACGCGACGAAGAAGGCCAGCGGGGCGATCAGGGCGATCGACAGGCCAAACCATAGCAGCACCCGGCGCTGCCAGCTGTTGGGGAAGCCCTCGGGGCGCGGCCGCACGGTGGCCCAGCGGCCGTCGTCCATCTTCATGGCGGCGACGAACTCGCCTTCGACATAGGGCGCGCGGCCAAGGCTGAAAGCGTTGGCGACGGCGGGGGGCGGCAGGGTGTGCTCGGCCACGGCGACGACGACCGGCGCGGCGGCCTGGGGCAGGCGAGCCTGCGGCGCGCGGGCGACCTCGGCCTCGACGGCGGGACGGACGGGCTCGAGTGGTTCGGGCGTGGCCACCGGCGGAGCGGCGGCCGGCGCGATGACCACCGGAGCCGGCGCGGGCGTGGTCACGACGGGCGCCGATGTTCGCGTGGGGGCCTCAGCGGTGCTCGTGCTGGTGAAGACGAAGCGCGGCGCGGGGCGGGCGAAGACTGCGGCGTCTAGGGGTGAGCGGATGATCGGGCCCCGCATTGGACCGTTCAAGACATCCGGTCGGCCGGACATTTGATCGCCCATCGCGGGCGAAGCGCTAGGGCCTCGGATCGCCGCCGCGCCGCCGTCCGGGAATGCGCCCGACGGACGCATCATGGGCCGAGGCATCTGCTGTTGTTGCGGCATCGACGGCCGCTGGAAGACGCGCTGCGAGGACGGGAACGGACCGCCCGGTTGGCCCATGGCGCCAGGCCGCATCATGGGCGCGCCGCCCGGCATGCGGCCGGGACCGCCCATCGGCATCGACGGCGGGCCGCCGGCGCCGCCGGCCTGTCCGACATTGATCATCTGGGGGCGGGCTGGCTCGGCGCGTCCCGGGGGCGGCGGCATCGGCGCGCCGGCCAGAGGCGGCGGGGCATAGAACAGCAGGCGCACGTCGGTCTCGGCCACGCCGATCATGCGGGCCAGGTCCTTGGTGGCGGGCGGCGAGACCATCCAGCCGGGACTGGCCAGGCTGGGGGCGGTGTCCTCGAACGACAGCACCAGCGGACGGTCGTGATCGTCCGAGGCCTCGCCGCCGCGCAGCGCCGCGCTGATGTCGGTCAGGCTGTACTGGCTGGGCGGGGCCGGCGGGAAGAACACCGTCAGCACCAGGGTCACCACCTGGGCAGCGGCCAGGGCCCCGACCACGATGGCCAGGATGCGGGCCCACATCGGCGGGCTGAGGCGCTTGCTCCAGGTCATTCGCGGCCCACTCCGGCGTCCAGCATGTAGCCGACGCCCCGATAGGTTCGGATCAGTTCACGATCCGTCTGGTCCTGGATCTTGCGACGCAGGCGGCTGATGTGCAGGTCGACCGCGCGGCCCATCTCATCGGCCTCGTCGGCGCGCAGCAGGGCGATCAGGTCCTCGCGCGGGACCACCTGGCGGGCGCGGTCCAGCAGGGCGCCCAGGATGGCCAGCTCGCTGCGGGTCAGCAGCAGGATGGCCCCGTTCGGCGCGCGCAGCTGGCGGGCGGCGAGATCCAGGCGGAAGTCGGCGAAGCGGTAGACGCTGGTCTTGCGGGTCGCGGGGCCGGCGGGGCGGCGACGCAGCAGGGCCTTCACGCGGGCCAAGAGCTCGCGCGGCATGATCGGCTTGACCACATAGTCGTCGGCGCCAAGCTCCAGGCCCAGGATGCGGTCGATGGGATCGCCTTGCGCCGTCAGCATCAGGATGGCCGGGCCGTCGCCGCCGGCCAGGGTGCGGCACAGGGACAGGCCGTCCTCGCCCGGCAGGTTGACATCCAGCACCGCAACCTGGATCGCGCGCTCGGCCAGGATCTTGCGGGCGGTCGGCACGTCGCCGGCCTCGTGCACGACATGGCCGTTGTCGACGAGGTAGGCGGTCATTTCCCGGCGCAGTTCGAGGTCGTCCTCGACCAGCAGGATTTCGGCGACAGGGGACATGTCGGTCTGCGGAGTCATGACCTCGACCATAGACCATGAGCGTGGGCGCGCGGACGCATCGTTTGCCGCCTCGCGCGAGACCGAACGTCGCGCCCATGTCGTGCTGATGGCCTGCTGGCCGCCGTTGCTCACTGCCTGGTCTCCGCACCGCCCCTTCGGAAGTCGGCGGCAGCATTAGACCCTGCGATTGTGGGGGCAGTCGGGCGCGTTCGTATTGCGAATGTATCAATCGGCGTCAGCGCCGACACAGTCGACTCGCGACCAGCCAGAACTTCTGGACCGCCGCCTGGAAAAACTGCGCCGAAGCGACCGAGCGCCGCGCCCTTGCAATCCTACTTAAGGGGTCGAGTATCCGGAGGGTTTTTTCATGTCATCAGTCGCCGTCGAGCAGGACGATAGTCGTCCCGCCGCCTGGGCCGCCGTAAGCGCCCTGACCCTGGGCGTCTTCGCGCTTGTCACGTCCGAGTTCCTGCCGGCCAGCGTGCTCACGCCGCTGGCCCGTGACCTGGGGGTCAGCGTCGGCGCGGCCGGCCAAGCGGTGACCGCCACGGCGGTGGTCGGAGCCTTCGCCGCGCCGCTGACGCCGGTGCTGACCGGCCGCTTCGACCGCCGCCTGGTGATGTGGGGCCTGATGGCGCTGCTCAGCGTCTCGAACGTTTTGACCGTATTCGCCAAGGACCTGCCGACCCTCTTGGTGGCCCGCGTGCTGCTGGGCGCCAGCCTGGGCGGCTTCTGGTCGATGGCCGCGGCCCTGGCCATGCGGCTGGTTCCGCCGGCCGCCATGCCGCGCGCCATGTCTTTGATCTTCACCGGTGTCTCTGTGGCCACCGTCTCGGCCGCGCCGATCGGGGCTTATGTCAGCGACACCCTGGGATGGCGGGCGGCCTTCATCATTTCCGGCGTGGTGGGCGCGATCGCTCTACTGGCCCAACTGGTGACCCTGCCGCGACTGGCCCCGACCTCGGTCCCGCGCCTGGCGGGCCTTGTCGAGGTCGCGCGTCGGCCCGCCGTGGCGACGGCGCTCGTCGGCGTGCTGCTGGTAATCTCGGGCCACTTCGCCGGCTTCACCTATGTGCGGCCGGTGCTGGAGCAGGTCGCTCACCTGGACCTGAAGGCGATCTCGCTGACGCTGCTGGCCTTCGGTGTCGCCGGCTTCTTCGGCAACCTCGTCGGCGCGGCGCTCGTTGGCCGTGATCCGCGCCTGGCGGTGCTGACGGGGGCGGCCCTGGTGGGCGTCTCGGCCCTGGCGATCGTGACTCTGGGGCAGTTCGGTCTGCTAACCGCCGTTGCTCTGGCGGTCTGGGGCTTCGCCTTCGCCATGCTGCCGGTCGGCTTCCAGTCCTGGGCGACCTCGGCCGCGCCGGACCAGGCCGAGCTGGCCGGCGGCCTGCTGACCTCGACCTTCCAGGTGGCGATCGCCGCGGGGGCGGTATTCGGCGGCGTGCTGGTCGACCAGATGGGTCCGCTCAGCGCGCCCGGCTATGCGGCCGTCTCGGCGCTGGCGGCGGTGGCCCTGGTGCTGGCGCTGCGTCGTCGTGCGGCGCGGGCGCCAGCCCAGGCGCCCTGCGAGGCCTAACCCGCGGTGGCGGCGGCCTCGCGCTGGGGCAGCCGCCAGCCCGGACGGATGAAGTGGCAGGTGTAGCCGTTCGGGATCCGCTCCAGGTAATCCTGGTGCTCCGGCTCGGCTTCCCAGAAGTCGCTGGCCGGCGCGATCTCGGTCACGACCTTGCCGGGCCACAGGCCCGAGGCGTCGACGTCGGCGATGGTGTCCTCGGCCGTCTCACGCTGGGCTTCCGAGGTGTAGAAGATCGCCGAGCGATAGCTGCGGCCGATGTCGTTGCCTTGGCGGTTGCGGGTGCTCGGATCATGGATCTGGAAGAAGTATTCCAGGATCTGGCGATAGCTGATCACCGCCGGATCGAACTTGATCTCGATCGCCTCGGCATGGTCGCCATGATTGCGATAGGTGGCGTTGGGCACGTCGCCGCCGGAATAGCCGACGCGGGTGTCCAGCACGCCCGGATAGCGGCGCAGCAGGTCCTGCACGCCCCAGAAGCAGCCGCCGGCGAGGATGGCGGTTTCGACTTCGGTGCTCATCGGTTCAACCCTTTCTGATCCCGGCTTCCCGGCTTCGTTGAAGTGGGAACGCGCGAAGGGATTTCCAGGGCCTGTGTGAGCCCTGGCGGTCAACGATGTCTAGAAGGAAGGAATGGTGGATGCTGCAGGGATTGAACCTGCGACCCCCTCGGTGTGAACGAGGTGCTCTCCCGCTGAGCTAAGCATCCGCCGTGTCGGTTCGGGCCGTGAAGGACCGATCCGCGAGAGGAGGGGGTCTATAATCTGGTGTTCGGCGCGGGGCAAGAGGCCAAAAGCGACTTACAGGCCTGAGGCACGTCCAAAAAGCTGTGGATGACCAGATCCGCGCCCAGGGTCTCGACCGGTTCCTCGGTGTAGCCGAACGAGACCAGCACGCTGGGGACCCCGGCGTTCTTGGCCCCCAGAGCGTCGTTGATGCTGTCGCCGATCATCACGGCGCGGCCGATGTCGCCGCCCACGGCCGCGATGGCCGCGGCGACGTGGCGGCCGTCGGGCTTGGCGGCGGGGGCGCTGTCGGCGCCGATCACCGCGTCGAAGAACGGCAGCAAGCCCACGGCCTCCAGCAGGGCGTCCGACAGGTTGGTCAGCTTGTTGGTGCAGACCACCAGCCTGGCGCCGGCGGCCTTCAGCTCGGTGAGGACCTCGACCACGCCGGGGAAGGGCGCGCTCTCCTGGGCGATGCGGGTCAGGTAGTGGGCGATGAAGCGCTCGACCAGCGGCGGGGCGCGCTCGGCGTCCAGCGGTGAGCCGGCGGCGGCGAAGCCGCGCTCCAGCAGGGCGCGGGCGCCGCGACCGACCATCAGCCGCACTTCGTCGAAGGGCAGGGGCGGCAAGGCTTCCTGGACCAGGATGGCGTTCAGCGCGCCCACGAGGTCGGGGGCGGTGTCCACCAGGGTGCCGTCGAGGTCGAAGGCGATGGTCGCCCCGTTCAGGTCATGAAGCTCGCTCATGGGTCTGGCGTTTCCGCCAATTGCGCGGCTAATGCAACGCTGAACGCTCTTCAGGGAGTCGCCCGCACCCATGACTGATTCCGCTTCTACGCCGACCCGCCCGCGCGCCGCCGTGATCCTGGCCGCCGGCCAGGGCACGCGGATGAAGTCTCCGACCCCCAAGGTGCTGCACAAGGTCGCCGGCCGGACCCTGCTGGACCTGGCCATCGACGCCGCCGAGGGGCTGGGCTGCGACCGGATCGTGGTCGTCGTGGGCGCGCACAGCCCGCAGGTCGGCGAGCACGCCCGCAAGCGCCTGGGGCCGAACGCCACCGTGATCCAGGATCCGCCGCTGGGCACCGGCCACGCCGTGCTGGCGGCCAAGGACGCCCTAGCCGATTTCGACGGCGACGTGGTCGTCACCTATGCCGACTGCCCGCTGACCACCGCCCCGGTGATCGCGCCGCTGTTCGACCTGCTGGGAAGCGGCACGGACGTCGCGGTGCTGGGCTTCGAGGCCCACAACCCGACCGGCTATGGCCGCCTGATCCTGGCGCCGGGCCACGTGCTGCTGCGCATCGTCGAAGAGAAGGAAGCCGACCTCGCCACCAAGCAGGTCAAGCACTGCAATTCGGGCGTGCTGGCCGCCGATCGTTCGGCGCTGTTCAGCCTGCTGGCTGATGTCCGCAACGACAACGCCAAGGGCGAGTACTATCTGACCGACGTCGTCGGGCTGGCCCACGACCGCAAGCTCTCGACCCGCGCGGCCTTCGCGCCGGAGGCTTCGGTGCAGGGCGTCAACTCCCAGGCCGAACTCGCCGCCGCCGAGGCTGTCTGGCAGAAGGCCCGCCGCAACGCCCTGATGGTCGACGGGGTGACCATGTCCGCGCCCGAGACCGTCCATCTGTCGTGGGACACCAAGGTCGCCGGCGGCGCGGTGATCGAGCAGTTCGTGGTCTTCGGCCCTGGCGTCAGCGTCGCGGCGCAGGCGGTGATCAAGGCCTTCAGCCACCTGGAAGGCGCGGTGGTGGGCGAGGGCGCCCTGATCGGCCCCTATGCCCGTCTGCGTCCGGGCGCGGAGATCGGTCCCGAGGCCCATATCGGCAACTTCGTGGAAGTGAAGAAGGTCAAGGTCGGGGCCGGCGCCAAGGCCAACCACCTCAGCTATCTGGGCGACGGCTCGATCGGCGAGAAGGCCAACATCGGGGCCGGCACGATCTTCTGCAATTACGACGGCTTCGAGAAGTTCGAGACCCATGTCGGCAAGGGCGCCTTCATCGGCTCCAACAGCGCCCTGGTCGCGCCCGTGCGGGTGGGCGACGGGGCGATGACCGGCTCGGGCTCGGTGATCACCAAGGATGTCGAGGACGGAGCCCTGGCTCTGTCGCGCGCCGAACAGACAGCGAAGGCCGGATGGGCGACCAAGTTCCGCGCCCTGAAGCAAGCCAAGAAGGACAAGAAGGCATGAGCGCCGACGACCAGAAGCGCCTTTCGGGCGAAGCCGCCGCGCAGCTCGTCGAGAGCGGCATGACGGTGGGCCTGGGCACCGGCTCGACGGCCGCCTGGTTCGTCAAGGCGCTGGCCGCCCGCGGCCTGAAGGACATCCGGGGCGTGCCGACCTCCGAAGCCACCGCCAACCTGGCGCGCGAGCTGGGCATCCCGCTGGCGCAGCTGGACGACGTCAAGACCATCGACCTGACCGTGGACGGCGCCGACGAGGTTGGTCCCGGCCTGTCCCTGATCAAGGGCGGCGGCGCGGCCCTGCTGCGCGAGAAGCTGGTCTGGGAAGCCTCGACCCGCTGCGTGGTCATCGCGGACGCCGCCAAGAAGGTCGACGCCCTGGGCAAGTTCCCGCTGCCGATCGAGGTGGTGCGCTTTGGCCACGTCCACACCAGCTGGCGCCTGGCCGACATCGCCGCCGAGTTCGACCTGCCGCCGCCGCGCCTGCGCCAGGCCGACCGGGGCATGGTGGTCACCGACGGCGGCAACCTGATCTACGACATGGCCTCGGGCCAGATCGACGAGCCGGCGGCCCTGGCCACGGCCTTGAAGAGCGTGACGGGCGTGGTCGACCACGGCCTGTTCCTGGACCTGGCCGATGAAGCATTGATCGGCACCGACCAGGGTGTGGTGCGCCTCGTTCCCTGACGTCCTACATAAGCCGACCAGTTAAGGTTCCGGAGGCCGGTGATGGCTGACTACGACTATGATCTCTTCGTCATCGGCGCCGGCTCGGGCGGCGTGCGGGCGGCGCGGCTGGCGGCCATGAGCGGCGCAAAGGTCGGCGTGGCCGAGGAGTATCGGGTCGGCGGCACCTGCGTGATCCGCGGCTGCGTGCCCAAGAAGTTCATGGTCTATGCCAGCGAGGTCACCGGCCAGCTGAAGACGGCCAAGGGCTATGGCTGGACGATCGGCGAGGCCAAGTTCGACTGGAAGGGCTTCATCCACGACAAGGACGTCGAGATCGCCCGCCTGTCGGGGATCTACGTCACCAACCTGCAGAAGGCCGGCGCCAACCTGCTGCATGGCCGGGCCCAGGTCGTCGACGCCCACACCGTCGAGGTGCTGCCCAAGGAGGGCAGCAAGGACGCGGGGACCTATACGGCCAAGAAGATCCTGGTCGCCACGGGCGGCCGTCCGGTGAAGCCGGACTTCCCAGGCGCAGAGTTCGGCATCACCTCGGACGAGGCGTTCCACCTGCCGAAGCTTCCCAAGAGCATCATGGTCGTCGGCGGCGGTTATATCGCCGTCGAGTTCGCCGGCATCTTCGCAGGCTTAGGCGTGCAGACGACGCTGCTCTATCGCGGAGCCAACATCCTGCGCGGCTTCGACGACGACGTCCGTTCGCACCTGGCCGACGAGCTGGGCAAGAAGGGCATCAAGGTGGTGCTGGGCTGCTCGCACACCTCGATCGAGAAGCAGGAGGACGGCACGCTGCTCAGCACCCTGACCAGCGACCTGACCTTCGAGACCGAAGCGGTGATGTTCGCCACGGGCCGCGAGCCCTACGTTCAGGGCCTGGGCCTGGAGAAGGCCGGCGTGAAGCTGAACGACAAGGGCGCGATCGCCGTCGATGAGTACTCCAAGACCAATGTCGCCAGCATCTGGGCCGTCGGCGACGTCACCGACCGGATCAACCTGACGCCAGTGGCGATCCGCGAAGGCGCGGCCTTCGCCCAGACCGAGTTCTACAACAACCCGACCACCTTCGATCACGAGCACGTCGCCTCGGCGGTATTCTCGCAGCCGCCGGTCGGCGCGGTGGGCATGAGCGAGGCCGAGGCCCGCCATGCGTTCGGCGCGGTCGACGTCTATCGCGCCGTGTTCCGCCCGATGAAGGTCACCTTCTACGGCGGCCAGGACCGTTGCCTGATGAAGATCGTGGTCAAGCAGGACGACCAGAAGGTGGTCGGCGTCCACGTGGTGGGCCCGGACTCGCCCGAAATCATCCAGATGGCCGCCATCGCCGTGAAGATGGGCGTGACCAAGCAGCAGTGGGACTCGACCTGCGCGGTGCACCCGACGCTGGCCGAGGAACTGGTCACCATGCGTGAGAAGTACGTCCCGGTCGAAGTCGGCGGGGTTGGATGACGCCTTCTAGCGTCCTGGTTACCGAACGGCGCACGCGCTGGCTGGGAGGGCTCGCCGTCTTCCTGATGGCGATGACGCCGCTGGTCGGTTACCTGGCCCCGCTGGGGTCGGCGACGGTGCTGAGCCTGGTCGGCCTGCTGGCCACGCCGGGCCTGGCGCGCTCGCGGTCGCCGGTGCTGCCGATGTTCGCCCTGCTGCTTCTGGTGTTATGGGCGGTGGTCAGCCTGGCCTGGAGCCCGGCCGCGCCGCACTGGGCCGACTTCAAGCGCAGCAAGGACCTCGAGGACCTGACGATCCTGAAGCTGGTCGTCGAGCTGGGAGTCTACGGCGCGGCCTATGCCGCGCTCACCGACCTGTCGGCGCGCTCGGCCCGGCTGGCCAGCCGGGTAATGGTGGTCGGCGTGATCCTGCTGGCCCTGGTGACCTTCCTGGATGGCCTGTCGCAGGGCGTGGTCTACCAGGCCTTGCGCCGGCTGAGCGGCGATCCCGTCAGGCCCGACATCGCCGTGGTGAAGGTCTCGATGGGGACCTACACCATGGTCCTGCTGTTCTGGCCCGTCGTGCGGCTGCTGGACGCCTGGAAATTCCCGGGGCGCAACATCCTGATCGCCCTGACCGCCGTCATGATCGCGGCCGGCGCGCACCTGACCGGCGCCGACGCTCCCATCGCTGCGCTGGGACTGGCCGCCGTGGCCTGGCTGGGCGTGCGGCTGATCGGCAAGCCGTTCGTGCGGGCCATGATCCCGATGGTCTCGGCGGTCTTCATCTTCGCGCCGATGGCCATTCTGTGGGCCGTGCGCTCGGGCGTCTTCGCCTGGCTGCACGTGCTGGCGCCGCCGTCGTGGGACGCGCGCCTGAACATCTGGGCGCATGCCGCCAACCTGACCGTCGACCACGCCCTGCGCGGCTGGGGCTTCGATTCCGCCCGCACCTTCGCCGGCATCCCGCTGCACACCCACAACGCCGCCCTGCAGCTGTGGCTGGAGCTGGGCTCGGTGGGCGCGGCCCTGGCGGCGGCGTTCTTCGCCTGGATCCTGTACCGCATCGTCGGCTGGACGGGCGTGAACCGCCGCGACGGCGCCATGGCGGCGGCCACGCTCACGGCTTTCCTGGTGATCGGCGGCGTCAGCTTCGGCGTCTGGCAGGAATGGTGGGTGGCGCTGGGCGTCATCGCCGCCATCGCCTGCGGGATCGCGCAAAAATCCAGCGCCGCTTCCAAATAGCGCCGCAACGAATTTCCCCGTTGGGCGGGTCGACGGTATGATGCCGCACGATTTTGCCTTTTCGTCCCTTTCGCGGTATCTACGCCGCCCCTTACAGTTATCGAGCCTGTCATGACCACCCGCTGGACGCCCGCGACCTGGAGAGCCAAACCCGCCAAGCACATGCCCACGGACTATCCGGACATGGGCGCGGTGGAACGGGTCGAGCAGACGCTGCGCCAGATGCCGCCGCTGGTCTTCGCCGGTGAAGCGCGTCGGCTGAAGAGCCTGCTGGGCGATGTCGCGGAAGGCCGGGCCTTCCTGCTGCAGGGCGGCGACTGCGCCGAGAGCTTCAAGGAATTCCACGCGGACAACATCCGCGACACGTTCCGCCTGATCCTGCAGATGGCGGTGGTGCTGACCTTCGCCGGCGGCAAGCCGGTGGTGAAGGTGGGCCGCATCGCCGGCCAGTTCGCCAAGCCGCGCTCCGAGCCCATCGAGACGATCGGCGACGAGACCCTGCCGTCGTATCGCGGCGACATCATCAACGGCATGGACTTCACGGCCGAGGAGCGCGTGCCGGATCCGGATCGCCTGCTGAAGGCCTATGGCCAGTCGGCCTCGACCCTGAACCTGCTGCGCGCCTTCGCCAATGGCGGCTATGCCGACCTGCACAACATCCACCGCTGGACCCTGGGCTTCGTGGGCGACAGCCCGCAGGGCGCGCGCTATCGCGAGCTGTCGGACAAGATCACCGAGAGCCTGGCCTTCATGGCCGCCATCGGCGTGACGCCCCAGAGCCATCCGGGCATGCATCAGGTGGAGTTCTTCACCAGCCACGAGGCCCTGCTGCTGGGCTTCGAGGAAGCCATGACCCGCGTCGATAGCACCTCGGGCGACTGGTACGACACCAGCGCCCACCTGCTGTGGATCGGCGAACGCACCCGCCAGCTGGACGGCGCCCACATCGAATTCATGCGCGGCGTGAAGAACCCGATCGGCCTGAAGTGCGGTCCGACCATGGAGGGCGACGACCTCCTGCGCCTGATCGATGTGCTGAACCCCAACAACGAGCCGGGGCGCCTGACCCTGTACGGCCGCTTCGGCTCGGACAAGATCGCCGACCGCCTGCCGCGCCTGATGAAGGCGACCAAGGCCGCTGGCCGTTCGGTGGTCTGGGCCACCGACCCGATGCACGGCAACACGCTCAAGGCCTCGACCGGTTACAAGACCCGTCCGTTCGACCGCATCCTGGGCGAAGTGAAGAGCTTCGTGGAGATCGCCCAGGCCGAGGGCGTCCATCCGGGCGGCGTCCACCTGGAGATGACCGGCCAGAACGTCACCGAATGTCTGGGCGGCGCCCGCGCGGTCTCGGAGACGGACCTCGCCGACCGCTACCACACGCACTGCGACCCGCGCCTGAACGGCGAGCAGGCGCTGGAACTGGCCTTCCTGGTGGCCGAGAAGCTGAAGTCCGCTCGCGACGACCAGCGTCGTCTCGCCGCCGGCTAACTTTGTCGCTCCGTGAACGGCGCTCTCTGGCGCCGTTCCGCGCGGCCCTATAGCGTCCTCCCCGGGGAGGACGCGTATGGACGACATCGAGCGTCGCGCATTGATGGGGCTGATCGCCGCCGGGGCCATCGCGCCGGAGGCGGCGTTTGGTCAGGCGACGGACGCGCCCGATCCCCTGAAGTTCCTCGACACGGCCCAGCGCCTGACGGTGAAGGCGTTCGTCAACGGCCAGGGGCCGTTCGACTTCCTGGTCGACACCGGCGCCAGCAGCTCGGTGATTTCCGCCGAGCTCGCCGACCGGCTGGGCCTGGTCCGCACGGGCTCGAACAAGCTGCACAGCATCGCCGGCGCCCAGTCGGTCGCGACGGCGCGGGTGGAGAGCCTCACCGTCGGCAAGCGCTCGCGCGCCAACATGACGGTGTCGGTCCTGCCGCGCTCGCTGTTGCGCATGGACGGGGTGCTGGGCCTGGAGTGGCTGGGCCGGGCCAGCGTGCTGCTCGACTTCCTGCGGCACAAGATGGTGGTGGGCGAGGGGCTGCCGCTGTCCGACGATCGCACCGTGGCCGTGAAGTCGCGCCTGACCCGCAGTGGCCTGATGCTGATCGACGCCTTCATCCCCGACCAGCGCCTGATCGCCTTCGTCGACACCGGCTCGACCACCACGGTCGGCAACTTTCCGCTGCTGGAAGCGGCGCGCGAATCCAAGGCGATCGTGGGCGAACTTTCCGACACCGAACTGCGCAGCGTGACCGGTCAGGTGCTGCCCGCGCAGGCCACCATCGTGTCGCGTCTGATGCTGGGAAAGCTGACGTTACGGAACATTCCACTGTTGATCGGCCAGGTTCACACCTTCGACTACTGGGGCTTTCGTGATGAACCCGCCATCGTCATCGGCATTGATATCCTGAAGAAATTCCAATCAGTGGCGATCGACTCCAAGCGCGGCGAGGTGCGCTTCCGCGTTCCCGGCTAGCGCCGCCATTTACGAGAACGCTGAAAGGTTTGCGATGCAACACGCGGCGTCTTGACCGGCCGCGCGGCGCTCTCCAATGGTTGTTTGAAGGGAGAGCCGAATGCGTTTGCGTCAGAAGATTAAGCGGGAAATCAAATTCCTGAAGGGTCTGTCCCGGACGCTGAAGCGCGTGAAGTCCATCGCTCCCGACAGTCCGAATCTGATCTGCGACGACCTCGAGGCCGCGGTCGACAAGTGGCGTGACCGCCAGGCGATCACGTTCGAAGGCAAGACCGTCACATACGCCGAGCTGGACGCCATCGCCAACCGCTACGCCCACTGGGCCAAGGGGCAGGGGCTGACGCGCGGCCAGACCGTGGCGCTCTTCATGCCCAACCGGCTGGAGTACATGGCCATCTGGTACGGCCTGTTGAAGGTCGGCGTGGCCACGGCCCTGATCAACAACCAGCTGACCGGCGCGGCGCTGGCGCACTGCCTGAACATCTCCCAGGCCCTGCACTGCATCGTCGATCCCGAGACCTCGCCGTGCTTCGAGGACGTGAAGGGCCAGCTGCAGCGCCACATGCACCAGTGGGTGCTGGGTCCGGTGACCGGCGAGCAGCGCGACCTCGTCAAGGCGCTGAAGAGCTGCAGCCAGCTGCGCCCCGACCGCGAGACGGCCCGCGACGGCATCGTGGCCAAGGACACCGCGCTCTACATCTTCACCAGCGGCACCACGGGCCTGCCCAAGGCCGCGCGCATCACCCACATGCGCGCCCAGCTCTACATGCGCGGCTTCGCCGGCTCGACCGGGGCCAACCAGAACGACCGCATCTATGTGACCCTGCCGCTGTACCACGCCACCGGCGGCCTCTGCGCCCTGGGCGCGGGCCTGCTGAACGGCGGCTCGATCGTGCTGCGCAAGAAGTTCTCGGCCACCCACTTCTGGCCGGATGTCGTGAATGAGAACTGCACGATGTTCGTCTATATCGGCGAGCTGTGCCGCTACCTGGCCAACCAGCCCGAGCACGAGCTGGAGCGCGCCCACAAGATCCGCATGATCTTCGGCAACGGCCTGCGTCCCGACGTCTGGAACGAGATGCTGGACCGCTTCAAGGTCGGCGAGGTGCTGGAGTTCTACGGCGCGACCGAAGGCAATGTCTCGCTGTTCAACTTCGACGGCCGCCGCGGCGCGATCGGCCGGATCCCGGGCTATCTGAAGAAGAAGTTCAACATCCGGATCGTCAAGTTCGACGTCGAGAGCGAGACGCCTGTGCGCAGCGCCAACGGCTGCTGCATCGAGGTCGCGCCCGGCGAGGTCGGCGAATGCATCGGCCATATCGGCAGCGACGCCCGCTCGAACTACACCGGATACGCCGACAAGGCCGCCACCGAGAAGAAGGTGCTGCACGACGTCTTCGCCAAGGGCGACAACTGGTTCCGCACCGGCGACCTGATGAAGGTCGACAGCGACGGCTATATCTATTTCGTCGACCGCATCGGCGACACCTTCCGCTGGAAGGGCGAGAACGTCGCCACCAGCGAGGTGTCCGAACGCATCGCCGGCTTCGAGGGCGTGCAAGAGGTCAACGTCTACGGCGTTCAGGTCGGCGACCTGGACGGCAAGGCCGGCATGGCCTCGCTGGTGGTCGAGGGCGACTTCGACATGGTCGCCTTCGCCAAGCATGTGGACGAGCAGCTGCCCAGCTACGCCCGCCCGATCTTCGTGCGCCTGCAGAAGGCGATCGAGACCACCGGCACCTTCAAGTACCGCAAGATGGACTTGGTCAATGAGGGCTTCGACCCGTCCAAGACCAAGGACCCGCTGTACTTCCGCGATCCGGCCAAGGGCTATGTGAAGATCACCAAGGCCATCCACGCCAAGATCGAAAGCGGCGGCTTCAAGCTGTGACCACGCGGCGCGCGGGCCTTGCCGCGCTGGCGGCGCTGATGACGTCGGCCTGCTCACCGCTGTCGCTCTTCGCCACGCTCACGCCCAAGGACGCCGCCAAGGTCGAGGGGCGAGGCTCGCGCTATGCGCCGGGCGCCCGGGGCGGCCTCGACGTCTACGCGCCGCCGATCGCGCACGGTCCCGCGCCGGTGGCGGTGTTCTTCTACGGCGGATCCTGGGACAGCGGCCGGCGTCAGGACTATGGCTGGGCCGCGCGCGCCCTGGCGGCCCAAGGCTTCCTGACGATCGTGCCGGACTACCGGCTGTATCCGGAGGTGCGCTTTCCGAGCTTCCTGGACGACTGCGCCCAGGCCGTGCGCTGGGCGATCGACCATGCAGCCGAGCTGGGCGGCGATCCCTCGCGGCTGGTCCTGGTCGGCCACTCGGCGGGCGCCTACAACGCCGCCATGCTGGCCCTGGACCCGCGCTACCTGGCGGCGGCCGGTGTCGCGCCCGGCGCGGTCAAGGCGTTCGCTGGGCTGTCGGGGCCTTACGCTTTTCTGCCGTTGGATGGGCCGATCACCCGCCGCACGTTCGGCGAAGCGTCCGACCTCGAAGCCACGCAGCCAACGAAGTTCGCCCGCGCCGATGCGCCGCCGGCGTTCCTGGCCACGGGCGACAAGGACACCACCGTCTACCCGCGCAACACCCGCAAGCTGGCTAAGGCTCTGCGCGAGGCGGGCGCGAGGGTCGACGAGCGGCACTATGCCGGCCTCGACCACGCCGGGACCGTGCTGGCGCTGTCCCGCCCGTTCCGGCGCAAGGCGACGCTGCTGGCCGACATGACGGCGTTTCTGAAGGGCGCGGTGGTCTCCTAGAGATAGGGCCCCCACATGAAGGCGATCGTGCCGAAAACGCCCGCCGCCGTGTAGACGGCGGCCACGGCGAGCACGGCCGCCGTCAGGGTCTTCAGGGCGCTGTTGGCGCTGCGTTGGGCCGCTTCGTAGAGCTCCAGGATCGCCAGCGGGATCAGGTAGCTGCCGAAGGTCATGACGATGTCTGCGGGGCCGGACATGTCCTTGGTCATGCCCACCGGGCCCTTGTTGATGAGGACCCAGCCCATGATGCCGATCCGCAGGAACCAGACGCCGCTGACCACCATGAAGGTCCGCATGGCCCAGCGCCGGTGCTGCTCGAACCGCCGCTTGATCGCGTGCCGCCAGGCAAGGCCGGCGAAGACCAGAATCAGGACGGCGTTGATCAGGATGGCCACCGCCGAGATCACCGACAGGTAGGTGCCCCGCACCACCGCCAGCCAGACCCCGCTCAGCGCCATGAAGAGGGCGATGACCATGAAGGTCCGGCCGCTCCAGCGATGCAGGTTGGGCCACTTGCGGCGCAGGGCGGGGACCAGCTGCATCAGGCCGCACAGCGTCACCACCGAGGCCAGCAGGACGTGGGCGGCGAAGACCACATTGCCCAGGTCGTCGCCCTTGATGTAGCCGTCGATCAGCGGCTTGTCGTTCCAGCCGGCGAAGTTCCCGGTCGCCGTGCGCACGCCGTAGAAGGCCAGGATGAAGCCGATGAAGGCGATCTGGCCGATGGCCGCGACGACGAACCAGAGCACGCTAGCCCCGCGCAGGGCCTTGTTGGGAAACGATGGGGACGGGGTCGACATGGAAGCTCCTGACACGACCTCGGAACTGAGGCCGACGGCAGGGATGGGAGCGACGCGGACGCGCGGTCTCGCCGATTTGGAATTCGGCTAGAGATAATTTTCACGCCGAGGCAGTTTCACACGCATGACCTCGGCCACGACATCCGACGCTTCGATCGCAGGCCTGCGGCTGTGGCGGCCGCGTGGGCGGCTGCAGGTGCAGGCGGCGATCGCGACCGTGTCCTTCGTCTGCTACGCCCTGAGCCACTTCATCGACGGCCGCGCCGCGACGGCGCTCTCGGTCATCGGCCTCGGCGCCTGCGGCTGGGCCTGGCTGGTGGCCCGCGCCCTGTTCGATCCCGCCGAGCACGATGCGCGATGGCCGCGTGTCGTCGCGCTGGTGGTGGCGACGAGCGGAGGTCTCTCGGTCCTGGCCCCGGCGGGCGTCGTCGAGCGGGTCGCCGACAATGTCTACGCCCTGAGCGGCTCGGCGGCCCTGCTGCTGACCTTCGTCGAGCCCTTCCAGCGTTATGCGCCTGAGCTGCCGACCGTCGAGAAGCGGTTCCGGTTTGCTTTCGTTGGGCTCTACGCCGTGCTGGTCGGGGTCTCGGTGCTGGGCCTGCGCGCGTCGGCCGGCGCGGCGCAGGACGACCTGGTCAAGAGCGCCTGCGCCGTAGTCGGCCTCGCCGCCGTGCTGGTCGCGGTCTGGTTCCGGCTGCGTCACCCACTGGCGGCGAAGGCGCAGCGTCGCGCCCCGACCGAGGATGACGCCCGCCTGGCCGAACGCCTCCAGCGTCTGCTGGTCGACGAGGCCATCGACAGCCGGCCCGAGCTGAAGATCGGCGATGTCGCCGCCCGCCTGGGCGAGCCCGAATACCGGGTCTCGCAAAGCATCAGCGCCGCGCTGGGCTTCGCCAACTTCAACCGCTGGATCAACCACCACCGGATCGCGCGCGCCAAGGCGCTGCTGGCCCAGCCGGACGAGCGGCGCTCGATCCTGGAGATCGCCTTCGCCTGCGGTTTCGCCTCCCTGGGGCCGTTCAACCGCGCCTTCCGGGACGAGGTCGGAACGACGCCCCGGGCCTATCGGTCAGCGATGCGAGCGCCCTAGGGCGCGCCGCAAGCCTTGCCATCCAGCTTGCGCTGATAGGCTTCCGCTAGGCTCAGATACGGCGGCAGGAAGGTCAGCAGCGCCACGGGCTTGCCGTCGGACGTCGTGCCCGTCACCCCCGCCCGCAGCTCGAAGTGCAGGTGGATGGTCGTGGGCGTGCCGCCGAAGTCGTTGGAGACCTTGCCCAGCTTCTGGCCGATCGCGACCTTGTCGCCTTCCTTCACCGCCAGGGTCGACACCTGCATGTGCAGGTAGCGGTAGGTGTAGTGCGGCGCGGCCTTGGCCACGAGGGTCACGCTGTACGAGCCGATATCGGTGATCGTGCCGGCCTCGGCGGCCACGGCCCAGTGCTCGTTCTTCTTGCAGGTGGCCGGACGGATGTCCTGGCCCTGGTGGCCCGTGCCGGCCCCCGCGCACAGCGGGTTCGCGCGCGAGCGCGCCTCGCAGAAGGTGTCGTGCCAGGGCAGGGTGTAGTTCAGCGTATCGCACTGGCTGGGCTTGCCGGGCGGACCCATGCCGCCGCCGGGTCCGTAGACCTGCGAGTTGGGGAAGCCGGCTTCCATCATTGGCCAGCACATCTTGGGCGACCAAACCGTGCGGTCCAGATAGCCCGGACCCTGGCCGGCCGGGATTGCTCCGGCCGGCGCATGGTCGAAGGTCGCCGGCGACGGCGCGGGCGGCTCGGCCGGCTGCGGCGCGGGATCAGGGCTGGGCGGGACCGGCTCGCTGGACGGCTGCTCGGCCCCGCCGTCGATGGGCGAGTCATCGGGCGTGGGCGGACCGGGCTCGGGCGAGGGCGGCTTGGGCGTCTCGCCGCCGGTCGCCGGGGTCTTGGTGGTGTCGTCGCAGGCGGTCAGGGGCGCCAGCGCCAGGGCGGCGACCAGAAGGAGCGGGGAGACTCGCATGATCAACCTCCCAGCCCGGCGGCTTGCCGCGCGGCCTTGCCCATCACCACGGCCGTGGTCTTGCCGACCAGGCCCAGCACGTAGTTGTCGTCGATGCAGCGCGGATCGCTGGGCGCGTCGCAGCGGATTTCCACCGTGTAGAGCACGCCGTA
This sequence comes from Caulobacter sp. GW821-FHT11E11, assembly GCF_058808315.1. Taxonomy (NCBI): domain Bacteria; kingdom Pseudomonadati; phylum Pseudomonadota; class Alphaproteobacteria; order Caulobacterales; family Caulobacteraceae; genus Caulobacter; species Caulobacter sp. GW821-FHT11E11. Next base: position 47,105 of record NZ_JBXARO010000002.1, read on the forward strand.
GCGCACGAAGCTGGCCAGCTGGCCGTCGACCGTGCGCTGCACCGTCAGCTGTTCGGGCCCGGTCTCGATCTTCAGCGGCTTGGTCGCGGGCAGGGGGACGGTGGTCGTGGTGCCGCTGAACGACACCCCGCCGCCGGCCGTGTCGGCCGTGATCGTGTAGTAGTCGCCGAAGCTGTAGATCCGCGCATTGGCGGTCAGCTTAGCGTCTGTCGGCAGCAGGATCGGCACGGCGGTGATGTCGACCTGCTCGCGGTTGAGATTGCCGCCCAGGTTCTCAGCGACGCCGCCCGACTGCCGCAGGCCGCCGACGGCGCCCTGCCAGTCCACCCGGCTGCGCGGCGCGGCGACGAAGGCGGCGGCGTTCGGGCGGAAGACCGGCCGTGCGGCCGGAGCCGCCGCGCCCGGTATCGGCGCGCCGGTCGCATCCCGTGTCTGGGCGTTACTCGTGGTGATCCAGGTCGCCCCCGCGACCAGGGTCACGGCGACGGCTCCCGCCGCCGCCAGCCATTTTCCGTGACGCATGGTTTCCCCCACCGAACCGCGTTCGGCGAAACCCTAGCGCGAAAGGACGCCGGTGTTAACCTTTGTCGTCATGTTGCAGTGCGATTGAACGCCGAAGGCTTCGTGCTATAGGACGTGACCTGCTTTTTACGGGCCTTGTGTGTGGCGGCCCGGAAGACCCCAAACCATTCAAAGGGATAGACTTCCCCGCCATGCTGCTCACCATGCTCAAGGCCAAGCTTCACCGCGCCACCGTGACCCAGGCCGACCTCGACTACGAAGGTTCGATCGCCATCGACCGCGACCTGCTGGACGCCTCGGGCATCCTGCCGAACGAGCAGGTCGACGTTCTGAACATCACCAACGGCGCGCGCTTCACCACCTACGCCATCGAGGCCCCGCGCGGCTCGAAGGTCATCGGCGTCAACGGCGCCGCCGCCCGCCTGGTGCAGAAGAACGACCTGGTGATCGTGGTCACCTACTGCCAGATGGCCGCGGAAGAGGCGCGCAACTACGCCCCGACCGTCGTGCTGCTGGACGAAGGCAACCTGATCAAGAAGGCCGCCTGATGCGTCGCATCGCGCTGGCGATCCTGGCCGTCGCGGGCCTGTCGGCCTGCTCCGCGAAGCTGCCGGAGGGCGTGGACGAAGCCATCCTGACCCAGGCGGTCGGCAAGTCGATCGGCTCGCCCTCGACCTGCGTGGTGGTGGCTGACGCCGACGGCAAGCTGGTCTGGCGCGGCGGTGGCTATGTCACCTGCTCGCGCAATTTGCCGGATTGCGAAGGCAACCAGGTCACGGCCGAGAGCCTGCTGAAGGCCAGCATCGGCAAGCCCGCCCGCTTCATCAGCTGCCCCAGCCCGGCCGCGGCTGCCAACACCGTCGGCTGGTCCATCGGCCCGGTGCCGACCGGCGAGGGCAAGCCGGCCCGCAATCTGACCTATGTCGCGGTCATGGAGGGCGAGCGGGCCCTGCCGGGGCTCGAGATCAAGGACCGGGTCGAGCGGGCCTTCAAGAAGGCCGGTTTCTAAGCTCTGGAAACATCAAAGCCGCCGCCGGGGTGTCCCGACGGCGGCTTTTTCGCGCCCGCTAGGTCGGGCTTACTTCGTGACTTCGTAGACCGCGCTGACGTCGATGCGGACCTTCAGTTCGCCGCCGGCGATGCTGGTCGAGTCGGCCATCTCGCGCTTGGCGGCGAAGGCCATCATCGGCACCGGCGGCGGGGCGGGCATGTAGCCGCCGCCTTCGCTCAGATTGACCAGGCGCACGGTCTTGTAGCCCGTGGCGCGGCCGTACAGCTCGGCCTTGGCCTGCAGGGCCTTCACGGCCTCCAGGCGGGCGGCGTCCTCGGCCGCTTGAGGGTTGATCAGGCCAAAGCTGATGCCGTTGACGGTGTTGGCGCCGGCATTGACCGTGGCGTCCACGGCCGCGCCCAGCTTGGCCAGGTCGCGAACCGTGATCGTCACCTGGTTCGAGGCCTGGTAACCGGTCAGTTTCGGCGGCTGGTTCTGCTCATAGGCGTACTGGGCGTTCAGGTTCAGGTTCGAGGTCTGGATGTCGCGCTCGGCGATGCCGGCCTTCTTCAAGGCGGCGATCACCTGGTTCATGCGCACGCCGTTGGCCTTCAGGGCCTCGCCGGCGGTCAGGGCTTCGGTCTGGACGCCCAGATTGATGGTGGCCATGTCCGGCGCCACGCGGGTCTCGCCGAAGGCCGACAGGCTGAAGGTCGTGGCCTTGAAGGCCGCATCCGTCGAGGTCTGGGCCATGGCGGGAGCGGCCGCGCCCAGCAGCAGAGCGCCGCCGATCAGGGCAGGCAGGGCGAAAGCGGGCAGGCGGCGAGCGGTGTTGGTCATCGTTCTTTCTCCAGGGCGGGCCAGCGCAGGGAAGCGTCGCCGAACCGCTATGGTTCCTTGGTGACAGCCCCAACCTGAACCGGAGCTTTAAGCCGCGTTCGGCTCATGTTATTCGCCGGCTCTCGCGTACGCTCATCCGTATCCGCGCGGGCCTGTAGCTCAATGGTTAGAGCCGACCGCTCATAACGGTCTGGTTGGGGGTTCGAGTCCCTCCAGGCCTACCAATTTCCAAGCGTGCTGACTTTTGTAGTCGAGTTAAAAAAGGCCGCCGCCTGATGGGAGGCGGCGGCTTGCACACTAGTGGCTGGCTATCCCCCGTTGAATTTGCAACGAATTCGTTGAGGGGGACAAGGCGGTTCCAAAGTCGCTGGTCCGAAACAAGCTGACGCTCACTTTCACCTCCTATCGAAGGTGGGATCTCGGCGACTTGTTCGATCTGTCCATATCTGTTCCGCCAGACTGCGTAGCAACCAGAGGGGAAGAGGGGATCTCGGGAGTGTGCATGTGGGGCGCCTTTCTCTGTTCACGCGCCAATTGCGCATGAGTTCAGTATCGAGCCTCCAACGCTATCCTCAGGAAGGTGCGCGCCGACCCTCAGAGTTGGTGTGCCGGATGTCTCCTCACACCACCGGATAAGCATCCGCGATCTTCACTCCCGTCTTGTAGTGAACCCCCGGCTGCGCCACGAAGCTGACGTTACTCTTGGCCTCGAACAGCACGATGATGTCCGAGCCGCCGAACTGGAAGTAGGCCAGTTCCTCGCCCTTGCGCAGGGTGACGCCGACCTCGGCGGTGACGATCACCGACGAGACCTGGCACATGCCTATGGGCAGCACCGCGACCAGGCCGATGGGGGTGTCGAGCACGATCAGGCCGCGGGCCTGGGCGAACTGGTAGCCGGCGGCGTCCGGGGCGTCGAAGGCGCGCAGGGGTTTGAGCTTGTGGGCGCCGTTCTCGTCGCCGGCGACGGGCTCGGCCACGACCTCCAGATAGACCTGGCCGGGGATGACGCGGGCCTCCAGCACCGTGCCGCCCACCGGCGCGTGCTGGCGGTGGTAGTCGTTGGGGCCCAGGAAGGCGTGCATGAAGAGGCCGTTCTTGAAGCGGTCCTTGTAGGGGCTGCCCTCCATCAGCTCCTCGATCTTCCAGTGCAGGTTCTTGACCGTCACGTGGCTGTCGGTGCGGATCTCCCACTGGCCGGCGAAGGTGGAGTCGGCGGGCGAGACGATCACGCTCTGGTCGGCGATCGCCGCCACCGGCCGATAACCCGGCTTGAAGTTGCGAGCGAAGAACTGGTTGAAGGTCTTCCAGCCGCCGTGCGGCTCGATGTAGTCGCCCAGATTATAGCTCGGCGACTTGCGGAAGCTCTCCAGCGAGGCCGGGGTCAGGGACTCCGGCGTGTCGAGGAAGGCGCCCATCGCGTCGGCATATTCGACCAGCCAGGCCGATAGCGGCGTCAGCGGCGCGGCCTTGTCCAGCGGCACGACCTTGTTCTGCAGCTCGATCACCGCATCCTGATCCAGCACGAAGTAGAACTTGCAGAGCTTGTTGTAGACCTCGCGGCCGGGCTCGTTCTCACTGGGGACCCAGCGCAGGAAGTCGTTGATGTAGACGTAGTAGCTCTCGAGGTCGTTCAGGTCGGCCAGCTGCGGGATGTTCCACGCGCGGGCCTGGGCGACGGCCTTCTCGAACCGCGCCTCCCAACCGTGATCCTTGATCAGCGCCTGCAGTTTCAGGACCACCGGATGCCAGTTGCTCATCACGTCCTCCAAGGGCTGTTACGGTCGAGCGCCTTATGGCTGCATCGATAAATTTAACTCTCCATAGTTGTATTGCATGAGCCTTCACGCGTAAAGCGCACTGCTCGTGATTTGCTTTCAGTGCAAATCCGACGGCTTGGGTGAGTTTTGCATTCAGTGCAAAAGTTAATATGCGTCAGACTCGGACGTACGCGCTGTCGCGGCCCGTCGACTCACGCGAAGGACGCGTGCAGAGTAGGGGTGTTGAGGGCGGAGGTTGTCGTGTTCGCGGTGACGCGGTTCTGCGTACAGGCCTTCGGGCGGCGGGGCGGAGCCCTGATGCCGACCGAGGTGCGGGAGTGCTATTTCGAGGAGGATGCGCGGCGTGAAATGGAGGTCCTGGGGCGGCGATCGTCCGGCGTGGCGCTGTATCGCGTGCGCGGAGAACCACTGTCGGGCCTCTGGGGCAAGCCGGCGCTGATCGCGCGCTGGGGCGAGATCCTGGCGCTGGAATAGCGGAGGATTATCCCACCTTTTTCAGGGTTTGACCGATCTCGACCAGTTGCTGCCGCTGAACGGGCTGGAGCTGGTCCCAGATCGACCAGATGCCTTCCGAGGCTTGCGGGTCACGCATGATCAGGTCGGCTGGCTCGCAGCGATAGATGGTCGCCAGGGCTTCCAGCACGTCCTGCGAATAGCCGGTCTCGCCGCGCTCGACGCGCGACAGCTGGGCCACCGAATAGGGATAGCCGACCTCGAGCTCCAGGCGTTCGACCGCCTGTTCCAGGTTCATGTCGCGATGCTTGCGCCAGGCGCGGATGAAGGTCTTGCCGCGTCGCTGCGCCTTGGCCTGCCGGTCGGGTGTCATGCAAATCCCACGGAGGAGCGAAAGGGAGAATGTCCAGCCATTAAACACAAAATTTGCTTGCCATGCAAATTTGTATTTGGTACAAATTGGATATTCCGAGAACTCCGCCCTGGCGACGCGAGCCGGGCGGTTCTCCCTGAAATTCCCATCCATCGGCTCAGCCGCAGGAAGCTCCAGATGATTCCGATTCACGGGACCGGTCCGGCCGGTCATGCGCCTTTCCATGTCTATACCGCACGCCGCACCGAGGCCGATCGCCGGCCGCCGCGCGCCATTCTCACGGGCCTGCTGATGGGGGATCCGCGCCCCGACCGCTACGCCGTGTCCGAGGCGATCCGCACCCGCCTGTGCGGCGCGGTCCCGGACGAGCCCGTCGTCCCAGCCAAGGTGCTGGCCGTTCTGGAGGCCCTGGCCGACGGCCCGCTGACCCTGGCCGACCTCGCCGACGAGATGGCCGTCAGCCTGTCGGCCGGCAGCGATCGCGCCCAGGCCGCACGCCTGATGGGTGTGGTCGAGCGCCTGGGCGGCCGGCCGTGCCGGATCAGCCTGACGGCCGCCGGTCGCGCTATCCTGGAGGAGCAGGGCGGGTGAGCGGCCTGCAGGACGAGGTCGCCGAGGGCGCCATCGACCATGCCGTCCGGGCCTGCGGGCCGCGCAAGCCGATGCTGTGCGCGATCATCCGCGCCGCCGGCCGGATGCTGGCCGAGAGCGAAGGCCATGACTTCGTCGCCCAGGTCTGCGCCGGCGAGGCCCGTCGTCACGCCCTGGCCGAAAACCGACGCGGCGTCCGGTTCGGGCGCTGAACACATCGATCCGAGAAGGGGACTCATCATTAGCGTTCAAGTCATCCGTCCCGAGGGGCTAACCTCGACCGAGCTTACCGACCTGGCCCGCGCCGATCGCGCCGCCAGCCTGGCGATCAGTCCCGCCGGCCGCCAGGCCGCGCGCGAGGCCATGCTGCGCATCGCCGGCGCCCAGCTGGCGCGCGGCGAGCAGGTCGAGATCGCCGCCGGCTTGGTCGAGACCGTGGCCCTGGCGCGTGCGCGCGGCGAGCAGGTCGAGGCCGACAACGGGGCCTTGCGGATCTCCAGCCGTGACGGCCTGCGCAGCCTGCGCCAGGGCGGCCATATCACCGACGCCCACTACGCCGTCGCCCTGCTGTACCGCGCCGGCTTCGAGGCGCGGGGCCGCGACCTGCGCGCCGCCAGCCTGGAGCCTAGCCATGGCGGCGGCCACGACAACGACCGCTTCGTCGCCGCCCGGCTGCGCCGCGCGCGCATGCTGGACTTCGTGGCCCGCGCCGACCGCGCCGTGGCCATGGCCGATAAACCCATGGCCTTGCGCCTGCTGCGCTCGGTGGCGGGCGAGGGGACCAGTCTGTCGGTCTGGGGCGCGGGTCGCGCCTTCACCCGTAATCGCGAAGTCCTGGTCGAGACTTTGGATCTCGTCGTAACCCTGGCCAAGCAGATCGCACGCGACCGCAAAAGCAAGAACATTTAGTGAACAAATTGATTGACCGCCAGGAAGGTAAAGGGTTTAATCTGATCATTCTCGGAGATGTGCCCCTTACGGCGCTTTCGACCTCCGAAGACTGAAATCCCAACCTTCAATCTCTTCCGGATCCAGCGCTCGACTTGAGTTGCCGGACCGGTTGCTCGTGAACCCGTCCTTCTACCGAGGGACGGGTTTCCCGTCTCGCCCATCCAGGGACCACCGACATGATCCTCGCCCCCAGCGTCGGGAGCCTCGCGGCTCTCGCGACCCTTCCGCTCGTCTCCGCTCCGGCGGTCCGCCGATGAGCGTGCTGAAGATCCGCGCGGCGCTGGAGACGGCGCTGGCTGTGATGAGCCCCGCCCTGGCCACGGCCTGGGAGAACACCGCCTATACGCCGACGGCGGGCGTACCCTACCAGCGCGTGTCGATGCTGTTCGAGCCGCCGGTCAACACCGAGTACGGCCGAAGCTTCCAGCAAGGCGGCATGTTCGTCGTCGCCCTGTGCTGGCCGCAAGGCGCCGGCATAGCCGACCTCGCCGCCCGCATCGAGCTGCTGCGCGCGGCCTTCGCCCGCGGCGCGGCCTTCACCGCCGACGGCCTGACCACCCAGGTCGCCCGCACCCCTCTCATCCTGGCCGCGATCCTGGAGGGCGACCGCTACGTCGTGCCCGTCCAGGTGCCGTTCCTGGCCACGATCACCAGCTGACGGCGGTCTCCGCCCGAAGGGGCCGGCCCTGGGCCCGGCCCGATCTCCACCCACCCCGATAACTACGCAGGAGCAGATCCCATGGCAGTCGCCCAGGGCATCAACAAGAAGACCGTCTACAAGAAGCAGACCGGCCTCGGCGCCGGCGCGACCGGCTCGGGCGGCCAGATCGTCCGCCGCACGACCTCGGTGTTCCAGGCCCCGCCGGACACCTTCGAAAGCAACGAGATCGTCAGCCACCAGCAGTCGACGGGCGTCGGTCTGGGCGTGGTCAAGCCGGCCGGCAAGATCGACGGCCTGCTGTCGCCGGGCACCTATGCCGCCCTGCTGGCCTCGCTGCTGCGCAAGGACATGACCGCCGGCGTCTCGGCCACCGGCGCCACGATCAGCGTCGCCGCTTCGGGCCAGAACTGGACCCTGACCCGCGCCGCCGGTTCGTACCTGACCGACGGCTTCAAGATCGGCGACGTTGTCCGCCTGACCGCCGGCGCCTTCAACGCTCTGAACACCCAGAAGAACCTGCTGATCATCACCCTGACCGCCACCATCGCCACGGTGCGTGTTGTCAACGGCTCGGCGATGTTCGCCGAGGCCAGCATTCCCAGCGCCACGGTCGCCGTCTCGGGCAAGAAGTCGCTGGTCCCGCTGACCGCCCACACCAACGACTACTTCACCTTCGAGGAGTGGTATCCGGACCTGGGCCGCTCGGAAACCTATGCCGACCAGCAGGTGGGCCAGGCCGCGCTGAACCTTCCGGCCACCGGCAACGCTACCATCAGCCTCGACACCGTCGGCCGCACCCGCACCCTGGGCGCCGCCCAAGTGCTGACCTCGCCGACGCCCGAGACGGGCACCGACATCCTGACGGCCGTCAACGGGGTGATCCTGGTCAACGGCGCGCCGGTGGCCAATGTCACCGGCGCCCAGGTGACCATCAACGGCAACGCCGCCCACAGCGACGCCGTGGTGGGCTCGAACGTGGTCGACGACATCCAGCGCGGCCGTATCGCCGTGTCGGGCTCGTTCACCGCCAAGTTCGACAGCGTGGCCCTGCAGACGATCTTCGACGGCCGCTCGACCACCTCGCTGGTGCTGGCAGTGACCGAGGACGCCACGGCCAATGCCGATTTCGTGGTCATCAACCTGCCGATGATCAAGCTGACCGGCGATACCCCCGACGACGGCGAGAAGGCGGTGATCCGGACCTATCCGTTCACGGCCCAGATCAACAGCGCCGGCGGCGCGACCCTGGCCACCGACCAGACCATCGTCGCCATCCAGGACAGCGCCGCCTAACCGGCGCGGTCCTTCTTTCTCTCCCTCTCGAAGTCCCCCTCAACTTAGCGGCCGGGTCGCGCCCGGCCGTCCTTTTCCAAGGACAGACCCATGACCAAGTTCTCGACCGAAACCCTGTTCGACCTCACCGACCTGGACGCCGTCGCCGCTGGCGATACGCCGTTCGAGGTCCAATATATCCGCGCCGATGGCAGCGGCTCCGGCGTCTTCCTGCTGGTGCTGGGCGGCCAGTCCGAGAAGGTGCAGGGCGAGGTGAACCGCCTCGTCAACGATCGTCGCAAGAAGCAGGCCGTGGCCGCCGCCATGACGGGCCGCTCGAACCCCGAGAAGGCCGACTTCACGCCGATCGAGGACGACATCGCCTTCGGCCACCGCCTGACCGCCGTCCGCCTGGTCGGCTGGCGCGGCATCAAGCAGGAGTGGTCGGCCGAGAACGCCTTCCGCCTGGTCAGCCGCAATTCCGAGATCGCCGAACAGGTCACTACGGCCTCGAACACCCTCGGAAATTTTATGCCGGCCAAGTCCGCGGCCTGATCGCCTACGCCCGCGAGCAGTTTGAGCTCGCGGGCCGGCAGGACGACGGCGAGCCGCTGCGGATCCACCTGGAGAGCCTGGCCCGCCAGGGGGATCCGGAGGCCGTCTGGCGGCTCGCCAACCCGCCGCCGCTGTCGCCGTACGTCGCCCACCTGTGGGGCTGGTACGCCGACCTCTGCCAGACCCGCCAGAGCGGTGGCTTTGGCCCCTCGCGCCTCTCGCGCCTGGAGATCCAGGCCTGGGAGCGCGACGAGGACGTGCGGCTGGAACCGTGGGAACGCCGGGCCTTGATCGCCCTGGACGCCGAACACCTTCTGACGATGACGGCCCCCGCCAAGGGCGGCTGACCACCAACCGGGCTGCGCCTTCGCAAGGAGGCGCGGCCCGAACTTTTTGGGAGAGCCGCTGTGGCTGATTTGGACGACCTCACCAAAGGCTACAAAGCAGCCGCCGACGCGGCGGCGAAATTCGAGGGCGCGCAGAAGTCGCTGCAAGGCGCGATCGACAAGACCAGCGGCGCGATGGGCGGCTTGGCCGGCCGCGCGACGACGGCTCTCGCCGGCATCACCGCTCTGGAAGAGAAGATCTCCGCGCTGACGAAGTCGGTCGGCGCCTTGGAGGCCGCGCTCTCCGGTGTGAACAAGACACTCATCGCAACAACGGCGCTTTCCGCGCTGAGCGCCGCTGGGATCAACGAATACGCCAAGGCTCAGAAGGGCGTCGAGCAGGCCGCCACAGCGGCCACCAAGACGGAAGAGAGCGCCGCCAAGGCGCGGAGCGCCAGCGCCACGGCGGCGGCTACGCAATCATCCGAAGTTCGGAAGCTGGGTAAGTCGTTGCTCGACGTCTTCATGGAGCTTCGCAAAGGCACGGATCCACTCGAGGTCCTGATCGACAAGGGACCGGCGCTCTGGGGGGTCTTTTCGAATGCGCAGAAGGCCTGCGGCGGCTTTCGCGGCATCTTGAACGCGGCCGCGGGAGAGGTCGCGCCGATCGTCGGCGTGATCGAGTCTTCACTCGCGGGCCTGGCGCCGCTCGCTGCGCCGCTAGCCGCGCCGCTCGCGGGCATTGCCGTGGCTGCGGGCGTCGCCGCCGGGGCGGTGGCCGTCACGGCGCAACAGATCGGCAAGACCGTCGGCGAGAACCTGGACCACCTGCATCTGACCGAAGAGCAGTTGGCCCGCGTCGAGAACAAGGGCGTCACGATGGGTGACGTCCTGTCGGCGGCCTGGAAAGGCGTCGCGGACACCTTGTCGGGTATCTGGAAGAGCGTCGCCGACGCGATCGTCGGGTTCATCGGTCCCGCGCTGAAAGCGGTCGGAGACTTCTTCGGCGGTCTCTACCAGGGCATCATTGACGGCATCATGGCGGTCGTGAAGGCGGCCTTCCAGGTGGTGGGCGGCTTCATCGGCGGAATGCGAGCGGCCTTCGCGGCCCTGCCGGCGGCCATCGGCGATCTCGTGATCTCGGGCGTGAACGCCGCGGCCAGTGGGCTGGAAGCGTTGGCGAACAACGCGATCGGCGTCGTCAACAAGCTTATCCATATGGCCAATGAAGTGGCCGCCAAGCTGGGCATTCCGATCCAGCTGCCGGAACTCGACACGGTTTCGATCGCGAAGCTGGAGAACAAGTACGCCGGCGCCGCGGCGAACCTGGGAAAGGCCCTGGCCAAGGGGACCGCTCAGGGCATCGCCGACGGTGGCAAGGCCTACGACCAGATGGTGGCCGGCGCGACCAAGGCTGTGGCGGCCGCGCGCGACACGCGCGTCATCGGTCAGGCTGGACCCGCGCCGAAGGCCAAGCCGGCGTCCGGCGACGACGGTGACGTTATCAACAACGTCACCAACAATTCGACGAGCAACGTCACCAACAACACGACCAACTACGAGGCCGCCAGCAGCGCCCACGGCGGCTCGGTGAGCAACGTCTCCGCGCAAGCCGGTTCCACGACGGACGCCTACACGCGGGGCCCCGTCACCTACAACCCGGTCTCTGTCCAAGAGCCCCTGGTGGCTCGCCCCGTCGAGGGGAACTTCGAGCCCTTGATCAATACGGGCCTCGATGAGGCCGCCAAAGCCATCGAAGCCGTGCTCGGACCGCTCGACGCCATGGTCGACAAGATGACCAACATCAACGCATTGGCGCCGGAGCTCGGCAAGCAGTTCGAGGCCGCCTTCGGCAAGCAGGGCAAGGCAATGGGCGGGCTGCTGACGAGCTTCTCCGCCTATTCGCTGGAAGTCGCCAAGATCAAGAAGGAAGCGGCAGGCGCGGATCCTTCGCCTGAGCAACGGGAACGGAGCACCCAAGCCCAGATCAAGGGCTATGCCGCAATGGCCGGCGCGGCCAAGGGGTTCTTCGACGAGAACTCCGCCGGCTACAAGGCGCTGCAAGTCGCCGAGATCGCGTTCAACACGCTTCATACCCTGAACACCATCAAGGCGATGGCGCTGGAGACGACGTCGGCCGCGCATACGACGGCGACCCAGGGAACCAAGCAGGCCTCGTACGGCGTCACGGCTTACGCCCACGCGCTGGCCGACCTGCCGTTCCCGTTCAACCTGCTGGCGGGCGCCGCCGTGCTGGCGGCGCTCGTCCAGGTCGGCGTGGCGATCAAGGGCAAGCCCAGCGGTGGGGCTGTCCCCGGCGCCAACGACATGAAGACGCGTCAGGAGGCTCAAGGCAGAGGCTCCGTCCTCGGCGACTCCAAGGCCAAGTCCGAGAGCCTGGAAAAGGCTCTGACCCACGCCCAGGCCTACGAGAACAAGGACCTGGAATACGGCAACGCCATGGTGCGGTCGCTGAAGTCGATCGACGACCAGATCGGCGCGGTGGCCTCGGCCCTGGCCAGGTCGTTCGGGGCTGGCGGGATGCTCAGCACCGAAGGCCTGAACCTGGGCAAGACCGGCACGATGGCGTCGCTGTCGAACTTCGGCTTCTCCAAGTCCACCACGCGCACGCTGCAGGACCAGGGCATCCAATTTGACGCCACAACTCTGGGGGCGATCGCCAATAGCGGGCTTTCGGGCTCGACCTATCAGCAGGTGCTCGAGACCACGAATAAGAAGAAGCTCTTCGTCCTCTCGTCCAGCAAGAGCAGGGTGATCACCGAGACCGGCGCGCTGGATCCGGACTTCCTGGTCCAGGTCACCGGCCTGATCGCGCTGCTGGGCGAGGGGGTCGGCAAGGCTGCGAAGGCGATCGGCTCGACCGACTTCGAGGCCCTGCTGGCCGGCTTCAAGGTCGACCTGGGCAAGCTGTCGTTCAAGGACATGACCGGCACGCAGATCGAGGAGGCGCTGAACGCTATCTTCGGCAAGCTGGGCGACGACATGGCCAAGGCCGCCGTGCCGGCCATCGCCCAGTTCCAGAAGGTGGGTGAGGGGGCTTTCGAGACCCTGGTCCGCGTCGCCCGCCAGTACGAGGTGATCGACACCACGCTGAAGTCGGTCGGCATGGTCTTCAAGACCGTCGGCGTGTCGTCGCTGGAGGCGCGTGAGCGGCTGGTCGACCTGGTCGGCGGCCTCGACAACCTGACGGACCAGGCCTCGTTCTTCGCCGAGAACTTCCTGAGCGAGGACGAGCGGCTGAAGCCGGTGCAGGACTCGGTCGCGAAAGAGCTGACCAGGCTGAAGCTGCCGACGGACCTGACGCGGGAGGGCTTCAAGGAGACGGTCCTGGATCTGGACGTCTCGACCAAGGAGGGCGCTGAGCTCTACGCGGCGATGATGGCCTTGGCCCCAGCCTTCGACAAGGTCGCCACGGCGGCCGAAACCGCGAAGGCGGCGGTCCAGGGCAGAATGGGCTCGATCCAGGATCGGATCGATGAGCTGACCCTGTCTCCGGCCGAGCTGACCGAAAAGCAACGCGCCAAGGAGATGGAAGCGGCGCAGGCCTTGGGTGAATCGGTCGCCGACTTGCTCAAGAAGCAATACGCCCTCGAGGACGCTCAGACCGCCCGGGCCGCCGCCGACGAGGCGGCGACGCGGGCGGCCGAACAGGCCACGAAGGTTGCCGAGGAAACCGCCAAGGCTCAGGAAGCCCACGCCGCGGCGATGCAGTCCCTGGGCAACTCGATCGTCGAGGCGATGAAGCGCGCGGAGGAGCTCGCCGCCAGCCTGCGGTCGCTGGCGGACGAGTTGCTGGGCCAGCTCGGAGCCAGCGGCGAGGCGCTGAGCTATGGCGCGGCCAAGGCGAACCTGGTGGCGGGCGCTCAGGACGGCGAGAAGCTGGAAGGCCTGATCCGGGCGTTCCTCGACGTCTCGAAGCGGGCGTCGACGAGCACGGGCGCCTATCGGGCCGATGTGGCCTGGGCGCGAGGCCTGGCCTTGGCCGAGGCGGACCGACAGGCCGCTCGTCCCGAGGCGCTCGCCAACTTCTGGCGCTTCATCAACACCACCGGCTTCGCCACGGGCGGCAGCTTCGAGGTCGGCGGCTCGGGGGCGCCGGACTCCAAGCTGTTCAACCTGGCCCTGTCGCCCGGCGAGATGGTCAACGTCCGCCGCCCCGGCGCGGCCAACGACAATGGTTCCGGAGGCCTCGTCGCCGAGATCCGCGCGCTTCGCGAGGAGGTGGCGGAGCTGCGCCGGACCGCCGGCAGCATCGATCGAAACACCAGCAAGATGGAGAGCACCTTGACCAATGTCACCGAAGGCGGCCGGGTCATGCTGACGGAGGCCGTGTCGTGAAGGTGGTTCCACCCCTGACGATCACGCAGGCCATGCTGACCAGCACGACGGCGGCGGAGCCGGACACAGCGCAGGGCGAGGTCAACTGGAACAGTTCGACCGCCTATGCGGTCGGCGCCAAGGTCGTGCGGACGACAACGCATCGCGTCTATGCCTGCGTCCAAGCCCATTCGAGCCGTGACCCGGCGACCGACGTGCAAGGTGCATACTGGCTGGACATCGGCCCCACCAATCGCTGGGCGATGTTCGATCTGCTGCGCAACACCGGCACGATTTCGGCGTCCCCCCTGACGGTGAAGGTCGCGCCGGGCATGCGGATCGACTCGATCGCCCTGGTCGGCGTGACGGCGGACACCGCCTCGATCTCGGTCAGCGTCGGTGGTTCGGTCGTCTATGCGTACGAAGACGCCTTGCGGACCCGACAGACCATCAACTGGTACGACTACTTCTTCGGCGCTTACGACCAGAAGGAAACCACGGCCGTTTTCGACGTGCCGCCTTACGTCAATGGCGAGATCACGATCACCCTGACGCGGGTCTCGGGCTCCGTCGCCTGCGGCGGGGTGGTGATTGGCCAGGCGGTTGACCTGGGCCGCACGATCCACGGCGCCGAGAACGACGCGCTCAACTTCTCCAAGATCGAACGCGACGACTTCGGCACCGCTGTCCTGCAGCAACGCCGCACGGTGCCGAAGACCTCGCAGCAGACCCGGATCAAGAAGGCGGCGGTCAATCGCGCCCTGAAGGCCCGCATCGACCTCAACGCCCAGCCGGCCCTGTGGTCAGGCCTGGACGACGCCGCTTCCGGCTACTTCGACCCGCTCCTCATCCTGGGTGTCTACAAGCGGTTCACGATCACGATGGACCAGCCCGACGACGCCCTGATTTCCCTCGAACTCGAAGAGGTCTAACCCGTGCCCGCACAGATCACGGCGCTTCCGACGCCGCCTTCCACCAACGATCCCGCCAACTTCAACACCCGCGCCGACGCGTTCCTGGGGCAGATGCCGACGTTTGTGACGCAGGCCAACGCGCTGGCGACGGAGGTGAACGCCAACGCCAACCAGGTCGCGGCGGAGCGCGTCCAGACGGGTGCGGACCGCACCGCCGCCGCCGCAAGCGCCGCCAGCGCCTTGGGCGCGCCTGGGACGAATGGCTCTTCCACGACGTCGCTGACCATCGGGACCGGCACGAAGACCTTCACCACCCAGACCGGCAAGGCCTGGAGTGCGGGCCAGGGGTTCTTCCTGGCCAGTTCGGCCTCGCCGGTGAACTGGATGACCGGCATCCTGACGGCCTACAATTCTGCCACCGGCGCGGCGACCGTGGAGGTCGACACGATCGGCGGCTCGGGGACCTACGCGGCCTGGAATTGCGGTCTGTCGGCGGGGCGACCGATCCCCGTGGCGACCCAGGCGCAGGCCGAGGCCGGGACGGATGCCGCAAGCTGGATGACGCCTCAACGTGCAGCGCAGTCGGCGCTGGCGTTCGGTGTGCCGGTCGGCGGCGTGATGCAGTTCGCCGCCAACCCCGGCGCTCGATGGCTGCCCTGTACGGGCCTGCTCTACTCGACCGCCAGCTATCCATCTCTGGCGGCCATGATGCCGACGTACACCAATCCCATGACCGTGCGTTTGGCCGGTCAGGGGCACAGGATGGTGTACGGCGCCGGCATTTTCTTGGTGTGGGCGAAGGTGGGGGCAGGAAGTTTCTGGCCGTATACTTCAGTGGATGGCGTGAATTGGACTCAAAGAGCCAACCCGATTCCGAGTAACGGGGTTCCGAACAAACTCATGTTCATGGACGGCATCTTCGTCGTCCTTGGAACCGCCGCGCTCTACACTTCGACGGATGGGATCAACTGGACGACACGCACCCATCCCTTCGGTGGAGCGTTTGCGACCGTATATGGCATCGCTAAAAGCGCCACGCTGTGGATGGCGGTTGGCTACAAGGATAGTGTGTATGTGATGGCGACGTCACCTGATGGCGTCACTTGGACTTCCAAGACACCGCCAGTGGGGGCCGAAACCGCGATGCTTTCCATTGCGTACAGCCCGACGCTAACGCGTTGGCTAATTTTTACCAATGAAAGCATGGCTTGGTATTCTGATAATAATGGTACGAGTTGGTCCCCTAAGGCTACTCCAGGGTTCTATCCAGACGAAGCTTTTTGGGCCTCCAACAAATTCATCATTATTGCGAGCTCAAGCGTGTATTATTCTATGACGGGGGATTCGTACTCGTCGACGAATATGGGCGCGAACCCTCAGTCGTTTTTTTGCGACGGGACTCAGTATCTCGTTGGTGGCCAGAACGGAACGCTTTGGCGTTCAAGTGATGGCGTCAGCTGGACCAATTTCGCTACGATTTCTGGAAGCCCTTACATCATCGGCATCGCGCGAGCAGGCAACAGCGCGACCACGCCGTACGTAGTTTCGGCGGATGGTTCCGGCCTTTACTCCGGCCTCGACATCTCCACCACACAGTTCCTCGTCCCGACCATTGCGGGTTCGCCCAGCGGTTTCGTGGCCTACATCAAGGGGATCTGACATGCTGACGATTTATCAAATTGACGACTTGGGGCAGTGGACCGGCGCTTCGCGCGAGATCGGCGAGATGGAAGGCTGGGACGTGACCTGGACGCTCGCGCCCGAGCCGCCGGCGCCGTACGAAGACCAGGCGGCGGTCTGGGCGTCGAGTAGCTGGCATCTGCGGGACTGGATCGATCCCGCACTGGCCATTCCGGCGTCGGACGATGAACAGCCGGGGGAGGCCGACTAGCCCCATGGACATCCCCACCATCATCGCCAAGGCGTGGCCTTATGTGATGGTGGCCTCGCCGGGGATCTATGCGGTGATCAAGGATCTCCTCGGCCAGCGGGCGATGGCCCGCAAGGCCGAGGCGGATCTGATGCAGATGGCGCAGGACGCCGCCTCGGGGGTGATCCACACCCTGCGCGAGGAGGCCGATCGCCTGGCCCAGCGCCTCGAACAGGTCGAGGCCGAGCTGGGCGACCTGCGCCGCGAGCACAGCCGCATGATCTCCGACAAGGACGCCCGCATCGCCCAGCTGGAGAGCGAGAAGCGCCAGCTGGAAGCCAGGGTCGACGTCTATCGCCGGATCCTGGCCGCCCACGGCCTGGCCGACGAGCCGGCCGCCCCCGCGGTCGCCTGACCGTCTGAAACTCCAACCAGAAAGGACACCCCATGCCCACGCCCTCGGCGCGGGACGTTCCCGCCTGCGCGCTCGCGCTGATCCGGCGCTTCGAAGGCCTGCACGACGGCGACAAGAAGACCGCCATCCTGGAGCCCCAGGCCGATCCCGTCGGCATTTACACGGTCGGCTGGGGCCATGCCCTGTTCGTCGATGGGCGGCCGGTGAAGGATCGCGAGACCGCCTACCGCCTGTGGCGCGCGCGGTGGCCGGCCGGGATGATCCGGGCCGACGCCGATGCGTTGCTGAAGACCGACGCGCAGGCCGTCTGCGACAAGGTCGCGGCGCTGTTTCCGAAGACCCCGCTCAGTGACGCCCAGCTCGGGGCGCTGACGAGTCTGGCCTACAACATCGGCGTCGGGGCGTTCGAAGGCAGCAGCGTGCGTCGGCGGCTGATCGCCGGCGACGTCGCCGGCGCGGCCGAGGCCTTCCGGATGTGGCGCTACGCCGGCGGCCGCGAGCTGCCGGGCCTGGTCAACCGGCGTGAAGCCGAGCGCGCGGTCTTCCTGGGCCGCGCGGCCTGACCGCTTAACAACCCAAGGAGCTAACGATGAAACACCTCATCGGCCCGATGGCGGGCCTTGTGCTGTCCGTGGCCCTGTCGGGCTGCGCCGGCCTGGCCGTCGATCCGGTCACCCTGGCCCAGGCGGTCAAGGTGCTGAACGAAGGCTGCGAACGCACCGTCGACCTGAGCCTCGACAAGAGCCAGCCGGGCGGCGGGTCGCTGAAGGTGACCCGCGTCTGCGCCCCGGCCGAACCGGCTGAACCGAAACCCTAGAACCGGCTCGGATACGCCTTGGCCGTCTTGGCGTCGTTGTAGCGCGCGCCCGGGCAGTCGACGGCGTAGGCGTTGGCGGTCTCGGCCAGGTAGGGGCCGCGGCCGGCGTCGCCGTTCAGGGCGCGGCACGAGACGGCGGTCTTGTAGACCACCGAGCCGTCGCGGCTGAGATCGTTCATGAACATGTCGAACGCCAGGGCCATCAGGCCGCGCGTGGCGGCGGCCCGGCGCGTCACGCCGTTGAAGGTGGTGGTGATCTCGCCGTTCGAGGCGACCTGCCGCTGGACGGGGGCGGGGCCCGCCGCCGCGCCGGCCGCGCCGATCACGCCGCCGGCTAGCATGGCCTCCAGGTCCGTGAAGCGGCCGGACGCCGCGCCGGTGGCGACGGCGGCCGTGAAGGCGCTGGCGAAGCCCGGGCCCCACTGGCGCGGACCGCCGATGCTGGCGGCTTCCAGGCCGCCGATCGCGCCGGCGATCGGCGCGTCGGAGATGTCCACGATGTGGTTCTGGTTGATGTAGTAGCCCAGGCCGATGCCCAGTACGGCGCCGCCGATGGCCGCGCGGGCGGCCTCGGGCGTGGCGCCGGTCCAGTGGACGCTGTAGCCGGCCTCGACGGTCTTCTCGCGCACGGTCTCGCCCGTGCGCCAGCGCACCAGGCGGAAGGTCACGCGGGCCGTCGCGAGCTTGTCGGCGCCCCACCAGACGTTGGGGCCGCGCAGCTCTTCGAAGGTCGTGTAGAGCATGTATTCGGCGTCGAGACGCGTGGGGGGCAGCATCTCCGCGCCCAGCAGGTGGCGATTCAGCCCGGCGGTGACCTCGGCGCGGGTCGGGCGGGTGGTGATCACGCCACCGCCGTCGAACCAGCGGAACTCGGGCGCGCCCTCGACCGCCTGGACGGCGACGTTGCGATAGAAGGGACGGGCGGGGGAGGCCTTGGCCACGGCCAGAGGCGGCAGGGCCGGCTGGCGCAGGGCGGCGACTTCGTCGCGGCTGGCGCAGGCGGTCAGCAGGCTGGCGCCGGCCAGCAGGACTGCCAGGCGAATGGACTTGGTCGGCATGATGCGCTCCCCCAACAATTGGCGGGCACTATCCCGCTCAATCCTAAAGAGAGCTTTTAAAGGTCGAGCTTTCCTCAAAAAGAAGCCCCTGTCGGGCAGGACCGACAGGGGCGTCAAAGGCTTTGGGGAAGGCTGGCGCGCTTAGAACTTGTAGTTCAGGCCCACCAGGAAGGTGCGGCCGTAGTTCTGGTAGTCGATGACCTGGCGCGGATCGTTGTTCTGATAGGTGACGAAGGGCTCGTTGGTCAGGTTGTTGACCTGGGCCAGCACCGACAGGCCGTCCATCGGGCCGTCGCTGAAGGTGTAGCCGATCTGGCTGTCGACCAGGGACTCGCCCTTGACCATCCGGTAGTTGCGGCCGTTGCCGAAGCCGGAGACCTCGCCCAGGAACTTGGAGCGATAGCGGTCGCTGATCCGGAACGAGAAGCCGTTCTTCTCATAGTAGACGGTCAGGTTGGCCACGGTCTTCGACAGGCCCGGGATCGGGGTGGCCTTGTCGGCGGGGTTCGGGTGGATCGAGCTCTCGGTGTACGAGGCGCTGAAGGTGGCGCCGAAGCCGTCCAGGATCGGAGTCAGCAGCGAGCCCGGCATCGAGGCGGCGAATTCGACGCCCTTCAGGGCGCCGCCCTTGCCGTTCTGCGGGGTGGTCACCAGGCCAAAGCGGGTGGCCGGGGCGGGGCCGCCGCCGGTCGGGAAGCCGGTGAAGTCGAAGATCACGCTCTGGTCGTAAACATAGGTCTTCAGGTCCTTGTAGAACGCGGCCAGCGAGATGTAGGCCTGACGGCCGAAGTACTTCTCGTACGACACGTCATAGGCGTCGGCGCGCCAGGGCTCGAGCTCGGGATTGCCGCCCGTGCCGCTCCACGGCGAGAAGTTGATGTTGGTGTTGCCGGCCTTGGCCGGGTCGTAGCTGAAGGTCTTGCTGGCGCGCATCTGGTCCATCCGCGGACGGGCCAGGGTGCGGGCTACGGCGAAGCGCAGGCTCTGCTCGTTGGGCAGGGCGAACTGCAGGTTCACGCTGGGCAGGAAGTCGACATACGTCTTGCCGCCGGCCAGGTTGGCGCGGGTGACGCCCGCGCCGGTGCCCGAGGCGCCCAGGGCGGTCGAGCTCTGGTCGGTATGGACGACCTGGAAGCCGAAGTTGCCGGTGACCGGCACACTGCCGACGGCGGCGTCGATATTGGCCTTCACATAGCCGACCGTGACCTTCTCCTCGACGTCCCAGCTCTTGACCAGCACGTCGGCGTTCGGGTTGCGGACCAGGTCGTACGTGCCGTTCTTGATCAGGGCGAACGGGTCGTAGCTGACCATGCCGGCGATGCCGATGAACGACAGCGAGGTGGTGCCGACGATCGCCGATTGCGGGATCGAGACGCTGGCGGGCGAGCCCTTCACGCGCAGGAACCACTCGTCGTTCACCAGCGCCTTGGAGCGTTCGCTGTAGTTGAAGCCGACCTCGAACGACGACAGGCCGTCGTCCAGGGCGCGGGTTGCCGACAGGCGCACCGCCTTCAGTTCGTCCTCGATGGTCGGCTGGTTCAGGTAGCCGTCCTGGCCGCCGGCGATGACGTCGCTGCCCCAGCCCTGCGAGCTGGTCAGCTTGATCAGATTGGGATCGGCGTAGTTCAAGGTCGACTTGAAGATGGCGACGCCGTCGTCGTTCATCGCGAAGGTCATGTTGTCGGTCGCGCCCGTGCCCGAACGGCCGGTGCCGGCATAGCTCTCGACGATCTGGTCGGTGCGTTCGACCTTCGAATAGGAGAGGTCGCTGACCAGGGTCCAGGCGTCGCCGACGTTCAGCTTGTTGTTCCAGCCGACCGACTTGATCGTGGCGTCACGATCGTTGCCGTCGTTGCGGACCACGCCCTTGACGCCGTTGAAGGCGCCGCTGGTGACCATGCCGTTCTCGACCTTGGCATTGGTCAGCGGCACGCCGCCCCAGACCAGCGGCAGTTCGATGCCGCGCTGGATCTGGTGGTTCTTGAATTCCGAGTAGAAGACGTCCAGCGACGAGCTGAAATTGTCGGTCGGCTTGAACTCCAGGACGCCGATGACTCCGTCGCGCTTCAGCATGCTGGACTGCACGTACGGTTTGGCGCCGCCGATCACCAGATTGCCGGCCGCATCGGCGGTGGGGTAGCCCCACGAATTCCAGCGCTCGGCCTGGTAGGGCGACTCCATGTGGGCGTAGCCGAGGGCGATGCCCAGCTTACCGTCCATGAACTGGTCGATGTACGAGATCGACAGGCGGTTGCCGTGGGCCTTGGTGCCGGCGTTCAGGGCGCCGATGTCGTTCCACTCGTAGCGGGCGCCGATGGCCAGGGCCCGCTTGCCATAGGCCAGCGGGCGCACGGTGCGCATGTCGGCGGTGCCGGCCAGGCCCTGGCCGATCAGGCCGGCGTCCGGGGTCTTGTAGACCACGACGGCGCTCAGCAATTCCGACGGATACTGGTCGAACTCGACGCCGCGGTTGTCGCCGGTCGAGACCTGCTCGCGGCCGTTCAGCAGGGCGGTGGTGAAGTCCGGCGCCAGGCCCCGGATCGAGATGACCTGCCCGCGGCCGTCCAGGCGCTGTGCAGTCAACCCAGGAAGACGTGCGATCGACTCGGCGATCGACACGTCCGGCAGCTTGCCGATGTCTTCGGCCGAGACGGCTTCGACGATCGAGGTCGAGCTCTTCTTCAGCGAGATGGCGCCTTCGATGCCGCGGCGGATGCCGGTGACGACGATCTCTTCGACCTTCGAGTCATCCTGAGCGGCGGGGGCGGCGGTTTGCGCCTGGGCCGAGCCGGCCATGGCGAAGGCCAACGCCAGGCTCGTGGCGCTGCCGGCCATCAGCCACGCGCGGCGGCGCGAGAATTGGGTGTTCATCGAGTCTCCCTCCCTGTCCGGCTCTGCGCGTTTTACGTCGTGCGGCGGGCCGTTGGTGCAAACTACTGCAAATTAACGGGCTGTAATCAACCCAAAAAATCGCAAACCGCCGGTCGCTGGCTCTGCATTTTCAGCGGAATCGCGCCGCCTGTGGCTTCTTTGCGCCACTACGTGTGAGCTTTCCGTAGGGAAAATGCCGCAAATCCCTTCAATGAGACGGATTGACAGCTTGCGATCGGCTCTGCAAATTCTTGCAAAGAGTTGCAATGGCGATCCCCGAGGTCGCCGCCAACGGGAGGGGAGCGATGTCGGCCTTGACGCCTTGGCGTAAGACCCTGCTGGCCGTGACGGCCCTGACCTCGCTTGGAGTGGGCGCGCTGGCGACGGCCGCGTGGGCTGCTCCCGAGTCGTCCTACCGGCTGCGCAAGCCGCAGGACGAGGTGATCTACTTCGTCCTGCCCGATCGTTTCGAGAATGGCGACGCGACCAATGACCACGGCGGACCCAAGCTGGGTCCCCTGGTCGACGGCTTCGATCCGGCGCGGGCCGGTTTCTATCACGGCGGCGACATCCGGGGCGTGACCCGGCGGCTGGACTACATCCAGGGCCTGGGCGCGACGGCGGTGTGGCTCGCGCCGATCTTCAAGAACCGCGCGGTGCAGGGCCCGCCCGGTCACGAGTCGGCCGCGCACCACGGCTACTGGATCACCGACTTCACCGACGTCGATCCGCATCTGGGGACCAAGGCCGACTTCAAGGCCCTGGTCGACGCGGCCCATGCCCGGGGCATGAAGGTCTATATGGACATCGTCGTGAACCACACGGCCGATGTCATCCAGTACCGCGAGTGTCCCGAGGGCCGCTGCGCCTATCGCGGTGTCGCCGACTATCCATACGTCCGCCAGGGCGGCGTGAACGGCGCGTCGATCAATGACGGATTCGACGGCAAGGACTTCAGCAAGCTCAAGCGCACCGACTGGGCTTATACGCCCTACGTCCCGGCGGGCCAGGAGCACGCCAAGAAGCCCGAGTGGCTGAACGACCCGATCTACTATCACAACCGGGGTGACAGCACGTTCACCGGCGAGAGCTCGCTGCTGGGCGACTTCGCGACCCTGGACGACGTGTTCACCGAGAACCCGCGCGTGGTGGCGGGCTTCATCGAGGTCTACGGCCAGTGGATCGACGACTTCGGCGTCGACGGTTTCCGCATCGACACCGCCCGCCACGTCGAGCCGGCCTTCTGGCAGGCCTTCGTTCCGGCAATGCTGGCCCGCGCCAAGGCCAAGGGCATCCCGAACTTCCACATCTTCGGCGAGGTGTTCGATCCCGACGTCGCGGCCCTGGCGCGCCACGTGAAGGTCGACAAGCTGCCGGCGGTGCTGGACTTCGCGTTCCAGTCGGCCGCCACCGACGTCGCCATCGGCCGGACGGGCACGGACCGCCTGGCCACGGTGTTCGCCGCCGATCCCGTCTACGAAGGCGGCGAGGCGACCGCGCACCAACTGCCGACCTTCCTGGGCAACCACGACATGGGCCGCATCGGCTGGTTCATGCTCAAGGCCAAGCCGGCGATCAGTGACGACGAGCTGCTGGCCCGCGTCACCCTGGCCAACGCCCTGATGCTGACCGCGCGCGGCGTGCCGACTGTCTATTACGGCGACGAGCAGGGCTTCACCGGTGACGGCGACTATTCGGACTCGCGGGAAGACATGTTCCCGAGCCAGGTGGCCAGCTACAACGACAACCGCCTGGTCGGCTCGAGCGCCAAGGGGCCGATGTCGGCGTTCAAGACCGACAGCGTGCTCTACCAGCGCATCGCCGAGCTTTCGAAGTTGCGGGTGGCCACGCTGGCCCTGCGCGACGGGCGGCAATTGGTCCGTTACGCCGGCGACAAGCCCGGTCTCTTCGCGTTCTCGCGTCTTATGAACAAGACCGAGGTGCTGGCCGTCTTCAATACAGGCGACAAGCCGATCAAGGCTAACCTCACGGTCGAGGCCGGTTCCGTCGCGTGGCGCGCGCTACACGGCGCATGCGCCGCGACGGCCGTCGCGCCGGGCAGCTATTCCATCGAGCTTGCGCCGCTCGACTACATGATTTGCGTTTCCGAGGGACGATAGTGACAGTGCAGGTTCTGGTTCGCCCCGGTGCGGAGACGTCGATGAACGCCGAATGGTGGCGCGGCGCGGTCATCTATCAGGTCTATCCGCGCAGCTATGCCGACTCGAACGGCGATGGCGTCGGTGACCTGCCAGGGATCACGGCCCGCCTCGAGCATATCGCCTCGCTGGGCGTGGACGGGGTGTGGCTGTCGCCGTTCTTCACCTCGCCGATGAAGGACTTCGGCTACGACGTCTCGGACTATCGCGACGTGGATCCGATCTTCGGCAACCTGGCCGATTTCGACGCCCTGATCGCCAAGGCCCACGACCTGGACCTGAAGATCATCATCGACCTGGTGTTTTCGCACACCTCCGACGAGCACCCTTGGTTCACCGAGAGCCGCCAGGATCGCGCCAACGCCAAGGCCGATTGGTTCGTCTGGGCCGACGCGAAGGTCGACGGCAGCCCGCCCAGCAACTGGCAGTCTGTGTTCGGCGGTCCGGCCTGGACTTGGGATGCGCGCCGCGGCCAGTACTACATGCACAACTTCCTCAGCAGCCAGCCGCAGCTGAACCTGCACAATCCGGCGGTGCAGGAAGCCCTGCTGGCCGTCACCCAGTTCTGGGTCGACAAGGGCGTGGACGGCTTCCGCTTCGACGCCATCAACTTCTCGATGCACGACCCGAAGTTCACGGACAACCCGCCGCTGCCGCCGGGCGGCAAGCGCACGCGGCCGTTCGACTTCCAGGACAAGATCCACAACCAGAGCCATGCCGATATCCCGAAGTTCCTCAGCCGCCTGCGGGCGCTGACCGACGCGGCGGGCGGGCGGTTCTCGGTGGCCGAGGTCGGCGGCGACCATGCCGACCGCGAGATGAAGCTGTTCACGGCCGGGAACGATCGCCTGAACAGCGCCTACGGCTTCCTCTACCTCTATGCCGACAAGCTGACTGGCGAGATGATCCCACGCGGCGCGGCCATGTGGCCCGGCGCGGACGGAGAGGGCTGGCCGTCCTGGACCTTCTCGAACCATGACGCCCCGCGCGCGGTGTCGCGCTGGGCCGAGGGTCGCGACCGCAAGGCCTTCGCCGAGATGTGCCTGCTGCTGCTGATGGGCCTGCGCGGCAATGTCTTCGTCTATCAGGGTGAGGAGCTGGGCCTGCCCCAGGCCAATGTGCCGTTCGAGCGCCTGGTCGATCCCGAAGCCATCGCCAACTGGCCCCAGACCCTGGGCCGTGATGGCGCCCGCACGCCGATGCCGTGGGTGTCGGGGGCGGTGAATGCCGGCTTCTCCGGCGTCGAGCCGTGGCTGCCGGTCGATCCCGAGCATCTGCCGCTGGCGGTGGACGCCCAGGAAGCCGACCCGGCCTCGACCCTGCATGTCGCTCGCCGCCTGATCGCCCTGCGCAAGGCCTATCCGGCCCTGCGCACCGGCGCGATCAGCTTCGTCGAGACCAACAGCCCGCTGCTGATCTTCCAGCGCGGCGAAGGTGCGGAGGCGCTGCTGCTGGCCTTCAATCTGGGCTTCGAGCCGGCGACCTGGTCGCTGCCGGAAGGCTGGGCGATGGTCGACGGGGTCAACCTGGGCGGCGAGGGCGAGATGCCGCGGTGCGCGGGACTGATCGCGCGGCGGGCCTAGCCGCCGCAGCTTTCCCGGATGATCAGGTCGGTGGGCACCCGTTCCGACCGGCTGGCCCGTTCGCCGCTGTCGAGCAGCTTGGAGACCATCAGGCGCCCGGCCTTGGTGGTGTCCTGGGCGATGGTGCTGAGCGCCGGGCTGGCGTAGCGGCTGAAGGGCACGTTGTCGAAGCCCATGACCGAGACGTCGCCCGGCACCGACAGGCCCGCGTGCTTCAGCGCCCGCATGGCGCCCAGGGCGATCAGGTCGGAGGCGGCGACGACGCCGTCGAACGTCACGCCGTGGTGGATCAGGCTGTCGAGGGCGGCCTCGGCCGACTCGACCTCGAAGTGGGCCGGGACGATCAGGTCCGGATCGACGCCCAGCTTGGCGTGCTCCAGAGCGTCCAAGTAGCCGCGATGGCGCTGCATGGCTTCCGGCGCTTCGGTGTCGCCGAGGAAGACGATGCGCTTGCGGCCCAGGCGCTGCAGGTGGAGCGTGGCGCGGCGGCCGCCCATGACGTTGTCCGAGCCGATCGAGCAGTAGTTCTGGTCCGGGAACTGCGCGCCCCAGACCACGAAACGGTTCTCGGTCTCGGCCAGGCGGTTGAAGGCCGCGTGCAGTGAGCTCTGGCCCAGGAAGATCACCCCCTCGGCCCGGCTGGTGGTCATGGCCGCCGACAGGTCTTCGAAATTGGCCGGGGCGATGTGGCTGAGGATGACGTCGCAGCCGCGCTCGCGGGCGGCCTCGCCGACGCCGGCCAGCAGTTCCTGGAAGAACGGGTCGGACATCCCGCTGTCGCGGCTCTGCACGCGCGGTGTGACGATGGCGATCGTCGCCTCGGCCCCGATCGGACCGGCGGGCATGTAGCGGCGGAAGGGGTAGTCCATTTCGCGCGCCAGCTTCCAGATCAGCTGCTTGGTGCGCTTGTTGACGGCCGGGCTGTCATTGAGGGCCCGCGAGGCGGTCGAGATCGAGACGCCCGCCAGCTTGGCCAGGTCCTCCAGTCGCGTCGCCCCCTTGCTCACTCCGAACCCCCCTAATGCAAAGATTTCTGCAAACTTTTTCAGAGGCCCATAAGGCGCCGTTCGATCGGGTTTGCAAGTCGGGCGGGCTGAAAACTGGCTTGAAAACTCCTGCAAATCGTTCCGCAAGCTTTGCTATTTCACGGATCGTAGTAGCGCGGGATAGCGCTGGATGATCCACCTGTAACCTCAATCAAGATTGGATTTTCCGTTGCGCCTCACGGCGGCGCATGCGCAAATGCCCGCCACGAAGTTTTATGAAAAAACTTGCGAACCAGCCGGGGCAACCGGCGGTCGGAGCGGGGCGGAGGATCCATGGCCAAGCAAAGGCTGAACTTCCTGCAGATCTGGAACATGTGCTTTGGCTTCTTCGGAATCCAGATCGGTTTCGGCCTGCAGAACGCCAACACCAGCCGCATCTTCCAGACCCTGGGCGTGGATGTGAACCACCTGGCGATCCTGTGGATCGCCGCGCCGGCCACGGGTCTGCTGGTCCAGCCGATCATCGGCCACCTCTCCGACAAGACCTGGGGCCGCCTTGGCCGTCGTCGGCCCTACTTCTTCTGGGGCGCGATCCTGACCTCCCTGGCCCTGGTGGTCATGCCCAACTCGCCGACCCTGTGGGTGGCCGCCGCGGCGCTGTGGATCATGGACGCCTCGATCAACATCACCATGGAGCCGTTCCGGGCCTTCGTCGGCGACAACCTGCCCGACGAGCAGCGCGCCACTGGCTACGCCATGCAGAGCTTCTTCATCGGCCTGGGCGCGGTGCTGGCCTCGGCTCTGCCGTGGATGCTGACCAACTGGTTCCACGTCGCCAACACCGCCCCGGCGGGCCAGATCCCCGACGCGGTGCGGATCGCCTTCTACACCGGCGGGGCGGGCCTGCTGCTGGCGGTGCTGTGGACGGTGTTCACGACCAAGGAATACACGCCCCAGCAGCTGGAAGCCTTCGAGACCGCCGAGTTCGACCACGGCGTCCACGAGAACCCCGAGCCCTCGGTCAACGCCTATATCGGCCTGGCCGCGCTGGGCCTGCTGGGCGGCGCGGCCCTGGCCCTGATCGTCTGGACCGCCCGGCTGGAGAAGGAGCTCTATGTCCTGGCCGCCCTGCTGGCCGTGTTCGGCGTGGCGGGCATCGTCGGCGTGCGGCTCAAGCGCATGGGCAAGACCCGTAACGGCTTCTCCGAGGTGCTGGAGGACTTCTTCCGCATGCCCAAGACCATGCGCCAGCTGGCGGTGGTGCAGTTCTTCTCGTGGTTTGGCCTGTTCGCCATGTGGATCTACACGACGCCCGCCGTGGCGGCGGTCCACTTCAACGCCGTCGATGCGACGTCCAAGGCCTATAACGAAGGCGCCGACTGGGTGGGCGTCTTGTTCGCCGTCTACAACGGCGTCGCGGCCCTGGCGGCCTTGCTCATCCCGCTGATGGTCCAGGCCACCAGCCGCCGGGTCAGCCACGCGGTGTGCCTGGTGCTGGGCGCCCTGGGCCTGCTGTCGTTCCTGCTGATCCGCGAGCCCGGTATGCTGTGGATCGGCATGATCGGCGTCGGCTTCGCCTGGAGCTCGATCCTGTCGGCCCCCTATTCGATCCTGGCCGGAGCCCTGCCTGCCCGGAAGATGGGCGTCTATATGGGCATCTTCAATTTCTTCATCGTCATCCCGCAGTTGCTGGCGGCGACGGTGCTGGGCCTGCTGCTGAAGAGCTTCTTCGGCGGCGAGGCGATCTGGGCCCTGGTGCTGGGCGCCGCCTCGTTCGCGATCGCGGCGGCGGCGACCTTCCTGGTTCAGGACCGCTCCACTTCTTCCCTTCAAGCCTGACGAGGTCCTCGCCATGCGAAGCCTGAAATCCATCGCCCTGGCCTCGGCCGCTGTCTTCACCGCCGGCGTCGCGCATGCCGCGCCGACCACCTGGGCCTATTCCGCCAAGACCGGCGTCGGCGCGTCGTACGAGGCCTATGTCGACGGCGCCTACAAGGCCGGCGGCAAGACCGGGACGGTGTCCAAGGTCTGGTTCTCGATCGCCGATGGCGTGCTGACCGAGGCCATGTACGGCCTGATCCACGAGGCCCAGATCAAGCAGATGCGCATCGCGGTCCAGACCGCGACCGGCCTGGCGGTGGAGGGCGCGGATACGACGTCCAAGACCGAATATCTACACGTCGACGCCGCCGGCCGTCCGCTGTCGCCGGCCTATAAGATCACCACGACCGATAAGCAGGGTCGCTTCGTCATCGAGAAGCGGATCTTCACCGATCCCGACCGCAACAGCTTGTTCGTGCGGGTGACGGTCAAGGCGCTGAAGGGCCCGGTGACCCCGACCCTGGTGCTGGAGCCGCACATGGCCAACACGGGCGGCGGGGATGTGGGCGCGGCCTCGGCCTCGGCGCTGACGGCGTTCGAAGGCAAGGCGTTCTTGAGCCTGAAGGGGACCAAGCCCTTCGCCAAGGCCTCGGCCAGCGTGCTGAAGGACAATGACGCGCTGCTCGGCCTGAAAGCCACGACGACCTCGGCTAAGGGCGCGATCGTCCTGGCCGGCCAGCTGCCGGCCGTGGCCAAGGAAGCGACCTTCGACTTCGCCATGGGCCTTGGCCCCGACGCCAAGACCGCCGACGCCAGCGCCGCCGCCACGCTGAAGACCGGCTATGCGGAGGTGCTGGCCCGCTATAACGGCGAGGGCGCGCGGGTGGGCTGGGAAGACTATCTGGCCTCGCTGACCGAACTGCCGCGCTTGCGTGAGGCGTCGGAGGACGGGGGCAAGCTGCTGCAGGCCTCGGCCCTGATGCTGAAGGTCCAGGAGGACCGCACCCACGCCGGCGCCCTGATCGCCTCGCTGTCGAACCCGTGGGGCGACACGGTCGACGCGACCCAGTCGTCGACCGGCTACAAGGCCGTCTGGCCGCGCGACTTCTACCAGTGCGCCATGGCCCTGGCGGCGCTAGGCGACAAGGACACGCCGCTGGCGGCCTTCCACTATCTGCCCACGGTGCAGGTCGGGGCCAAGACGCCGGGCAACAAAGGCGACGGCGGCTGGTTCCTGCAGAAGTCGCACGTGGACGGCACGCCCGAATGGGTTGGCGTCCAGCTCGATCAGACGGCCATGCCGATCATGCTGGGTTGGAAGCTGTGGAAGCTGGGCTGGCTGTCCGACGCCGACCTCAAGACCTTCTACGGCAAGATGCTGAAGCCGGCCGCCGACTTCCTGGTCAAGGGCGGCAAGGTCGACCTGGGCTGGAACCACAGCACCATCACCCCGCCGTTCACCCAGCAGGAGCGCTGGGAAGAGCAGGGCGGCTACTCGCCCTCGACGACCGCCGCCGTGATCGCGGGCCTGGTCGTGGCCGGCGACATCGCCGAGGCCGCCGGCGACAAGGCTTCCGCCGAGACCTACCGCAAGACCGCCGACGACTACTCGTCCAAGGTCGAGGCCCGCATGGTCACGACCAAGGGATCGTTCGGCGACGGCCACTACTACCTGCGCCTCAACAGCGACCAGGACGCCAACAACAAGAGCCCGGTCGAGGAGCGTAACGGCCAGGCGGCGGTCCCCGAGGACAAGATGCTGGACGCCGGCTTCCTGGAGCTGGTCCGCTATGGCGTGCGCCGCGCCGACGATCCGGCCATCGTCGCCAGCCTGCCCAAGATCGACGACCAGGCGCTCGAGGATCTGTACCGCGTCCGCTACGACTTCAAGTTCCCGGGCGTGGACGGGACCTTCCCGGGTTACCGCCGCTACGGCGTCGACGGCTATGGCGAGGATGCGAAGACCGGCGCCAACTATGGGGCCGACAATCAGATGCGTCCGGGCCAGCGCGGCCGGGTGTGGCCGATCTTCACCGGCGAGCGTGGCCACTACGAACTGGCTTTAGCCAGCGTCGCGGGCAAGCCCGACGCGGCGGCGGTGAAGAGGATCCGCGACACCTACGTCAAGGCCATGGAGCTGTTCGCCAACGAGGGCCTGCTGATCCCCGAACAGGTCTGGGACGGCGTCGGGACCGACAGCAAGCACGACTACGCGCGTGGCGAGGGCACCGACAGCGCCACCCCGCTGGCCTGGAGCCACGCTGAATACGTCAAGCTGCTGCGCTCGGTCAGCGACGGCCAGGTGTGGGACACCTACGCGCCAGTGAAGAGCCGCTTCTCGCGCTAGGGTAAGCGGTTCAGGCGCGCGGATTGTCGCAGTTTCGCCTCTCCACGGCATAGTTAACGGCCGCTTTAGGATTCGGCCGCGAAGAGTTGGTTAACAGCCATCCTCGCGGCCGGAGACTATTGAAATGACAGCGTTCCGTCGGTTGACCATCGCCTGGAAATTGATCCTGGTGGCCGGTCTGGCGATTGGCTTCCTGCTGATCGCGGCGGCGGTGGCGGTGTCGTCGCACACCAGCGCCATCGTTTCGGGTCTCACCAACCGCTACGCCGGCGCGGTCGCCGACGATGCGATCCAGAGCGTCCAGGCCGACATCGGCAAGGTGCAGTCGACGGCGCGCTCCATGGCGGTGTCGATCGGCGCGGCGCACGAGGCGGGCCTGCATGACCGGGCCACGGTCGTCCAGATGCTTAAGCCGAACGCCGAGTCCTCGGACATGGTGCTGGGCAGCTGGTACATGGCCGAGCCCAACGCCTTCGACGGCAAGGACGCCGAGTTCGCGGGCAACACCGCCTCGGGCTCGAACAAGGCCGGCAACTTCTCGCCCTACTGGGTGCACGACGGCGACAAGGTGATCTTCCAGCCGCTGGACCAGGGCAACGAATACGCCGAGCCGTACTACGCTGTCCCTAAGCAGACCGGGAAGTCGACGGTCGTCGAGCCCTATTCCTACGACGTCGCCGGCAAGTCGGTGCTGATGACCTCGGTCGTCTATCCGGTGTTCTCGCATGGCCAGTTCATCGGCGCGGCCGGCCTGGACATGGCCCTGGACAGCGTCTCCAAGACCCTGGGCGAGCTGAAGCCCCTGGGGGGCGGCCGGGTGATGATGCTGTCGCCGAGCGGCAAGTGGATCGCCCACCCCGATGCCTCCAAGCGCACCAAACCCTATGCCGACGCCGGCGCCGACCAGGTGCAGGGCGTGCTGGCCGGGGGCGCGGCCGTCGAGATCAAGGGCGTGGTCGAGGACGGCGTGCCGATGGCGCGCATCATCCGGCCCGTGCCGATCCCGGCCCTGAACACCACCTGGGCTCTCGTGATGGACGTGCCCGTGGCCGCCATCACCGGTCCCGCCGACCGCCTGGCCAAGATCCTGTTCATCGGCGGCCTGCTGATCACCGCCGCCGTGCTGGCGTCGCTGTTTTTCGCCAGCGCGGCCCTGGTCAAGAAGCCGCTGACGGGCCTGACCCGCTCGGTCGATAAACTCTCGGCCGGACGCTATGACGAGGCCGTTCCCGGCGTCGACGGCGGCGACGAGATCGGCGCCATCGCCCGCGCCCTGGACGGCTTCCGCCACGACCTGGCCGATGGCCAGCGCCGCCGAGCCGAGCAGGAGGCCGAACGGGCCGCCGCCGAGGTCCAGCGCCAGCGCCACGAGCAGGAGGCGCAAGCCTTCGCCGCCGCCCAAGCCAAGGCCGTCTCCAGCCTGGGCGAGGGCATGGAGCGCCTGGCCGACGGCGACCTGATCTGGCGCATGCGCGAGGACGACTTCAGCGGTGACTCCGCCAAGATGCCGCGCGACTTCAACGCCGCCGTCGAGAGCTTGCAGGCGACGATGTCGGGCATCCTCAACGCGGCCCGCAGCATCCGCACCGGCTGCGCCGAGATCAGCGGCGCCGCCGACGATCTCTCGCAGCGCACCGAGCGTCAGGCCGCCGGCCTGGAGCAGACCGCCGCCGCCCTCGACCAGATCACCGCCACTGTGAAGCGCAGCTCGGAAGGCGCCGAGCGTGCTCGCCAAGTCACGATCAGCGCCAAGGCCGCCGCCGAACGGAGTGGCGTGGTGGTGAAAGAAGCCGTCGTGGCCATGGGCGGCATCGAGAAATCCTCGCAGTCGATCACCCAGATCATCGGCGTCATCGACGAGATCGCTTTCCAGACCAACCTGCTGGCCCTGAACGCCGGTGTCGAAGCCGCCCGCGCCGGTGAGGCCGGTCGTGGTTTCGCGGTGGTCGCTCAAGAAGTGCGGGCCCTGGCCCAGCGCTCGGCCGACGCCGCCAAGGAGATCAAGGGCCTGATCAGCGCCTCGACCCAGCAGGTCGGCAAGGGCGTCAAGCTGGTCGGCGAAACCGGCGAGACCCTGGAGCAGATCCTCACCCAGGTGGCCGAGATCAACGAGCTGGTCGGCGAGATCGCCGCCTCGTCCAAGGAGCAGGCCGTCGGCCTGGCCGAGGTGAACCAGGCGGTGAACCAGATGGATCAGGTCACCCAGCAGAACGCCGCGATGGTCGAGCAATCGACCGCCGCCAGCCACGCGCTCTCGACCGAGGCCGCCGAGCTGGAACGCCTGATCGGCCGCTTCCAGGTCGGGGCGGTGGTCCACGAAATGCCGGCTCGCGCCGAGCGTCGCCCTGCGGCTCCGGCGGCGCGTCCGGCCGCCGCGCCGACCCGTGAAAGCTTCCGCCAGCGCTACGTCCAGGGCTCCAGCGCCTTGAAGGTCGCGCCGGCCAATCGTCCGGGCGAGTGGGAAGAGTTCTAGGGCTTTCTCTCAAACACCAGCAGCGACACGCCCTGACGCGGTAGCTGGAAGGTCACGGTCGCGCCGGTCTTGGCCCAGGTCGGCGGCGGACCGTCGATGACGGCCAGGCCGCTGGCGGCTTCCAAGGCGTCGTACTGCGGCTTGGTTGGGGCCATCGGCGAGCCCATCCGCTGCCAGGCGCCGTAGACATTGCCGTGGTCCTGATCGACCCGGTAGTGGGCCAGCTTCCCGCCAGCGAAGCCCTTGGGCAGGTTCTTCAGGTCCAGGCTGATGTCGGCGACCGGGCCGGGCACGTCATCGTCGTGATAGTTCCAGACCATGATCGCCACGCGGTCCTTGTCCAGGCTGGCCAGGGCGCCGACGTCGGGCCGTTCGCGCACGCCCTTGGCGATGATCTCGTCCAGCGGGATCTGGCCTGAACTGACCGCCTCGATGCGTCGTGGCCCCATCAGGCTGAACATCCGGAAGACATTGACCACGGCCAGGTCCAGGCCGTTGCTGGACAGCTGCCGGAAGCCCGCGAAATAGGGCTGGTCCTCGAATTCGAACGCCCAGGTCAGGGCGCCGTCCAGGGTGACCCCACGCCGCTTGGCCAGGTCATGTTTCCGGGCAAAGCTGGCGGCCGTGTAGCTGGAATAGACCGTGCCGTTCCGGTAGCTGAGGCTGGGTCCCTGGCAGGCCGCGCAGCCTTCCGGATCGGACTCGCCGATGACGATCGGCTTGTCCTTCAGGGCGGGGCGGGCGGCGATCATCGAGAAGCCCTTGTCGATGCCGGCCAGCTGGTTGGCGATCCCCATCTGGACATGGCCGTCGACGAACTTCGGCGAGCCCTTGGCGTGGAAGGCCAAAAAGTCGGTCGGCGTGCCCTTCTGCCCGGTGGCGTAGTTGGTCCCGTCGGTGACGTGGGTGAGGAAGTCCTCCATGAACTGGCCGCCGCTGCCGGCCACGTCCGGACCGCCCACCCGCGCCGTCGGCAGGGCGCGGCGCACCCCGGCGATGGCGTAGTCGTGCAGCTTGTGGAACTCCTGCGGCGTGCCCTTCCAGTAGGCGGGGCCGTTCGGTTCGTTCCAGACCTCGAAATACCAGGTCTCGACCTCGGCCCGGCCATAGCGCTCGATGCAGTGGCGCGTCCACTGGTAGGCCAGCTCGGACCACTTGTCGTAGTCCTTGGGCGGATAGCCCCAGCCGCCGCTGATCAGGTTGTAGTCGAAGCCCGGCCGCCAGGCGTGCTGGTAGGGCTCGGGATTGGTCGACAGCGCCTTGGGCATGAAGCCGATCTGGACATAGGGCCGAACGCCGGCGGCCAGATAGGTGTCGAACAGGTGGTCCAGGATCGTCCAGTTGTAGACCGGCCGGCCTTGGGCGTCCTCGGTGTAGACATTGGTGCTGCCCCACTTCAGGGCGGGCGTCCCGTCGCCGGTGTTCAGTAGATTGTGGGTGCGGAAATAGACGCTCTTGGGCTTCAGCGCGCCCAGGTGGCCGAGCAGCTTCCGGCCGTCCTTCATGGTCGCGTAGTTGGGCTCGTCGGCCCCGAAGAACCGCCAGATCGGGCGGAGTTCTTCCTGCGGTTTGCCGGCGTCGACGGTGATGGCGACGGGAAGGGGCGCTGTTGTCTGAGCGAAGGCCGTCGCGCTCGTCAGTGACAGGGCGGCCAGCAAGCCGAGACCAACGCCATTGCGCATGACTTCACTCCCTTGAAGCGCTGTGCTCGCGCCGTTGGTGGATGCCTAGCATGGATGGCGGCAGCCTGAGAATATTGTCTGACAAAAGTGGACTAGGGCGCCGAGAACCGGTCCGAGATGAACTTGCCCAGGAGTCCCGCCAGGTACGGCGGCGCGACATTGGTCAGCGTGACGATCACGCCTTCGCCGCCGTCGATGACGCGCAGTTCGCCACTCATCCCCTGCGCCGCGCCGTTGTGTCCGACCAGCGCGAAGGGCGCCGGATAGATGGCCATGCCGTAGCCATAGGACATGCCATCGCCCAGATCGATCCAGGGCTTGGTCATCAGCGCCAGGTGGGCCTTGTCCAGCAGGCGGCCGTCATGGAGCGCCGTCGCGAACTTCAGGAAGTCCTCGGCCGTCGAATAACCGCCGCCCGCCGACGTGCCGCGCCAGGGGAGGCCCTCCGCCGGCTTGTAGGCGTCGCCGACGTGCTCGTAGGCCATCGCACGGTCGGGTACCGCCGCGGTCTCCGGCTCGAAGCCGCTGCCCGTCATGCCCGCCGGCTTGAGGATGTGCTCGGCCACATAGTCGTAATAGCTCTGGCCCGACACGACCTCGACCACGCGACCCAGCAGGATAAAGCCGTAGTTGGAATACTCGTCCTTCGCGCCCGGTTCGAACGCCGGCGCGCGGGCGCCGTAGAGGGCGACGTAGTCCTGCAAGGTCCGCAACTGATTGCGTTTGGCGTCGTACTCCGGCCCGAAGATATCGCCCGCCCCGCCGGTGTGGGTCAGCAGCTGATGCAGGGTGACCTTCCTAGCCCAGTCGGCGTTCGGATAGTCCTTCAGGTAGGTGATTAGCGGCGCCCTGAGATCGAGCTTGCCGGCCTGGGCCAGTTGCAGCACGGCGACGGCGGTGTGCATCTTGTTCATCGAGCCGACCCGGAACTTGGTCGAGGCGCTGATCGGGATCTTGCGGTCGCGGTCGGCCCAGCTCTGGGCGAAGGTCGCGAACGGCTGGCCCTTGCGGGCGATCAGCACCACGCCGGAATAGTCCTCGCCCATCAGGGAGAGCTTGCCGGCGACAGCCTTGGCCAGAGCATTGTCGTCGAGCCGGGGAGGGGCGGGCAGGTCGGCGGGACGCGGCGTGACCCGCGCGCCCAGGGTCTTGATGTGGTTGGGCGCCGCCGCCTCGGTCTCGACCTGGAGCCGGGCATAGGTGTCGCCGTAGCGTTCGCGGACCAGGGCCGTCAGGGCGGTGGACGTCTGGGTCTCGATGCGGACCAGATCAAACCCGCCGGTCTGGCGCTCGAAGCCCACCACGCCGTCGGCGTCGATCGGCGACGTCGGGAAGCGGTCCTTGATGAACGCCGCCACCTTGGCTCGGTCGCCTGAGTTCAGCGCCTCCAGATAGGCTGTGGTCGCCTCACTGGCCGGCGTGGCGGGCAAGGCGACCTGGGCCTGCGCCAGGATGGGAAGAGCGAGCGCTGCGGCGGCGCTGGCGAGCAAGAGGCGCATCGTTCGATCCACTGGAGGTTGCCCGACGGTGACCCGGATGGCCTCGCGCGTCCATAGGCGAACAACCCCCTCGCATCCGCCGCCGCCTGCGCTATATCCGCAGCCATGGCCGAAGCGTTCAACGACCTCACCCTCTCCGCCGACAAGGCGACCCGCTATGCCGAGGTCGCCGAGGAGATCGCGTCCGTGCTGGACGGCGAGCCCAATGTCACCGCCCGCATGGCGACGGTGACCTCGATGCTGGCCAACAGCTTCGACAGTTATTTCTGGACCGGCTTCTACGTCGTGGATCCCACCAAGGAGCGCGAGCTGGTGGTCGGGCCTTACCAGGGCACGCTGGGTTGCCTGCGCATCGCCTATGGGCGCGGCGTCTGCGGCGCGGCGGCGGCGACCGGCCAGACCCAGCTTGTGCCGGATGTCCACGCCTTCCCGGGCCACATCGCCTGTGACGGCCGCTCGCAAAGCGAGATCGTCGTGCCGGTCTTCGGCCCCGATGGCCAGCTGATCGCGGTGTTCGACGTCGATTCCGACCAGCTCGCTTCGTTCGACGAGACCGACCAGCACTGGCTGGAAAAGATCCTCAAGGCGACGTTCGAGACGACGATTGCATAAATGGGTATCCGCTTCGTCGGATTCCCCACACATGGCCCGCTGATTGCAGCGAGAGGTCCATCTTTCCCTAACCCGAGCCGGAGTAGGACAGGTGGATATGCTGGACGTCGAGACCCTTCACCCGAGCCTGCTGAGCGCCGCCGACGTGGCGCTGTGGCGGAGCCTCGCCACCGATCAGGCGGGTTTTGGCAACCCCCTGCTGGGCCCCGATTTCGCGCAAGCCGTTGGAAAGGTTCGTGAAGATGCACGGATCGCGCTGGTGCGGCGCGACGGCCAGACCCAAGGCTTCCTGGCCTATCACCGTCGCCCCGGTGGCCTGGCGCGGCCGATCGGCTCGCCGCTGTCGGACTATCACGGCCTGGTGGCCCGTCCCGATGCGGGACTTGATCTGGCACAGGTGCTGCGCGCCGCCGACGTCTCGGTGTTCCGCTACACCGGCCTGATCGATCCGAACGGCGTCTTCCCGGCCTCGCCCGAGACCGACCGCACCGCCTATGTCATCGACCTGGCCGAGACGTCCGCCGAGGACTATCTCGAGGCCGTCCGGGCCGCGAGCCCCAAGAAGATCAAGAACTACCGGCGCCTGGACAACAAGCTGGACCGCGAGGTCGGACCGGTGCGCCTGGTGGCCGGCGACGTCAGCCGTGAGGCGTTCAACCAACTAATCGACTGGAAGCGCGAGCAGCTGCTGCGTACCGGCATGCACGATTTCCTGCGCGCCGACTGGACGCGTGAGCTGATGGCCGACCTGTTCTCGGCCCGAGACAGCGACTTCCGCGGCCTGATGATCAACCTCTATGCCGGCGACACGCTGGTCGGCGGTCACTTCGGCATCCGCCAGGGCGCGACCTATCACCCGTGGCTGGCTTCGATGAACCCCGAGCACGCCGCCTGGTCGCCGGGGCAGATCTTCTTCCTGCGCGCCATCGCCGCCATGCCGGGGCTGGGCCTGACCCGCTATGACCTCGGTCCCGGCCACGACCACTACAAGCGCTCCTATGCCCTGAAGAGCGTCACGATCGGTGAGGGGGCCGCGACGGCCTCCAGCATCGGCGGGCGCGTGGCGTCGTCGATGGAGAGCGTCTGGAGCATGGCCGGCGCGCACGGCGCGGGGCCGGTCGGCCAGCTGCGCCGGCGGATGGACGCTATCGCCAGCAGCGAGCTGACCATGTCCGGCCGCGTGCGCGACTTCGTCGAGGCCGTGGCCTCGAAGGCGCAGCGCCGTGGCGGAGAGCATCCGGAGGCCTGATGGCGCGCATCACGATCATGATCCCAACCCAACGACGTCTCGACGGCCTGGCCGTCGCGGCGCGTTCGGTGTTCGGCCAGACCGGCGTCGACCGCGCCGAGCTGGAGCTGGTGATCGTCGACAACGACCAGGTCCCGTCGGCCAAGCCGGTCGCCGACGACCTGGCCAAGGCCGCGCCGTTCCCGGTGATCTATGTCAACGAAAAGCGCCCTGGCGTCGCCTTCGCCCGCAACGCCGGCATGGCCCGCGCCTCGGGCGAGCTGATCGCCTTCCTGGACGACGACGAGGAAGCCCCGGCCGGCTGGCTGGCCGCGCTGCTGGCCGCCCAGGCGCGCTTCGACGCCGACGTGGTGTTCGGCCCCGTGCGGACGCGGGCGCCGGACCACGTCGTCGACCATCGCGACTATCTCGAGCGCTTCTTCTCGCGCGTCGGCCCGGCCGAGGCGGGGCTGCTCGATCATCACTACGGCTGCGGCGACAGCCTGATCCGCCGCGCGGCTTTGCCGGATCCCGTTTCGCCGTTCAGTGTCGAGCGCAACCACATCGGCGGCGAGGACGACCTGCTGTTCGGCCACATGGGCGCGGCCGGGGCGCGGTTCGCCTGGGAGCCGGCGGCCTGGGTCTGGGAAGAGCCCGTGCTGTCGCGCCTGAACCTGCGCTACACGATCGCCCGCGCCTTCGCCTATGGCCAGGGCCCGACTTCGCACTGCGCCGCCGCCATCCCGCGCGACAATGCCGGCGTCGCCCGCTGGATGGTCATCGGCCTGGGCCAGGCCGCCGTGTTCGGCGTGGTGGCTGGCTTCAAGTGGCTGACCCGCGCCAAGGACCGCGCCGAATGGCTGGACCGCGCCGCGCGGGGTCTGGGCAAGACCTTCTGGTGGGGCCCCTTCAAGATCCAATTCTACGGGAGGACCGCATGAGCGTGATCACCGACTGGACGGCGGACAAGGCGAAAGCCTTCGGCCGTGAGAACCTGATGTTCAAGCACGCCCTGCATGAGCGTCCGATGTTCGACGACGAGGGCTTGGCGCGCCTGCTGGACCTCTATCCGCGCGACAAGCTGGGCGTCTTCACCATGGGCGAGGACCCCAAGGCCTGGACGTCGTGGCGCAAGGGCTCGGCCGGCAATCTGACCGGCGACCAGCTGCTGGAGGGGGCCAAGACCGGCCGGATCTGGCTGAACCTGCGCCAGACCAACGACCACGTGCCGGAATACGCCGCGCTGAGCGATGAGATCTTCGCCGATAAGGAGACCCACGTCCCCGGCCTGAAGACCTTCAAGCGCGACGTCGGCATGCTGATCTCCAGCGCCAACGCCCAGGTCTTCTATCACCTCGACGTGCCGCTGGTGTCGCTGTGGCAGATCCGCGGCGAGAAGAAGGTCTGGGTCTATCCGGTGGCCGACCCGTACGTGGGCGACCTGGCGCTAGAGAAGATCGTGCTGCGCGAGACCGCCGAGCAGTTCGCCTTCGAGCCCGAATGGGACAAGGGCGCCCAGGCCGTCGACCTGACGCCGGGCAACATGGTCACCTGGAAGCAGAACGCCCCGCACCGGATCGAGAACGGCCCGATGCTGAACGTCTCGATCTCGATCGAATTCATGACCCCGCCGGCCCTGATGCGGGCCAATGTCATCTATGCCAACGGCGTGCTGCGCCGGCGCATGGGCATGAGCCCGCGCGTGCAGAACGGCTTTGGCCCCACGGCGCTGGGCAAGCTGGCCGTCGCCCGCGGCGCCAAGGCCCTGGGCCTGCAGACGCCGCATGTGCGCCACCTGCCGGTCACCTTCGGCCTGGATGCCGCGCGACCGGGCGTTTTGATCGACCAAGCGCACGGCTGATCTTGAAGGGCGCCGCGCTTTGCCCCACTGCTTAGGTGATGAGTAAAGCGGTTACGATCGAACTGGGAGAGGGCGCCGAGCACGACGCCCGGGCCCTGCGCAACGCGTTCGGATGCTTCACGACCGGGGTGACCGTGGTCACGACCGTCTGCGAGGACGGGCGCAAGGTCGGGCTGACGGCCAATTCCTTCACCTCGGTGTCGCTGGACCCGCCGCTGGCGCTGGTCTGCGTCGACCTGAAGTCCTCCAGCCTGCCGGCCCTGGACGCGGCCGGCCGCTGGGCGGTCAATGTGCTGCACGCCGAGCACCAGGCCCTGGCCCGCCAGTTCGTCCAGAAGGACACCGACCGCTTCGCCGGCATCGATACCGAGATCTGGCGGACGGGCGTGCCGATCCTGCCCGGCTGCATGGCCAATTTCGAGTGCGAGACGCACCACGTCTTCGACGCCGGCGACCACCGGGTCTATGTCGGACGGGTCGTGAAACTGCGCTACGACCCGGACCACGAACCGCTGGTCTACCTGCAGGGCAGGTTCCGACGCGTCCACGTCGACGCTGAGTAGAATTTCGCGCGATACTGCGTGAACCTTGGATGCTATTGACGCCAAAAAACAGCGTTAGGGAGCGTATCATGCGAGACATCGCCCATTTCGTGAACGGTCAGGCCCTGACTGGTTCCTCCGGCCGCTTCGGCGACGTCTTCAATCCCAACACCGGCGAGGTCCAGGCCCGCATGCAGCTGGCGACCGACGCCGAGCTGGACGCCGCCGTCCGGGCCGCCGCCGCCGCTCAAATTGGTTGGGCCGCCACCAACCCGCAGCGCCGCGCCCGGGTGATGTTCGAGTTCAAGCGCCTGATCGAGCGCGACATGAACAGCTTGGCCGAAATCCTGTCGTCCGAGCACGGCAAGGTCATCGCCGACAGCAAGGGCGACATCCAGCGCGGCCTGGAAGTCATCGAGTTCGCCTGCGGCATTCCCCACATTCTCAAGGGCGAGTACACGGAAGGCGCTGGTCCCGGCATCGACGTCTATTCGATGCGCCAGCCGCTAGGCGTCTGCGCGGGCATCACCCCGTTCAACTTCCCGGCCATGATCCCGATGTGGATGTTCGGCATCAGCATCGCGGTGGGCAATACCTTCATCCTCAAGCCGTCGGAGAAGGATCCGACCGTGCCGGTGAAACTGGCCGAGCTGATGATGGAAGCCGGCGCGCCAGCCGGCGTGCTGAACGTGATCCACGGCGACAAGAGCGCCGTCGACGCCATTCTGACCCATCCGGACATCAAGGCCGTCAGCTTCGTCGGCAGCTCCGACATCGCTCACTATGTCTACCAGACGGGCACGGCGCACGGGAAACGCGTCCAGGCCATGGGCGGCGCCAAGAACCACGGCATCGTCCTGCCCGACGCCGACCTCGACCAGGTCGTGAAGGACCTGTCGGGCGCGGCCTTCGGTTCGGCCGGCGAGCGCTGCATGGCCCTGCCGGTCGTCGTGCCCGTGGGCAAGAACACTGCCGACGAACTGCGCGAGCGCATGATCGCCGAGATCGGCACGCTGAAGGTCGGCATCTCCACCGACACCGACGCCCACTACGGCCCGGTCGTCTCCAGCCAGCACCGCGCCAAGATCGCCGACTACATCCGCATCGGCC
Organism: Caulobacter sp. GW821-FHT11E11; assembly: GCF_058808315.1. Classification (NCBI taxonomy): domain Bacteria; kingdom Pseudomonadati; phylum Pseudomonadota; class Alphaproteobacteria; order Caulobacterales; family Caulobacteraceae; genus Caulobacter; species Caulobacter sp. GW821-FHT11E11. The sequence goes on from NZ_JBXARO010000002.1 coordinate 88,607, forward strand.
AGGAAGAGGGCGCCGAGCTGGTCGTCGACGGCCGCGACTTCAGCCTGCAGGGCTACGAGAAGGGCTTCTTCATCGGCCCGTCGCTGTTCGACGGCGTCAAGAAGGGCATGAAGACCTATCAGGAGGAGATCTTCGGCCCGGTGCTGCAGATCGTCCGCGCCGAGAGCTTCGAGGAAGCCATGGCCCTGCCGTCCGAGCATCAGTACGGCAACGGCGTCGCCATCTTCACCCGCAACGGCCGCGCGGCCCGCGAGTTCGCCGCCCGGGTGAACGTCGGCATGGTTGGCATCAACGTGCCGATCCCGGTGCCGGTGGCCTATCACACCTTCGGCGGCTGGAAGCGCAGCGCGTTCGGCGACACCAACCAGCACGGCGTCGAGGGCGTGAAGTTCTACACCAAGGTCAAGACGGTGACCGCCCGCTGGCCGGAAGGCGACGTGGGTGACTCGAGCTTCGTCATCCCGACGATGAAATAGCCTTCAGGGGGCGGTGATGAGCAGTCTGGTTCGACGATCCTTCCTGTCCATCGCCGCCGCCGGGCTTCTGGCCCCGACTGCGTGGGCGCAGACAAAAGCCGAGTGGGCGGCCATCGGCCAGTACGGCGACAAGGCCGCGCCGTTCACCGTCTTCGAGCAGGACAGCGCGCTGTACATCGATGGCGAGGGCTTCAAGTCCGCGCGGCTGACGCCCTCGGGCGGTGGTCGCTACGCCATCGCGGGCGGCGGTGAGCTGGTGCTGGAGAAGGGCGCGGTGCGCCTGAACGGCAAGGCCCTGGCCTTCCACGACTTCGGGGCCGAGACCCGCGACCGCATCCACAAGGCTGTCCGCGCGGATCCTGTGGCGCTGCGCAAGCGCGCCCTGGCCGCGACGCCGCCGGTCGAGACCGATCGCCTGCCGTCCGACCTCGTCGACGTCACGACCATCGATCCGGGCATCAAGCTCGACATCTGGTACGCCACGCCCGACAACTTCATGGGCATCCCGCTGTACGAGAAGCCGGCGGCCTACATGCAGCGCCCCGCCGCCGAGGCGCTGGGGCGGATCCACAAGGCGCTGGCGGCCAAGGGCTATGGCCTGTTGATCCACGACGCCTATCGCCCCTGGTACGTGACCTGGATGTTCTGGGACGCCACCCCGCCCGAGGACCATGTCTTCGTCGCCGACCCGGCCCAGGGCTCGCGCCACAACCGCGGCTGCGCGGTGGACCTGACGCTGTACGATCTCAGGACCGGCAAGGCCGTCGAGATGCCCGGCCGTTACGACGAGTTCTCGACCCGGTCCTATGCCGACTTCGTGGGCGGCACGACGGCGCAGCGACACCGCCGCGCGATCCTGCGCCAGGCGATGGAGGCCGAGGCCTTCGATGTCTATCCCGAGGAGTGGTGGCACTTCGACTACCGGGACTACCGGCGCTATCCGATCGGGACGAAGACGTTCACGGAGTTGGCGGGCGGGGCCTAGCCGATGCTCGCCGCGCTGCTGATGTCCGCCGTCGTCGCCAACTGTCCGGTCGAGCAGGCGCGATACGTCTTGCGCACCGAACCGACGGTGGTCGCGCGGTTCATGAAGGTGGAAAGCGGCGCGGGCTGGCCACAGGGCTTGGCGCTGCGCGTCGACTTCCACGGTGGCCACGAGTGGTTCCTGCCCTGGAATGGCGGCGCGGATGGCCGGCAGAACGTGTCGTCGACCCTGGATCCGACCCAGCCCGGCTGGACGCCGCCCAGCCCCGACGGCGGGCCAAGGCCGCTGGGCGATTTCGAATATATCGGCCTGGATGCGACCTACCGCTTGCTGGAGGCCGCTCCGAAGCGCGGCGAGCCAGCGCCCGCGCACTTCCTGCTGCCGCATCTGGACGACGCCCTGCGGCATCCGCATGGCGATCGCCCACGCGACAGCCTTCCCCGGCAGTTCTTCGACCTGGTCGGGTGCGGCTAGGTCTCCCAGGCGAACTCGACGACCGCCCAGCCGTAGGAGCGGATCCGCCAGCGGTCGCCGTCACGCACCTGCACGAAGGTCCAGCCGCCCAGCTCCTTGAACGGCGCGCCGTCACGGACGCCGACCCAGCGGGTGGGCAGGGTGAAGTGGACGGTGTCGCCGGTGACCCCGAAGTCGTTCGGCCGCTCGAAGGTGTGGTGCAGGTCGCCGATCGCGCCGACGTGCTTGGCCATCAGGGCTTTCCATTGGGCCAGGCCAGTCTGGCCGTTGAAGACGTGCGGCGGGAAGTTCTCGAGGATGGTGACGTCGCCGTCGCAGAACACGCCGTCCAGCAGAGCCTCGTCGCCGGTTTCGAGGAACCGGGCGAGGGCCTCGGGGCCGGCCATCATGGCGGGGTCGAATGCGGACATGGGGGAACTCCGTGGGGCCGAAACCTCGCCCTTCGACAGGCTCAGGGTGAGGTTTCTACTCGAACACGGCGCTAAAAGTAGTCCTCACCCTGAGCCCGTCGAAGGGCGAGGGCGGTCCCGCAGGCGGTTCAGCATGGCCAACGCACCCCGCGTTGCCGCGCCGAACTTGGTGTTGTCGAAGACGCACCAGGTTTCGGGCTCCTCGACCAGCCGCACCGCCAGCGCTTCCAGCACCTCGGGCGGATAGGCGCTCTCGTAGATCACCGGTGAGCCATGCCAGCGGCGATAGACGAGGCCGCTCCAGCCGCCGGGCTCGGCCGCCTGCGGGACCACGGCCGGATCAGCGGCGACTCTCGCGACCCGGAAGTCGGTCAGCATCCGCTCAGGCTCGGCCGCGAACCAGCTGGCATGCCTCGGCTCCAGCACCGTCGGCGCGTTGGTGAACCGCCGCCAGGTCGCGAGGAACGCCCCGACCCGCTCGGCCTCGAACCTCAGGCTCGGCGGCAGTTGCACCAGCAGTGGCCCACGCTTGCCGCCCAGCCCGTCGGTCTCGTCCAGGAACCGCGCCAGCAGGTCATCGACCCCGACCAGCCGCCGCTCGTGGGTGATCGCCTGCGGGACCTTCACCGCGAACCGGAAGTCCGCCGGCGTGCTGGCCGCCCAGCGCTCATAAGTCTTCCGCTGATGCGGCCGATAGAAGGAGCTGTTGATCTCCACGCAGTCGAACCGCGCCGCGTAGCGCTCCAGCCCCGTGCCCTCGACCGGGAAGTCGAGGTCGCGGGGGAAGCTCCAACCGGCCGTGCCGATGCGGATGGTCATGCACCGATTAGCGCATGAGTTCGTGTCAAGTTCAGCCTCGCGGCTTCCAAGTCAGGACTTCCGCGCTGTGGCCCACCCCGACCTTGGCGCACATCGCCTTGACCGGACACGCCCCGCACTTGGGGCCTTCGTGCGGGCACAGCATCTGGCCCAGGCCGCGTTTCATCAGCCAATGCAGCTCGAACAGGTCGTCGGCCGTCCACGTATCCGGCGCCAGGCCCATGAGCGTGTGATAGGTGTGGGTCGTATCGCCGGCGCCCACCAGACCTATGCGCTTGGCGACGCGGTCGATATGGGTGTCGACCACCAGGGCCCGCATCGCCAGGTCGCTTAAGTTCAGCACGCAGGCGGCGACCTTGACGCCCACGCCGGGCAGGGCCTGCAGTTCCCAGCGCGCCTGATCGACCTCGAGGGTCTTGAGGTAGCTCAGGGACAGCCAGCCGACCTTGGCCTCGATCATCTTCAGGGCGGTGGTCAAGTGCCGGGCCTTGTCGCCGGGGAAGGTGACGTCGTCGATGATCCGGGCCACGGCGGCGACCGGCGCGCGGGCCAAGTCCTCCCAGCACTTGAACTCGGCCCGCAGGCGCAGGAAGGCGGCCCACGAGACCGCGTCCTGGGTGCGGCCGCTGATCGAGGCCTTCACCAGTTGCGAGATCGGGTCCATCCGCGCGACCGGCCGCTGGGCGCCGAACTCGCAGAGCAGGGCGTCACGCACGCTTTCCAGCGGGGATCGGGCCAGGCCTAGGGACAGCTGCATGGGAACTCGCCGCGCAAGAACATAATGAGAACATTATGCCGCGCGGATCGACTTGTCCACAGCGTGTGGGTTAACGCCGGTAGCGACCCCAGAGCGCCGTCACCCGGCGGCGCAGGCGCTGGAAGGCCACGCGCACGGGCGTCGGGGCTGGATGCGGGTCAGGACGCTCTTCCTCGGGCAGCGCGACGCCGGCGAAGCGGGCGATCAGGTCGCGCAGCTGCGGCTCCTGGACGGCGAGGGCGGCCTCGACCGGGGTCATCCATTCCAGGGTGCGCTGGCCCTTCTCGGGCCAGGCGTCGAGCTGGCTGGTGATGTGCAGCGGGAAGACGTCGACCTTCACCAGCCGCGCCGCGCCGCTCTTCAGCTTCTTGAGATACTCGTATTCGCCGATCGCTTGCTCGGCGATCACGCCGACCAGCCCGGCTTCCTCATAGGCCTCGGTGGCGGCGGCCTGGAAGTCGGTCTTGTCCTTCATCGGCCAGCCCTTGGGGATCACCCAGCGGCGGGTCTCGCGGGAGGAGACCAGCAGGATGCGCAAGGCGTCGCCCTCGCCGCGCCAGGGCAGGGCGGCGACCTGGCGGCGCTTGCCGCCGCCGCCTCCGGACTTGCGTCCCTCCTGCTTCCCCCCAACGTCGGTCACTTCATCCAGAACCCTAGGTAGTAGAACAGCGCCGCTGTGAGAGCCGCCGCCGGAAGGGTGACGATCCAGGCCGTGACGATGTCCTTGGCGACGCCCCAGCGAACCGCCGAGACTCGGCGCGAGGCGCCGACGCCGACAATAGCGCCTGTGATCGTGTGAGTCGTCGAGACCGGAACACCCACATGGGTCGCCAAAAACAGCGTGATCGCGCCGCCGGTCTCCGCGCAGAAGCCCTGCATCGGGGTCAGGCGGGTGATCTTGCTGCCCATGGTATGGACGATGCGCCAGCCGCCGAACAGCGTGCCCAGACCCATCGCCGTCTGGCAGGCCAGCACCACCCAGAACGGGATGTGGCCCGGCTGGTCGGTGGCGCCGTGGGCGAACAGCAGGGCGGCGATGATGCCCATGGTCTTCTGCGCATCATTGCCGCCGTGACCCAGGCTGTACATCGCGGCCGAGACGAACTGCAGCTTGCGGAAGATGCGGTCGGCGAAGAACGGCGAGCTCTTCACGAAGGTCCACGACACGACCAGCACCAGGACGAGCGCCAGCAGGAAGCCCAGGGTCGGCGAGACGATGATGCCAGCGGCGGTCTTGCCCAGGCCCGCCCACTGGATGGCGCCGATGCCGCCGACCTTGGCGATGGACGCGCCGACCAAGCCGCCGATCAGGGCGTGCGAACTGGACGACGGGATGCCCGCCCACCAGGTCAGCAGGTTCCAGCTGATCGCGCCCATCAGCGCCGCGAAGATCAGGCGGTCGCTGATCACGTGCGGGTCGACGATGCCCGAGCCGACCATCTTGGCCACGTGCAGGCCAAAGAACAGGAAGGCGATGAAGTTGAAGAACGCCGCCCAGATCACCGCCCACTTGGCCGACAGCACTCTTGTAGAGACGATGGTGGCGATCGAGTTGGCGGCGTCGTGCAGGCCGTTCAGGAAGTCGAACGCCAGGGCGACGACGACCAGGAAGACCAGGATGATGAACGTGGGATCCACGGCGATCAGACCTGTTCGACGACGATGCCGCTGATGCGGTTGGCCACATCCTCGAAGCGGTCCATGACCTTTTCCAGGTGGCTGTAGATGTCGACGCCGACGATGAAGGCCATCGGGTCGCCCTGGCGGTTGGCCAGGAACAGCGCCTTGCGGCCTTCGTCGTACATGACGTCCGACTGTTCCTCGATCTCGGTGATGCGCACCGCGATCTCGCTGAGCTTCTGCGCGTTCAGACGCATCTTGGGCAGCAGGGCGACGGCTTCTTCCGTCAGCTTGGCGGCCTCGACGATGATGCGGGTCATCTCGCGCATCTGCGGCTCGAAGCTCTTCACCTCGAACAGGTTCACGACCTTGGCGGTCTTGCGCATCTGGTCGATGGCGTCGTCCAGCGAGGTGGTCAGGCTCTGGATGTCGCTGCGGTCGAACGGGGTGATGAAGCTGCGGCGCACGGCGACCATCACCTGGCGGGTGACCTCGTCGGCCTCGTCTTCGTATTGGTAGACCCGCGCGCTGGCGGCCTCGACGGCGTCGCCGCCGGCGGTCATGTCGTGCAGAGCCTGCGCCCCGGCGACCAGGGTCCGCGCATGGGCGGAGAACAGGTCGAAGAAGGCGTCTTCCTTCGGCATGACGGCCTTGAACAAGCCCAGCATCAGCGTCTTTCCTTGCTGCGAAATGGCGGTCGTCCGTGGACGGATCGCGCGCGGCGCACCGGAACCACGGAAGGATTTGCCCGTCAAATCCTATCTGTGAAACTTATGTGACAGTCCTCGCGCGAACGGCGCCGTTAGGGCAGGATCGCTGCAACCTTGAGGACCGGAGTACGTCATGGCCTTCACGCTCAGCATCAATGGCGAGACCAAGTCAGCGGATGTCGACGGCGACACGCCGCTGCTGTGGGTGCTGCGCGACACGCTGGGCCTCGTCGGCGCCAAGTTCGGCTGCGGCGCGGCTCTGTGCGGGGCTTGCACGGTGCACCTGGACGGCGCGCCGGTCCGGGCCTGCATCACGCCGGTCGAGAGCGTGGGCAAGAAAAAGGTCACCACCATCGAGGGCGTCGGCAAGTCGCCGGTGGGCAAGCGGGTGCAGGAGGCCTGGAAGGCCATCGACGTGCCGCAGTGCGGCTACTGCCAGGCCGGCCAGATCATGTCGGCCACGGCCCTGCTGACCGAGAAGCCCAAGCCGACCGACGAGGACATCGACGCGGCGATGAACGGCAACCTGTGCCGCTGCGCGACCTACATCCGCATCAAGAAGGCGATCAAGGTCGCCGCCGGCCAGGAGCAGGCGTGATGGACGGCGAGATCCTGCGCGACCCGACCCGCCGCTTCGTGCTCACGAGCGGCGCGGCCACCGGCGGCGGCCTGCTGCTCAGCTTCACCATGGCGACCGAGGGCAGCGCCGCCGGCGCGACCCAGGTCAACGCCTATGTCCGTATCGGGCCCGACAGCAAGGTGACCATCGCCTCGAAGGTCCCGGAGGTGGGGCAGGGCATCAAGACCTCGCTGCCGATGCTGATCGCCGAGGAACTGGACGTCGAGTGGTCTGCCGTGATGGTCGAGCAGGCCATCGCCGACACCAAGATCTATGGCCGCCAGGTCGCCGGTGGCAGCATGGCCACGACGCTGGAGTATGACGGCCTGCGGCGGGTCGGGGCCACGGTCCGCGCGCTGCTGATCCAGGCGGCCGCGACACGCTGGAATGTGCCGGTCGACAGCTGCAAGACCGAACCGGGCTTCGTTGTCTCCGGCAGCCGCCGCGCGGCCTATGGCGAACTGGTCGAGGCCGCCGCCAAGCTGCCGGCCCCCGATCCCAAGACCCTAACCCTGAAGGACCCCAAGGCCTTCCGGATCATCGGCCAGAGCCACAAGAGCCAGAACCTCGACGCCATCATCACGGGCAAGCCGCTGTATGGCATCGACACCCGCGTGCCGGGCATGCTGTTCGCCACCTTCGCCAAGGCGCCGGTGTTCGGGGCCAAGGTCGCATCGGTGGACCTCGCGCCGGCCAAGGCGGTCAAGGGCGTCAAGGACGCCTTCGTGATCGAGGGCGGGACCAATCTGCAAGGCCTGCTGCCCGGCGTGGCGGTGGTCGCCACCAGCTGGTGGGCGGCGCGCAAGGGCCGCGAGGCGCTCGAGATCAAGTGGGCCGACCACCCGACCTCGACCCAGAGCAGCGCCGCCTTCGCCGCCAAGGCCGCCGAGCTGGCCAAGGCCCCGCCGCAGCGCGTCGACCGCGCCGACGGCGATGTCGATGCGGCCCTCAAGGGCGCGGCCAAGACGGTCAGCGCCGCCTACAGCTACCCGTTCATCGCCCACGCGCCGCTGGAGCCGCAGAACTGCACCGCGTCGGTCAAGGACGGGAAGGTCGAGATCTGGGCCCCGACCCAGAACCCCGAGCCTGGCCGCAAGTTGGTTGCGGCGGCCCTGAACGTGCCGGAAGACGCCATCACCATCCACCTGGTCCGTGGCGGCGGCGGTTTCGGCCGGCGGCTGAACAACGACTACATGGTCGAGGCCGCCGCCATCGCCGCCAAGGCCGGCGTCCCGGTCCAGCTGATCTGGACCCGCGAGGACGACATCCAGCACGACTTCTACCGTCCCGGCGGCTGGCACAACCTGACCGCCGGCCTGGACGCCGCGGGCAAGGTCGTGGCCTGGAACGACCACTTCGTCAGCTTCGGCGAGGGCGACAAGTTCGCGCCCAGCTGCGGTTTCAACGCCACCCAGTTTCCGTGCCGGGCGCTCGACAACTACCGCATCCAGGTCTCGGTGATGCCGCTGGGCGCGCCGACCGGGCCGCTGCGCGCGCCGGGCAACAACGCCTTCGGCTTCGTGCTGCAGAGTTTCACCGACGAGGTGGCCCTGGCCGCCGGCAAGGATCCGATCGCCTTCCGCCGCGAACTGCTGGGCGAGCCGCGCCTGCTGGGCGCCGCGACCGAGCGTGACAGCTTCCACACCGGCCGCATGCGCGGCGTGCTCGACCTCGTCGCAGAGAAGTCCGGTTGGGGGCGCAAGCTGCCGGCCGGGACGGGGATGGGCGTGGCCTGCCACTACAGCCACATGGGCTATGTGGCGGTGGTGCTCCAGGTGACGGTCAAGGACGGCTCGCTGAAGATCGACAAGGCCTGGACCGCCGTCGACTGCGGCCGCCAGATCATCAACCCCAAGGGCGCCGAGCAGCAGGTGCAGGGCTCGATCCTGGACGCGGTCGGCGCGGCCCTGGCCCAGGAGATCACCTTCGAGGGCGGGGCGACGACCCAGAGCAACTTCGGCGACTTCCCGCTGCTGCGCATGGCCGACGCCTTCGACGTCGAGGTCCACTACAGCCTGTCGGACAACAACCCGACGGGCCTGGGCGAGCCAGCCTATCCGCCGGCCCCGGCGGCGCTGTGCAACGCCATCTTCGCGGCCACGGGCAAGCGCATCCGGTCCTTGCCGGTGGGGGACCAACTGGCCTAGGACCGGAGGGTATTCTCTAGCAGGGCTCTTCCATGTCGCAGGTCACCGTCGTCAGCCACCCGCTCGTCCAGCACAAGCTGACCAAGATGCGCGACAAGCAGACCTCGACGAAGACCTTCCGCGCCCTGATGCGCGAGGTCGCGACCCTGATCTGCTACGAGATCACCCGCGACCTGCCGATGGATCCCGTTGAGATCGAGACCCCGGTCGCCCCGACCACGGCCTATGAGATCGCCGGCAAGAAGCTGGTCTTCGCCCCGATCCTGCGCGCGGGTCTGGGGATGTGCGACGGCATGCTGGACCTGGTCCCGTCGGCCCGCGTGGCCCACATCGGCCTCTATCGCGACCACGAGACGCTGGAGGCGGTCGAATACTACTTCAAGGCTCCGGAGGACATCGCCGGCCGCCTGGTCATCGTGGTCGACCCGATGCTGGCCACCGGCCACTCGGCCATCGCCGCCATCGCCCGCCTGAAGGCCGCCGGCGTCACCAACCTGCGCTTCGTCTGCCTGCTGGCCGCCCAGCCCGGCGTCGACGCCCTGCAAGCCGCTCACCCCGACGTGCCGATCTGGACGGCGGCGGTGGACGCCAAGCTGAACGAGCACGGCTACATCGTGCCGGGCCTGGGCGACGCGGGCGATCGGACGTTCGGCACGCGCTGACCTTGATTGCCGCATGAAATGACGCCATATTCGTCATTCTGAGTGGCAATGACAAAAGGGCATCGCCATGGGCTTGGCCAAATACGCCGACGACGGCTTCTTCGCCCCGCGCAAGATCGCGGACGTCTTTCGCACGACCAGCGAGGAAGTGGCGCGCACGGCGGGGCTGGGCCGGGACGCGGTCCAGCGCCAGGAGCGCTCGCGCTCGGCCAAGACCCAGCGCCGCCTGCGCGAGATGGTCGAGGTCATTAACAAAGTCGAGCCGCGCTTTGGCTCGGAGCTGATCGCCTACGCCTGGTATCGGTCCGAGCCGCTGACTGGCTTCTCCGGGCAGACGGCGATGCAGCTGGTCCGTGAGGGACGCATCGACGAGGTGCTGGACTATGTCGACGCCGTCGACGCCGGCGTCCACGCCTGACCCTAGATGTATCGCGGGCTGCTCTATCGCGCCTTGAACCCGATCTATGCCCGTGAGCCGTTGTCCGGTCGCGGCGCGCAGCTCTACGGCGGCCGGTTCAACGCCAAGGGCACGCCGGCGCTCTACGCGTCCCTGAGCGTCATGACGGCGCTGCGTGAGGCCAATCAGGTCGGGTCGTTGCAGCCGACGACGCTGGTTTCCTACGACGCCGAGATCGAGCGGGTGTTCGACACCCGCGATGCGACGGCCTTGGCTTCCGAGGGCATGGATGATGACAGTTTGGCCGATGCCGGCTGGCGCGATCAGATGAAGACGCACGGGGAGGCCGGAACCCAGGCCTTCGCGCGACGTCTGGTCGAAGCCGGATATCACGGCCTGCTGGTCAGGAGCTTCGCGCGCGGCGCCAGGGCCGACGACCTGAACCTGGTCTTGTTCGCCTGGGGCGGAGGGCCGCCGGCGCGCCTGACCCTGATCGACGACGAGAAGCGGCTGGCCTAGTTCGGCAGCGCCTTCACGAACGCCTTCACCACGGTCGCGGAGTTGTCCGAGGCCAGCGCCATGAAGGTCCCCATCTCGTTGGCGCCCGCGCCGCCGCCGGCCAGGTCCGACAGGCTGCGGAAGGCGATGAACGGGGTCTTGTTGACCAGGGCCACGTGCGCGACGGCGGCGCTCTCCATGTCGACCACGCGGGCCTCGAAGGTCGCGCGCAGATATTTGCGGTAGGCGGCGTTGTCGAGGAAGACCGGGGCCGAGACGCCCTTGCCGCCCACGACGACCTTGGGCGGATGAACCAGGCACTTGTCGGCGGCGCAACGCTGCAGAGCGACCTGGGCGGCGACCTTGCGGGCGGTGTCCAGCAGCATCGGATCGGCCGGGAACCAGACGCGGGCAGGCGCGCCTAGCGCATCGCCGGGCAGGACGATCCCGCGCGGATAGATCATGCCGTAGTTGGCCAGGTCGCTGTTGCGGATGAACGACTGGACCTCGAAGCCCTTGTCGGTCTCGCGGGCGAAGGCGCTTTCCAGGTTCTGGGCCCACTGGTCGGCGACCACGACGTCGCCGATGTCCAGGCTCTCGTCGACGCCGCCGGCGATGCCCGAGAAGACGATGCGGGTGATGTTGAAGCGGTCCAGCGCCATCTGGGTGGTCATGGCCGCGTTGACCATCGACACGCCGCTCAGGAACACCACGACCGGCTTGCCTTCCAGCTGGCCGGTGGTGAACTGCACGCCGTTCACGTCATAGGCCTTCTGCTGGCTGGTCGCCGCGTTCAGGGCGCCGATCTCGGGCGGGAAGGCCGAGATCACGGCCACGCGCGGAGTGTCGTCCAGGCGCTGGGCCATCGCAGGCGAGGCGATCAGGAACAGGCAGGCCAGGACGAGGGCGGGCAGGCGCATGACGACTCCTTCAGAGGCCACGCCTGATTAGCGGGACCGTGGCGCGGACCCAAGCACCTTGGGCGGAAAGCGCCGAAACCGCAGAACGTGGTTTGACGCCTTAACCATCTTGAGCTTCAACCGCTCGAACGGCGTGCAGAGTCGAACACGAGTCCAGGCCATCGATGTCCAAGAGCGTACCGTTGATCTACGTCGCCGATGACGACGAGCCGACGCTGGAGCTGATCGAGACGTTCCTGGCCCGCGACGGGCTGGAAGTGGTCAGCTTTCCCGACGCCGGCCGGCTGATCGCGGCCCTCGCGACCCGGCGGCCAGACGCCATCCTGCTGGACGTGAGGATCCCGGGCCTGAGCGGCCTGGACGCGCTGAAGTCCATCAAGGAATCGGCCCATGCCGACATCCCGGTGCTGATGCTGACCGGCGACGGGCGTTTCGACCGCATCGTCCAGGCCATGCAGCTGGGCGCCAAGGGTTATGTGATGAAGCCGTTCGATGGCCCCAAGCTGGTCAGCGAAGTCCGCGCGATGCTGAAGTAGCTAGCCGACCAGGCCCCTGAACCAGGCCACGACCTCGTTGCACCAGGCCAGGAAGTTCTCGAACAAGCTGACTGGTTTCGGCGGCTCTGGCGGCTTGATCACGACCGGTACGAACCAGCTAGGCGCGGCCGGCGGGGCGCAGTTCATCCGCATGCCGACGCCCTTGAGATAGCCGCGCCGCACGCCGCCGGATGCGATGGCCTTGGCGATCGCCTTGTCGTGTTTGGCCGCGCCGGTCAGCTTGCGGATCCAGCTGCGGAACGGCAGCACATCCCGGGTCGTGTCGCGCACGCCCGAGACGCCCACGCTGTAGGCGGCGTCGGCGACCTTCTTGCCCTTCGAGCGGCTATCAGGCGGCGGGGCTTCGTCCAGATCGGGGCCCAGCGCCGCGTCCAGCCGCCCGACCTCGGCGGCGATCGGCTCGCAGCGGTCCAGGCCCGTCATGTCGTAGGGATCGGCGACCGCGCGCTGCAGCACCGCCGGGATGCTCTTCTGCTTGAGGTTCAGGTCCTCCAGCGGCGCGGTGGCGGCGTCCCGGAAGGTGTCGTGCTGCTGCATCGTGCCCGGATCGGTCTGGGCGACGGCCGGGCTGGCGAGGGCGACGATCAGGAGGGCAGGGATCACGCGCATCACGGCCTCCGCACCACCTGGCCGCCCTTCATGACGAAGACGACGTCGCGGGTCGCCTCGATCGCCTGGGTCGGGTCGCCCTGGACGGCGACGATGTCGGCCAGGTAGCCGGGCTTCAACTGGCCCAGGTCGTTGGCGCGGCCCAGCACCTTGGCGTCGACGGCGGTGGCGGCCAGCAGGGCCTGGGCGGGCGTCATGCCCTCCTTGACCAGCCAGACCAGCTCGCGGGCGTTGTCGCCGTGCTTGAAGACCCCGACATCGCTGCCCATGCCGATGATGACGCCGTTCTTCACGGCCAGCTTGAAGGCGCGGTCGGCATTGGCCATGGCGGCCGTCGGCGGCGTCTTGCCGGCGACATAGCCGCCGAAATAGGTCGAGGTGCTCTCGACCGCCGTCAGGGTGGGGAAGAACACCACGCCCTTCTCGGCCATCAGCTTGAAGGTCGCGTCGCTGCCGCCATAGCCATGCTCGATGGTGTCGACGCCGGCCAGCACCGCCCGGCGCATGCCCTCGTCGCTGGAGGCGTGGGCGGCGACCGGCCGGCCGCTGGAATGGGCCGCATCGACCAGGGCCTTGAGCTCCTCGGTCGAGAAGGTCGGCTGGGTCGAGCCGTCGGGGCCGATGCGATAGTCGGCATAGACCTTGATCCAGTCGGCCCCGGCGCCGGCCTGTTCGCGCACGGCCTTGACCACTTCGGCGACGCCGCTCGCCTCCTGGGCGCCTTGGGGCAGCTCGGCCTCGGGATTGTAGTTCTTGCGCGCCGGGCCATACGAGCCGGTGGCCACGATCGCATTGGTCGCCACGAACAGGCGCGGGCCGGGGATCAGGCCGTCATTGATCGCCTTGCGCAGCGGCACGTCGGCCGCGCCGACGCCTTCGGTGCCGAGATCGCGCAGGGTGGTGAAGCCCGCCGCCAGCGTCGCCTTGGCCTGCACCGCCGCCCGTAGCGTGCGGTAGATCGGCGTCTCCTTCAGCACCTGATCGTCCCACAGGGTCTCGTTGTAGGGATGCAGGAAGAGGTGGCTGTGTAGGTCCATCAGACCCGGGATCACGGTCGCGCCAGGCAGGTCGACGACCTCCGCGCCCGTCGCGTCGGCTTGTGACGCCACTTGGGCGACCGGACCCACGGCGGCGATCTTGCCGTCCTTGACCAGCACCGCCCAGCCTTCGCGGGCCGGGCCCGCGTTCTCGGCGGTCCAGACGCGAGCCGGCTTCAGCAGGATCGGCTGCGCGGCCGTGGCAAGGCCAGGGCTCAGGATCAGGGTGAGGGCGGTAAGCAGGCGGCGCATGATCGACTCGACGGTTGGACGCCCAGCTAAGCCGAAAAGGCCTCAACCACCAAAGCGCAGATGGATCAGCGGATAGGGCCGGCCCTGGCCGTCGGTCGCCGACCAGCCGGTGCGCTCAAAGCCCATGTGTTCGTAGAAGCCGACAGCCTGCGCGTTCTGCTCGTTGACGTCGGTGGTCAGCATCGGATGAACGGCCAGGGCGTAGTCGATCATGATCGCGCCGACGCCGGCGCCGCGATGCTCGGGATCGATGAACAACGCCTCCATGTGACCGGCCTCGATCAGCATGAAGCCCAGAGCGCGGTCGCGGTCGTCAACCGCCAGAGTCAGGGACGCGTACGGCAGGAAGTTTTCGACCTCGGCGCCGATCGCGGCGCGGTCCTCTTGTGTCAGAAAGTCATGGGTCGCATCGACGGCGGCGGCCCAGATCTCGACGACACGCGGGCCGTCTTCGGGGCGGGAAGGGCGAAGCCTGATCATCGGCGGGATCTAGCCCGCCGCAGCGTCCCGCGCCAGCCGGGCGCAGACCTCGGCGGTGTGGGCGTCGGCCGGGAAGGCGCACTCGATCCGCAGCTCGTCCAGCGTCACGTCGCGCGGCGCGGCGAAGGTGGTGATGGTCTCGAAGAACCGCAGCTCGCCGAGATCGCTGCGGAAAACCAGGTTCAGCACCGGCGCGGGCTCTTCCTCCACGTCACGGAAACGCCAGCGGGCGGGCACGTCGGGATAGGCCAAAACCTCGTCCAGCAAGGCCTGGGCGGTCGTGTCGAGCGGCGCGGCGGCGATGTCGGCGTGCAGGTGGCGCAGGAATTTCTGGGCGACCTCGGGCCAGTTGACGATGACGGCGCGAAAGTCGTCGGGGTCGAACACCTGGCGCAGCAGGTTGGTATGCGGGCTCTGCTTGCCGCGCATCAGCAGGGCGTTGATCCGCTGGGCGGCGGTGTTGGCCATCAGCACGTCGAAGTGGCGATTGATGACGAAGGCCGGGTAGGGCTCCTGGTGGGCGATAATCAACTCGATCGCCTCGCGCATCCGTTCCAGGGCCGGGGTGACCAGGGTGTTTTCCGAGAACTGCGGGGCGTAGCCGGCGGCCAGCAGCAGGGCGTTGCGCTCGCGCAGCGGCATGTCCAGGGCATCGGCCAGGCGGGCCAGGGTCTCGCGGCTGGGTTGGGCCTTGCCGGTCTCGACGCACGACAGGTGGCGGGTCGAGACGCCGGTGTCCAACGACAGGTCCAGCTGGCTGAGCCGCCGCGCCGCGCGCCACTCGCGCAACAGCACCCCGACTGGCGGATGGGACTTCCGGGCCTGGCTGGACTTCATGCGCGCTCCCTAGCCGTCGTTCGCCGACGGAACCATGACCCCGGAGGTCATGGTGATCTTGTCGCGCTGAGAGCGCTAGTCGTCGCAAATGGGTGGATCGGTCGCTGCTGACATGTACGGGCTCGACACCTTCCAATCTCGCGACAGGAGACGGAGCGTGCGCTTGGAAAAGATCGACCTCAAGACGGCGCTTCCCGCCCTCTACAACGCCCCGCGCGGGCGGTTCGTGATCGTCGACGTGCCGCCGATGAACTATCTGGCCGTCGAGGGCGAGGGAGATCCCAATACCGCGCCTGCCTATGCCGCCGCCGTCGAGACCCTATACGCGGCGTCCTACACCCTGAAGTTCATGGCCAAGGCCGCGATGGGCCGCGACTACGTCGTGCCGCCGCTGGAAGGGCTGTGGTGGGCCGACGACATGGACGACTTCGTCGTGCGACGGAAGGATCGCTGGCGGTGGCGCATGATGATCGCCACGCCGGACTTCGTCGACGAGCCGGTCGCCATGCGGGCGGTGGAGAAAGCCCGGGCCAAGGGCAAGGCGCTGGAGGGCATAGCCTTCGAGCGCCTCGATGAAGGCCGGTCGGTCCAGGCCCTGCATGTCGGTTCATACGACGAGGAGGGCCCGGCGCTGGAGGCCCTGCACAAGCGGTTCCTGCCCGACAACGGCCTGGTCCCAGCCGGGCGGCACCACGAGATCTATTTCAACGACCCTCGCAAGACCCCGGCGGAGAAGCTGAGGACGCTGCTCCGCCAGCCGGTCCAGGCGATCGCCTAGATTTCCTGGTTGTACTTGCCGACGCGGTCGCCCAGGCGCGGCTTCACTTCCTGGCGGAAGAGGGCGCGCATGTCGTCCTCGGACTGGGTGCTCTCGACGACGACCACGACCTCGGGCTTGTTGGACGAGGCGCGGACCAGGACCCACGAGCCGTCTTCCAGGTGGACGCGCACGCCGTTGACGGTGATCACCTCGGTGATCTTGCGGCCCAGGATCGAACCGCCGGCGGCGAACAGGTCCTGGTATTCCTTCACAACGTCATCGACGACGCCGTACTTCACCTCGTCGCCGCACTTGGGGCTCATAGTCAGCGAGGTGAAAGCCACCGGCAGGGCCTTGCGCATGTCCGACAGCTTCACGCCCGGATTGCGGTCCAGCATGGCCAGGATGGCGGCGGCGGCGGTCAGGCCACAGTCGTAGCCGTAGCCCAGCTCGCCGTTCATGAAAAAGTGGCCGCTCTTCTCGAAGCCGGCCAGGGCGCCCAGCTCGGCGCTCTTGCGCTTGATGTAGCTGTGGCCGGTCTTCCAGTAGATCACCTTGCAGCCATGCTGCTGCAGGATCGGGTCGGTGGCGTAGAGACCCGTCGACTTGACGTCCACGACGAAGGTCGCGCCGGGGTTCAGCGGTGCCAGGTCGCGGGCCAGCATCAGGCCGATCTTGTCGGCGAAGATCTCCTCGCCCTCGTCGTCCACCACGCCGCAGCGGTCGCCGTCGCCGTCGAAGCCGAAGGCCAGGTCCGCGCCGGTCTCACGCACGGTGTGCGCCATGGCGTGCAGCATCTCGGCGTCTTCGGGATTGGGATTGTACTTGGGGAAGGTGAAGTCGAGATCGGTGTCCATCGGCACCACCTCGGCCACGCCCATCTTCTGCAGGGCCTCGACCACGAAGGCGCCGGCCGTGCCGTTGCCGCAGGCGGCGACGACCTTCAGGGGACGAGTGATGCTGGCGCGCTTGGCGACGTCGTCGATATAGCGCTGGGCCTCGCCCTGGACGCGGATCAGCTTGCCGCCGTCGCGCTCGACAAATTCGGCGCCGAGCACGATCGCCTTCAGGCGGCTCATCTCGTCGGGGCCGAAGGTCAGGGGCTTCTGGGCGCCCATCTTCACGCCGGTCCAGCCGTTCTCGTTGTGGCTGGCGGTGACCATGGCCACGCACGGTATGTCGAGGTCGAACTGGGCGAAATAGGCGGTCGGCGACAAGGCCAGGCCGATGTCGTGGACTTCGCAGCCGGCGCTGATAAGGCCCAGGATCAGGGCGTTCTTGATCGAGGTCGAATAGGAGCGGAAGTCGTGGCCAACCACGATCTTCGACTGGCCCAGCTCGTGGATGTAGGTGCCCAGGCCCAGGCCCAGGGCCTGCACGCCCAGCAGGTTGATCTCAGGGCCAAACAGCCAGCGCGCGTCGTACTCGCGGAACCCGGTCGCCTTGACCAGCGGTTCGTTTTCATACGCGGCGGTATTCGCAACGAGATCGGCGCGGGGCGCGGAGAACATCGAAAGCTCGCTTCAGTTGAGACGGTGTGGCTTTAGCCGTGCGAGGACCGCGCGACTAGCGCGTTCGCATGACAAAGTTCGGTAAAATCGAATGTGACTTAGATCACGCCGGCGCGAAGCAGGTCGTGAACATGCAGTATGCCGACCGGCTTGCCAGCCTCGACCACGAACAGCACGGTGATCCGGCGGTCGTTCATGATCTTCAGGGCCTCGGCCGCAAGGGCGCCCGGCGTGATGGTCTGCGGGGCCTTGGTCATGACCTCGCCAGCCGTGTGGGTCAGCAGGCCGTCCATATGCCGGCGCAGGTCGCCGTCGGTGATCATGCCGGCCAGGGCGCCGTCGCCATCGACCACGCCGACCGCGCCGAAACGCTTCTCGCTCATGACCAGCAGGGCGTCGGGCATCGGCGCGTCCAGGCCGATCAGCGGCAGCTCGCCGTCGTCATGCATCAGGTCGCCGACCGTGCGCAGCATGGCGCCCAGCTTGCCGCCGGGGTGGAAGACGCGGAAGTCGCTGGCCGTGAAGCCGCGCCGCTCCAGCAGGGCCACCGCCAGCGCGTCGCCCAGGGCGATCTGCAGGGTGGTGGAGGTGGTCGGGGCGTTGACCTCGGCCGTGGCTTCCGGCGCGTCCGGCAGCAGCAGCAGGATGTCGGCGGCCTTGCCCAGCGGGCTGTCGGCCACCGCGGTCATGGCGACCAGCGGAATTGAGAAGCGCTTGGCGTAGGCCAGGGTGTCGGAGAGCTCGCGTCCCGCGCCAGACTTCGACAACGCCAGGATCACGTCGTCCGGGCCGATCATGCCGAGGTCGCCATGGCTGGCCTCGGCGGGGTGAACGAACATGGCCGACGTTCCGGTCGAGGCCAGGGTGGCGGCGATCTTGCGGGCCACGTGGCCGGACTTGCCCATGCCGGTGCAGACGACCCGGCCCTTGGCGTCGAACACGGTCTCGATCGCGCGGACGAAGGTCTCGTCCAGCGACTCGGCCAGGGTGTTGAGGGCCTCGGCCTCGGTGCTCAGCACGCGACGGCCGACGGCGACGGCGTCGAAGCTGCTCATTGCGGGGCCTGGTCCGGGAACTGGCTGGCGGCCTCGACGGCCTTCTTGGCGGCCTCGTCGCGACGCTGGGCGGCGTCCTTCTCGCGCTGGATCTTGGCCTTCATCTCGGGCGTCTGCTGAACCGGCGTGTGGCCGAACGGGCCCCAGGAGCGGTCGCCCTGGCCTTGTGGCCAGACGAGCGAAAAGGTGATGAGGGCCAGGGCGATAAGCCCCATCAGCGGCATGAAGATGCGATCAGGCATGGTCCGCCTATAGCACGGCCTTTGAGGCGGGGGAGAGGCGATCGCGGCATCCGTGCTTGACGCTGCGCCCGCCTGGCCTTAGCCCGCGCCCATACCTCCCCCATCTACAAGGAAGCCCGATGCCGACGCTTGTCCTGCTCCGCCATGGCCAGAGCCAGTGGAACCTGGAAAACCGCTTCACGGGCTGGGTCGACGTCGACCTGACCGCCGAGGGCGAGGCCCAGGCCAAGAAGGGCGGCGAGCTGATCGCGGCGGCCGGCATCCAGATCGACCACGCCTTCACCTCGGTGCAGACCCGCGCCATCCGCACGGGCAACCTGGCCCTGGACGCCGCCAAGCAGAGCTTCGTGCCGGTGACCAAGGACTGGCGCCTGAACGAGCGCCACTACGGCGGGCTGACGGGCCTGAACAAAGCCGAGACGGCCGAGAAGCACGGCGAGGCCCAGGTCACCATCTGGCGTCGCTCGTACGACGTGCCGCCGCCGGAACTGGCCCCGGGCGGCGAGTACGATTTCAGCAAGGACCGCCGCTACAAGGGCGCGGACCTGCCGTCGACCGAGAGCCTGGCCACCACCCTGGTCCGCGTGCTGCCGTACTGGGAGAGCGACATCGCGCCGCACCTGAAGGCCGGCGAGACCCTGCTGATCGCCGCCCACGGCAACTCGCTGCGCGCCATCGTCAAGCACCTGTTCAACGTGCCGGACGACAAGATCGTCGGCGTCGAGATTCCGACGGGCAATCCGCTGGTCATCGAGCTGGACGGCAACCTTAAGCCCACCGGTGCGCGTTATCTGGACGAGAGCCGCGCGGAGGCCCTGCCGCAGGTCGGTTAATTCCAATCGGCTTCATTCGAAGTCGTTGGAAATCCGGCGTTAATTTTGGTCTGCGCAAGGTGCTCCCTCATTCTGGGATTCCATGCGAGCCATGAGCGCCCCCGCGCCGACAACACAGGAATACAAGCGCCTGACGCAGTATGACGTTGACGTCATCTGCGCCAAGCACGACCGCCTGTGGTCGGCGCGGATGGGCGGCGCGCGCGCCGTGTTCGCCTTCTGCGATCTGTCGGGCCTGTCGATGACCGGCCGGAACCTGTGCGACGCCGACTTCACCGGCGCGATCATGGTTGGTTGCGACCTGCGCAAGACCAAGCTCGACAACGCCAACTGCTACGGCGCCGACATGCAGGGCGCGGACCTGACCGACGCTTCCCTGCGCCGCGCCGACCTGCGCGGCTCCAGCCTGCGCGGCGCCAACCTGACCGGCGCCGACATGTTCGAGGCCGACCTGCGCGAAGGCACGATCGCCGCCGCCGACCGCAAGGAAGGCTACAAGGTCATCGAGCTGACCCAGCGCGAGGCCTATGCCAGCGGGGCCAACCTGTCGGGCGCCAATCTGGAGCGCTCGCGCCTGTCGGGCATCGTGGCGACCAAGGCCGACTTCAGCGACGCGATCCTGAAGGACGCCAAGCTGGTCCGCGCCAACCTGAAGCAAGCCAATTTCAATGGGGCCAACCTGGCCGGCGCCGACCTGTCGGGCGCCAACTTGGCCGGGGCGGACCTGCGCAACACGGTGCTGGTCGGCGCCAAGACCATGTCTTGGAACGTCAACGACACCAACATGGAAGGCGCCCTGACCGACAAGCCGTCGGGCACCAGCGTCTCCGACCTGCCGTACGAGCAGATGATCGCCGACCACGCCAAGTGGATCGAGACTGGGGGCGGCGAGGGCAAGCCGTCGGTGTTCGACAAGGCCGATCTGCGCAACCTGCGTTCGATCCGCGGCTACAACCTGACGGCCCTCTCGGCCAAGGCGGCGGTGTTCTACGGCCTCGACATGGAAGGCGTGCAGATGCAGGGCGCCCAGCTGGAAGGGGCGGACCTGCGGGCCTGCAACCTGCGCCGAGCCGACCTGCGCGGCGCGCGGCTCAAGGGCGCCAAGCTGACGGGCTCGGACCTGCGCGACGCGCAACTGGGTCCCTTGCTGATCGCCGCCGACCGCACGCTGCCCTGCGATATGACAGGCGCTATTTTGGCTAATGCCGATTTCGCTCGAGCAGACCTGCGCCAGGCCCGCATGACGGGGGCCGACGTGTCGCGCGCCAACTTTACCGGAGCCCAGCTCAAGGACGTCGATCTGACGGGCGCGATCCGCTTGGCGGCCCGCGGACTGGACGACGTGATCTGAGAAATTTTCGCGACAAACGGACGCAGGCTTAACGGTTCGCTCGTCCCTTTCTCGCTACAGTGCGCGTAACACACAAAAAGAGACTAACGGGGAACAACGTTATGAACGCCGCGCAAAGCGTGGCCGGGCGTCGCCGCCTGAGCCAAGCCGAGCTCGACATGATCGTAACGGCGCACGAGAAATTCGTTACCGGCAAGCAGGGGGGCAAACGCGCTTCCCTACGCTTCATGCAGCTGTCGGGCCTAGATCTGTCGTTCCGGAACTTGACCGACGCGGACCTCACCGCCTCGATCCTTGAAGATTGCCGCATGGTCCGCACCAAGCTGGATCGCGCCAGCCTGTTCGGCTGCGACCTGCGCAAGAGCGACATGCGCCAGGCGTCCCTGGTCCGCGCCGATCTGCGCGGCGCCTGCCTGCGCGGCGCCAACCTGGCCCAGGCCGACCTGACCCAGGCCGACTTCCGCGAAGGCCAGATCGCCATTCCGCACCCGCGCAAGGGTCTCGAGACCATGCGCCACGAGACCCGCCAGGGTGAGGTCGACGAGGTCAACTTCTCGGGCGCCACCCTGGACGGTTCGCAGTTCGAAGGCGTCTCGGCGTTCAAGGCCGACTTCAGCGACTGCTCGCTGCGCGGCGCCAAGCTGTCGGGCGCCAACCTCAAGGAAGCCAACCTGGTCGGGGCCATCCTGGACGGCGCCGACGTCAAGGGCTGCAACCTCGAAGGCGCCAACCTGTCGGGCGCGGTCATGGCCGGCGTCGACACCTCTACCGCCCGCACGAGCGGCGCCAGCATGAACGGCGCTGTCGTTACGGTGACCCGTGAAGCGCTGAGCAAGGCCGAGGAACTCTACAACCGGTGCCTGGGCAACCAGCGCTGGTGCCAGACCGGCGGCAAGGAAGGGCAGGCGGCCCGCCTCGATGGCGAGGACCTGCGTCCGCTGGGCAACAAGCTGAAGGGCCTGCGTCTGACGGCCATGAGCGCCAAGGGCGCCTGTATGGTGGGTCTGGACCTGTCCGGCGCCCAGCTGCAGGGCGCCAACCTGCAGAACGCCGACCTGCGTGCGGCCAATCTGCGCGGCGCCGACCTGCGCGGGGCCAAGCTGACCGGCGCCAACCTGACCAAGGCCGACCTGCGCCAGGCCTTCCTGTCGCCGCTGCCGCTGGGTCCGACGCGCCAGACGCAAGCCAACCTGCAATCGGCCCGCATGCGCTACGCCATGCTCCAGACGGCCGACCTCAGCGAGGCGGTGCTGGACGGCGCGGACCTGCGCGGCTCGGACTTCACCGGGGCTCGCGTGGCCAAGGCCAGCTTCCGCGACGTGGACCTGAACCAGGTCCAGGGCCTGGACTTCTCACTGCCGGGCTAACGCCCTCTTTTTGCTTGGCGCGTGGCGGTCGCCGAAACCGCCTACACCTTCGGCTGCCACGCTTGGGAACATGGAAAAAGGCGGCGCATCGCTGCGCCGCCCAAGTTCAGAGGGGATTGGGGAGACTAGGAACAGGGCCGCCGGTTAGGCGGCCTTTTCGCCTTCGATCAGGGTCGAAGCGGCGGTCGTCTTGATCTCCACCGTGCGGGGCTTGAGGGCTTCCGGCAGTTCACGCTTCAGCGCGATCGACAGCAGGCCGTTCGACAGATCGGCGTCTTCGACGATCAGGTAGTCGGTCAGCTGGAACTTGCGCTCGAAGTTACGCTCGGCCAGGCCGCGGTGCAGGTACTGCTTGGCGTCGCCATCGTTGGCGGCCTTGCGACCGGTGACGGTCAGCAGGTTTTCCTTCACCTCGACGGTCAGTTCTTCCGGCTTGAACCCGGCCACCGCGATTTCGATGCGGTAGTCGTTCTCGCCGGTGCGTTCGATGTTGTAGGGGGGATAGCCCGAGGCCGCTTCGGTGCGGGCGGCGGCGTCCAGCTGGTCGGCGAGGCGGTCGAAGCCGACGAGCGAGCGGTACAGGGGCGAAAGGTCGATCGTACGCATAGGTCTAGATCCTTCTTATCAAGCAAGGTCTTTGATGTTCGTCCCGTCGGCGACCCGAATTCGGCATCGCCAGGTGGTCCGGAAGGCCCGGGTTTCCAGCGCCTTCGTGAAAGTAGTTGGTGAGCGGATTTTCGGGTTCAAGGGGCCGTCTCGTCAAAGAACGTGAATCGTTTGACGCACCGTTTGCCCCGGCTAAGGTCGCGGCCTCCGTTACGCCGAAGGACACGTCCCCCATGCCGCTTCGCCGCCACATGCTGTTGCTCGCCGCCGCCATCACCCTGGTCGCGCCCGCCGCCTTCGCCTCGACCGACCAGGCCCTGAAGGCCGCCGTCGCCTCGCCGACCCGCCCCGCCGGCGACGTCGCCCGCGACGGCGCGCGTCATCCGGTCGAGAGTCTGGACTTCTGGGGCCTCAAGCCCAAGCAGACCGTGATCGAGATCTCGCCCGGCGGCGGCTACTGGACCGAGATCCTGGCCCCGTACGCCAAGGCCACTGGCGGGACCTACATTGCCGGCGTCGCCGATCTGTCGAACCCCAAGATCTCGGAAGGCGCCAAGAAGGGCCGCGCCGATTTCGAGGCCCGGTTCTCGGACGCCGCCAAGTACGGTAAGCCGCAGTTCGCCAACTTCGGGGCCGTGTCGGGTCCGCTGGGCGCGCCGGGTTCGGCCGACCTCGTCCTGACCGCTCGCAACGTCCACAACTGGACCCAGGCGCCGGGCCTGGCCGACAAGGTGTTCGCCGACTTCTTCGCCGTGCTGAAGCCGGGCGGCGTGCTGGCCATCGAGGATCACCGCGCCGACCCGCGCTCGGAAAAGGACGCCGGCGCTGACGGCTATCTGAACACCGCCACCGTGATCGCCCTGGCCGAGAAGGCCGGCTTCAAGCTGGACGCCAAGTCCGAGATCAACGCCAACCCCAAGGACACCAAGGACCACCCGTTTGGCGTCTGGACCCTGCCGCCGGTCAAGCGCACCGCGCCGGGCGGTCAGCCGGCGAATCCCAACTTCGATCGCACCAAGTACGATGCGATCGGCGAGAGCGACCGCATGACCCTGCGCTTCAAAAAGCCGGCCTGAGTTTGGCCAAGGTCGAGGGGCAGGCTGGGGACGTTGTCGGGGGGATGATGGTTCCAGCTCAGTATTGGTCGCGGCGTGGGATCCTGGCGGGCGTTAGCGCGCTGGCTCTCACCGCCTGCGGCAAGAAGGCCGATCCGGCCAAGGTCGAGGCCAAGGCGGCCGAGAAGGCCGGGCCCAAGACGATCGAGGCCGTGGTGGCCGGCGACTGGCGCCTGCCCGCCGACCGCGCCCGCGACGTCTGGCGCCACCCGGTCGAGACCCTGAAGTTCTGGGAGCTGAAGCCCGGCCAGACGGTCGTCGAGTTCTGGCCCGGCGCGGGCTGGTACACCGACATCCTGGCGCCGTACCTGGCCGACACGAACGGCAAGCTGTACGAGGCGGTGCTGCAGACCAACGACCCCTCCGACCCGGCCGCGGCCGAGATCGTCGAGGGCTATCGCCGCAAGCTGACCGAAAAGAAGAAGGTCTATGGCGCGGTGGAGTTCACGGCCTTCGGACCCACCAGCGGTCCCGTCGCGCCGGCGGGGACGGCCGACCTCGTCCTCTTCCTGCGCAACCTGCACAACTGGATGGCCGGCGGCATCGCCGAGAAGGCCTTCAAGGACGCGCTGGCGGCCCTGAAGCCCGGCGGCATCCTGGGCATCGAGGAACATCGCGGCGAGCCGGGTCGGGTGCAGGACGTGCTGGCCGCCGACGGCTATGTCCAGCAGGACTACGTGATCCAGATGGCCAAGGAGGCGGGGTTCGTCCTGGCCGCGGCCAGCGAGATCAACGCCAATCCCAAGGACACCAAGGACCATCCGTTCGGGGTCTGGACCTTGCCGCCCACCCGCCTGTCGTCGCCGCGCGGCGAGCCGGCCGAGCCGGGCTTCGACCACGCCAAGTACGACGCGATCGGCGAGAGCGACCGCATGACCCTCAAGTTCGTGAAGCCCAAATGAGAGCGGCGGCGCTGATCCTGGCCGCCGTCCTGGCGGTCGCCGCCACGCCGGCCCTGGCCGAGAAGAGCGCGCCGGCCAACAAGGTGCTGTCCTACCTCGACAAGTACCTGAAGATCCCGCTGGCCGAGCGTTCGCGGGTCAGGGTGATCTATGGCATCCGCCACGAGGACAAGCCCGTCCCGAACCTGAAGGTGACCCTGGTCGAGAAGAACGGGACCCGGACGCCGATGCCGCTGACCGCCGACGGCTTTTTCGAGCGCCTGCCGACCCTGGCCCAGCTGGAGGGCGATCCGACCCTGGTGTTCGACGTGCCGGCCGACTGGAAGATGGGCACGATCATGGACTTCCAGACCCAGCTGAAGCCGGCGACCGAGTACGACGTCCGAGAACTGACAGCGACGGTGGCCGAGGCCAACACCGTGATCGGCAAGGCCGCCGGCGTCGCCAGCTTCATGGTTCCTAAGATGTCGGGTATCGCCTTCCTGAACGCCCAGAACGGCGTGGTCGTCTTCCCCGACGGTCGCACCGCGCCGCTGCCGAAGGCCAGGGAGATGCCTTATTTCCTGGTCGCCGATCATCAGGGCGCCGTACGGGTAAAGTTGACAAAAACCCCGACTAGGGTCGCCTTCTATCAGGGTAAGAAATAAGACCCTGGGTCGTCTGAACGGTGTTTACTTAACCGGGCGGCCCGGTCTAGCTATTTGAAACACATCGCGCAGAGGGAGATCGCGCTTATGGCCACGCTTCAGGAAATCACCGATCGCATCAAGGGCGCCGTGGGCGACGACAGCGGTCTCGGCAAGAGCCTCAAGTTCGACCTGAAGGACACCGGCGTCATCCACATCGACGGTGGTTCGGTGACCAACGAAGACAAGCCGGCCGACCTGACCATGACGCTCAGCCTGGACGACCTGCTGGCCATCGGCGCCGGCTCGCTGGACCCGACCATGGCCGTCATGACCGGCAAGCTGAAGCTGTCGGACATGGGCACCGCCATGGCCCTGCAGCCCAAGATGGGCGCTCTGTTCGCCAAGATGCGCTAAGCCGACGATGACGGAAGAACCGGCGCGTCTGGTCTCGATTCCCGAGGCTCCGGTTCCCGACAGCGGCAAGGCCGAATGGTTTAGCGGCGCGGATGGGGCGACCCTCCGCGCCGCGACCTTTTTCCCGCAAGGGCCCGCGCGGGGGACGGTGGTGCTCAGCCCCGGCCGCAGCGAGCCGATCGAGAAGTATTTCGAGGTCGTCGACGATCTCCTGACGCGGGGCTTCGCCGTGCTGCTGCACGACTGGCGAGGGCAGGGGCTGTCGGCCCGCGGCCTGCCGGACCGCCTCAAGGGCCATGCCCAGGGCTTCAAGACCTTCGTTTCCGATTACACCGCGCTGCTCGATACGTTCGAGGCGCGGATGCCCAAGCCGTGGATCGCCGTGGCCCACTCGATGGGCGGCTGCCTGACCATGCTGGCCCTGGCCCACGGCGAGGCGCGGTTCTCCGCCGCCGTGCTGTCCGCGCCGATGCTGGGCCTGAACACCGCCGGCGTGCCGCCGTGGCTGGCCAAGCCGCTGGCCTGGACGATGTCGCGGGTCGGCTTGGCCGGAGAATATGTGTCGGCCGCCTATGATCCGCTGGTCCAGACCTTCCTGGGCGACGGCCTGACCCATGACGAGACACGCTACGACCGCTACCAGGCCCAGCTGAGGGCCGATCCCGAGATCGCCCTGGGCGGCATGACCTGGGGCTGGGCCGATTTCGCCATCGCCGCCTGCGCCTGGCTGCGGACCAGCAGGGGCGTCGAGAAGATCCGGATCCCCGCGACAATCGTCGGGGCCGAGCTCGACAACCGGGTTCTGAATGCCGACGCGGAATCGATCGCGCGCCGCATGCCCAAGGGCCGCTATGTCGAGGTCCCGGGGGCGTTCCACGAGATCCTGATCGAGACCGACGCCCGCCGCGCGATCTTCTGGCAGGCCTTCGACGAGACGGTCGATCCCGTCGCGCCGCGCGACCCGATTATTTCGCCGAACGCTTCAGACTGACCAGCGCCTCGTCCAGGGGGCGGCGGTCGCCGGAGATGACCATCTGGCCGCCGTTCGGGCCGACGGGCTCGCCGCGCCAGTTGGTGACGATGCCGCCGGCGCCTTCGATCAGGGGGATGGCGGCCTCGATGTCCCAGGATTTCAGGCCGGCCTCGATGACCATGTCCATCTTGCCCATGGCGACCATGGCGTAGGCATAGGCGTCGCAGCCCATGCGAGCCAGCTTGGCGGCCGCGCGCACCTGCAGCCAGGCGGCGCGCTCGGCCCCGTCGAAGCAGGCGTCGGCGTCGGTGGTGGCGATGACGGCGTCGGTCAGGTCGGTGCATTCGCGCACGCGGATCGGCGTCTCCTGGCCGCGGGCCAGCAGGCGCGAGCCGCCGGCATGGCCGAGGAAGACCTCGTCCATATAGGGCTGGCCGATGGAGCCCATCACCGGGCGGCCCTGATGGCGCAGGCCGATCAGGGTGGTCCACAGCGGCAGGCCGGAGATGAAGGCGCGCGTGCCGTCGATCGGGTCCAGGACCCAGACGAACTCGGCGTCCGGACGATCCTCGCCGTACTCTTCACCGATCACGCCGTGTTCGGGATAGCGCTCCGAAATCAGCTTTCGGATCGCCGCTTCCGCGCCGCGGTCGGCTTCGGTCACCGGGTCGAACGCCGCGTGGGTGTCACGCGGCAGGTTCTTGCCCGCCCCCTTGTCCTCGAGGCCGTGGTCGGCCCGGAACAGCGGCAGGATGACCTGCGCCGAAGCCCGGTTGAGATCGATGATGAAGGCGTCGAGCGTCGCGAGCGTGTCAGCGGAGAGCGTCATGGGCGGGGGTTTAACGTCCCCGCCTCACGTACGCTACAACCGATGTTACGCGTCGGCGTGCTCGGGACCACCGCCGTTCAGCGACTTGGCCAGATCCAGCAGGCGACGGCGCGGACGCTCGCCCAGCAGGTAGTAGGCGCGGATCAGGTCCAGCGTCTCCTTGCGGGCGAACATTTCGCCACCCTCGGCCGACTCGCTGGCGGCCTCGCGGCGGACGTCCGACAGGCCGTCGTAGAAGTAGCCAACCGGCACTTCCAGAGCCTCGGACAGCTGCCACAGCCGTGCGGCGGAGATGCGGTTGGCGCCGCACTCGTACTTTTGGATCTGTTGGAAACGCACGCCCACGGCGGCGGCCAGTTGTTGCTGGGTCAGACCCAGCAGACGACGGCGGCGACGCAGGCGCTTGCCCAGATGCGTATCGATGTCGTTACCCATGGAAGCCATGCCCCCTAGCTTTTCCGGACCCGTCCCGAAACGGAACGGCCTGGTTCGACAGCCGCAAGTCGCGTGCCGGGCGAGACGCCGTTGCGCGATACGTGTGAGCTAACCTAGTAAAGGGGCATGTCGGATAAGCGTCAGCCTTGGGTTCAGGACCTTCTTTGGCGGTTGGAGGCCCTGGGCTTCGACCTCTTCATCGGCGCGGTGCGTCTGATGGGCGTGGACCGCGCTTCGGATTTCGGCGGCTGGCTGGGCCGCACGTTCGGGCCGATGAGCGGGGCGCACAAGGTCGCCACGCGCAATCTGAAGCTGGCCTTTCCGGAAAAGGACGCCGCCTGGCACGCGCGGATCCTGGACGAGCAGTGGGAGGGGCTGGGCCGCTCGTTCGCCGAATTCCCGTTGATGGACAAGCTGTTGCCGTCCACCGGCCGGGTCGAGGTGGTCAACAAGGAACGCCTGGCGCAGATCGCCGCCGACAAGGTCCCAGTCGTGTTCGTCTCGGGCCACCTGTCGAACTGGGAGATCATGCCCGCCGCCATCGTTGACAGCGGCGTGGCCTGCGAAATGACCTACCGCGCGGCCAACAATCCCTATGTCGACAAGCGCATCCGTGACAGCCGCTTCCGCTATGGCGTGCGCCTGTTCGCGCCCAAGGGCGGCGACGGATCCCGCGAACTGCTGCGCGGCATGAACGAGGGCCGGTCGGTCGCGCTGATGAACGACCAGAAGTTCAACAGCGGCGTGGCGGCCCCGTTCTTCGGCCATGACGCCCGCACCGCGCCGGCCCCGACGCGGATGGCGATCCGTTTTGGCACGGTGCTGCAGACGATGTCGGTGCAGCGCGTGAAGGGCGCCTATTTCCGGGCGGTGGTGCATGAGCCGATCGTCCCGCCGAACACGGGCAACCGCACGGCCGACATCGAGGCCGGGGTGCGGATGATCAACGCTTTCCTGGAAGATCGCATCCGCGAGCGGCCGGCCGAGTGGTTCTGGGTCCACCGGCGCTGGCCGAGCGAGGTCTATGCGGAACTGGCCGAACGCGAGCGCGCGGCGGCCCGAGAAGAAAAGACGGGAGAGAGCGCCTAGATCTCGACGGCGCTGCCGGGTGCGTCCTTCTCGCCCGGGCGGCGGAAGGGGCCGGGATGGTGCGGGTCGACGCGGCGACGGCGGCAAGGGCCAAAATAGTCGGCCGACCGGATGAACGGCCGCGGGTGGTAGATCACCGTATTGATCCGATCCAGCAGCGAGCGGGCGGTCACAGGCTTCACGACCACCTCGGTCACGCCAGCGTCGCGGGCCTCGAACACGCGGTGACGCTCGGCAAAGCCCGTCAGCATGATGATCGGCAGGAACGGATCGACGCTGTCGGGCGAGTTGCGGACCAGCTGGGTGAACTGCACCCCGTCCAGCGGACTCATCTTGAAGTCGACGATGGCGATATCGGTCTGCCAGTCACGCAGGATCTGCAGCCCCTCGGCGCCGTCCATGGCCTCACGAATGTGCCGGACGCCAACACCCTTGAGGATGGCCGAGACGATCGCGCGAATGTGCTGGTTATCGTCAACCAGCAAAAAGCGCAGCTTTTCCAGCGCCGCCGACATGCGCGAGCCGCCTCCTCAAGGATCTTGCGGAAAGATCGAGACCATGGTGTCCGTTCCCCCGACGGACCCCTATCCCGATACGGCGGCATAGCTAGCGAATGATTGTAACTCGCGCCAGGGGGGAACTAGGCCGTGAAGGGGCCCGCGCCGACCAGCAGGGACGGATCAAGGTTGCGGCCGCGCCATTTCATGCGCCAGCACAGGTGCGGGCCGGTCGCGCGGCCTTCCTTGCCGGTTTCGGCGATCAGCTGGCCCTGTTTGACGTAAGTGCCCGTGGGTACGAGGATTTTAGACAGGTGTAGATAGGCCGTCACCAGGCCTTGGCCGTGATCCACCAGGACGAGACCGCCTTCAAAATGCAATCCGGTCTCGGCGAAGGCGATCACGCCGCCCGCCGGAGCGCGCACCGGCGTGCCGACCGGGGTCGCCAGATCAACCCCATAATGGGGACGCTTGGGTTCGCCATTGAGGATACGCTGGCCGCCGAACCGGGCCGAGCGTCGTGCGCCTACAACCGGTAGTATGAAGCCGTCGCGAAACCCCTCTAGGTCGGCCTGGCTGGCAAAGCCGGCGACCTTGCGGATGTTCTCTGCGGTGATGCGTTCCAGCAGAACGGGATCCGTCGGGGTGACCTGCTCGGGCGGCAGGCCGTCGATGCGCTGGATGTCGAAGTCGCCCGGCGCGATCGTACGCTCGTCGACGGCCGAGCCGTCGGGTGTGGTGACGGTCAGCCTGCTGGCCGGCGGGGCGTCGCGGTCGAAGCCGATCACGAACCAGCCATTGGCCGAGGCGGTGGTCTGCACCAGCCCGTCGACATCGATCAGCGCGCGGGGCGTGGTGCGGCCGACGGCATAGCCGCCCTGGACGAACTTGCCCGACAGGGTGAGGCCTGGCGCGGCGGCGCGGGCTGTAGATGCAAAAGCTACGGAGGCCGGAAGCGCGGCGAGAACCGCGCGGCGGCTCAGGCCCCTTGCCAACGCTTCAGCGCTTCGGTCGGGCCGGCATAGGCTTCCTGGTGCTCGGGGCTCCAGTAGCGCAGGGCTTCCAGCGGGATCTGCTTGTTGGTGATGGCGCACAGCACGAAGCGGCCGGGGCTGAGCACGGCGTATTCGCCGTCGCCATAGTGCAGGACGGCCAGGCCGTCCTTACCGAGATCACGATCGAAAGCGTTCATAGGCTCACTCTACGCCAAATGGGCGTCTCAGAACAGATCGCCCTGGCCGGCCGGCGGCGTGGCCGGCTTGGGACGGGGCTTGGGCGCTGGCGTGGCGGGAGCCGGTGGCGGGACGAACCCGCCTTCGCCGTCGATCACCGCATCGCGGTCGCCGCTCTTGAACTTCAGGTTCACGCGCTCGCCGGAGACCAGGTCGGCCGCCGAACGGGCCAGCGTCCCGTCGCCCTTGCGAACCAAAGCAAAGCCCAGTTCCAGCGGCCGTTCCGGATTCAGCGACTGGCGCAGCTTTTCCAGGTTGGCCAGGCGGTCCGTGTCACGCTGCAGGCGGCGGTCGCCCGCCGCGTTCAGCCGCTGCCACAGGGCGGGCAGGCGGGCGTGCTGGGCGACGCGGTCGGGGGCGCGGCGAGCGGCCAGGTCCAGGCGGCGGCCAAGGTCGCCCAGGCGATCGGCCTTGATGGCGCGCTGCCGGGTCAGCACCTCCGGCGTCAGGCGCGCGGTGACCTTCAGCAGTTCCTGGGCGTGGACGGTGGTGTTGCGGTGCAAGGCCGCGTCCAGGCGTCCCGAGACGATGTCGAACCTCTGCTGGGCCAGGGCCAGGATGTCGTCGGGACGTGGCAGGCCGCGCGCGGCGCCGAGCAGGCGGGTGCGGCGGTCCTCGATCAGGCGCGCGCCCGAACGGTTCAGGCGGCGGTCGAAGTCCGAGATCAGGGCCCGCAGTTCGGCTAGCACCGGCGTCGCCATCTCGGCGGCGGCCGTCGGGGTCGGGGCGCGGCGGTCCGAGACGAAGTCGATCAGGGTGGTGTCGGTCTCGTGGCCGACGGCCGAAATCAGCGGGATGGTCCCCTCGGCTACGGTGCGGGCCAGGCCCTCGTCGTTGAAGGCCCACAGGTCCTCGACTGAGCCGCCGCCGCGCGCGACGATCAGGATGTCGGGACGCGGCACGGGGCCGCCGGCTTGGATCGCGTTGAAGCCGCGGATGGCCGCGCTGACCTGGCCGGCGGCGGCGTCGCCTTGCACCACGCACGGCCAGACCAGCACGTGGCAGGGCCAGCGGTCGCGGATACGGTGCAGGATGTCGCGAATGACCGCGCCGGTCGGGCTGGTGATGACGCCGACCACGGCCGGCATCGAGGGCAGGGGCTTCTTGCGGTCGGGCGCGAACAGGCCCTCGTCAGCGAGCTTCGCCTTCAGGCGTTCCAGCTGCGCCAGAAGCGCGCCGACGCCGGCGGCCTCCATGCTGTCGATGACGATCTGATAGCGCGAGCCGGCCGGATAGGTGGTGATCTTGCCGGTGACGATGACCTCGAGGCCATGCTCGGGTCGCACGCCCAGGCCCCGGACATTGCCTTTCCAGACGACGCCGTCGATCGCGGACTTGTCGTCCTTGATGGTCAGATAGACGTGGCCGTTGCTGTGGTGGGTAACCTTGGACAGCTCACCGCGCAGCCGCACGAAGCCGTAGCGGTCCTCCAGCGTGCGCTTCAGGGCGAAGGCCAGCTCGGAAACCGAATAGGGCGGCGCGTTGGAATCGTTCGGCGCGAGGTCCGTCATGGGCCCTATCTAGAGCCTCTCCCAGAAATGGAAAATCCCGGACGGCCTTTTGGGCCATCCGGGATCCGCCGCCTGAGAGACTTTTGTTCTTATTAGATGTAGCGGCGAAGCGAGCGGGCGAGCTCGGTGGCGCCGCCCTTTTTCTTGGTCTGCTGCGGCTGGTAGGCCACGCGAGCGTGCTCGACGCAGTAGGGGCCTTCCGACGAGCGACGGCCGCAGAAGGTGAAGCCGTCCGCCGACGGGTCGCCGATCGGCCACTTGCACATGTGCGCGCCCAGGGTCAGCACGGTGGCCGAGCCCGGCTCTTCGTGACGGAAAGCCGGCAGCGACGGCGGGGCCGAGGCGACCGGAACCGACGAGGTCGGAGCCTCGACCGGCGTCACGCGACGCGGGGCCGACGGCATGGCCTGGGCGGCCGGACGCGCGGGGCGCGGAGCCTTGAAGGCCGGACGCGCCGGTTGCGAGGGGGCCGCGCGGCCCGAAAGGCCCAGGCGGTGCACCTTGCCGATGACGGCGTTGCGCGTCACGCCGCCCAGCTGCTTGGCGATCTGACTGGCCGACAGGCCGTCCAGCCAAAGCTTCTTCAAGGTCGAGACTCGTTCGTCGGTCCAGCTCATAACCCGTCTCCGCCGTTTACCTAGGAGAGACGAGCGTCCCCACGCCCATCGCCCCTACATGTGGTGATCAAACCGCCCCGCCGGCGGCTGTCCTACTAGATATCGTAAAGAATGTGTTAAAGCGCACAATAGGCGGTAACGACTCTGTCCACAGAAACAAGATGTTGATTCAGGCAAGCCCAAGCTTGCGGAAAGGCGCCTCAGGGCGCACATGGCCAAGCAACACAACGGGTTGAGCCTATGAGAGACATGACCAGCAGCGTCATTCCGCCGCAGCCGCGCGACTACCACGGCTGGAACTGGTCCGGGTTCGTCACCCTGTATCAGCGCGAAATCCGCCGGTTCTGGAAGGTCGGGACTCAGACGGTGGCCGCGCCGGTGGTCACCACGCTGCTCTATATGCTGGTCTTCGTGGTCGCCGTGGGTGACAGCCGCCCGGCCGTGGGCGGGGTGACCTTCGGCCATTTCGTGGCCCCCGGCCTGATCATGATGGCGATCCTGAACAACGCCTTCGCCAATTCGTCCTCGTCGCTGATCCAGGCCAAGATGATGGGCCTGACGCCCGACTTCCTGACGCCGCCGCTGTCGGCGCTGGAGCAGATCCTGGGTTTTGCCCTGGGGGCGGCGACGCGCGGCATCGTGGTCGGCGCGGTCACGGCCATCGTCATCGGCGTGCTGCCGGGCGCGGGCCTGCAGCTGGCCCACCCCTGGGCGATCGTCTATTTCGCCGTCACCGCTTCGCTGATCCTGGGTCTGGCCGGCGTGCTGGCGGGCCTGTGGGCCGAGAAGTTCGACCAGCTGGCAGCTGTGACCAACTTCCTGATCATGCCCATGACCTTCCTGTCGGGCACCTTCTACCTGGTCGACAAGCTGCCCGAGCCGTTCCGCACGGCCAGCCACTTCAACCCGTTCTTCTATCTGATCGACGGCTTCCGCTACGGCTTCATCGGCCACGCCGACGGCTCGATCGCGATCGGCGTCGTCGCCACGGGCGCGCTGACGGTGGCGCTGTTCCTGTGGTGCTGGCGCCTGTTCGTCACCGGTTATCGCCTGAAGAGCTGATACCGAACAACAGCTTAGCGACTTCCCAAGCCCCGGCCCGCAAGGTCCGGGGCTTTTTCGTGTTGTGACGATCTAATTGATGTAATACATACTTACATCATGTCGTCGGTTCGAACATATAACTCCGCGCTGCGGCGCGATCAGGCCGAGGCCACCCGGGAGCGGATCCTGGCGGCCATGGCGGCGCTGATGGAGGCGGGCGCTGGCCAGGAGCCGACCAACCGCGCGGTCGCCGAGCGCGCCCAGGTCACCGAGGTCACCGTCTATCGCCACTTCCCCAGCCGCGAGCTGCTGCTCAAAGGTCTGTGGGAGCACCTGAACCGCAAGGACGGCGTGCGCGTCGGCATGCCCGAGAGCCCCGCCGACCTCTTGGCCAAGATCAAGCCGCTGCTGGCCAGCTTCGACGCCAGCCCGGCCCAGATCGTCGCCCGCATCACCACCCAGCAGGGTAGGGCGGCGCGTTCCAGCCTGGATCCCGAACGCCGCGAGGCTTTCCTCGGCGTCGTCGCCCAGGCCGCGCCGAGCTTGCCAGAAGGCGAGCAGG
Organism: Caulobacter sp. GW821-FHT11E11; assembly: GCF_058808315.1. Lineage (NCBI taxonomy): Bacteria > Pseudomonadati > Pseudomonadota > Alphaproteobacteria > Caulobacterales > Caulobacteraceae > Caulobacter > Caulobacter sp. GW821-FHT11E11. Next base: position 123,447 of record NZ_JBXARO010000002.1, read on the forward strand.
CCAAGGCCGCCGCCGTGCTGCAGCTGCTCTATTCGGCGTACGGATGGCTGTCCCTGCGCGAGCAGTGGGACCTCTCCGGAAAGCCCGCCGCCGACGCCCTGGGCTGGGCCACGGAAGTGCTGCTCAACGACCTGAAATCCCGAGGCGCGATCGCGCCCGATCCCTTCGCCCAATTCCAGCAAGAAGAGCTGACCCGATGATCGCCCACATCTCCATTCCCGCCCACGATCCGCAGGCCACGGCCGAGGTCTTCGGCCGGATCATCGACGGCGAGGTCATGCCGTTCCCGGTCGTGGAGGGCGCCTGGGTCGCCATCGCCCGGGACGGCTCGGGCCTGGGCGTCGAGGTCGTGCCCGACGCCAGCGCCCACCATCCCGGCGATGGCCTGCCCGACGGCCGCGTCTCGGACGGTCCGTTCGTGATGCCGTGGGAGACCCAGATCCGCCAGGACGGCGCGCCGCAGGACGCCAGCGGCTTCCACGTGGCCATCACCACCAGGCTGTCGGTCGACGAACTGCTGGCCATCGGCGCCAAGAAGCGCTGGCGCGCCGTGCACTGCGATCGCGGCGGCGTCTTCGACCTGGTGGAGCTGTGGATCGACAACCGCTTCCTGGTCGAAGTCCTGCCGCCCAAGGGGAGCGAGCGGTACCATGCGTTCTACACCCCGGAAGTCGCCGGCAAGATGTTCGCGGGGCCGCCGCCCGGCGCGGTGTGACCTCAACGCTGAGACCCGCGATTTTCGCCGGTTTATCAGGGCCTTTTCACAGTCCGTTGATTGACAGGACGTCGTTCCACGGCGACAACCTGCGGCCTTCCGGTCCCCGCACGAACAGTGCGGGGGCTTCTTTCCTTTTAGGAGGGCCGGTCTTGAGCACCGCGAACGCGTCCAACTCCTCGCAACACCACATCATGGGCGTCTACAACCGCGCCCCGCTGGCGTTTGAGCGAGGCCGAGGCGCGCGACTGTTCTCGACCACGGGCGAAGAGTACCTGGACTGCGTGGCCGGCATCGCCACCTGCGGCCTGGGTCACGCCCACCCCGTGCTGGTCGACGCGCTGAAGACCCAGGGCGAGAAGCTCTGGCATGTCTCCAACATCTACACGATCCCCGAGCAGGAAGTGCTGGCCGACAAGCTGTGCGCGGCCACCTTCGCCGACGTGGTGTTCTTCACCAACTCGGGCACCGAGGCGATCGAGTGCGCGCTGAAGGCGGCTCGCCGCTATCACGTGATGAACGGCAACGCCGAGCGCATCGACGTCATCGGCTTCGACGGCTCGTTCCACGGCCGCTCGTACGCCGCCGTCAACGCCTCGGGCAATGCCGGCTATCTGGACGGCTTCGGCCCGCGCCTGCCGGGCTTCATCCAACTGCCGTTCGGCGACATGGAGGCCCTGAAGGCCGCCATCGGCCCGACCACGGCCGCGATCATCATCGAGCCCGTGCAGGGCGAGGGCGGCGCGCGGTCGCTGACCGAAGCCCAGCTGCTGGAACTGCGCCAGATCACCCGCGACGCCGGCATCCTGCTGATCTACGACGAAGTGCAGAGCGGCATGGGCCGGACCGGCAAGCTGTTCGCCCACGAATGGGCCCCGGGCAGCGAGCCGGACATCATGTGCGTGGCCAAGGCCCTGGGCGGTGGCTTCCCGGTCGGCGCGTGCCTCGCCACCACCGAAGGCGCCAAGGGCATGACCCCCGGCACCCACGGCTCGACCTACGGCGGCAACCCGCTGGCCATGGCGGTCGGCAACGCGGCCTTCGACGCGATCAACAGCGAAGCGCTGCTGGACAACGTCAAGACCGTCGGCGGCTTCTTCACCCAGCAGCTGAACGGCCTGAAGGATCGCTTCCCGGACGTCATCGTCGACATCCGCGGCAAGGGCCTGCTGGTCGGCATCAAGGTCGTGCCGAACAACCGTGAATTCATGGTCATGGCCCGCGATCAGAACCTGCTGATCGCCGGGGGCGGCGACAACTGCGTGCGCCTGCTGCCGCCGCTGAACCTGACCGTCGAGGAAGCCAGCGAAGCGATCGCCAAGCTGGAAAAGGCCTGCGAAACCGCGCGCGCCAAGGCCTCGGCTTAAGACAACACCAAGCACTAGCCGCCCGCTCCGGACCACGGGGCGGGCGGAACCGTTAGGGATATGGCCAAGATGACCACCCCCCGGCACTTCATCGACCTGTGGAAGCTGGACGGCGCGACGCTGCGCCTGCTGCTCGACGACGCCCACGCCCGCAAGGCCGCCCGCAAGGGCTGGCCGCAGGGCAAGGTCGACGCCGACGCGCCGGCCAAGGATCGCGTGCTGTCGATGATCTTCCAGAAGAACTCGACCCGCACCCGCTTCTCGTTCGACGCGGCCATGCGCCAGCTGGGCGGCAGCGCCATCATCTCGACCTCGTCGGACATGCAACTGGGCCGGGGCGAGACCATCGAGGACACCGCCAAGGTGCTGTCGCGCATGGTCGACGCGGTGATGATCCGCGCCAACAGCCACGCCGACGTCGAGCGCTTCGCCCAGGTCTCGACCGTGCCGGTGATCAACGGCCTGACCGACAAGAGCCACCCGTGCCAGATCATGGCCGACATCCTCACCATCGAGGAGCATCGCGGCCCGATCGCCGGCAAGACCATCGCGTGGGTCGGTGACGGCAACAATGTGTGCTCCAGCTTCATCCACGCCGCCCCGCTGCTGGGCTTCGAGCTGAAGATCGCCTGCCCGGCGGTCTATCACGCCGACCTGCACGACCTGGCCCGGGCCGAGGGCCTGCAGGGCAGGGTCAGCATGACCACCGACGCCAAGGAAGCCGTGAAGGGCGCCGACGTCGTCGTGGCCGACACCTGGGTCTCGATGGGCGACACCGACCATGACGAGCGCCTGGCCGCGCTGGAGCCCTATCAGGTCGACGACAAGCTGATGGACCTGGCGGCCGGCAACGGCGTCTTCCTGCACTGCCTGCCGGCGCACCGCGGCGAGGAAGTCACCGACGCCGTCCTGGACGGCCCGCGCTCGCTGGTCTGGGACGAGGCCGAGAACCGCATCCATGCCCAGAAGTCGGTGCTGGCCTGGGTCTTCGGGGCCATCGGCTAAGACCAAAAAAGTGGGGTGTCGTAAGGCGCGCCTCCGCTAGGCTCCTTCCCAACAAGATCGGGAGGGGACCTCATGAAAGCTCGTCATTTCACCGCCGTCTGCGTGGCGGCCTGCCTCGTGGCGAGCCAGGCGCTGGCCGCCGACCGCTGGCTGGGCGCCTGGGGTTTCGCGCCCACGCCGCCCGCCGCGCCGCCGCCGGCCTCCGCGCCCAATCCCGCGCCGGCCCCGGCTCCTGCGCCGCCGGCCACGCAAGCAACCCCGCCGCCGCTGACCGTGGGTCCGTCGACCGTCACCGACGTCACCCTGCGCCAGCTGGTCCGCGTCTCGGCCGCCGGGACCAAGGTGCGGGTGCGCCTCTCCAACGAGTTCGGGACCGCGCCGCTGGTCATCGGCAAGGCGGTGGTCGCGCCGGCCAAGGCCGACGGCTCGGCAGGCGAGGGCAAGGCCCTGACCTTCGGCGGCCAGGCCCAGGCGATGATCTATCCGGGCGCGCCGCTGTACAGCGATCCCGTCGACCTGCCGGTGACGGCGCTGCAGGAACTGGCCGTCAGCATCTACCTGCCCGAGGAGACCAGGCTTCCGAGCCACAGCCTGCGGCAGACTCTGTCGGACAAGGGCGACTTCACGACCGCCGCCCGCTTCGGCGACAAGCCGCTGCGTCTGGGCGCGATCGTCAGCGGGGTCGAGGTGGCGTCGGCCCAGCCGCGCCGGGTGATCGTCACCCTGGGCGACTCGATCACCGAGGGCGCGGGCTCGACGCCGGGGGCCTACCAGTCGTGGCCCGACCAGATGGCCGTGCGCCTGGCTGGCCGCGCGGCGGTGGTCAATGTCGGCATCAGCGGCAACCGCGTGCTGCGCGAGCGCTCTGGCCAGAGCGCCCTGGCGCGTTTCGACCGCGACGTGCTGTCGGTGCCCGGCGCGACCGACGTGGTGCTGCTGGAAGGCATCAACGACATCAACCGCGCCTTCAATCCGCAGTATGGCGAGCGAGCCAATGCCGACGACCTGATCGGCGCCTATAAGCAGATCATCCTGCGCGCCCACGCCAAGGGCCTGCGGATCTACGGCGCGACCCTGACGCCGCAGGGCGGTTATCGCAGCTTCTCGCCGCAGACCGAGGCCATCCGCCAGGCGGTCAACGCCTGGATCCGCACCTCGGGCGCGTTCGATGGCGTGATCGATTTCGACGCCGCCGTGCGCGATCCGGCCAAGCCCGATACGATGGTCGCAGGCTATCAGAGCGGCGACTGGCTGCACCCTGGCGACGCCGGCTACAAGGCCATGGCGGCGGCGGTCGACCTGCGACTGTTCGGGGTCAAATAGCGGTTCCTCTCGCTTTTTTGAAAAGACGCCCTATCTAGCCTCCCCATGACCGACATCGCCCCCAATCCCGGCGTCCTCGACGACGTCGTTTCCGCATTCCAGATCGAAGGCCTGCCCGTGCGCGGCCGCATGGTCCGTCTCGGCGACGCGGTCGACCAGGTGCTGACCCGTCACGACTATCCCGAGCCGGTGGCCAATCTGCTGGGCGAAGCGTGCGCGCTGGCGGCCCTGGTCGGCTCGAGCCTGAAGTTCGAAGGCCGCCTGATCATCCAGGCCCAGGGCGACGGCCCGGTGCGCTACGTCGTGGTCGACTACGACACCAGCGGCGGCCTGCGCGGCTATTGCCGGTTCGATCCGGAAGAGGTCGCCAAGGCCTCGGAAGGCTTCACGCGTCCGGGCGCCAAGACCCTGCTGGGCGGCGGCGTGTTCATCATGACCCTGGACCAGGGCGCGGACATGGACCGCTACCAAGGCGTCACGCCGATCGAAGGCGAGACCCTGGCCCTGTGCGCCGAACAGTACTTCGCCCAGTCGGAGCAGACCCCGACCCGCGTGCGCCTGGCCGTCGGCCAGGTGGATACGGGCGAGGGCCCCAAGTGGCGCGCCGGCGGCATCCTGATCCAGGTCATCGCGGGCGATCAGGCGCGCGGCGACACCCAGGACGCCTGGACCCACGTGCAGGCCCTGTTCGAGACCACCGGCGAGGACGAGCTGCTCGACCCGACCCTGACGACGGCCACCCTGCTGTGGCGGCTGTTCAACGAGGACGGCGTGCGCCTGCTGGAGGAAAAGCCGCTGCGGGCCTTCTGCCGCTGCTCGGACGAGCGGATCGGCGTGGTGATGGACTCGTTCTCGGCCGAGGAAGTGGCCGACATGGTCGAGCCCGACGGCAAGATCCACGTGACCTGCGAGTACTGCTCGCGCGTCTACAAGCTGGACCCGCCGGCAGCGGCCTGATCGCCAGGCTCTGAAACGAAGAAAGCCGGCGCTCGCAGGAGCGCCGGCTTTTTTGTTGCCTGGAACGCGTGGAGCCTAGTTCAGCTTCGCCGCCGCGCCGGGCATGTGCAGCGAGAACTCCGGGATCTCGACGTCGAACACTTCGCCGTCTTCGGTGACCATCGCGTAGCTGCCCTTCATCGCGCCCGAGGGCGTGGGCAGGGGGCAGTTGGAGACGTAGCGGAAGGCCTCGCGGGGATTCAGCTCCGGCTGCTCGCCGACCACGCCCGAGCCCTCGACGTCGTTCACGCGGTTAAAGGCGTCGACGATGGTCCAGCGGCGCGAGATCAGGGTCACGGTTTCCTGGCCGTGGTTCTCGATCTCGACCGTGTAGGACCAGAGATACAGGCCCTGCTCGGGCGAGGATTCCTCGGCCGCATAGGTCGGGAAGACGCGCACGACGATGTCGCGCGTGCGCGCTTCGTAGGCCGCGCCATCCTGGCCGCGACGACGACGCATGCGCTGCATCGGGGGAGAGGTTTCACGCCTGATCGAGCGCACGGATCACATCCCGTTTGAGGTCTTCGACGCTTTCCAGGCCCACCGACAGGCGCACGCCGCCTTCGGTAACGCCCAGCATCGGGCGTTGCTCCTCGGGCACCGAGCGGTGCGTGGTGGTGGGCGGATGGGTCGCCATGGATTTCGCGTCGCCCAGGTTGTTGGAGATGTCGACGATCTCCAGGGCGTTCAGGAACTTGAAGGCCGCCGCGCGCGAGCCCAGGTCCAGGGCGATCACGGTGCCGCCGCCGGTCATCTGCGACTTGGCGACGTTGTGGCCCGGATGGTCGTGGCGGAAGGGGTAGAGCACCTTCTGGACCTTCTTGTGCTCGGCCATGGTGTTGGCCAGGGCAAAGGCGCTGTCGGTCTGGCGACGCACGCGCAGGTCCAGGGTCTCGAGGCCCTTGACCATGACCCAGGCGTTGAACGGCGACAGCGACGGGCCGGTGTGGCGCAGGCTGTCGCGGTAGAATTCCTCGTTGATCGCCTCGCTGGTCAGGATGGCCCCGCCCAGCACGCGGCCCTGGCCGTCGATGTGCTTGGTGGCCGAGTAGACGACGACGTCGGCGCCCAGCTCCAGCGGCTTCTGGAAGATCGGGGTCGCGAAGACGTTGTCGACGATGACCTTGGCGCCGACGGCGTGGGCCAGCTCCGATACCGCGCGGATGTCGGTGATTTCCAGCACCGGGTTCGAGGGCGTCTCGATCAGCACCGCCTTGGTGCCCGGACGGATCGCCGCTTCCCATTCGCGGATGTCGGTGGCGTCGACGAAGGTGGTCTCCACGCCGAAGCGCGGCAGCCACTCGCTGACGATCCAGCGGCACGAGCCGAACAGCGCGCGGCCGGCCACCACGTGATCGCCGGCGCGGACCAGGCCCATCAGGGCCGAGTGGATCGAGGCCATGCCGGTCGCCTGGGCGCGGCACACCTCGGCGCCTTCAAGCAGGGCCAGGCGGTCTTCGAACATCTTCACGGTCGGATTGTTGAACCGCGAATAGACGAACCCGGGGTCTTCACCCGAGAACCGGCGATCGGCGCCCTCGGCGCTGTCGTAGGTGAAGCCTTGCGTCAGGTAGAGCGCCTCGGCGGTTTCCATGAACTGCGAGCGCGCGATCCCCCCACGAATGAGCTTCGTCGCGACGTCCCAGTCTTTTGGATCCTCGGCCACGGGCCTTGCCTCTCTTACGCGTAAAAACCGCCGGCATAAGGAGCGGGCAGGGGGTCTTGGTCAAGCGTGAAGGCCTCATCCGCAACCGGAGAATTGTCACGGGCGAAAATCACATTGTCACAGGCGAACTCCTGTCGCTCCCGCCTTGCCTTTAAGGCGAGGTTTCGCGAGTGTCGCGCCGATGACCGACGCCCACGCCGCAGGGATTCTGCCCTGCCAGAACATCGAAGACCTGATCGCCGAAGAGGCCATCACCTCGGCCACGCCGTTCGACGTCGACCAGGTGCAGCCCGCCAGCCTGGACCTGCGCCTGGGCGCGCGCGCCTGGCGGATCCGCGCCTCGTTCCTGCCGGGCCTGCATCGCAAGGTGCCTGACCGCCTGCGTGACGTGGCCATGCACGAGCTGGACCTGACCAAGGGCGCGGTGCTGGAGAAGGGTTGCGTCTATATCGCCGAGATCCAGGAGCGCCTGGCGCTGCCGATGACCATCTCGGCGCGGGGCAATCCCAAGAGCTCGACCGGCCGGGTGGATGTGTTCGTGCGCCTGCTGACCGACCACTCCCGCGCCTTCGACGACGTCGACGCCGGCTATACCGGTCCGCTGTATATCGAGATCGCGCCGCAGACCTTCTCAGTGCTGGTCCGCGCCGGCACCCGCCTGAACCAGCTGCGCCTGAAGCGCGGCGAGCCGGCCAAGCTGGCGACCCGCAGCGTCGGCGTCGACCTGACCGCCAGCGACAACGGCGTCGTCGGCTTCCGCGGACGTCGTCACGCCGGCGTCGTCGACCTGGACCACGAGGACGGCCACGACCCGCGCGACTTCTGGGAACCGCTGGAGGCCCGCCATGGCGAGCTGCTGCTGGATCCGGGCGAGTTCTACATCCTGGCCTCCAAGGACGACATCGAGATCCCGGTGCTGGAAGCCGCCGAGATGACCCCGATCGATCCGTCGGTCGGCGAGTTCCGCGTCCACTATGCCGGCTTCTTCGACCCGGGCTTCGGCACCGAGGAGGCCGCCGCCGTCGGCTCCAAGGGCGTGCTGGAAGTGCGCAGCCACGAGACGCCGTTCCTGCTCGAGGACGGCCAGACCGTCGCGCGGCTGGTCTATGAACCCCTGACCTCGCGACCGGTGCGGCTGTACGGCGAAGGCGGCTCGCACTACCAGCGCCAGGGGCTGAAATTGTCCAAGCACTTCAAGGCCTGGCGCTGATCAAGCGACAGTATGAGTCGTTATGTCGCGGCGGGCGTTCACTAACGGCTTAACCAACCCGCGCTTACCTTGAGGTCCAGTATTCGGTCGGGCCTTGAAGGATGTTGCGTAGCGTTTTGAAGCGTCTGTCGCGTGGGGCGATCGCGGCGGGTCTCGTCTGGATGATGGGTGTTGGCGCAGCCAGCGCCGCGCCGGCGATGTGGGAAGTCCGCGACAAGGACTCCGTCATTTACCTGTTCGGCTCGATGCACGTGCTGCGTCCGGACGTGCGCTGGCGCACCCGGGCCTTCGACCACGCCTATGCCGTCGCCGACCGCGTATGGTTCGAGACTCGCGCCGATCTGCCGCCCAGCGAGGTGAAGGTCCTGTTCGACCGCTACGGCGTCGACACCGACCGGTCCCTGACCCAGAAGCTGTCGCCGACGGCCCTGGCCACCCTGCGGCCGGTGCTGGATCGCGATGGCGTGCCGCTGGAACGCCTCGAGCGCCTGCGGCCCTGGGCGGCGGCGATGATGCTGTCAGTCGCGCCGATGACCCGCGAGGGCGGGGCGGTCGCCAGCGGCGTCGACTCGGCCACCACCCAACGCGCCAAGACGGCCGACAAGCCGATCGCCACCTTCGAAACCTTCGAGCAGCAGCTGCGCATCTTCGCCGACCTGCCAGAGCAAGCCGAGCTGGACTACCTCGACGACGTCGCCCGCGAGCAGCTCACCCCGCCGCGCGATGGCGTGATGCTGGAGCGCGCCTGGCTGCAGGGCGACATGGGCCGGCTGGGCGCGCGTCTGGTCGACCGCATGAAGACCGGCCGCCCGGCGCTGTACGAGGCGCTGCTCAAGCGCCGCAACCTGGCCTGGGCCGACCGGCTGGACGCCGAGATGCGGCAGGGCCGGGGGACCGATCTGGTCGTCGTCGGCGCCCTGCACATGGCGGGCGGCGAAGGGCTGCCGGCGTTGATGAAGGCCCGCGGTTACGCCGTCCGAAGGATCCAATGAGCTGTCGCAGCGCGTGTCGCGCGGCAACCCGCCGCACCACATCTGGTGGACAGTCGGTGCGATTACACAAATCCTAGCCCTTGTCCTCTCCGGGGCGCGACTCAGTCACGCTTCGCCGCGGAGGATGCGGAAAGTCTACGGAGGCCCCCTTGGCCCGTACTGCTCAAGACCCGTTCCTGATCCTGCAAGGCCGCGTCGAGGCCTGGGAGCGGTGTGCGCGTATCCCCGGCTGCGACAAGGCCGTCTGGCGCCAGGATTCGGAAGGGCGGGTCATCCGCTGGTCCGATTTCGGCGACCGTTTCTCGCGCTACGGCTGGGAAGCCGTCAGCCGCCCGCGCCCCGGCATGCTGGGGCGCGCCCTCAAGCGCCTGGAGGCCGTCCATTGGCGCGGCGTCACCGGCGAGTCGCTGTCGGTCGATCCGTTCCTCGGCCGCAAGGCCGCCTAAAACGTCAAGCTTCTCCGTCCTTTAGTCGCTACTCCATGACAAAATGACAACCACGCTTGACATGGTGTGCTCGTGAATGACAAATGTCCTTGTCATTTAGACGGGGTGGCTTGTCATGGAAAAGATCGAAGCGCGTAAGGTCAGCCGAGAGGAAATCGCTCAGCGGATCATGGTCGGTTGCGGCGTCTTTGGTGCGCTGATCGGCGCCGGCGTCGCGCTGGTGAACCGTCTGAGCATCGAGATTCCACTGCCCGTGATGGTGGGCGGAACGGCGATCATGGTGGTGGCGCTGTCGGCAGTGACGCTGGTCTATTGGCGGATGATCGACGAGGCCGCCCGCGAGGCCCACAAGTTCGCCTGGTTCTGGGGCGGCATGGCCGGAACGGTGGTGGCGCTGATGATCGGCACGCTGACCGACTCGGCCTGGCTCACGGCGATGTACGGCGCTCTGCATCCGGCGGCCTGGCTGGTCATCGACATGGCTGCGCTGCTCGTGGCTCAGGCCATCGGCTACCTGCTGGCTTGGGCCGGCTGGTGGCTGGTCCGTCAGCGCTAGGGGAGGCGATCATGAGCAACAACTTCCAGACCCCCGCCGCCCGCAACTATCTGCGCCGCTTCATTCCGGCCATGACCGGCTACGTCGTCGTGCTGATGGGCTCGCTGTGGCTGATCGAAGCCCATCATCCCAAGGGGCCGCTGCTGTGGTTGCTGGGCGTGGCCCCCGCGATCCCGATCATCGGCGTGATCGCGGCCATGGGCTTCTACTTGATGGAGGAGACCGACGAGTTCCTGCGCACCGTTCTGGTCCAGTCGCTGCTGTGGGGCATGGGCGTCACTATGGCGTTCTGCACCGCCTGGGGCTTTCTGGAGAACGTCGGCGTGGTCGCGCGCTTCCCGTTGTTCCTGGTCTTCCCGGTGTTCTGCGGCGCGTTCGGCCTGTCCCAGCCCTTCGTCCGGAGGCGGTATCAGTGAAGAACCGCCTCAAGGTGCTGCGGGCCGAGCGCGACTGGAGTCAGGCGGATCTGGCCGAGCGGCTGGAAGTCTCGCGCCAGACGATCAATGCGCTGGAGACCGGCAAGTACGATCCCAGCCTGCCGCTGGCCTTCAAGATCGCCCGGCTGTTCGGGCAACCCATCGAAACCATCTTCCAGGACGAGGCTTGATCATCATGACCGTCGCTTCGAAGTCCCGCATGACCCCCGGCCGGCGCATGCTGCTCTGGGCCGTGATCGCCGCGCCGCTGGGCTATCTGGTCGGCAAGCAGCTGGCCTCGGCCGAGAAGCTGGGCCTCTGGACCGCGCCGGATCTCGGCTGGTCCGACGCCCTGGCGCTGTTCCTGGGCCTGCTGATGCTGGCGGTCGGCTTGGTCACCGTCGGCGTCAGCGCCAGCCGCAAGGCGCTGGGCCGGCAGGTCGATCCCGAACGCGGCGCGCCGGCCAACCGCGAGCAGGCCGGGTTCTACGCTCTCAGCGGTTGGGTGCTGGTGCTGGCGGCGGTGATGATGGCCGCGCCGGTCGTCGTCCGTGTCGTCTTCGATCCCGTGCCGCCCGAGATCGCCTCGGCCACCATGATCGGCCTGATCGCCCTGCTCCTGGTCCAGACCGCCAGCAACATAACGCTGTGGCTGCGTAGCGACGAGCTGATGCGCAAGGCCACGGCCGAGATCTGCGCCCTGACCTTCGTCATTCTGCAGAGCGCTTTGTTCCTGTGGGCGGCCGGCGAGAAGCTGGACCTGCTGCCGGTCCTGACCCTGTGGGACGCCGTCAGCGTGATGATGGCCGCCTATCTGATGATCGCGGTGCTGATCACCTGGCGCCGCGGCCTGGCCTAGACCCTTCCAGTTCCTGCCCAGCGTCCCATCCCGTCGGCGTCATCAGACGCCGAAGCCTTCCGCACGTCCCTACGGGGGAGAAAGATCCATGCGCAAACGCTTCCACCTGTTCGTCATCGCCTTCGCCATCCTGGCCGCCCTGGGCGTGTTCGGCGGCAATCACGCCCACGCCGCCGACCGCATCACCGTCACCGTCACGGGCAAGGGTCCCGACGTCGTGCTGATCCCCGGCCTGGCCTCGTCCGGCGCGGTCTGGGACGCCACCGTCAAGCAGCTGTCGACCACGCACCGCGTCCACGTCGTCCAGGTGGCGGGCTTCGCCGGCGCGCCGGTCGCCGGCAATGCCGAGGGCCCGGTGGTCGAGCCGCTGGTCGAGGCGGTCGACGCCTATATCAAGGCCAACCACCTGAAGGCGCCGGCCGTGATCGGCCACTCGATGGGCGGCTTCACCGGCCTGCTGCTGGCGCGCCGTCACCCTGAGGACATCAGCCGCCTGATGATCGTCGACAGCCTGCCGTTCTTCGCGGTGCTGTTCTCGCCCAACGCCACCGCCGAGGCCATCAAGCCGCAGGCCGCCATGATGCGCGACGGGATCATCGCCCTGAGCCCCGAGGCCTTCGCCACCCAGCAGGCCGCGACCGCGCCGCGCTTCGTCAAGTCGCCGGAAGGCCAGAAGCTGGTCCTGGACTGGTCGAAGACCTCGTCGCAACCGGTCGTGGCCCGCGCCATGTACGACCTGCTGACCACCGACGCCCGGGGCGAGCTGGTCGCGATCAAGACGCCGGTCACGCTGCTCTACGCCTTCGACGGGTCCTTGGGCTTTCCGGCGGCGATGGTCGACAAGACCTATGCCGACGCCTACGCGGCCCTGCCGGGCGTAGTGCTGAAGCGGGTCGACGACACGCGCCACTTCATCATGCTGGACCAGCCCCAAGCCTTCGCGGCGGCGGTCGAGACCTTCCTCAAATAGCCATCCGGCCTTGCGCATCCGCGCAGGCGCTACAATTCTCAACCTCAAGTCATTCGGGGAATTCCATGCTTCGTCAAATGCGCCGCGCCGCGGCAGGTCTCGTTTCGGTCCTGGCCCTGGGCTTCGCCGGCTCGGCCCTGGCCGAACCCGCCCTGTGGGCGATCAAGGACAAGGACTCGACCATCTACCTGTTCGGCACCGTCCACGTGCTGAAGCCCGACACCAAGTGGCGCTCGGCCAAGATCGACCAGGCCCTGACCTCCAGCGGCGACCTGACCCTGGAAATTATCGGCGCCGACGATCCGGCGGTGATGCAGCCGCTGGTGCTTAAGTACGGCCTGGACCCGGCCAATCCGCTGTCGTCCAAGATCTCGGCCGAGAAGTTCAAGCACGCCACCGACGTCGCCCAGGGCGGCGGCGTGCCGCCCCAGGCGCTGAACATGATGCGCCCGTGGCTGGCGGCGGTGTCGCTGTCGATGATCCCGGTGATCAAGGCCGGCTACGACCCCAAGAGCGGCGTCGAGTTCGTGCTGGCTGGCGAAACCAAGGCGGCGGGCAAGGCCCAGAAGGCCTTCGAGACGCCCGAGCAGCAGATCCGCTTCTTCGCCGACATGCCGGCCAAGAGCGAAGCCGACTTCCTCAGCGCCACGCTGGACGACGTCGACGAGGGCGTCGCCAAGATCGACAAGATGGTCACCGCCTGGGCCGCCGGCGACCTGGCCAGCCTGGAGAGCGAGTTCGTCTCGGAGATGAAGGCCGACTATCCCGAGCTCTACGAACTGCTGATCGTCAAGCGCAACCAGGACTGGGCCAAGCAGCTGAAGACCAAGCTGGCCGGTTCGGGCGTCAGCTTCGTCGCCGTCGGCTCGGGTCACCTGGTGGGGCCGGAGAGCGTGCAGGCGCAACTGGCCAAGCTGGGCATCAAGGCCGAGCGGGTGGAGTAGGCTTAAAAGCCTACTCTGCCGCTGCCGCCGCCCGGAGGTAGATCGAGCGTTTCGGCACGCTCATCACCCGCTGCAGCATGGGTTCGAAGGCTTCCAGGGGCATCGACTCGAAGTTCGGGTCGAAGGCCTCCTGGTCGTACACGTGGCAGAACTTGGCCGTGTGCTCGAAGTCGGGATGGCCCCGGAACTGGTCGCGCATGTCGCGGTCCAGGCCCAGGTGGTGGAAGAAGTAGTAGCCCTGGAAGATCGCGTGGTGGGCCACCATCCAGTGGTTCCGCTCCGACACGAAGGGCTGGAGGATGGCGGCGGCGATGTCGGCGTGATTGCGCGGGCCCAGGATGTCGCCGATGTCGTGCAGCAGGGCGCAGACGACATATTCCTCGTCCTCGCCGGCCTGGTGGGCGCGGGTGGCGGTCTGCAGGCTGTGGTCCAGCCGATCGATGGCGAAGCCGCCGCAGTCGCCCTTCAAGAGGTTCAGGTGCGTGATCAGTCGGGTGGGCAACTCGCGGCCGAACTCCACCGACGCGCCAGCGATGATGCCCCAGTCCTCGGGCGTGCCGTCGGTCATCGCGTGGAATTTAGCGCGCGGATGATCTTCGCCGTCGGCCATCACGTTTCTCCCCAAACGTCTGTTTGAAGTGATCGTGCGCCCGAAGCGGGAGGTCGTCAACGCGATGTGGGAGGCCTTGGAGCGGGCGGGGGGAATCGAACCCCCGACATCAAGCTTGGGAAGCTTGCGTTCTACCTCTGAACTACGCCCGCCAAAGGGACGCTTCGTTTAGCCCGGCTCGCCTGCGTACTCAAGTCCGGGAAACTCGGCGAAAGGTTCGGACCTAATTGCGCCTCAGATTGTTCCCTACATGCCGGCCCGAAACCCAAGGGAGTCGATCGTCGCGTGCAAGTTCTGACGGAAACCCCTCGCATGGCGTTTGGCGACGTCACCATCGACGTCGAGAGCCGCCGCGTGCGCGCGCCCGGCGGGGCCAGCCATCTGGAGCCCCGGACCTTCGACCTGCTGATGACCTTGGCTGAGCGGCCCGGCCTGACGGCCTCGCGCGATCACCTGATCGAGACGGTCTGGGACCGGGACGAAGGCTCGCACGTCGCGCTGAACCAGGCGGTGGCCGATCTGCGCAAGGCGCTGGGCGACGATGACCGCGCGCCGCGCTTCATCGAGACGGTGCCGGCGATCGGCTATCGCTGGATCTTCGAGGCGGCGCCCGGCCACGCGCCACCTGCCCAGCGCTGGAGCCTGGGACCCAACTGGCTGGCGGCCGGCGCGGCCCTGGCCATCGCCGTGGGCGGCGTCGCCAGCGTCGGCGCCTATGCCTGGGCGCAGGATCGGGACCCTGAGCCGCGGTCCTTCGTCCAGCGCTAGCGGGCGGTATCGTCCAGGAACGCCGAGGCCCAGACCAGTGGGGCGTTCCAGTTGATCGCCACCTCGTTCTGGGTGAAGGCGCGGTAGTCGTCGGTCCAGCAGGTCTGCGGCTTGCACTGGCCCTTCATGTCCTTGGCCACGTCGTCGCCCATGTTCGTCGAGTTGGGCCCGCCCGAGACCACGCCGGCCGGCGGGGCGGGATAGGCCGCGTTGGCCTGCTTGGCCCAGAAGCGGTGGTGCGGGTTCTGCATCGCCCGCGCGCCGAAGCCGGTGACGTACGAGCGGTCCAGCGGGTTGCGGCCGAGGACATAGTCCATCGCGTCGACCGCGCCGAAGCGATAGGCGATCTCGCCCGTGAAGTCGTAGGCCAGGCCCAGCACCACGGCGCGGTTCAGCACCGAGCTGTTCGAGCCCCACGGATAGCCCGGCGCGGCATAGGGCAGGGCGTAGCCCTGGCTGATATCGTCGGACAGATACCTACCGCCGGTGGCGACCAGGTTGGCGCGGGCCTGGGCGATCTCGGCGGGCTTGAGGCCATTGGGCGCCAGCGCCAGGGTGATCGTGCCTAGCGCGCCGACCGAGCTCCAGCCCAGGTCGCCGGTCGGCCGCGCGCCGGCGGTCGGAGAGGCCAGGAACAGCGGCGAGGCGCGCAGCACCTTCTCGGCGTCGGCGTCCCCGCTGGCGGCATAGAGCTCGGCGGCGGCCCAGTAGAACTCGTCGGTCAAATCACCGTCGCCATAGCCGCCAGAGCCGGTGAACGAACCCAGCTGATAGATCTCGGGATTGCGGCGAGCAGCGGCGAAGGCGCGGCGGGCGGCGTCCAGGCACCGGGCCGAGAAGGCCGGGTCGATGGTCTTCCACACCCGTGCGGCCTGGGCGGCGACAGCGGCCAGGTTCAGGGTCGCGCCCGTGGTCGGGAAGTAGAGATAGCGCACCTGCTTATCGTCGGCTGGCGCGGTCGGCAGGCCGGTCCAGTAGCGGTCGGCGATCTTCTGGTGAGCCATGCCCGAGGCGTCGACGGCGGTCAGCTTCAGCTTGCCGTCGGACTTCTGCCGGCCGACCGGGACCTGCAGGGTCTTGCCGTCCGGGACCTGCATGGCCAGCAGGAAGCTCAGTTCGAAGCGGGCCTCGTCCAGGATGTCGGGCACGCCGTTGGCGTTCTCCGGCAAGGCCTGCGAGCCGTCGCCCAGGGCCTTCAGCGCGCCGGGGCGCTTGAGCACGGCCGCGCGCTCATAGGCATTGACCAGGGTCCAGACCGAGATGCCGCCGTTGACGACGTATTTGCCGTGGTCGCCGGCGTCATACCAGCCGTCGCTGGCGTCCAGGGTGTAGTCGCAGCCCGGCCAGACCTGGCCGCGCTCGTCGGCGAGGTCGAAGCAGGTGGCCTTGTCCGGCGCGTGGCCGGCGGGGCGAGCCAGGTCCGGACGCTCGACGAAGCGGGCCTCGATCGGGACGCTGGCGCGCTGCTGGTAGAAGAACGACAGGGCGGCGCGGGTCAGCTTGCCGTCGGGCCTGGCGCGCAGGGCGAAGGGGCGGCTCTCGGCGGCGCCGACCCTCAGGCGGTAACCGTCGCCGGTCTTGCGGAAGGCCGAGAAGTCGATCTGGTGGACATGCTCGCCGGACGCGGCGTCGTCGCCGAACACCTTGGTCTTGCCCTGGACGACCACGGCGCCTGACGCGTCCAGCAGGGTCCAGTCCAGCGGGGTCTTGGAAGCATCGGCCAGCACGGCGCGCTTGGGGCCGTTGGCCTCGAGGCCGGTCTGGTTCAGGCGGATAGGGCGGGGCGCGTCCTCGGCATTGGCGGCGCTGGCCAGCACAAGCAACGAGGCGAACGACAGGGCGGCCATACGGATCATCAACGCTTCCTCCATGGCGCATCGACCGTGCGCCTTGATGGTGAAGCTACTGCATGAACGACAGCGTTGTCACAAGCTTTGTTACCGGTATTGCCCGGAAATGCAAAACGCCGCCCGAGGGTATCGGGCGGCGTTCGCAGCGGCTCTTGGAAGCGCGCCTAGTTCTGCGGCGGAGCGCCTTCCGGCGGCGGGCCGGGAGGCGGGCCTTCGCCCTGCTGGGCGCGGCGGGCGCGCATCTGTTCGAAGGCGGTCTTCAGCTCGGCCAGGGTGACCTTGCCGTCCTTGTCGGCGTCGATCATGGCGAAGCGGTCTTCCGGCCGGCCGGCGCCGGTCCATTCGGCCTTGTCGACGACGCCGTCGCTGTTGGTGTCCCAGCGCTTGAAGACGTCTTCCGGAGCCGGCATCTGGCGCGGACCGGAAGGCGGGCCGCCGTCCTGGGCCATGGCGACGCCGGCGGCGGCGACCGTGGTGAGCGAAGCGAGCGCGACGAGAAGCGTGCGGCGCATAGAGGGTGTTTCCTTCCGGGGTTAAGTCCCTGGATCGCTGGAATGGCCCCAGATTGTTGCGGGCTTATTTCCCGATTGGGGCAGGAAAGGACGGGCCCGAAAGCCCGTCCCCGGCAGCCTAGAACTTGTACTGCAGGCCCAGGCTGAACTGCCGCCCGGTGTGGGTGTAGACGAAGGTGCTGTCGCGGTCGGAGTCGATGAACTGCCGGTTGAAGCGGTCCAGGATGTTCAGGCCTTCCAGTGACAGCTTGAGGTGCTCGCCGATCTGGTACGAGGCGGCCATGTCGAAGGTCAGGTTGGGCGAGTAGCCCTCCAGGTCCTGCAGCGGGTTATTGGCCGGCAAGGCGACGATCGACTTGTCGCGGTACGAGGCCGAGACGCGGGCGCTGAACTTGCTGTCTTCGTAGTAGAGCGTGGCGTTGTAGGCGTTCTTGGACAGGCCGATCAGGTCGTTGGTGGTGATGCCGCCAGCCGCCAGGAAGTAGTCGATCTGGCTGTCGACATAGGTGTAGTTGAACAGCGCGCCAGTGTGGCTGAGCGGTCCCGGCAGGAAGGTGAAGGCCTGCTGGTAGTTGACCTCGAAGCCCTTCAGCGGGCCGCCCGGGGTGTTCAGCGGGCGGGTGACGGTGATCGGGGTGTTGTCCGGATCGACGCCCGACGCGCCCAGCAGGGCCAGCGGCAGGCCGGTCTGGCGGAAGGTCAGCTGCTGGGACTGGTTCTGAACGTAGGTCTCGATGTCCTTGTAGAACAGGCCGACGCTGAGGATGGCGCCGGGGGCGAAGTACCATTCGGCGCCGACATCGGCCGTCCAGGCGCGGATCGGGTCCAGGGTCGGGTTGCCCGAGGTGATCGACGGCGTGCCCGTCAGGTTCAGGCTGCCGCCGGGCGTCAGGAAGCCCAGCTCGGGCCGTGACACGGTCTTGGCGCCCGAGAGGCGCAGGACGATGTCGGGCGTGACGTCGACCGCGACGTTCACCGAGGGCAGGACGTCGTTGTAGCTGTGCTCGGCGGTGACCTGCTGCGGGGTCAGGCCGATCTGGTAGCCGCGCGACTCCAGCTCGGTGCGGGCGAAGCGGAAGCCGACGTCGCCGCGCACGGGCACGCCGGCGATCTCGGTGCGCAGGTCGGCCTGGATGAAGGCCGAGGTGACCTTCTCGTCCACCCGGCGGATGCCGCCGTAGTTGTTGACCAGGTTGTACAGGCCCGACTGGCTGTAGAGGTTCTGGTTGCCGACGAACTTGTCGTAGTCGATCGTCGCCCAGGCGGACGGGAAGACGCCCGAATTGATGCCGTGGCCGCCGAAGCCGCTGACCACCTTGGTCAGGTTCTTCAGCTCGGCCGAGGTGAAGCTGGGCACCAGGAAGTTGTTCGGCCGCTGGAAGGCCGAGGTGTCGAACGAGAACTCGTCATAGTGGCCGCCGACCTTGACGGTCAGGGCGTCGTCGACGGCCCAGGCCAGGTTCAGGTCGATGGTCTTGTAGATGTTGGTCGTGAAGATCTGCGACAGCCGCACCTCGGCATTGGGGGCGGCGAAGCTGTACTGGGCCGCGTCGGTGACGTCGAAGCCGTGGGTGATGGTCGGCTGGTCGCGATCCTTGCGGAAGTCGATCGTCATGCTGGTGTTGGGACGCTGGAACATGATCGTCGTCGTCATCGGCTGGTCGTAGTCCGACTTCGAGTAGCCGATCAGGCCCTTGACCGTGATCTTGTCGGTCAGCTCGTGCGTGCCCGCCAGCGTGTACTGCTGGAAGACGTTCTGGAACTCGTCGTGCTGGGTGTCGGAGCGCACGTCGACGCCGTCGAAGCGGGCGAAGTCGACGTCATAGACGGTCTGGCCCAGATTGACGCCCGCGGTGTGGCTGGTCCCGGCGTTGCGCAGGATCAGCTCGCGCACCGCCGTCTGTGGCTTGCCGTTCTGGCTGATGGCGCGGGCGAACGAGAAGCCCTCCAGCCAGTTCTCCTCACGCTTGACGTCGTAGTTCGAATACAGGGCGTCGAAGCTCAGCGAGGTGCGCGAGGTCGGCTTCCATTGCAGGGCCAGGGTCGCGCCGGTGCGCTCCTGATTGTGGTGGAAGCGGCCATAGCGGGGCAGGCGGGGGAAGAAGACGGTCGAGCGGTTGGCCTGGTCGAAGACGGTGTCATTGGCGGCCGGGCGCGGCACGCCGGTCGCGCAGTTGGCGGCGTCGGTGCCGTTGGCGGCGTTGTCGACCGGGTTCTGCACGGGGCGACCGACGGGCGTGCAGAAGCCGCCGTCGACCGTGGCCGGGTTCCAGCCGCCCGAGCCCCACTGGTCTTCCAGGTAGCGACGCTTGCTGTAGGCCACCGAGGCCTGGGCCCCGAACTCGCCGAACGCGCCGCTCCAGCGGTTGCCCAGCACGGCGGTGAAGCGCGGATCGACCTTCTTGGCCAAGTCGGTATAGCTGCCGGCCGCGCCCAGCACGAAGGTCAGGCCCTTCTGGTCCAGCGGGCGAGCGGTCTCCAGGTCGACCGTGGCGCCCAGCGAGCCCTCGATCACCTCGGCCTGGGCGCTCTTGCGCACCGTGATGCCGCTGAACAGCTCCGAGGCGAAGGTGTTGAAGTCGAAGCCCCGGCCCAGGTTGGCGCCGCGGTCGCTGGTGGTGGCGCCGCTGGTCGACTGGGCCTCCATGCCGTTGATGCGCACGCGGGTGAAGTTCGGCGGCAGGCCGCGCACGGTGATCGTGCGGCCCTCGCCGGCGACTCGGGTGATCGACACGCCCGGCACCCGTTGGATGGACTCGGCCAGGTTGGCGTCGGGGAAGTCGGCGATGTCCTCGGCCTTGATGGCGTCGACCACGCCCGAGGACTGGCGCTTGACGTTCAGGGCGCTCTTCAGGCTCTCGCGAAAGCCCGTGACGACCACTTCGTCGACGGTGTTGTCTTGTGTTTGAGCCTGCGCGCTCGTGGCGGCCATTGCGCCTACAATTGCCAGGGCCAGCAGCGAACAGCCCGATTTCCAGCCCGATTTGGACGGCGACATGAGGACCTCCAGACAGGGCCGGTCCAGCCGCGCCCCTGATGTTTCCAACCCGAGGCTCCCGGTTTTCCCGGTTCAGCTCTCCACGTCATGTAGTCCCATATCTCGGGATCAAATCTCACAACGTAGATAATATATGTCCGACAAATGACGGAGTCGCAAGATGCTGTAACAATGCTTGGTGAGAAGCTGGGGCGGAATGTGAAACGCCGCCCGGTCTCGCGAGCGGACTCCACCTGAAACCCTCTCCCTGGGAGAGAGGGTTTGAAGAGCGGCTGCTTGGAATGTCCGCCATGGGTAGCTAGCGGACGTCAGGACAGCACTGCCCTCACGACGTTCTCGTGCTCGCTGAAGCCCTCGTTCCAATACGCGAGCATCTTGGCCCGTATAGGCTTGTCAGCCTCCAGCGCTGCACGGACATCAGCTACACGCTCGGCTGAAGCTCGATCCGATCGAAGGGGATCACGCCGCACCGCTGTAGGCGTTCACGTGCCTCATCCGCATATCGGTGGGCGAAGGCTTCACGTTCATCCTTGGGGCGCTGGAAGTAGGCGTCATATAGGCTATCGAAATCGCCGCCACTTGCGGCGGGACGTTCCACCTTTTCGAGCCAATCCACCCAGTGTCCGATCTCATGGAGCAGCGTGCGGTAAAGCTGTGTCGCCCTTGTTGCCTTCGCGCTTATCGAGAACACATGTCGGCGCCCGACGCGCTCTATGGCATGGCCATCCTGCCTGAGGCGTTCCAGCTCAGCCTGATCGTCAGGATCTAGCGAGCTTGACCATTTGAGCGGAGCGTCACAATCGACCGCCTCTAGCAGAAGGGCGGGACCGATCCGTTTGCTGGCGCGCGCTGGAAGACCTAGATCCGCGTAATACAGGAGGCGTCCCCAAGCCGGACTGAGAGTCCTCTGCTTCCGCGTGGACTGACGAAGCACGAAGGTCTCCAAGCCCTCCCAGTCCATCATTGGTATATTGGCGAGCATGTGCCTGACGTCATCGACTGAGCAGGCGTGAACGCAACCACCACTGGTTTCTTCGACGATAAAGATGACCTCCCTGCCGCCAACGACCCTCTGGATCTGCTGGTGGCGGTTCAGCCGTTCCTTCCACGTCCGAGACGAGGTCAGTGGGTCTGGAATGACGAGGCGATTGTCCTGACCGAGCCCCTGTTTTGAGGTGCCGATGTTTCGATTTCGTCTAGTTGGGTTGAATACCGCTCGCGCCATCATGCTGAGATAAAATGGTACCCCGACCAGAGCAACTACGGGGCGCGGGGGAACCAGGTCCGACTTGGTCGGGTGTGGAAATGAAGCCCGCGCCTCAAACCTGACCTTGGGCGTCATGCCGGAAAGCCGAGGCGGCGCAGGTCTGTTCGGGGTGGTGAGCAGCCGCAAAGCTGCTAAGGCTCTGGTGCTAGCGCCAAGGTAGATGAGATGACCCGTGACCAGTTACTGGCTTTGCTGTCGGAAGGGATCGACGCACGTCCGGTGACGCTCAACGGCGGCGTATTGCTCTGCCACAAGCCTTTCGAAGCCCCGATGGCTTACCTGCACAGGATTTATCCTGCCCTCGCACCCCAACAGGTTAGAACTCTCGAGCGTGATCTGGGCCGAAAGGTGCCTAGGAGCTACAGCGACTTTCTCTGCTTGGTGGGTAATGGCGCGCGCCTCTTTGAAATCAGCCTCTACGGTTTTGTCGGCCAACTTTGCCGCGACTCGACCGATCCTCTCGGGCAGCCTATCAGCCTGGATTACGGCAACACCATCGAACGACCCGACGGTTTGGACGAAGACGCGCTCGCCATCGGTGGAATGGTTGGGTGGTCGTCTAGTGGAACCCTGATCATAGAGCCGACCGGGGAGGTGCTCCTAGTGCATCATCGCAACGGCCGCGACGTCGCGGCTCGGTGGCCTGGCCTAAATGAGATGCTTGAGGAAGAGATCGCGCGCTGTTCGCACCTCTACGACCGTGCCGGTCGCTTATTGGCCTCAGCCACCCAGACCATGCACCCTGCCGGGCGTAAATGGGAGACGAGCGCGGAGCCGTTGCTGCATTGAGGTCAAAGTCCGACTTGGGTCGAAGGCCGACCTTGGTCGGTGCTCATGCTCTTCCAAGGCGGAAGGCTAAGGAGATTTAGGGGCTCCGCCGGGCTGGCTATGGGGATTGGGCCGCCTCTATCCTCGGAATTCGCGAGATCGAACGCAACGAAATCAAGCGCTTGTCGATTTTAGACCTCGCTGAATGATCCGCGCTCAAACCCGCCGCACAATCATAGCCATCCCCGTCGCGGGGGAGGGCGTTTGGATCCGGCCCAAAACGGCGGCGGGGCTAGGTTGAGCGGGGCCGCTGGCGGTTCCTGGAGGCTCGAAAGTCGCTCCATCCGTACTCTTTAGGCGGATCGGTTGGCGAACGGGCAGTCTCTGGGGTCAAAGCCGCAAGCGGAGCGACAGGGCGGTGATCGTACAAGCCGCCTATCGTGGATCGTCGGGGTCGAGACGGATGTAGCCGATCGACTTGGTCCGCGCCCGTCCGGGGGCTAGTGGGGACCCGAGCTGAAATACGCTCACGCCTCCCATCCTCACGGGCAAGAACAACCTGGCGGAGCGGTAAGCGAGCCGAAACACACAAACCATCACGGTCTCCGGGTTCGCCCGGCCGCTCCGTCGCCTCCCCACACACCTTCAGCGGCGCTGGCCGCGTGAGGCTGAGAGCTCATGTCCGGTCAAAATGCTCGCCGGACGCCCGATGACGTCCGGCGAGATCTATCCCTTCACGCACACCACCTGACGCAGGGTGTGCACGATATCGACCAGGTCGGCCTGGGCGGCCATCACCGCGTCGATGTCCTTGTAGGCCATCGGCGTTTCGTCGATCACGTCGGCGTCCTTCCGGCATTCGACGCCGGCGGTGGCCGCCACGTGGTCTTCGAGGGTGAACCGGCGCTTGGCTTCGTTCCGGCTCATCGCCCGCCCGGCGCCGTGCGAGCACGTGCAGAACGAGTCCGGCTCACCCTTGCCGCGCACGATGAACGACTTGGCGCCCATCGAGCCCGGGATGATGCCCAGCTCACCGGCCTTGGCCGACACCGCGCCCTTCCGGGTCAGGTAGACGTCCTTGCCGAAGTGCTTTTCCCGCGACACGTAGTTGTGGTGGCAGTTCACCGCATGCTCGGTCACGGCCAGGTCCGGGAACGTGCGCTTCAGCACGCCCAGCACCTGGTCCATCATCACTTCACGGTTGGCCAGCGCGTACTTCTGCGCCCAGGCCACGGCCCGCACGTAGTCGTTGAAGCCGTCGCTGCCTTCGGCGAAGTAGGCCAGGTCCTCGTCAGGCAGGTTGATGAACCACCGGCGCATCTCGTGCTTGGCCCGTTCGATGAAGAACGTCCCGAACCGGTTGCCCACGCCCCGCGAACCCGAGTGCAGCATCACCCAGACATCGCCCGCCTCGTCCAGGCACAGCTCCACGAAGTGGTTGCCCGTGCCCAGCGTGCCCAGGTGACCATAGCCGCGTTGGTGCGCCGCCTTCGGGTTGCGGGCGACGATGTCGTCGTAGCCGTCCTTCAGGCCTGCCCACTTCTCGGCCGCGATGGTCGGCGGCTCGACCTGCCAGGCGCCCTTGTCGTTGCGCCCGCCGTTGTCGGTCCGGCCGTGCGGCACGGCGGCTTCGATGTCCGAGCGGATGCCGAACAGGTTGTCGGGCAGGTGCTCGGCCCGGATCGAGGTGCGCACCGCCATCATGCCGCAGCCGATGTCGACACCCACCGCCGCCGGGATGATCGCCTTGTAGGTCGGGATCACCGAGCCCACGGTCGCGCCCATGCCCCAGTGCACGTCCGGCATCACCGCCACGTGCTTGTGGATGAACGGCAGGCTGGCGACGTTGCGCAGCTGCTTCAGGGCGGAGTCCTCGATCGGGACGCCTTGGGTCCACGCCTTGATCGGCGCACCCTCGCTTTCGATATGCATGAAGCCGCTCATCGGCTTCTCTCCTCTTGCTTCCCCTCCTGGCGTCAGGGCCGGCAAGTGTTTCCGCACAAACGAAAAACCCCTCCGGCTCACGGCCAGGAGGGGCTTTTTCGGACTTCCCGAGTTCAGTCGAACCCTAGACCGTGATCCCCTCCAACGCGCACGTGTTCGCGTACTCGACCTGGCGGTCGAGCATGATGAACAGTTGCGAATTGACTGGGGCTTTGTGCGCCATGGTCCTCATCCTTCGGGAGGCGGGCGATTACAGCGTTCTCCGGATGAGAGCTAGTGGGGATGACGCGGAAGTTGAGCTGGTGTGGCTAGGAGGGCACAGGGCGCACGGCCTGTCAGCTCTTGCCGCGATCGCGCCCGAAGTTCGGCAGGGCGCTTTCCTGGCCCGCCGCGACGATGCCCCGGCGGATAGCGCGGGTTCTCGTGAAGTGGGCGTGCAGGGTGTCGGCGTCGCCCCAGCGGATCGCGCGGCTCATGGCCTGCAGGTCTTCGGTGAAGCGGCCCAGCATCTCCAGCACCGCGTCCTTGTTGGCCACGAAGATGTCGCGCCACATGGTCGGGTCGCTGGCGGCGATGCGGGTGAAGTCGCGGAAGCCCGAGGCCGAGTACTTGATGACCTCGTTCTCGGTGACGTTCTCAAGGTCGGCCGCGCTGCCGACGATCGTGTAGGCGATCAGGTGGGGCAGGTGGCTGACGACGGCCAGCACCAGGTCGTGATGCTTTTCCTCCATCAGCTCGACCTGGGCCCCGAAGGCGCGCCAGAAGGCCGACAGCTGGGCGACGGCGGCGGCATAGTGCTCGTCGTCGCTCTCGAAGGGCGTCAGGATCGTCCAGCGGTTCTCGAACAGCTCGGCGAAACCGGAGTCCGGACCCGACTGCTCGGTGCCGGCGATCGGGTGGCCGGGGATGGCGTAGATCTTCGACAGGTCCTGGGCGCGGAAGGCTTCCGCGACATTGGCCTTGGTCGAGCCGACGTCGGTCAGGGTGGCGCCGGCCTTCATGGCCGGGATCACCACGGCGGCCAGCTCAGGGATCGACAGCACCGGCGTGGCGATGACCACCAGGTCGGCGTCCTTCACCGCTTGTGCGATATCGCCGGTGACGTGCTCGGCGATGCCCAGTTCGACGACGCGGGCGCGATTGGCCTCGCTGGCGTCGGCCACGGTGACCTCGCCGACGACGCCATGCTCACGCGCCGCGCGGATCACCGACCCGCCGATCAGGCCGCAGCCGATGACGGTGAGCTTGGGGTAGAGGATGCCCGGGACCGACATCTAGCGCCCCATGAACTCGGCGAGCAGATCCACGACGGCGCGGTTCTGCTCTTCCAGGCCGATGGTGATCCGGATCGCGTCGGGCAGATTGTAGTTGCCGACGGCGCGGACCAGGTAGCCCTTCGACGCCAGGAAGGCCTCGGCCTCGCGGGCGGTCTTGCCGGGCGTGGTCGGGAAGGTGGCCAGCACGAAATTGGCCGCCGACGGCGTCACCTCAAGGCCCAGGCCGCCCAACTGCTGGGCCAGCCACGGCCGCCACTGCTCGACCAGCGCCAGCGAGCGGGCCTGGAACTCGTCGTCGAACAGGGCCGCGACGGCGGCTTCCTGGCCGGGGATCGAGGTGTTGAACGGCGGACGGATGCGCTCGATCGGCTCGATGATGTGCGTCGGGGCATAACCCCAGCCCACCCGAAGCGCGGCCAGGCCGTGCAGCTTCGAGAAGGTGCGGGTGACGATCACGTTCTCGGCGGTGCGGGCCAGGTCCAGGCCGTCCTCGAAGCGCGGATCGCTGCAGAATTCCGAATAGGCGCCGTCCAGCACCAGGATCACCGATGGCGGCAGCGCCGCGTGCAGGGCGCGGATCTCCTCACCCGTCAGCCAGGTGCCGGTCGGGTTGGCGGGGTTGGCGATGAACACCAGACGCGTGCGCTCGTCGACGCACTTGACCGTCTCTTCGATGTCGATGCGGTGGTTGATCTCCTTGGCCATCCGCACCTCGGCCTGGCAGGCGCGGGCCCCGATGGCGTACGCGGCGAAGCCGTGCTCGCCCTGGACGATGTTGTCGCCGGGCTCCAGATACACCTGGCAAAGCAGGGCGAATATCTCGTCGCTGCCGTCGCCGAAGGTCAGGCGCTCGGGCTCCAGCTTGAAGCGTTCAGCCACGGCGGCGCGCAGGATGCCGGCCTTGCCGTCCGGATAGATGTGCATCCGGTCGACGGCGTTGCGATAGGCGTCCTTGGCCTTGTCGCTGCTGCCCAGGATGTTCTCGTTGCTCGACAGCTTCACCGGATGGGCGATGCCTTCGACCTTCGACTTGCCGCCGACATAGGCATGGATGTCCATGATGCCGGGTTTCGGGACAGGACGGGGCGCGGCGAAGCGATCGGTGGTCATCGAACTACTCGGTCTTACGGAAGGCGTCTCTTACACGTCGAACTGTTCGGGCGCAGCCCCGATGACGCCCGTAAGGTCGCCGGGGGCGCGGGCCAGGCGTTCGTCCTGGGGCTGGAAGAAGCCCGACAGCGAGAACAGCTTCAGGCCGCCGGCGTCGGCGATCAGTTCGGCGGCGACGTCGGTCTGGCTCAGGGCCTCGACGATGGCCTCGGCGCTCTTGGCCGAGTCGGTGACCCAGAAGGTCTGGTCGCCGCCGGTGGGCTCGACCTCGACCTCCGCCACGGCCAGGGCGGCTTGCGGACCCCAGGTGGCCAGGCACGGCAGGGCGGCGAACACCTTCAGCTTGGGCTCGGCCAGCAGGCGGCCCCACCACGGCGTGTCGGCGGCCAGCGGCAGGACGGCGACGCCCCAGGGCGCGCGGGCGATGGCCAGGGCGTCCTGGGCGGTGGGCACGATCGACAGGCGTGGCGCCGTGCCGAAGCGCAGGCGGGTCAGCTCGACGGTGCGAGCGGCCTCGCGGCCACCGAAGACGCCCAGTTGATAGGGACCCTGGCGCGCCAGGTTGTCTGCCATGATCTCGCGCCAGATGCGGATAACCAGGGCGTCGCCGGCGCCCGTGCGCGGCGCGGCCAGCATCTTGCGAATGATCTGGGCCTCGCGGCCGGGGCGCAGGCCAAAGCCGGTGTCGCCGGAAGCGCGCTTGGCGGCCGCGACGGCGCTGGCCAGGCCGGCGCGCTCGTCCAGCAGCTTCAGGAGTTCAGTGTCGATGGCGTCGAGCCGCCATCGAACCTCTTCGAGAGACGGCGTGGCCACCGTCGCGTCGCTGCCCATGTTCTTCCCCGAAATTGGAGGCGGGACCATAGTCTTTGCCGCCAAACACGCAATAGCCAGCCTTCACGGGAAGAAAATTGCGTGCCTGGCGATCATTGCTCGATCAATAAACGGTCGGCGCCGGCCCCGTATCGATGACGCCCAGATAGGTCCGGCCGTTCTCGAACTTGAGGTCGGCCTCGATCACCGGCTCCTGGCCGACGGCCTGGGCGGCGGCCGCCAGGGCCTGTTCGGGCGTCCGGATCGGCTGCGAAAGATCGGCGCGTTCCTTGAGCGCCACGTTCAGCGAGCCGGTCACGCGGCCCTTGTCGTCGACCGACAGCACGCCCGACTTGGCCTTGCCCTCGGCGTCGCCGGCCAGCAGCTGGCTCTGCTGCACGCTGATCTGGCCGCCGGCCTCGCTCCAGCGCTTGACGGCGGCTTCCCAGTTGCGGCCGCGCAGATACGAGACGTGCGACAGGCGGGTCTCCAGCAGCAGCGAGGCGGTCTTGTCCTGGGCCAGGCGGCCCAGCAGGCCGGTGAACGCGGTCTTGGCGCCGTCGGCCTTGAAGAAGATCGCGCCCTGGTCCTCGGGGCCGCCGCGCAGGTGCAGCTGCATCTTGTCGGCCGAGATCAGCTGGAACGGCTTGGCGCCCGGTGCGGGGGCGAAGATCAGCTTGGCGCCCTCGACCGAGACGCGGGGCGGATATTCGGTGACGTGCGAGATGCTGGCCCGCAGGGCGTCGCCGGTGATGGTGACGTCGCCCGCCTCGGGCCGGGTCATGACCACACCCTGCGGCGCGACCAGCACCCAGTGGGTCAGGTCGAAGATCTCGGCTTCGCCCTTCAGCACCGGGGCGCGGACAGCCCAGCCGGTGGGCTCGGCGACGCGGGCGTTGGCCAGGTCGACATTCATGCGGAACGGGAAGCCGTGGAAGGTGCGGGCGCTCCACGACAGGTCATAGCCGCGCGACTTCAGGTCGGCCGCCTGGGCGTCCATCCGCTGCTCGGCCTGGCCGCGCAGCCAGAACCAGCCATAGCTCCAGCCGCCCGCCACGAGGGCAGCGAGGATGAAAGGTGTGAAGAGGCGGCTGCGGCGGGCTTTGCGGGACGGGCGGGCGTCGTTATGGGTCATGTATAGGGCGCGTCCAGTCGGGATCGAGAATGGGTTTGGCAGGCGACAGCGAAGATCGCTGGGTGTTCGGATACGGATCGCTCATGTGGCGGCCCGGGTTCCCGTTCATAGACCGAAGAACGGCCGTGCTCCACGGCCGGCGGCGCGCCTTCTGCATCTATTCGGTGCATCACCGGGGCACCTACGAGCGCCCTGGCCTGGTGCTGGGTCTGGCCCCCGGCGGCGCGGTGCGTGGCATGGCCTACCGCGTGGCGGCGGCCGAGTGGGAAGAGGTCTACGCTTACTTGCGTGAACGCGAACAGCCGACCGAGACCTATTTCGAGACCTGGCGCGACGTGAAGATCGACGGGAACGGCAAGGTCCCGGCGCTGGTCTTCCTATCCGACATGAAACACAGCCAGTGGGCCGGGGCGCTAACCCTGGAGCAGCAGGCGCAGCTGATCGCCGGCGCCAAAGGCCTATCGGGCCGCAACATCGAGTACCTCACCGACCTCGTCCTGCACCTGCGCGAGGACGGCGTGCGTGATCACGCGATGGAGAAGCTGCTCAAGATGGTCGAGGCGATCGAGCCGACCTAGACGCCGGAGTCTTCCAGCGCCTTGGTGGCCGTGTCGATCCGGGTCTGCAGCTCGCGCATGAACTCGCCGCGCTTCAGGCCGGCGGGGATGGGCTCGAGATAGTCGAAGACGATCGTGCCCGGCTTGACGACGAAGCCCTTGTTCCAGTGGCTGCCGCAGTTCAGCGCCAGCGGCGTGACGGGCATGTTCAGCTCGCGGTAAAGCGCGGCGATGCCCGGCTTGTACTCGCCGGGCTGGCCGACGGCGCCGCGGGTGCCTTCCGGGAAGATCACGATCTGGCGCGTCTCCTTCATGCGTTCGACGGCGTCGCGGACCAGCTTCTTCAGCGCGGTCGAGTGGCCGCCGCGATCGACGACCAGCATGCCGGCCTTCAGACCATGCCAGCCGAACAGCGGCACCATCAGCAGCTCCTTCTTCATCACGAAGCAGGCGTCGGGCAGCAGGGCGAACTGGCTGAAGACGTCGAACATCGACTGGTGCTTGGGCGCGACCAGGGCGTTTCCGGTCGGTCGGACGCCGCGCACCTCGACCTTGACGTCGGCCAGCCAGCGCAGGCCCCAGATCAGGCCCTTGGCCCAGGTGGTCAGCGACCAGGTATTGACGCGTCGCGGCAGGGGATAGGTGGCGATCATCAGGATCGCCGTCCCGATGGACCACAGCCAGAAGAACAGCTGGAACAGGAACGAACGCAGATAGATCAAGACGCTTCCTTCGCCGCCGGGGCGGCCTTCTCCTTCGGGCCGAGTCCTAGAAACGCCTCACGGCCCAGGATCGCCAGGTACTTGCAGTATTCCACGATCATCCGCCGGGCGCTGATGCTGGTCTTCCACCAGCGATGGGCGTTCAGGTCGGTCTTGACCGGGTAGGGCGAGAGTTTGACGCCCGGCATGGCGGCGCTGAGCTCCAGCATCGAGCGCGGCATGTGGTAGTCGGCCGTCACCACGATCAGGCTCTTATAGCCCTTGGACTTGGCCCATTCGGCGGTCTCCAGCGCGTTGCCCACGGTGTTGGCGGCGGTGAAGCCTAGGTCCACGCAGCAGTCGTAGATCGGCTTGACGGCCTTGGTCACCGTCTGGACGTCGGCGCGGGTAGCCTCGCGATTGACGCCGGAGATCAGCAGACGCTTGCCCTTGCCCTCTTCCAGGAGGCGGGTGGCGGCTTCCAGGCGCACGTTCGAGGCGCCGGTCAGCACGACGACGCCGTCGGCGGTGGGCGGCTCGGGCGCTGGAGTCGACTGGTCCACGCGGCCGGTGAAGGCCAGGAGCCCAAGGCCCCAGATCATCAGCGCGATAAACAGCGCGGCCAGCGTTTTCATAGCGTTCGAGTCTTCACGGCATCTCCCCCACGATGCGCGACGCCGCCAGACGGGCCGAGAGGCCGGCGATCAGGGCCGCCACCACCGGCGCGGGCAGGGCGGCCAACAGATCGATCCAGGCCAAGGGCAGAACCGGCGCAACCCCCGCGCCGCCGCCGAAATAGCGTGCAACGGCGCCGATGATGGCCGCGCTCGCGCCCCCCAGCAAGCCCGCCAGCGCGCCCATGGTCGCGAAGCGGTTCTGGAACAGGCCCGTGATGAAGCCCTGCTCGGCCCCGGAGAAGTGCAGCACCTCGATAACGTCACGGCGGGCGGCCAGGCCTGCCCGGGTGGCGAAGGCGATGACGGCCGCCGTCGCCGCGGCGATCAGGGCGAAGACGCCCAGGGCCGCCAGCCGCGCCAGGTTGGCGGCGCGCTCGATGTCGGCGATCCAGCGGCTGTGGTCGTCGACCGTGGCGTCGACCCCGGCGATCTTCAGGGCGCGGTCCAGGGTGTCGGCGGTCGGCGGGGCCTTGGGATCCAGGTTCAGGGTGACCAGGCGCGGCGTGGGCAGGTCGTCGACCAGGGCCTCCTTGCCGATCCAGGGCTCCAGCAGGGCCTCGGCCTTCTCGCGGGTCAGGGCCTGGGCCTCGACCACGCCCTTGATGCCGGCCAGGGTCTCGGCGGCGCGGGCGGCGGCGCTGTCGGGCGTCTCGTTGGCGCGGGCGCGGACCACCACAGTGGCCGAGCCGGTCAGCTGGCTGGTCCAGCCGTGGGCGGCGCGGTTGGCGGCCAGGGCGGCGAACCCGGTCAGGCAGGCCAGGAAGCACAGCACGGCGACCACGAACACCAGCGCCCCGTCGCGGCTGTCGCGCGGCGGCAGCAGCGGACCGGGCTTCCAGCGGGCGACCTGGAAGAACTCGCTCATGGGCGGCCTCCCACATCGACCAGCCGGCCTTGGTCCAGGTGCAGGGTCGGACGGGCGGCGCGCGCCACCAGGTCCTCGTCGTGGGTGGCGATCAGGACGGTGGTGCCCAGGCGGTTCAGCTCGACGAACAGGCGCAGCAGGCGCAGCGACATGGCCGGATCGACATTGCCCGTCGGCTCGTCGGCCAGCAGCACATCGGGACGGTCGACCACGGCGCGCGCGATGGCCAGGCGCTGCTTCTCACCGCCCGACAGTGTGGCGGGCAGGGCGTGCATGCGGTCGCCCAGGCCAACCCAGCTCAAGAGCTCGGCGACGTCCTCGCGATAGGTGGCGGGCTTGCGCTTGAGGATGCGCAGCGGCAGGGCGGCGTTGTCGAACACCGACAGGTGCTCCAGCAGCCGGAATTCCTGGAACACCACCCCGATCCGGCGACGCAGGAACGGCAGGTCCGAGGTGTGGGTCAGGCTGACATCACGCCCGAAAAGCTCGACGCGACCCCGTGACGCACGGTGGGCCAGATAGATCAGCTTGAGCAGCGAACTCTTGCCCGCGCCCGAGGCGCCGGTCAGGAAATGGAACGAGCCCTGGTCCAGGGAAAAGCTTATGTCCCTTAGGGTTTCGGGCGCTCGCCCGTACCGCATCGACACGCCTTCGAAGCGGACCACCGGAAGGGCGTCATCGCCCTGTTCTGTGTCGATCCGCAAGGCGCGTCACTTGGGTTTCTGGACATCAGGGTTAAAATCAGCGACCCCCTTTAGGTGTGCGGGGAGCGTTCGATTCGCGGCCATGATACTGACCTGTCCGGAGTGCGCCAGCCGCTATTTCGTCGACGACTCCAAGGTCGGCGCGACGGGTCGCGTCGTGCGCTGCGCCTCGTGCGGTCACCGCTGGAACGCGCGTAACGAGGCTGCCGACGACGATCTCTTCGACGCGCCTGAGGCCCCGACCCTCGCCAGCCAGGTCCAAGATCAGGAGCAGCTTCCCGAGCCCGTCGCCACCGAGGGCGAGGAACCGCCGGTCAGCGCCCTGCCGGGCGAGGAACTGCCCAAGGTCTTCCGGGCCCGCGCCGACGCCGAGCGTCGCCTGCGCGAAGCCACCGCCACGGGCGTCATCTGGGCCGGCATGGCCGCCGCCATGGCGGTGGTCGTGGTCGCCGCGCTGATCTTCCGCATCGACGTGGTCAAGATCCTGCCGGGCTCGGCGGGCGCCTATGCCGCGGTCGGTCTGCCCGTGAATACCGTCGGCCTGGTCATCGACCGCGCCAGCATCAAGGCCCAGCCCTCGATGCAGGATGGCCATGCGGTCGTGATCGTCACCGGCTCGATCCGCAACATCACCGAACACGCGGTCCTGTCGCCGCCGCTGCGCGTCGAGCTGCTCAGCAAGGACGACAAGCGCGTCGCCGGCCAGCTGGCCGCCGCGGCCGACGCCAAGATCCCGCCGGGCGAGGTTCGCCACTTCTCGATCACCTTCCTGGACCCGCCGCGTTCGGCCAAGGACCTGCAGATCGGCTTCGCCACCGAACCGGGCGCCGCCAAGGCGGTTAAAACCGCCCTGAAGAAGCCTGATGCGCACGGCGCCGAGCCCGAATTGTCGCTGCGTGGCGCACAAGAAGCCCCCGCCGAGCACGAAGCGGCTGGACAGGAACCCTCGGGACATGAGAGCGGGGAGGAAGCTCCTCCCCCCGCAGACTCTCACGAACCCGCACATCATGAATGACACCAAGAAACCCGAAGTCCTGATCTCGGAAGCCGAGATCGCCGAGCGGGTCCAGAAGCTGGCCGAAGCCATCGCGCCGCGCATCGACAACGACACCGTCGTGGTCTGCCTGCTGACGGGCGGCCTGTGGTTCGCCGCCGACCTGACCCGCGCCCTCTACAAGGCCGGCCGCGACGTGCGGTTCGACGCCCTGTGGTTGGCCTCCTATCACGACGAGCGCAAGAGCACGGGCCGCTGCGAAGTGCGCGCCGACCTGCAGCGCCCGTTGATCGGCCGCCGCGCCCTGGTCGTCGACGATGTCTTCGACACCGGCCTGTCGCTGTCGGAAGCCGCCCGCCTGGTCAAGGACGCCGGCGCCAGCGAAGTGCTGACCGCCGTCTTCGCCCGCAAGCCCTGGCCCAAGGATCGCGGCATGGAGCCCGACTTCGTCGCCTGGGAAGCGCCCGCGCGCTACCTGGTCGGCTACGGCCTGGACGACGAGGGCAAGAGCCGAGGGCTCCCCTACATTGGCGCTCTGGACTGATAAGCAAAAGGCCCTCTCCGATGGAGAGGGCCTTTTCTCTTTGAGCCTAGACCCAGTCCGGGACCAGGTCCCGCGCCAGCATCTCTTCGTACGTAGGCCGCTTGCGGATCACCGCGTAGCGGTCGCCGTCGACCAGCACCTCGGGCACCAACGGCCGAGTGTTGTACTCGCTGGCCATGGCCGAGCCGTAGGCGCCGGCCGACATGAAGGCGACCAGATCGCCTGCCGCCAGCGGCGGCAAAGCGCGATCGCGGGTGAAGGTGTCGCCGGTCTCGCAGACCGGACCGACCACGTCATAGACCGTCTCGCCCGCCCGCTGCATCACCGGGCGGATGTCGTGGAAGGCGTCATACATTGCCGGGCGGACCAGGTCGTTCATGGCCGCGTCGATAACCAGGAACTTGCGGCCTTCCGGACGCTCGTGGACGTGGATCACTTCAGACACCATGACGCCGGCGTTGGCGGCGATCACCCGACCCGGCTCGAAGGCCAGCTTGACGGGCAAACCTCGCGTGACCTCCCCGACCATGGCGGCGAAGTCGGCGGGCGAGGGCGGTTCGGGGTTGTTGAAATAGGGCACGCCCAGGCCGCCGCCCAGGTCCAGGCGCTCGACCGACAGGCCTTCGCCCAGCAGTTGCTCGACCAGGCCCCGCATCTTGCTGAAGGCCTCGCGCATGGGCGACAGATCGGTGATCTGGCTGCCGATGTGGCAGGCCACGCCGATGGGCTCGAGCGCGGCGTTGTTGCTGGCGTTGGCGTACAGGCGCGCGGCCTCGGCGAACGAGACGCCGAACTTGTTCTCGGACTTGCCGGTGGCGATCTTGGCGTGACCGCCGGCCGCGACGTCCGGATTGACCCGGAAGGCGATCTTGGCGCGGACGCCCAGCTCGGCGGCGACCTGAGCGATCAGGTTCATCTCCGGCTCGGACTCGACATTGATCTCGGCGACGCCGGTCTTCAGGGCGAATTCGATCTCGCGGCGGGCCTTGCCGACGCCCGAGAAGACGATGCGCTCGGGCGGGATGCCGGCGGCGAGGGCGCGGCGAACCTCGCCCTCCGAGACCGTGTCGGCCCCGGCGCCCAGGTCGCCCAGCACCTTCAGCACCGCGACGTTGGAATTGGCCTTCACGGCGTAGGCAACCAGCGGGTCGACCACGCCGGCCGCCACCAGGGCGTCGCGGAACACGGTGAAGTGCCGCTCCAGCGTGGCGCGGCTGTAGACGTAGACGGGCGTGCCGACGTCTGCCGCGATCTTGGCCAGGGGCACGCCCTCGCAGGCCAGGCCCTCAGGGCCGTACTCGAAGTGGTTCAACTCAGTCTCTTAGTTAGGCGTGGCGCCAGGGAAGCCAGCGGCGGACGGGCCGCCGAACGGGTCCTTGGTGCCCGGCAGCGGGGCGGCGCGGATGGTGCGGTTGCTGGAGGCCGGGTCACGGACCTCCTGGGCGCCGCCGGCGCGGGCAGGCTGGTTGGCCTGGGCAGAGGCCGCGCGGCGCTCGGCTTCCCAGGCGGCCTTCTTGGCCGGGTCCCACATCGGGGCCGGACGGTCCAGGCCGCCTTGCTTGCCGCAGGCGGCGGCCGTGACGGCCAGGGCGGTCAGCGCGAGAATGGTGCGCAGTTTCATGCGAGGACTTCCTTCCAACGCGCGATCTGGGCGCGGACCTGGGCGGGGGCGGTCCCACCGTAGCTCATGCGGCTGGCCGCCGAAGCAGCCGGAGTCAGAACGGCATAGACGTCCTGGGTGATCCGGGCCTCGATCGCCTGGAACTGTTCCAAGGTAAGATCGGCCAGATCGACGCCAAGACCTTCGGCCGCCTTCACGGCCGAGCCTGTCACGTGGTGCGCGTCGCGGAAAGGCATGTTCAGCGTCCGCACCAGCCAGTCGGCCAGGTCGGTGGCGGTCGAGAAGCCCGCGCCGGCCGCCTTGGCCATGTTTTCGGTGTTCGGGGTCAGGTCGGCGACCATGCCGGCCATGGCCAGCAGGCTCAGTTCCAGGGCGTCGAAGGCCTCGAAGGTCGGGACCTTGTCTTCCTGCATGTCCTTGGAATAGGCCAGCGGCAGGCCCTTCATGACCACGGTCAGGGTGGTCAGCGAGCCCAGGATGCGGCCGACCTTGGCGCGGATCAGCTCGGCGGCGTCGGGGTTCTTCTTCTGCGGCATGATCGAGCTGCCGGTCGTGAAGGCGTCGGTCAGCTTGATGAAGCCGAACATCGGCGTCGTCCACAGCACGATCTCTTCCGCCAGGCGCGACAGGTGCGTGGCGGTGATCGAGGCGGCAGACAGGGCTTCCAGGGCGAAATCGCGGGCCGAGACGCTGTCCAGCGAGTTGGCGGTCGGGCGATCGAAGCCCAGGGCCGTGGCCGTCTGCTGACGGTCGATCGGGAAGGGCGAGCCAGCCAGGGCCGCAGCGCCCAGCGGGCACTCGTTCATACGGGCGCGGGCGTCGCGGAAGCGCGAAGCGTCGCGGCCGAACATCTCGACATAGGCCATCAGGTGGTGGCCGAAGGTCACCGGCTGGGCCGGCTGCAGGTGGGTGAAGCCCGGCATCAGGGCGTCGGCATAGACTTCCGCTTGAGCCAGCAGGGCCTTCTGGAGCGCTTCCAGCTGGGCGGCCGAGCGGTCAGCGGCGTCGCGCACCCACAGGCGGAAGTCGACGGCCACCTGGTCGTTGCGCGAGCGGGCGGTGTGCAGCCGGCCGGCGGTCGCGCCGATCAACTCGCGCAGCCGCGCCTCGATGTTCATGTGGATGTCTTCGTACTCGTCACGGAACGGGAAGGTCCCGGTGGCGATCTCGTCCTGGATCTTTGCCAGGCCGCCGAGGATTTCCTCGCCATCGCTGCTTGAAATCACGCCCTGGTTCATCAACATCCGCGCGTGGGCGCGGGAACCCGCCAGGTCTTGCGCCCAAAGGCGCTTGTCGAAGCCGATGCTGACGTTGATCGCCTGCATCAGTTCCGCCGGCTTGGCCGTGAACCGACCGCCCCACATGGCTTGGCCCTGGCTGTTGGCCTTGGGCGTATCGGAGGCGTTGTCGGTCATATGAGCGAAGTCCAATCGGAGGCGGCGGCCAAGAAGCGCAACCCTGTGAGGTTGGCGCTGGGTGGCGTCATCCTCGTCGGCGTGGCGGCGGTTCTATACGTCATCGCCACCGCTTCGTTCAAACCCTCTGGTCCCGCCGACCTCACAGAATTCAAGAAAGGGACGCTGGTAAAGCTGGAGGTGCCCGCCACGCCGCGCGCCGCGCCGACCACTGTCTTTACCAGCCTGGACGGCAAGCCGGCGACCTTGGCCGACTTTAAGGGCCGCGTGGTGGTCATGAACCTGTGGGCCACCTGGTGCGCGCCGTGCAAGGCCGAGATGCCGACCCTGGCCAAGCTGCAGGCCGTCTATGCGACTCAGCCGGTCACCGTGCTGCCGATCAGCGTCGACCGCGACAGCGACCTGAACCTGATCAACGAAGAGATGGCCGCCAACCCGCCGCTGAAGACCTATCGCGATCCGGGCTACAAGCTGTCGTTCGCCATGGACCCGCGCGCGGCCGGCTATCCGACCACGGTGATCTATGACCGCCAGGGCCGCGAGCGCGCCCGCATGGCGGGGCCCGCCGACTGGTCGGGTCCGGAGGCGCGCGGCATCGTCGAGAAGCTGCTCGCCGAGAAATGATCGATCCCGCCATCCTGGAACCGCTGGCCGACGACGCCTGGCCGGCGCGCGAGCGTGAGCGGCTGGGCGGCTGGCGGCTGAACGCCTCGTCGGGTCACTCGATGCGGATCAACGCTTGCTGGCCCTTGGGTGAGCCGGACCGCGATCCGGAAGACGCGCTGGACGCTGCCGAGGCCTGGTTCACAGCGCGCGGCCTGCCGCCGCGCTTCAAGCTGACCGACGGGGTCGTCGCGCCGGCCGACCTGGCTGAACGGCTGGCCGCGCGCGGCTATGGCGCCTGCAAGGAGACTGTAGTCATGCTGGGCCCGACGGGCGGGGAGGGCGATCGCGATCTCCGCATCTCGTCCGCGCCAGATGCGACCTTCGAGGCCGTGTTCACGGCCACGGCTGGCGATCCCGAGGACGGCCGTGAGCGGCTGGAGGCCCTTGGCCGCATCCCCGCGCCGGCGCGGTTCGTCCGGTTGGACATCGACGGCGCCCCGGCGGCGATCGGGGCTACGGCGATCGGCAGC
The DNA here is from genome assembly GCF_058808315.1 of Caulobacter sp. GW821-FHT11E11. Classification (NCBI taxonomy): domain Bacteria; kingdom Pseudomonadati; phylum Pseudomonadota; class Alphaproteobacteria; order Caulobacterales; family Caulobacteraceae; genus Caulobacter; species Caulobacter sp. GW821-FHT11E11. The sequence goes on from NZ_JBXARO010000002.1 coordinate 161,175, forward strand.
GGCTTCGCCGGGATCTTCGGCATGCGGACCGCGCCGGATCATCGCCGCAAGGGTCTGGCGCGCCGGGTGCTGCGTGGTTTGCTGGCCGAGGCCAGGGAGCAAGGCGCCGAGCGGGCGTGGTTGCAGGTCGAGGCGGACAACGCGCCGGCGATCGGGCTCTATGCCGACGAGGGGTTCGAGCCGGCTTATCGGTATCGATACTGGACGCGCTGAGCGGGCCTCAAAACCTACCAACCATCCCAACCTCACCGCCGCCTTCCTGGGCCTTGTGCCCAAGACCCATCGCGCCGCTTGGCTTGGGGCCTTGGTTAGCGAGCGCCGCCAGCGTGGGCGCACTCCCTGCAAATCCCCGCCAGCTGAACCATGGGCCCTAGGCACAAGGCCTAGGGAGGCCGTGAAGAAGGGGCACGAAAGATCGTCGTTCGATAGACCAGTTTACAAAGCAAACTTGTTGATCCATGGTGTGGCCGACCTTGAGAGGGGAGCCAAGCCATGCACGCGCCACTCAGCGCCACCGACCGATCGACTGTCGCCCAGCTCGGCGGTCGCAACGCCCCGATCGGCGCCTTGCGCGCCTTCGTCACCCTGCTGGTGATCGCCCACCATACGGCGCTGGCCTATCACCCGTACGCGCCGCCGCCGAAGGCGTTCGACGCCCAGCCGATCCTGTGGACGGCGTTCCCGGTGGTCGACCCGCAGAAGTTCGGGGGCTTTGGCATCCTCACCTTGGTCAACGACATGTTCTTCATGTCGCTGATGTTCTTCATCTCCGGCCTGTTCGTCGCCGATGGCCTGCGGGCCAAGGGTGACGGCGGATTCCTGAGAGGGAGAGCTCTTCGCCTGGGCATCCCGTTCGTGCTGGGCGCGGGGCTGCTGGCGCCGCTGGGCTATTTTCCGGCATGGCTGCAGGCGGGCGGGGCCAGTTCGCTCCCGGCCTTCGCGGACGCCTGGATCCACCTGCCGTTCTGGCCCAGCGGCCCAGCCTGGTTCCTGTGGGTGCTGCTGGCGTTCGGCGCGATCGTCACCGCCCTGCACCTGGTCGCGCCCGGCGTGATCGACGCCCTGGGCGGCTTGGCCAAGGGGGCGGAGCGCAAGCCGGCCCGGTTCTTCTGGGGCCTCGTCGCCGTCAGCCTGCTGTTCTACCTGCCGCTGGCCATGACCACGCCGTTCGGCCACTGGACCATGGTCGGGCCGTTCCTGGTCCAGACCGCCCGCATCGGCCACTACTTCGTCTATTTCCTGGCCGGGATCGCCGTCGGCGCGGCCGGCGTCGGCTACGGCCTGACCGATCCGGACGGCAAGCTGGCCAAGCGCTGGTGGCTGTGGCTGGCCGCGCCGATCCTGCCTGTCATCGGCGGTGTGGCGACCATGGTTGTGGCCTTCTCGCCCAACCCGCCGCCTCGGGCCCTTCTGGACGTGGTCGGTGGAACAAGCTTCGCCCTGGCCTGCGCGACGCTGTCCTTCGCGGCCCTGGCGTCCTTCCTGCGCTTCGTCCGCAAGACCGGTCCGGTGGGCGCCAGCCTGCAGGCCAACGCCTACGGCATGTACCTGGTCCACTACGTCTTCACCTCGTGGCTGGCCTGGATGCTGCTGCCGCAGAGCTGGGGCGGCCTGGCCAAGGGCTGTGCGGTGTTCGCCGGCGCGGTGGCGCTGAGCTGGCTGACGACCATGGTCCTGCGCCGCATGCCGCTGTTGGGTCGAATCCTGTGACCGTCCATGATGCAGCGCTGAAGGGGGCCGGGCCCATGAACGACAAGCTGAAGACCGCCCAGGACGACCTGGCCTTCCTGCGCGGCCTGGCCGAGGGCAGCAACGAGCGGGGCGGGCTGGGCGTGGCCGGCGGCGCGCTCTACGGCTCGGCCGGCGTGCTCTACGGCGTCCAGACCCTGAGCTATTTCGTCCAGGAGAAGGGCCTGATCAGCCTGGGGACGACCGGGAACATCGTCATGGCCTGGGCGCCGACGGCGATCTTCCTGATCCTGATGACTATCGTCATCATCATCGATCGCAAGAACCCTCAGCGCGGCGTCACCAACCGCGCCGTCAATGCGGCCTTTTCGGGGACGGGCATCGCCAATCTGGCGCTGGTGCTGGTCTTCGCCTCGGCCGCCACGCGCAACCACGACTTCCGCTACTGGCTGTTCCACCCGGCGGTGGTGTTCATCCTCCAGGGCGCGGTCTGGTACGTGATCTTCGTGCTGCGCAAACGGGCCTGGATGGCGTTGGTGGCGATCGGCTGGCTGGTGTCGGGCGTGGCCATGGGGATGTTGATCCATCGCGCGGACCTCTATCTGGCGATCGCGACCTTCGGCTTGTTCGCGCTGATGGGAGCTCCCGGCTTCTTCATGATGCGCCAGGCCCTGCGGCCGGCCGCCTGAGACGATCGTGGCCGACAGGTTCGACATCAGCGGGCTGGACGACGTCATCCATGGCCGGGTGCGGCTAGGGATCGTCGCCTATCTGGCCAGCGCCGAGGTGGCCGACTTCACCGAGCTGAAGGACCTGCTGGAGGTCACGCAAGGCAACCTGTCGGTCCACCTGCGCAAGCTGGAGGAGGCCGGCTACGTGCTCATCGAGAAGAGCTTTGTCGGCCGCAAGCCCCTGACCCGCGTGCGCCTGACCGAGCCGGGCAGAGCGGCCTTCGCCAGCTATCTGAAGGCTATGAGCCAGCTGGTCGAACAGGCGGGCGGCGGGAGCTAGAAGCCCAGCTCCGCGCGCAGGACCTCGGGCGACATGCCCGCTGCCCGCAGCTCCCGCAAAGTCTCGGCCTTGTCCCGCTTGGCGTAGCGCTTGCCGTCCGGACCCATCAGCAGCCCGTGGTGATGGTAGGTCGGCGTCGGCAGGTCCAGCAGGGCCTGCAGCAGGCGCTGAATGTGGGCGGCCTCGAACAAATCGAGGCCGCGGATGACCTGAGTGACGCCTTGCAGCGCGTCGTCGTGGACCACGGCCAGGTGGTAGGCGACGCCGACGTCCTTGCGGGCCAGGACGATGTCGCCGGCGGTCTCGGGGCGCGCCTGGATGACGCCGGTCTCGCCGTCGGGGCCCACGCCTTGCTCGACGAAGGTCAGGGTTTCGAACCCGCCCAGCGCCTCGCGCGCCGCTGCCAGTGACAGCCGCCAGGCGAAGGCCTCGCCGCGCGCTAGGCGTTCGGCCTCCTCGTCGGCGGGCAGGGGCGCGCCGATATACGGAACCGCCGGCTCGTGTGGGGCGCGGCCGATGTCGATTTCCTTGCGGGTCTTGAAGCAGCGATAGACCAGGCCGCGCTGGCGCAGGGTCTCGATGGCGGCGTGGTAGTCGGCCAGGTGCTCGGATTGCCGGCGGATCGGCGTCTCCCACTCAAGACCCAGCCAGGCCAGGTCCTCGAAGATCGCCGCGTCGTACTCCGGCCGGCAGCGGGTGGCGTCGATATCCTCGATGCGCAGCAGGAAACGACCGCCGGCTTCGCGCGCAGCCTGAAAGGCCGTCAATGCGGAGAAGCCGTGGCCACGATGCAGGTAGCCCGTCGGCGAGGGCGCGAACCGGGTGACGAAGCTCACGCGGGGCCTCAGGCCGGATCGGTGAACTTCGCGAACATGCCCAGGTGCTCGAACACGGCGCGCAGGAAGGCTTCCTCGCCGCCCAGCAGTTCCTTCAGCGGGGCGAACTGCTTGAAGCCGATCATCTCGGCCAGGCCGTGGCCGGCGCACCAGGCGGCGATGGTCGCCAGCTCCAGGTCGATCTCGCTGACGCCGCCGCCGGCGTTCTCGTCGATGGTGTTGCGCACCTGGCAATAGGCGCCGTCGTCCTTCAGCTGGTCGGGCAGGGCGTCCTTGTCGCGCGAGCGGTCGTACATCACGCGGTACAGGGCCGGGTTGTCGCGGGCGAAGCAGACATAGGCCACGCCCAGATTGGTCATTCGCGCGCGAGGGTCGTGGGTCGAGGCGCGGGCCGTCGACAAGGCCACGTCCAGCTCGTGCCAGCCCTCGTGGGCCACGGCTTCCAGGAGCTCAGCCTTGTCCTTGAAGTGGTGATAGGGCGCGGCGGGGCTGACCCCGGCCTCGCGCGCCACGGCCCGCAGCGAGAGGGCGGCGGGGCCATCCGTCTCGAGGATCTTGCGCGCGGCGTCGACCAGAGCGCGGCTCAGGTCACCGTGGTGGTACGGGCGGGATTCGGCGGTCGCGGTGCTCATCGGCCTCACTCTAACCCCACCTTTCTAAAATTTCATCCAAACGCTGTAAAGATCATCTTGACGGCGTTTAGATCGGTGCTATTTAAGCATCGTTCAGATTGGTTCAGCCAATGGCCCGCTGGGGGCTAGGACACAAAGAGAGGGACTATCGTCATGCAACGCACGCTCAACGCCTTTGAAACCACCTTCGACCGTCTGGCCGGTGGCTATTTCCTCGTGATCGCCCTGGGCGTCGCCGTCGCTCTGGTCGGCGTGGCCATCTAAGTTCGATTGCTCGCGAACGGCGGGCGCGCGTTCTGATCCCCCAGAACCGCCCGCCGCCGTGTTCGGCTTGAACCCTCCGCGAGAGGGAGCTAACCAAGCCAGGACGCGTTAGGCCTCCGACGCCGGATCTTCCGTACGCGTCGCAGGCATTTCCATGATCCAAGACTTCTTCCGATGAGCGTCGCCTTCACCAAAGAGGGCGACAGCGAAGCTTTCGCGGCGGACCTGCCCGATCGCCCCATCTCCACACAGCCCAACCTGGTGACGCCTCAAGGCCTGGCCCAGATCGAGGCCGAGCTGGCCTCGGCGCGCGCGGCCTATTCGACGGCCCAGAGCGCCGGCGGCGCGGCCGACGGCGACCGCACGGCCATGGCCCGCGCCACCCGCGACCTGCGCTACTGGTCGGCGCGCCGCGCCACCGCCCAGCTGTTGGAGCGCGATCCGGCCAAGACCGTCGTGCAGTTCGGCGACCGCGTGACCTTCGAGCGCGAGGACGGCCGCGTGCAGACCTTCCGCATCGTCGGCGAGGACGAGGCCGATCCCGCCCAGGGCTCGGTGTCCTATGTCGCGCCGATCGCCAGAGCCTTGCTTGGCAAGGCCGTCGGCGACAGCTCGCCCGCGCCGGGCGGCGAGATCGAGATCACGCAGATCGAATAGTTCAGCAAGAACCGGATTGTCATTCGGCGAGCGACGCGCCACCTGCGAGGGATGTTCGTCCCGCCGACCGCCCAAGCCCTCCTCGACGCCCGCAAGCACCTGGCTGCCGTCGATCCGGCCCTGGCCGCGATGGAGGCCGTCACCCCCGCGTTCGAATGGCGCGTCAGTCTGGGCGGCTTTCCGGGCCTCTTGAAGATGGTCGTGCAGCAGCAGGTCAGCCTGGCCTCGGCCGCCGCCATCTGGGCGCGGGTCGAGGCAGGGCTGCCGGAGATGACGCCCGAGGCGGTGATCGGTCACGAGGACGCCTATCTGCTGACCCTGGGCCTGTCGCGCCCCAAAGCCCGCTACGCCCGCGCGCTGGCCGAAGCTCACGTCACCGGCGCCTGCGACTTCGACGCCTTGCCGGGCTTGCCCGACGAGGAGGCCATCGCCGCCCTCACCGCCATCACCGGCATCGGCCGCTGGACCGCCGAGGTCTATCTGATGTTCACCCAAGGGCGGCTCGACATGTTCCCTGGCGGCGACATCGCCCTGCAGGAAGCCATGCGCTGGGCCGATAAGGCCGAGGTCCGTCCGAACGAGAAACAGGCCTACAAGCGGGCCGAACTCTGGCGGCCCTATCGCGGCGTGGCCGCCCATCTGCTGTGGGCCTGCTACGGCGCCGTCAAACGCCGCGAGATCGCGCCTTTCTAAGAGCGATCGTCAGGATGTCTTGGTTCTGTCGCTGACATGGCCCATCCTTTCCATGCGTTCGGGAATGAATGGCGATTCCCTGAATAGCGTAGGAAGGAGGCCCGTCTTCAGTCCTGTCGCGTACCACATCAGCCGAGGCGCTGAACGTTTCGACGTTCGCCTTGAAGGGGGGCTCTAATGCAGGTCCTCACGCGTCCACCCTCGGGCATGCCGGCCCTGGTGCTCAACGCTGACTTCCGGCCTCTGAGCTATTATCCGCTGTCCCTCTGGCCCTGGCAGGAGGTGATCAAGGCGGTGTTCCTGGATCGGGTCGACGTCGTGGCCAGCTACGACCAGGTGGTTCATTCGCCGTCGTTCGAGATGCGGCTGCCCAGCGTCGTGGCGCTGAAGCAGTACGTCCCGCAAGAGCGTCCGCCGGCCTTCACCCGCTTCAACCTGTTCCTGCGCGACGGCTTCAGCTGCCAGTACTGCGGCTCGCCCGAGGACCTGACCTTCGACCACGTGATCCCGCGCTCTCGCGGCGGGCGGACCACCTGGGAGAACATCATCACGGCCTGCGCGCCCTGCAACCTGGCCAAGGGCGGCCGCACGCCGCGCGAAGCCGGCATGCAGCCCTTCCACCACGCCCGCCGCCCGTCGATGCACGAGCTGCAGGAGCGCGGACGGCGTTTCCCGCCGGGCCGACTGCACGTCAGCTGGCTGGACTATCTGTATTGGGACATCGAGCTGGAAGCCTAAGGCCCCAGACAGCAAAACGGCCCGGGCTATCTTTTGAGGAGAGGCGTCCCGGGCCGTAGCTGTGGGGCGGAAGGGGATCAGACCACCCGAGCTGAGCTATAAATGCTGGCTTACAGCGAAGGTTCCGGGCACCGGCGAAAAATGTTTCAGCGCCGCAACACGGAAAGTGTCGAGGGCTGAACAATGCAACCCGAACCTCGACCAATGGGTTTTTACATCCGAGGCAAAAGCCACGGGAGGTCTACCCATGAACCGCAACACCACCGAAGACGGCGACAAGCGCCATTTCACCCACGGCACCGCCGCGTCCACCGCTGACATGGCTTCGGAAGGTACTGTCCGTCCGGAAGATCGCCATATCGACGCGCCGCATGCGCGCGAGGCCAAGCGTCCGCTGGCCGATGGCGAAAAGCATGACCAGCTGGCCGGCAAGGTCGCCCAGTCCGAAAGCCGTCAGGAGGCGCTGCTGGACGAGGGGCTGGAAGAAAGCTTCCCGGGCAGCGACCCGGTCAGCGTCAAGCGCATCACCTAACTAGCGCGCGGGAAACCGGCGGGCGGCGCGCTTGGCGAAGCTGAGCACGACGCCCGTCTCGGCCACCGGCTCGATAACAGCCGGCTCGAAGGCCACGACCGGACGGCGGCGCGACTGTCGACGGTCCAAGGCGGCGATCTCGTCAAAGGTCAGGTCGCCTTGCTCGCGGGCCATCTTGCGAACCGTCTCGATCATGCTGGCGCCGTAGATGGTCAGGATACCGGCGGCGTCTGCCAGCCAGTCTGGGATGTTGCCGTCGCGATGGGCGATGACCTGCGCGACCTCGACGCCCGCGCCCAGCACCAGGGCCGCGATCATCAGGTCGTTGCGGCGCATGCGCGGAAACGCCAGGAACGAGACCGCCAGCAGGCCGCCAAACGCGATCGCGTGGGCGGCCTTGTCATTGAGGCCGAAGTAGCGCTCGGCGCCCTGGAACGGACCCAGGGTCAGCACGGCCACCGCCAGGGAGCCGACCACCAGCGTGACGCGGGCGGCGGTGACGAAATGGACGGGCTTGAACATGGAACGCGACCTCCGGAAGGACACGCAAGGTCCTAGCAGCGAAGGTCGCGCCATTCGGTAAATGGGCAGGGTTAGCGAGACCCTACTTCTTCTCGGCTTCCGCCTTTTTCTTGGCCTCGGCTTCGGCCTTGGCGGCGTCTTCCTGAACCTTGGCCCAGGCCTGATACTCTTCCAGATAGACCTGGCGGCGCAGGACCTTCGAGGCGGGGTCGACGATCACTGGCACGGTGTCACCCACGGCCACGCGGCCCGTTCCGTCGGCCATCGGGACGGTGACCAGCTTGTCGCCGACCTTGACCTCGACAGGCAGAGGGAAGGGCTTGTCCTTGGGGGCCTTCCATTTCAGCACCAAGTCGCCACCCTCGCGGGTCTGGATCAGGTCGGGCAGCTGGGCCTCGTACAGATAGACGTCGAAGAACCAGCCGTAGTCCTTACCGGTCACCTGGTTGACGATCTTGATGTAGTCCTTGGTGCCCAGATAGCGCGGCGTGAAGTTGCCCGGCTTGGGATCGGGCGTGCCGTAGACGGCGATGCGGGTGATCTGGAAGAACTGCTCGTCGCCCAGCAGTTGCCGCAGCGTGTGCAGCATGTTGGCGGCCTTGAAGTAGATGTCGTTCCCGGGACCGCGGTCGCCGTTATAGACGTCGTCTTCCTTCAGCGCCTTGCCCGAGACGATCGGGAACCGGTTCTTGGTGTCGACGCGCATCTTGTTCAGGCGCGTCATGTATTCCATGTCGCCGTGCAGCCATTGCGACATCAGCGGCTGCATGTAGCTGCCATAGCCCTCGTGCAGCCACATGTCGTCGTTGTCGGTGTTGGTCAGCTGGTTGCCGAACCACTCGTGCGCGAACTCGTGCTGCAGCAGCCAGTCGAAGCCGTAGATCTCTTTCTTGTACTTGTTGCCGTAGGCGTTGATCGTCTGGTGCTCCATGCCCAGGTGCGGGGTCTCGACCACGCCCATCTTCTCGTCACGGAACGGGTAGGGGCCGATCATCTGCTCGTAGAAGTCCAGCATCGGCGTGAACTCGGCGAACAGGCCCTTGGCCTTCTCGGCATTGCCTTTCAGGTACCAGAACGCCATCGGCACGGTGTCGCCGAAGCGGCTCTTGTAGGTGCCCGACAGTTCCTCATAGGGACCGACGTCCAGGGCGATGGCGTAGGTGTTGGGGTTCTTGGCCTGCCAGTTGTAGGTCCGCCAGCCGTCCTTCTCGGTCATGCCCTTGAAGACGCCGTTGGCCGGGGCGACCAGCGGGGCGGGGACGCTGATGTGCAGGTCCACGAGCTTGGGCTCGCCGGTCGGATAGTCGATACAGGGCCAGAAGATGTCGCAGCCGTCGCCTTGCACGGCGGTGGCGATCCAGGGCTCGCCGCTCTCGGTCTTGCTCCAGACGAAGCCGCCGTCCCACGGGGCGCGCTTGGCCTCCAGCGGCACGCCGGCGTAGGCGACGACCACCGTGACCGACTTGCCCTTGGCCACGGCCTTGGGGAGCTTGATGGTCATCCGGCCTTCGGGATTGGTCCAGGTCGCGGCCTTGCCGTCCACGGTCAGCTTGCTGATCGTGAACACGCGGTCGAAGTCGAGGACCAGGGTCTTAAGTGCCGACTTGGCCGTGAAGGTCAGGGTGGCTTCGCCCTCGATCGCCTTCTTGTCGGGCAGGATCTTGAACTTCAGGTCGGCGTGGTCGAAGGCCAGGGCCTGCTGCTCGACGGGCATGGCGCCGCCGGTCTCGAGCGACAGTTCGCTGGTCTTGAGCGACTCGGCGGCGTGGGCCGTGGATAGCGCGAGCAGCGACGCCGCGCAGGCGGCGAGGTTACGGAAGGACAAGTGGGCGACTCCCCAACGCGAATGACGTGTTGGGGCATCGGTAGGCCCGTGGGGCCCAAACGCCAAGCTTCAGATCTTCTCGCTGATCTTGATGGCCGCGCGGCAACCCGCCTGGATCACGGCGGTGAGCAGCGGATAGGCAGCGGCCTCGTGAGCGCCTTCCTCGATGGCCAGGTCGCGGTGGGCCAGCTCGTCGTCGCGGAACTGGGTCAGCTCGGCGGCCAGGGCCGGATCGCGGTCCTTCAGCTCCTCGATCTGGCCGGCATAGTGCTGCTCGATGACGTTCTCGACCGCCTCGGTGCAGGCGTGGGCGGCCTTGTCGCCCAGCAGGGCTGTGCCCGCGCCGAGCGCGAAGGCGGCCGCGCGCCAGACCGGCGACATCAGGGTCGGGCGCACATTGCGCTCGGTCAGCAGCTCGTTGAAGCGCGAGAGGTGGACCTGTTCGTGGCCCTCCATTTCCTTCAGCTGTTCGGCGATGCGCTCGCGGCCCGGCGCATTGCGCATGACCGCCGCCTGACCGCGATAGATGTGCACGGCCGCCAGCTCGCCGGCCTGGTCGACGCGCAGGATCTCGGCCAGGCGCGAGGCCAGGGCGCCTTGGCCGGGGCGCTGCGGGACCGGACGGGTCATCTAGAGCGTCTCCGCCTTGCGCAGGCCCGCCAGGGCCGACCAGACGGCCAGCTTCAGCGAGGCCAGGGCATTCCAGCCGGCCATCGACAGGCCCAGGAAGACCCAGGCGGCCTTGTCGCACATCGGCGGCTTGACCTTCATCGTGCCGTTCAGCATGGCCGAGAGGTTGGCCGCGCTGGCCGCGCCGCTGCCGGTGCAGGTGGTCGGGCCCGGCCACCACTTCCACTCGACGCCGGCGTGGAACACCGCCAGGCCCGCGCCGTACAGGAAGATCGCGCCCAGCAGCAGGTTCACCGGCTGGCGCAAGCGCGCCCACAGCGGCGTGCGCTGCAGGACGGCGCCGATCAGGCCGACCGTCCCGGCGACCCAGTAGACCTCCCGCGCCTTCAGGCACAGGTGGCAGGGCGCGAGGTGGCCGAAGGTCTCGAACGAATGGGCGATGGCCAGCATCAGGGCGCTGGACAGGAAAGCGATCAGCGACCAGTGGCGCGTGACCAGGTCATAGACCGTGGCGATGAAGGTCGGCGTCGTGGTTTCCACCGCCGGCGCGGGTCCGCGCACGGGCGTAGCGGTTGGCGTCCCGTTGTCGGTCGGGATCTTAGGCTCTTCGTTCGTCATGCGGCGCAAGCTCCACCATGTCCGCCCCCGCCCAGGAAATGGCTAGCCGTGAGGCCGATGACAATGAGGGCGATGAAAAGACCGGCGAACAGGGCCAGGCGACGCTCGACGATCGGCAGCAGGGTCGGGCCGAACTTCTTGATGATGAAGGCCACGAGGAAGAAGCGACCGGCGCGGGTCACGGTGCAGGCGGCCACGAAGATCGGGAAGCTGAAGTGCAGCAGGCCCGAGGTGATGGTCACCAACTTGAACGGGATCGGGGTGAAGCCCTTGGCGATGATCACCCACGAGCCCCACTGGCGGTACCAGCACTCGGCGTCGGCCAGGGCGTGGGGCTTTCCCAGCATGGCCAGCAGCTGCTGGGCCGCGGCGGTGAAGAAGAAGCCGATCGCGTAGCCCAGGCAGCCGCCCAGCACCGAGGCGATCGTGCAGATCAGGGCGTAGTTCCAGGCTTTTTCCGGCTTAGCCAGGCACATCGGCGCCAGCATCACGTCCGGTGGGATCGGGAAGAACGAGCTTTCCGCGAACGAGACGGCGAAGAGGCTCTTCGAAGCGTGTTTGGAAGCGGCCAGGCCCATGACCCAGTCGTACATACGGCGCAACATGCGGACTCCGAAGAAACGTGATGCGCCGTAGCTAGCAGGGCCGGCGGCGCTTGTCCGCAAGAAGGATGTCGGCGCGCGCGGCTTCCCGGCCCACGCGCGCCGATCCAGCAGCCTAGAACTTCAGCGCAAGGGAAACGCTGTAGTTACGGCCGGGCTGGCTGTAGCCGTCCTTGACGGTCGAGTTGTCGGCGAGGCCGCGGGCGTCGGCCCACCACCAGTACTTCTCGTCGGTCAGGTTGAAGACGCCGCCGCGCAGGGTGACGTTCTGCGTGACCGCCCACCAGGCCGTCAGGTCGCCGACGGTGAACGAGGGCGGGGTGAAACAGTTGAGCGGCGAGCTGCCGGGGACGGCCCCGGTGCACGACACGCCGGCGCGGCCGGCCGACTTGCGGTCCGAGTGGATGACGCTGAGGTCGCCGCCAAACTTGCCCGAGGACGCGCGATAGGCGACGCCGCCCGTCAGCTTGACCGGGTCGATCGAGGTCAGCGGGGTGCTGACGCCGTTGGTGCGCGAGGCGCCGCGAGCATACGAGGCGGTCGCGCGAGCGGTGAAGCCGGCGCCCAGGTCGAACGAGGCCTTGGCCTCGGCGCCGCTGATCTTCACGCCCGACAGGTTGATGTACTGGTAGACGGCCGGATTGGTCGGGGTGAAGGTCCCGCTGACCTGCACCTGCTCGATGAAGTCGTCATACTCGCCGGTGAAGCCGGTGACGGCCACGCGCCAGCCGTTGCGGTGCAGGCGGAAGCCGGCTTCCAGGGTCTTGCTGGTCTCGGGCTTCAGGTCCGGGTTCGAGATCGAGCGATAGTTCGAGATCGGGTTGGCGAAGCCCGTGTTGACCTGCGACGGGGAGGGGGCCTTGAAGCCGGCGGCCGCGTTGGCGAACAGGGTCACCAGGTCGGTGGCGTCCCAGACCAGGCCCAGCTTGGGCGAGATGTGCGTGTCGCTCTGGCCCGACGAGGCGATGGTGAACAGCGGATCCGACTTCGGGTCCAGCTTGTAGTAGTCCAGGCGCACGGCCGGGTAGATCGTCACCGGACCGGCGGTGATCTCGTCCTGCACGTACAGGCCGGCCAGGGTGAAGTCCGTGGTCGGGAAGGCCTTGGCGGGGAAGGTCTCGCCGGCCGGCGGCACCGTGCCGTCGCGGGTGCCCTGCTGGCGGGTGATCGAGGCGTCGCCACCCCAGACGACTTCATGCTTGAACGCGCCCTGGTCGAACACGCTGTGCAGCTCAACAGCCGCGCCCAGCACGCGGTTGTCGAAGGTGGCGTCACGAGTGCGGTCGGCGGCGGTCGAGCGATCCTCGGCCGAGAACTGGCGGGTCGTGCTCTTCTGCCAGTACAGCGAGGTGCGGGCGGCGTTGATCAGGCCCTGGCCGTTGTCGAAGCGGTGGTCCAGGGCGACGCGGTCGCGCTTGACGCGGTCGAACGCGGTCAGGCCGATGACGCTGGTCGCGGCCAGCGGCGGCTTGGCGATGGCCGACAGCACGTTCCAGTCGACGTCGCGATCCATGTGGTCGACGGTCAGGCGGAAGCGATTCCGATCGTCAGGGCTGTAGACCAGCTTGCCCAGCACCGAGTTGGACTGGTTGTCCTCGGGGTTGGCGGTGGTGCGGTCGGTGTTGGCCGAATTGTTCGTGCCGGCCGTCTCCTGGCCCTCGCCGTCGCGGCGGGTGTAGGCGACCAGGGCTTCCCAGCGGTCGGACTTGCCGGCCAGCACCAGGCTCTCGGTCCAGCTTTCGTCGGCCGAGGCGTAGCCGACGCGGGCGCGGATGGCGAAGGTCTTGCCGTCCTTCAGAATGTCGGACGGGTCCTTGGTGATGAAGGTGACCGAGCCGGCCAGGCCGTCGGCGCCGTACAGGGCCGAGGCGGGACCACGTACGATCTCGACCGACTTCAGGATATCCAGGTCGACATAGTCGCCGCGACCGGTCGACTGGGCGCCGAAGGCGAAGCCGTCGGGCACGCGCACGCCGTCGACGACGATCAGGACGCGGTTGCCTTCCAGGCCGCGGATGTTGAAGCCGGCATTGCCGTCTCGGCCCGTCGAGGCGCCGGCGGCGGTGAAGCGGGCGGGGGCGTTGCGCACCGACACGCCCGGCTCTTCGCGGACAAGGTCCTTGATGTCGCGGACCAGGCCGTCCTCGATCTCTTCCGACGAGATGACGCTGACGGTCACCGGGGCCTGCGAGACGGTCTTTTCCGAGCGGGTGGCGGTGACGGTGAGCTTGTCGACCTCGGCCGAGTCAGCGGCCGGATTGGCGTCGGCGGCGTAGGCAGTGGCAGTCAGCAGGACGGTGGCGGAGGCGGCCGCGAAGGCGGCCAACTTCAGGCGAGACATCGATATCCCCTCGATGATGCTTATGCGAGTTAATCGCATCTTATGGCGATGGCCCTAAGGCTCGTAAGGTTTCTGGTCAAGCTATTTGCAATTGATTCTTAGAACTAATCGCAATACTCCGAGGTCGCCGCGACTGGAGCGGCGCCTGGGGTGTTCCCGATGATCCGTTCTCTCCGCGCTGGCCTGCTGGGCGGCGCGCTCCTGCTGGCTCTGGCTGCTCCGGCCGCCCAGGCCCACTCGCCCTATCTGCTGCCCACCGTGTTCGACGCGTCCGACCGCAAGATCGTCACCGTGCAGGGCTCGTTCACTGAGAGCTTCTTCACGCCCGAAGTCGTGATGAAGTCCGACGCCTATGCCGTGGTCGGTCCGGATGGCGTGCGCACGCCGCTGACCCCGACCTACCTGCGCGAGCTGGCCCTGGTCGAAGCCACGGTCGACAAGCCCGGCACCTATCGCATCACCACCGGCCAGCGCGGCGGCCGCACCGCCAAGGCGGCGCTGGTCAACGGCGAATGGAAGTTCTTCGAGGGCGAGAAGGCCCCGGCCGACGCCATCGACATGCAGAGCATGACCATGGCCGAGGTCTATGTGACGCGCGGCGCGCCGAACGACACCGCCCTGGCGCCGATCGGCAAGGGCCTGGAGTTCAAGGCCGTCACCCATCCCAGCAAGATCATCACCGGCCAGGACGCCGTGTTCGAAGTGCTGTTCGACGGCAAGCCGCTGGCCAACCAGGCGATCGCCGTGCAGGGCGCCGACGACCGCTACGCCGACACCAAGGCCGCCGCCAAGACCGTGACCAGCGACGCCAAGGGCCGCTTCGCCGTCAAGGTCGACAAGTCGGGCGTCTACCAGATCCAGACCCGTCACCGCGTGGCCCCGGCCGCCGCCGGCCAGCCCGGTCAGAGCTTCACCTACGCCCTGACCTTCGAATCCCTCCGCTAGGACGACATTCCATGAAGACCCGCATCATCCTCGCCGCCGCGATCGCGGCCTCGCTGGCCGCCGGTTCGGCTCACGCCGCCTCGCACGCTCGCGACACCTTCATCAAGGAGCAGGACCAGAACAATGACGGCGTCGTCTCCAAGGACGAGTTCGCTGCCACGCGCGCCCAGCAGTTCGCCGCCACCGACGCCGACAAGAACGGCTCGCTGTCGCAGGCCGAATATGTCGGCGAGTTCAAGGCGCGCCTCGAGAAGAAGCTGGCCGCCTCGGACCGCACCCCCGAGAAGAAGCAGGAAGAGCGTGAGCGCCAGGTGCGCCAGGCCGACGTCCGCTTCGGCGTTCTCGACAGCGACAAGAGCGGCGCCATCACCCGCGCGGAGTTCGACTATTCGGGCTGGCGGATGTTCAACCACCACGACACCAACAACGACGGGACGGTCTCGGCGGCCGACCCGGTGAAGGAAGACCAGCAGGACTAAGCTGGGTGGGGGAGGGCGGCGTGTCGCCCAACTTGGACTTTTGAGCGTTTCGTGGCTATGACCGCCCGCTAATACACGGGCCCGCGGCCCAGACCGAAAGCTTGAAGACCATGAGCGACACGCCTCCCGACCGCCTCTCCGTCAATCCCGACAGCCCGCACTACAATGCGGACCTGCTGGAACGCGGCATCGGCATCCGTTTCAAGGGCGTCGAGAAGACCAATGTCGAAGAGTACTGCATCAGCGAGAAGTGGGTGCGGGTCGCGGCCGGCAAGACCATGGACCGCAAGGGCAACCCGATGACGATCAAGCTGCAGGGCGAGGTCGAAGCCTATTTCCGCGACGACGCCGAAGGCTAAGGGTGGCCGACGCTGACCTCGAGGCGATGGCGCGCGACGAGCTTTCGCGCGCCGTGACCCTGCGCTGGCAGGACCTGCGCGGGATCGTGCCCTGGGGCGACACCTTCGAAGGCATCTCGCCCGCGGGCCGTTATGTCGAGGTCGAACGCAGCTATATCTGGGCCTCGGAGGAGGGTGGCGACATCCTCTGCGAGGTGACCGTCTTTGGCGGCCCGTCGCGCTATGACGCGGGCGAACGCGTCTCCAGCACTATTTATCGCCCCTCCTGAGCACCTTGGCCGTGCATCGATAACGCTGTTGCGTTAACCATATGGCGCGCCCTGTCGTCGGCGCGTCCTGTGGGGTCGAGGGGGATCGCCGTGTACCAGTCAGAATTTCCGATCGAGACGCCGGTGCCGGTCTTCGATCCGACGCTGGTCTTCCTGCTGATCCTGGCCGGCCTGGCCATCGCGGGCCTGGCCTTCTTCGCCGGCCGCCTGACCGGGCGGGGCGACAAGGGCGAGAAGCAGACCGACGTCGCCAAGATCATCCACGAGGCCGTGAAGGCCAAGTGCGTGGCCGCCAGCAGCGCCCATTCCGGCGAACTGATCGTCAAGACCCAGGACCTGATCGACGAAGTGAAGCTGCGCATCGGTCCGGTGCTGGCCTTCGGCGGTCCGTGCGCCAAGGCCTTCGAGCACCTGGGCAAGGCCATGAAGGGCGATCCGCCCGAGGACAAGAAGAAGGACGACCACGGCAAGGGCGACAAGCACGGCCATGGGGACCATGGCCACGGCAAGGGACACGACGCCCACGGCCATGATTCGCACGGCCACGGCGATTCGAAGGACCACGGCGTGGCGGCCATCGGCCTGCTGACCCGCAACGTCACCATCGTCGCGCCTCAGACCGTCGTCATCGCCAACGCGCCCAAGCCCGACAAGCCGCACGACGACCACGGCCATCACGACGACCACAAGGACGAGGCCCCCAAGGTCCTGGACCACAAGGAATTCATGCAGCTGCTGCGCCTGGCCGTGGCCGAGTTCTCGGACTTCTGGAACCGTCCCAACTGCCTGCGCGAGATCGAGGACTGCCAGAAGGTCCTGACCGAGACCAAGCCGCTGCCCCGGCTGAAGACGCGCCTGTCGGAGCGCGATTGACCGCCCGGACGTACAAGAACGCCATTCAGGAAGGCGAGATGTCTATTCGCTGCCCAAGCGGCGTGCGAAAGTGCCTGTTCGTGCAAGTGAACTCGTCGGGGCGTTGAGCCCGCAGCGAGGGACGGCCACATCAAGCTTATGCGCGCGGCTCGACGTTACGAGCCGCTGACGTGAAACGGACTGGCGAAGGCCGCTCCTCCATAAGGCGGCCGCGCCGCCTGGGAGGACGAAAGGAAGGGCATGACCGCGACGGTCTCTCCGATTACCCCTGGCGCGTCCGAAGCGCCCGAACCTGGCGTGAGCCTCGTCGACTACGTACCCTATCGCCTGGCCACGGCCTCGGCGGCGGTCAGCCGCCTGATCGCCCGGGCCTACGAGGACCGCTTCGGCCTGACCATCCCGCAATGGCGGCTGATGTCGGTGCTGGCCGAGGGCTCCCTGACCCAGCACACCGCCGTCAGCCGCACGGCCATGGACAAGGTCCGGGTCAGCCGCGCCGCCCAGGAACTGGTCGTCCGCCGTCTGGTGGCGCGCACCACGGTCCGCTCGGACCGGCGCTCGCACACCCTGGAACTGACCGCCGCCGGCCGCCGCCTGTTCGCCGAGATCGCCCCCCTGGCCCTGGCCTATGAGGCGACTTTGCTCGCCGGCCTGGCCCCCAGCGAGGTGGCGATGTTCAAGCGCCTGCTGGACCACCTGGAGACCGCCGCCATCCAGCTGACCGGCGGCGAGACGGTCTCTCCGCCTCATGGCATGGAAGACTAAGCACGGGCTGGAATTCGTGTTCGGCCCCTGCTAGGAAGGCGGCCCTTCGCGGTGACGCGAAGCATGCGGGCGTGGTGAAACTGGTAGACGCGCCGGACTCAAAATCCGGTTCCGAAAGGAGTGTCGGTTCGACCCCGACCGCCCGCACCATATCTTCTTTTCAAATGCTTAGCTCGGTCCCGGCGGCGTAAGCCGCCTGGGATTGTGCGCTTTACGAAGCTTCTCCGCTGTTGTTGATTTTCAACGGTTCTTCCGGTTCTAGCGGAACTTCGAGCGCACAACGGTTCTCGCAATGTTAGCCAAGTTGGCAACGAAAACACGCCGGCCTGGTCGGGCCGAGGCCCAGCATGGGTGCTTGGGGTGCCAGCTTTCTTCGTCTACGGCCGGAGGCGACGAAGGAAGTTCAGGAAGCGGGCCACGGGCAATGCCAGGGGCGGCGGGTCGGCGGTCGCGAATGACGGCCGCTTGGTGGGCCAGGGGGAGAAGTAGCGGCGACCTCGGATGTCTTCGATCCCGGCCCGCGCTCGCCACCATTGCGCCCCTAGGTCCTCCTCGGCTTTCTCCTGGGTGACCGAGAGCCGGTACGGTTCCGCGCCCTCTGTGAGGGTCTTTCCGTCGATGCTGCTAGAGATGAGGTAGAGGGCGACGCCGGCGGTGATATGCGCGTGGCTCACGAAGGTGGCCCGCCTGCCGGTGTTTACGACAGTGACGATACCCATGGGGGCTGAAACCATTGTCGTGCCGTATCGCTCCAAATCCCAGACAAGGGATACCTCGACCCGCGCCCCGTCTCGGAGGAAGTTCTTCACGCTAAGCCCGAGTCCGAGCGTACCTGTGGTCGCTCCGAGGATCGCCAACACATCGAAACCGTAAGCCATGCCGCCTCCCACGTGGTCGCCAATCCTGGGGGATTCCAGAGGCCACGCCTAGGGACTTGGAAGGGGGCAAGAGATCGCAAGGCGACCCTATCTGCCCGCACCAACTTTTCCTTCTATGAATCAGAGCCGCTCGGCGGCCTCAACCCGCTGGATCAACCCCCGCAGCAGGCTACGCCCCTTCATCCAGGCGCCGTGGCCGCTCTCCACATTGATGTGCCCAGCACGCCCCAGGTCCACGAATTCCGAACCCCACCCCCGCGCAAACGCTTCGGCGCGTTCGAGTTCGACATAGGGGTCATTGCGGCTGGCGACGACCAGGCTGGGGAAGGGCAGGCGTTGGCGAGGGATGGGTGAGAAGCCGACCAGCAGGCGGCCGGCGGGACCCTCGCGATTGACGTCGGCCGGGGCGACCAGCATGGCGCCGCCGACGCCGCGTCCGCCGGTGACCTGGGCGAAGTGCGAGACCAGGGCGCAGCCCAGGCTGTGAGCCACCAGGATCGCGCCCGGCCGCTGACGGACGGCCTCGGCCAGGCTGATCATCCAGTCGCCCAGCAGCGGGCGCTCCCAGTCCTGCTGGTCGACGCGCTCGGCGCCGGGCAGCTCGCGCTCCCAGTGGCTTTGCCAGTGGTCGGGGCCGGAATTGTACAGGCCCGGCACGATCAGGATCGGCGGGTCCTCGCGGTCGCCGCGATAGGGCTGGGCGGGTTCGAAAGCGGAGGTGGCGGGCATCATCATGCGAAACTCGAAGGCTGGGCCGTCGATCCGCAGATAGGCCCGGTCCGCCCCTCGGCTCAATTCATATCCATTGGATAGGAATTCAGAAAAGCTGGGGCGAGACCGTTGTTTCAGGCGGGAACTAAGCCGCGATCTTGTCGCCGCGATGCAGCGGATCAGGCAGGGACTCGCCCGCCTTCACGAACTGCAGCGACACCGAGTTGATGCAGTAGCGCAGCTTCGTTGGGGCCGGGCCGTCCGGGAAGACGTGGCCCTGGTGGCTGTCGCAGCGGGCGCAGCGGGTCTCGATGCGGACCATGCCGTAGGCGGTGTCGCGCACGCCGACCACGTGGTCCTCAGCGAACGGCGCATAGAAGCTGGGCCAGCCGGTGCCGCTCTCGAACTTGGTCTCGTGCCGGAACAGCGGCAGGCCGCACAGGCGGCAGGCGTAGACGCCGGGGTTCTTCTCGCCCAGCAGTCCGCCGCAGAACGGGGCCTCGGTGCCGTGGTGAAGGAGGACTCGGGCCTCTTCGGCCGTCAGGTCGGCCTCCAGGCGTTCGCGTTCCGGCTCCGTGGGCGGCGTTAGGTCGAAACCGGCGGTTGAAAGGGTGGCTGCGTCTGTCATGAACGACAATGTAAGCGTTCGAACGCTGAACCGGTAGGACCTAGGAGCTTCCCATGACCATCGCCGTCGCATTCCTGCAGCCGGGTTGGGCCGATTGGGAGGCCGGCGCCGTGCTGGCCCTGCTGCGCGAATATCTGAAGGTGCAGATCGAGGTCGCCACCCCGACCGGCGATCCGGAGACCTCGATCGGCGGCGTGCTGGCGGCGGCGGACTATCGCTTCGACGACCCGGTGCTGAGCGACGCGGACGTCTACATCCTGATCGGCAGCGACGAATGGGCCAAGGGTGAGAACCCGGCGATCTCGGCGCTGATCCGCCAGGCCTTCGCCGACGGCAAGCCGGTGGCGGGCATCTGCGCCGGCACCACGGCCCTGGCCCATGCGGGCCTGTTCGACGGCCGCAAGCACACCTCGAACGGCGCCGAATGGCTGGCCGAGCAGGTCCCTGGCTATGCCGGCGCCGATGGCTACGTCGACAGCGCCAAGGCGGTGAGCGACGGCAAGCTGGTCAGCGCCTCGGGCCTGGCGCCCGTGACCTTCGCCGCCGCCGTCGCCCGCCTGATCGCGCCCGAGCAGGAAGAGATGATCGCGGGTTATCTGGCGATGTTCGCCCGCGAGCACACTGAGGCGTAGAGCTATTTGAGCGCGGCCGCGCCGGCCCGGGCGACCACGCCGTCCTGGACGGCCGAGCCGCCCGAGACGCCGATCGAGCCGACGATCTTGCCTTCGGACAGGATCAGCTCGCCGCCCTCGACCGCCGTCGCGCCGCTGAAGATCGGGTTCAGCGTCCCCGACTTCACCTGCTCCTGGAAGTAGGAGGACGGGCGGCGGAAGTTGGCCGAGGTCTGGGCCTTCTTCAGCGCCACGCCGTTCGAGCCGTACTGCGCGCCGTCCATCTTCTCGGCCAGGACCTGGGCGCCGTTCGACTCAAGGATCACGATGACCATGCTCCAGCCGTTCTTGCGCGCCTCGGCCTCGGCGGCCGCGACGACGGTCTTGGCCTCGGCCAGAGAGATCACGCGGGCCGAATAGGCCGGCGCCGGCACGGGAGTCGGCGCGGGCGCGGGGGCGGTCTGGGCGAGAGCCGAACCGCCGGCCAGGGTCAGGCCGGCGGCGATCAGGGCGAACGTCTTCTTCATGGCAGCACGACCTCGTCGTTCAGAGCGGTGTTTTGCGGTTGGGCAGAGACGATGCGGACCCGCAGGCCTTGCGCCTTTACGCCGGCGGGGATCTTCAGCTTCACCGTAGCGACCTTCGGCAACAGATCGCGCGGGGCCTTCAGGGCCGGGGTCGGCACGGTGGCCAGCACCTTGCCGGCTTGATCAACCAGTTCGAGCTTTGCGGCCGCCGCGTCCTGGGCGCCCAGGCTGTGGACCTTGGCGGTGATGCTCGAGCCCTTCACCACCACGTCGCCGCGGCCGATGCCGAGGTCGGCGCGCTTGGCCGGATCGTCGCCGGCCGTGACCAGCTTCATGTCGATCACCGTGGTCTGGCGCGGGGCCAAGGTGACCTTGGTCCCCAGGCTGCGCTCGAAGGCGACCGAGCGGGTCTGGGCGGCGCCGTCGATGGCGTCGTCACCGTTGGCGTCGAGGCCTTCGGCCAAGCTCCACTGGCCGGGCGCGACGTTCCAGCCGGTCATGGTCGCCGTCACCGCCTTGTCGGTGGTGTTGTAGGCGATGACCTTGAAGCTGTTCTTGGACGCGTCCTTGACCAGCAGCGCCACGTCCGTGCCGTCGGCATTGTCGAAGCGCCACGACACCACGTGGCCCGGGATCATCTGGCTACGCTTGTTGGCGATACCGCCCAGACGCGTGCGTTGCAGGATGTCGGACGGCAGCTCCACACGGTCGGACCACCAGTGGCCCTCGGTGTGCATGTACATGTGCTGGGCGTTGAACTGGATCTCGTCGGCGTAGAGATCCTCAAGGAAGCTCTTGTCGCCGGTCAGGGTCCAGGCGCTGTAGCGCTCCAACGCGCCGCCCTTCTTGGCCGAGGCGACGATCAGATCCTTGTTGGCCTCGCCCAGCTTCAGCTCGGTCAGGGCGTTGTCGTTGATGCTGCCCAGCGAGCGGATGCTGGCCTTGCCGATGCGCCACTTGATCGGCGCCAGGTACTTGGCGTCGCCGGTCAGGCGATAGGCGGCCCAGAACACCTGGAACGGACCGTCCGCGCCCGAGCCCTGCAGCACCGTGCCGCCGCGCTCGGCGTCGGTGCGCCAGTTGATCTCGTTGGGATACGAGCCGTCCTTCTGACTGACGTGGGCCAGGTAGCCGTCGGCCAGGCCGATGACGGTGTCGCGGGCGGTCTGGTCGCCGTTGTAGTCGCTGATCAGGATCGACGGGTGGACCACGCCGAACGAATACGGCTTCTGCCACTCCCACGGGCCTTCGCGGTACGAGATCTTGCCGCTGTACCAGTTGGTGTTGAAGTGGACGTGGCCGGCCGGGTTCTTGTCGATCACCCGGGGCAGGGCCTTCACGGTCGTGAACAGGCGCTCGACGGCCAGCGGGTCGCCGTAGTTGACGTACATCGCCTCGGAGTTGGAGTTGATGCCCTCTTCATAGGCGTGCAGCTCGTCGGTCACGATGGTCGAGAGACCGTCTGTGAACATGCCGTTCTTGTAGACCGCGTCGGTCATGCGGTTCAGCGAGTGGGTGATCTTGTCGGGCTGGACGCCCATCAGCGCCACGCCCGGCCACTGCTGCAGAAGGTCGCTGTCGTCCGACAGGCCGCCGCCGAAGTCGCCGAAGTCGGCCTGACGCTCGTCGATCCACCAGTCGATGAACTTGCTGACCTGCTTGAGGTCTTCGGTCTGGCGGAAGGCCCACAGCGGCGTGCCATCGGTCGGCTTGGGCTGATCGAAGGCCGGCCAGCCCTGGCTGCCATAGGTGATGTCGCCCCAGTACTCGCGGCCGATCTGGTTGTCGGGATCGACCTTCAGCAGGTCGGTGATGTCGGCGTACAGGCGACGATACAGGCCCTGGCGCTTGGAGGTGGTGTGCTCCTCGACCAGGAAGGCCCAGTTGTCCTTCACCTGGTTCAGGCGGTCCTGGATGTGCTCGGCCTTGGCCTTGTCGCGGTCTTTGAGGACGAGGCGGATCTTGGCGCCATCCAGGGCCTTGGGGCCGAAGTCGGCGCTGTCGGCGGCGATGGTCAGGTACAGGCTGTCGGCGGTCAGGATGCGGTCGCGCATGTCGAGCCAGACGGTGCGGGCCTCGCCGGCCTTCACCGAGACGCTGACGTCGATCATGTTGCGGCCCGGCCAGATCGGGTCCTTCACCTGGATGTTCAGGGGAATTGTGGCGCCAGCGGCGCCAGGCAGAGAAGGAATGTCGATCGCCACGCCGTCCAGGCCGTCGCGAGCATTCTCCCAGCCATAGGCCCAGTTGCGGGCCAGCGGCTTGGCGGCCGGGGCGTCGCCGAAGCCGGACGGGATCAGCACGTGCACGATCGGCAGGCCGGGCGCGGTCAGGTCGCCGGCCGGACGCGGGCGGGTCGGGGCGGCGTCCGGAACGGCCACGACCGTGGCGCGCTCGCCTGCCGGGTGACGGCCGGCGATGTAGGCGTTGAGATCGGCCAGGTTCAGATAGTCCGGCGCCACGTCGGCGCGGACCGTGTAGGTCATCTTGAAGGCGTCTTTCGGCTCGGCCCCTGCCGAGACGTTGTAGGCCCAGATCTCCTGGATCGGGGTCTCCTGCGCCAGGTTGGTGAAGGTCAGGACGCCGCCCGTCAGCGGCTGGGCCAGGGTGTTTACCGTGCGGGCTTGGTCCTTGGCGCGGACGCCGACACTGGCGCCCTTGTCACCGGTCTTGGCCGCCCAAGAGAGGTCGCCATAGGCCGGGCCCTGGATCTCGATGCGGTTGATCGGCTCGTCGGGCAGCGCCAGGGTCAGGGCCTTGCCGCCGTCGACATAGACGTTCCAGTCCGGGAGCTGGAAGTAGTCGTCACGACCGGGCAGGCGCGAGCGGTTGTAGACGCCGGGCCAAGTGGTCTCCTGGATGCCGTCGTTGGCGCGCCACATCCATTGCTTGATGTCCTTGGCGTCGGCGAACTCGACCTTGCGGATCGTCGTCTTGGCGTCGGTGAGGAGCGGCGGCAGGTTCGCGTTCCAGCCGTAGCGCTGCTTCCAGGCGGCGTGGACGGCCGGATCGGCCAGGGTGGGAACGGGCGCCTGCGCCGCCGGAGCCTCGTTGCGGGCCAGGGCGGCGATGGCGTCGGCGGCCAGCGGGCGGTCGTAGACGCGCAGCTCGTCCAGGTCGCCGCCGCGGGTGAAGTTGTAGCGGCTCTGCACCTGGTGCGGGGCGATCACGCGGCCGGCGACGCCGAACTGGTCGAGACCGGCGTCATAGACCGCTTTGGTCTCCTTCTTGGCCGCCAGCTTGCCGTCGACATAGAGCTGGACGCCGGTGGTCTCGTCCCAAGTGAAGGCCAGGTGGGTCCAGGCGTCGGCGGCGGGGTTCTTGTCGACCTTGAACGACACGCGGGTGCGGGCCAGGCCGTTGTCGGTGACGAAGGCGTCGAAGCCGTGGCCATTCCAGTCGATGCGCAGGAACGCCATGTCCCAGCTCGAGTGGTCCGCATAGCCGACGCGGAAGATTACGAACGGCGCGACGCCGACCGGATAGCCCGAGCGCCAGAAGAAGGAGAGGGTCCCTCGCTGGGCCTGGATGTTGCCGGGCGCGTTCCACGAGACGACGCCGTCGTCCTCGGCATGGAAGCCCTGGCCGGCCTTGCCGTCGATCGGCGTGACCTTGTCGGCGAAATTGGGGATGGGGTCGCCGGTGGCGACATCGGCGACCAGGCCCCTGTCGCCCGACACCTTGAACAGCAAAGCGGGCTCAGATGCATGAGCCATGGCCGCGTTGGCCAGGATCAGCGCGCACGCCGAGCCCAGGAAAATCGCCTTCATGTGGACCGTCTCCTCCCGATGGCGGACATCGCGGAACCATACTCTCGGTAACCGGTGTCATGCCTGGGCCAAGGTGTAGCGCCGTAAGGGCATGCTTGCAAACCCGGGAGGGCCTGATAGGCCGTGCTGCAAAGCACAAAAGATACGGGCGGAAGTTGCCATGTTCTCGAAGATCCTGATCGCCAACCGGGGCGAGATCGCTGTCCGCGTGATCAAGACGTGCCGCCGTCTGGGCATCAAAACAGTGGTGGTTTATTCGGACGCCGACGCCGGCAGCCTGGCCGTCGAGATGGCCGACGAGACGGTGCATATCGGCGCTTCGCCGGCCGCCCAGAGCTACCTCGTCGCCGACAAGATCATCGCCGCCTGCAAGCAGACGGGCGCGGAAGCGGTGCATCCGGGCTTTGGTTTCCTGTCCGAGAACGCGGGCTTCGCCCAACGCTGCGCCGACGAGGGTGTCGTGTTCATCGGCCCCAACCCCGGCGCCATCAGCGCCATGGGCGACAAGATCGAGAGCAAGAAGTTCGCGCAGGCCGCCGGCGTATCCTGCGTGCCCGGCCACATCGGCGAGATTGCCGACACCGCTGAGGCCGTGACGATCTCCGAGCAGATCGGCTATCCGGTGATGATCAAGGCGTCGGCCGGCGGCGGCGGCAAGGGCATCCGCGTCGCCTGGAACCGCAAGGACGTCGAGGAGGGCTTCCCGGCCGTGCGCGCCGAGGCCAAGGCCAGCTTCGGCGACGATCGGATCTTCATCGAGAAGTTCATCGAGAGCCCGCGCCACATCGAGATCCAGGTGCTGGGCGACAAGCACGGCAATGTCGTCCACCTGTTCGAGCGCGAGTGCTCGATCCAGCGCCGCAACCAGAAGGTCATCGAGGAGGCTCCGTCACCGCTGCTGGACGAGGCCACCCGCGCCGCCATGGGCGCCCAGGCCGTCGCCCTGGCCAAGGCCGTCAACTACGACAGCGCCGGCACGGTCGAGTTCGTCGCCGGCCAGGACAAGAGCTTCTTCTTCCTGGAGATGAACACCCGCCTGCAGGTC
Source organism: Caulobacter sp. GW821-FHT11E11 (assembly GCF_058808315.1). Lineage (NCBI taxonomy): Bacteria > Pseudomonadati > Pseudomonadota > Alphaproteobacteria > Caulobacterales > Caulobacteraceae > Caulobacter > Caulobacter sp. GW821-FHT11E11. The sequence continues at coordinate 186,625 of NZ_JBXARO010000002.1, forward strand.
GAGCACCCGGTCACCGAGCTGATCACGGGCCTGGACCTGGTCGAGCAGATGATCCGCTCGGCCTACGGGGAGAAGATGGCGTTCGGCCAGTCGGACCTAAAGATCAACGGCTGGGCCATCGAAAGCCGCATCTACGCCGAGGATCCCTATCGCAAGTTCCTGCCGTCGATCGGTCGCCTGGTCCGCTACGACCCGCCGGCGGAAGGCGAGAAGGACGGCTACAAGGTCCGCAACGACGCTGGCGTCCGTGAGGGCGACGAGATCTCGATGTACTACGACCCGATGATCTCGAAGCTGTGCACCTGGGCCCCGACCCGTCTGGCGGCGATCGACGGCATGGGCCGGGCGCTGGAGGACTTCCACATCGAGGGCCTGGGTCAGAACATCCCGTTCCTGGCCGCGGTGATGGACCAGGAGCGCTACCGGTCGGGCAAGATCTCGACCAACTACATCAAGGACGAGTTCCCGGAGGGCTTCCACGGGACCGAGCCGACGCCTGAGCAGCTCGACATCCTGACCGCCGTTGGCGCGGCCATGCAGCGGGTCTATGCGGCCCGCGCTCGCTCATACGCCTCGGGCCTGGCCGGTCCGCCGCGCGCGGACTGGATCGTGGCCGTCGGCCATACCAAGCGCGCCGTGAAGGTCAGCGGGGAGGGCGACATCGCCGTCGAGATGCTGGACAAGGGCCGCACCCTGGTCCTGACCGACATCGACTGGCGTCCGGGCAAGCCGGTGTTCAAGGCGACCCTGGATGGCAAGGCCTTCACGGTCCAAGCCGCCCCGGCCGCCGAGGGCTTCGACATCCGCCACCGCGCGACCAAGGCCCGGGTGCTGGTGCTGACCCCGCGCAACGCCGAACTGCACGACAAGCTGCCCGAGAAGCAGGCCGCCGACACCTCCAAGCTGGTGCTGTCGCCGATGCCGGGCCTGGTGGTCTCGATGGACGTCACCACCGGCCAGCAGGTCCGCGAGGGCGAGGTCGTCTGCGTGCTCGAGGCGATGAAGATGCAGAACATCATCCGCGCCGAGCGCGACGGCGTGGTCAAGGCCGTCAACGCCAAGGGCGGCGATCCGGTCGCGGCCGACGAGGTGCTGGTGGAGTTCGCGTAAGAGTTCTTGCGCGATATCTTCGGTTGAGTCATGCCAAGGCATGAACCGGCTCACGCTCAACGGCGTCCTCGACGTCTACTTCTCCTGGAAAGGCCGGATCGGCCGCGCCGAGTTCTGGGCGTTCGGCGTCGCCTTGAATATGATCTGGTTCTTCGGGAGTCTCGGCTTTGCCTGGACGCCTGACCCGATCAGGATAGGCCTGCTGGTGATCTGGTACGGGCTGTTTCTGTTCGGCTCGGCAGGCCTGATGGTGAAGCGGGGCCATGACCGGGGGCGGCCGGCGGCCTTCTCGCTGGCGATCCTGATCGTTCGGTCCGTCTTATGGTTCTTCGCGATCGGGCCAGGCCGCCCCGGGTGGGCGTCCCTGATCGTCGTGGCGCTGGTCCTGTATGTGCTGGTCGACTACGCGATCCTGCCGGGACAGAAGCGCGAGAACCGCTACGGTCCCTCGCCGTCGGGATACGGCGCGCACAAGAACCCACTGGTGCTGGGGGCTGAAGCGCCATCAGAACCCACTCTTTCGAGCGAGCCGCCGAAGGCCTAGATTGCCGACACGAGTCGGAGCTGAGGCGAAATGAGCGATCGTAACGAATGGGCGGAGCTGTTCCTGTCGTCGAACGGCAGGCTGGCGCGGACGCCGTTCCTGATCGCGGCGGCGGTGGTGATCGGCCTGGCGGCCTTCTACGAGGCGCTGGCCAACTACACCCTGCACTGGCTGACGGGCTGGTTCGTGTACCCGATCCTGCTGTTTTCCGGGGCCTGCCTGCTGTCCAAGCGCCTGCATGATCGCGGCCGGTCGGGCTGGTGGTCGCTGCTGATCCTGATCGCTGTGATCGCGGTCTGGCCGCAGCCCGAGCACTTCCTGGACTTCCTGTTCTCGCTGGTCCTGGTCTGGTCGGTCGTCGAGCTGGGCGTTATGGGCGGCGAGCAGGGCGCCAACCGCTATGGCGTCAATCCGCTGAAAGCCGTCCAGGTCTAGACGGGCGCGCCGGCGTCCTCGACCGGTCCGAAGATCTTCTGGAAGCTGGCCTTCAGCGCTGCGTCGGCCTCGTCCAGCGTCACGGGCAAGCCGAGGTCCACCAAGCTGGTTACCCCGTGTTCGACCTGACCGCAGGGCACGATGCCGGAGAAGTGGCCAAGGTCCGGCTCCACGTTCAGGCTGATGCCGTGGAAGCTAACCCACTTGCGCAGCTTGACCCCGATGGCGGCGATCTTGTCCTCGCGGCTCCAGCCGGCGCCCTTGCGCTCGACCCAGACGCCGACGCGGCCGTCGCGCAGCTCGCCGGTGACGTTGAAGGCGGCCAGGGCATCGATGATCCAGGCCTCCAGCGCCGCGACGAAGGCGCGCACGTCGCGGCCGCGCTTGGTCAGGTCCAGCATGACATAGGCCACCCGCTGGCCGGGGCCGTGATAGGTGAACTGCCCGCCGCGGCCGCTCTCGAACACCGGGAAGCGGTCCGGCTCGATCAGGTCGCCCGGCTTGGCCGAAACGCCAGCCGTATAGAGCGGCGGATGCTCCAGCAGCCAGATTAGCTCGCCCGCCGTGCCATCGGCAATGGCGGCCGCGCGCGCCTCCATGGCGGCCACGGCTGCCGGGTAGGGCACGTAGTCGGTCGAAACTGCCCACCCCACGGGCGCCGCGTCCTCGCGCGCCATCATCGGAAGCCCAGTGTTTTCAGCGTTTAACGGGAGAGCAAGCATGTGGCCCTAATCTTGCGATCGAGACGGTGGCGACCCGGTCGGTCGCGTGTGTCAGTTCAAGGGTCTTACTTCGTGAGCCAGGTCAACGCCGTCAATGTCGAGATCTCCGTCCTGCTGGGCCGGTCGATCCTTCCCATGCAGCAATTGCTGCGCATGGGCCGCGGCGCGGTGATCCCGCTGGACGCCAAGACCAATGACGAAGTGTGGATCCTGGCCAACAACCACCCGATCGCGCGCGGTGAGATCCAGATCAGCGACGACCGCATCGCCATCCAGGTGACCCGCGCGGCCGACGTCTATGACTACATGGCCGGCGGCGCTTAATTCGTCGCAGGCTTCGTTTCGCTCATAGCGAAACTTCCGGCTTCCCAAATCCGATTCAGTTTGCTACCTGCCGCCCCTCACCACGAGCGGTCGTGGCGGAATTGGTAGACGCGCAGCGTTGAGGTCGCTGTATCGCAAGATGTGGAAGTTCGAGTCTTCTCGACCGCACCAGTGTTGAACACAGAATAGAGCGCTCCCGGCGAAATCGGTTTCCGACTCGCTAGGGGCGCTCTAATCGTTTCTAGCCTTGGTTTCGCCCCAAGCGCGCTTCATCGGACCCAGCCCAACGAACCCACGCGCTCTAAGAGCTCAGGAGGCCCCCATGACCCGGGAAATCGCCGAACTGACTGATGACGTGTTGGACGACATCCCGCTGGCCAAATCCGAGACCCCCGAGGAGCTGGAAGATCTCGCCCTAGGCGACGACTACGCCCTCAATCCCGAATATGTCGAGATGGTGATCGACGCCGTCGACAGCGGCGACCTCAAGCGTCTGCGCGAGCTGGTGACGGCGCTGGAGCCGGCCGACGTCGCCGACCTGATGGGCTTCCTGACCGCCGACTACCGCGAAGACGTGATCCCGCTGCTCGACCCCGAGGCGCTGGGCGAGATCATCTCGGAGATGGACGAGAATCTCCGTGAGGAGATCCTGGAAGCCACGCCGTCGGTGACCCTGGCCCGGGCGCTGGAGGAACTGGACACCGACGACGCCGCCGACGTCATCGACGACCTGGACGACACCAAGCGCTTCCAGGTGCTGGCCGCCATGGGCGAGCTGGACCGCGCCGCCATCGAGACGACCCTGTCGTACGAGGACGAGACCGCCGGCCGTCTGATGCAGCGCGAGTTCCTGGCCGCGCCGGAGTTCTGGACCGTCGGCCAGACGATCGATCACGTCCGCGAGGCGGGCGACCAGCTGCCCGAGCTGTTCTTCGACGTCTATGTGGTCGATCCCACCTACAAGCCGGTGGGCGCGATCCCGATCAGCATCCTGCTGCGCAGCCGCCGCGACACGCCGCTGGCCGAGCTGATGGAGGCGGCGACCGAAATCGATGTCGGCATGGACCAGGAAGAGGTCGCCTACATCTTCGACAAATACCACCTGATCAGCGCCCCGGTGATCGATGCGGGCGGGCGTCTGGTGGGCCAGATCACCGTCGACGACATCGTCGAGGTCATCCGCGACGAAGCCGAGGAAGACATCCTGGCCCTGGCCGGTGTGTCCGACGCCGGCCGCGACGCCTCGGTGGTCGAAATCGTCAAGTCGCGCCTGCCGTGGCTGATGCTGAACCTGGCCACCGCCACCTTGGCGGTCAGCGGCGTCGCCATCTTCCAGGCCGAGATCGCCCAGCTGGTGGCCCTGGCCATCCTGATGCCGATCGTCTCGTCCCTGGGCGGCAATGCCGGCACCCAGACCCTGGCCGTGGCCGTGCGCGCCCTGGCCAGCAAGGAACTGACCACAGCCAACGCCCGCCGGATCGTTCTGCGCGAGCTTTTGGTCGGGCTGGTCAACGGCGTGTGCCTGGCCCTGGTCATGGGGGCGGCGACCTATCTGTTCTTCGGACCCGCCGACCATCATGGCAAGCTGGCGATCATCGTCGGCTCGGCCTTGATCGCCAACATCTTCACCGCCGCCCTGGGTGGCATTCTGATGCCCCTGGCGCTGGAGAAGATGGGCCGCGACCCAGCGGTGTCGTCGTCGATCTTCGTGACCTTCCTGACCGACTTCACCGGCTTCTTCGCGGTGCTGCTGATCGCGGCGCTGCTGCTGCATTGACGCTTTTCTCGCGCCAGTAGGGAAAACTGGCGCCGACCTTGCGCCGGGACAGACGAACGCATCCGCGTCTGTCTCAAACTGGGTCAAACTCCGCGATGAAACCGCGCCATCAGGTCACCCGGACGGCCGTCGATCTCATCAAGAGATTCGAAGGCTACCGTCAGAAGGCCGCGCAGCTCCCCGACGGGCGCTGGACGGTCGGCTATGGCCACACCCTGACCGCTCGCGCCGGCGCCTCCGTCTCTGAAAAGGACGCCGAGGCCCTGCTGCTGTACGACCTGATCTCGGTCGCGCACTCGGTCAACGAACACACCTACGCGCCGCTGAATCAAAACCAGTTCGACGCGCTGGTCTGCTTCGCCTTCAATATCGGCCTCGACAACTTCCTCCGCTCGGGCGTGCTGCGCCGGATCAACGAGGGCTCGCTGCTGCAAGCCGCGTGCGCGATGGAGATGTGGCGCAAGGCCGACTTCGAGGGCGAGCGGATCGTCATCGACGCCCTGGTTCGTCGCCGCTCGGCCGAGAAGACCCTGTTCCTGACGCCGGCCAACGGCGAATGGGTGCCCGCGCCCAGCCCGGTGCTGCGTCCCAAGGTCGACTACGACGCCAGCTGCGCCATTCCGAAACAGACGCCGATGGCCGTCAACACCCGCACGGAAGGCGACCGCGTCGTCGCTGAGCGGGAAGAAGGCCTGCCGCTGAACGTGGTTGTCCCGGAAGAGGACGGTCCGACCCAGACCGAGCAGTCGGCCGCCGCCGTCAGCGCGCGCCTGGAGGCCATCCTCTCGGACTCCCCGCCAAGCGCGACGACCACGACGACCAAGCCGGTCGCCCGCCAGGACGACCTGGGCCTGCCCGAGCCGCCGGCTCCGGCTCAGCCGATCGTCACCGAGCCGGCGCCCGTCCTGTTCCAGAATGAGCCGACCACGACCCCGATCGAGCCCATCGCGGCGCCGGCCCCGGTCGAGTTCACGCCGTTCCGCCTGACGCCGCAACCGGCCGAAGTGGAAGAAGTCGCCAAGCCGACGCCGGTCGAGGCCTTCGCCCCGGCCGCCAAGCCGGCGCCCAGCGAGCCGAGCCTGTTCGGCGGTCCGGCCTCGGCGTCGTCGGTGTTCAATCTGGGCGGCTTCTCGACCAGCGAAGAGGTCGACCTGCACCCGATGGACGTGCCGATGGTCGAGTCGGAGCAACCGCGCTTCGGCAATACCAGCCTGCTGATCAGCCTGGGCATCCTGGGCCTGGCCCTGTTCGGCGGCGGCGTGCTGTGGATCCTGACCGTGGCCTCGGGCTCGGACAGCGGCGTGAAGATGTTCGGCTACGGCGCCAGCATGATTGGCGCGATCTGCTTCGTGGTTTCGGCCTATCTTCTGCTTCGCCGCCTTGCCGGTCCGGAAACGGGTGAAGATGAAGAATAGTTTTCTTTGCTTCCCTCGCGGAAACTGAGCAAGAACGCCCACGGGTCCCGGTGATCCGTGGGCGTTCGTGCTATGGGAGGAAACTAATGACGATGAATTTCGCACCCTCGATGGATTTCGCGCTGGGCGAGACGGCTGACGCGATCCGCGACACCACGGCCCGCTTCGCCGCCGACAAGATCGCGCCGATCGCGTCCAAGATCGATGAGACCAACGAATTTCCGCGCGACCTGTGGGTCCCGATGGGCGACCTGGGCCTGCACGGCATCACGGTGGAGGAGGAGTTCGGCGGCCTGGGCCTCGGCTATCTCGAGCACGTGATCGCCATGGAGGAGATCTCCCGCGCCTCGGCCTCGGTGGGCCTGTCGTACGGCGCGCACTCGAACCTGTGCGTCAACCAGATCCGCCGCTGGGCCACGCCCGACCAGAAGCAACGCTACCTGCCCAAGCTGATCAGCGGCGAGCATGTCGGCTCGCTGGCCATGAGCGAGGCCGGCTCGGGCTCGGACGTGGTGTCGATGAAGCTGCGCGCCGAGCGGCGCGGCGATCGCTACGTCCTGAACGGCACCAAGTTCTGGATCACCAACGCCCCGCACGCCGACACCCTGGTGGTCTACGCCAAGACGGGCGAAGGCAGCCGCGGCATCACCGCCTTCATCGTCGAGAAGGGCATGAAGGGCTTCAGCGTCTCCAAGAAGCTGGACAAGATGGGCATGCGCGGCAGCGACACCGCCGAGCTGGTGTTCGAGGACTGCGAGATCCCGGAAGAGAACATCATGGGCCCGGTCGGCGGCGGCGTCGGGGTGCTGATGAGCGGCCTGGACTATGAGCGCGCGGTGCTCAGCGCCGGTCCGCTGGGCATCATGCAGGCCTGCCTCGATATCGTCCTGCCCTATGTTCGCGACCGCAAGCAGTTCGGCCAGGCCATCGGCTCGTTCCAGTTGATGCAGGGTAAGATCGCCGACATGTACGTGGCCCTGAACTCGGCCCGGGCTTACGTCTATGCCGTGGCCCGCGCCTGCGACGCCGGCAAGACCACGCGCTTCGACGCGGCCGGCGCGATCCTGATGGCGTCCGAGAATGCGGTGAAGGTGTCGCTGGAGGCTATCCAGGCCCTGGGCGGCGCCGGCTACACCAAGGAGTGGCCGGTCGAGCGCCTGCTGCGCGACGCCAAGCTCTATGACATCGGCGCCGGCACCAACGAGATCCGCCGCTTCCTGATCGGCCGAGAGCTGATCGGCGCATAGCGGGCATGAAAAAGGGCCGCCCCGATTGCTCGGGACGGCCCTCCATCGTCGTGGCCGCTTTCGCAGCGCGTGACTTAGAAACCTTGGGCGCTCAACGCCTAGGCGGAGACCTCACTCTTAAGGCTCCAGGTCACGACTTGCGACCGCGGTTGGAGACAATGAGACACTGGTCACCTCCTTTCAGTTGGTTGAACACTACAGTCAGCATATGGGGCTGATCGCGCGCTTGAAAAGAGGGTATCGCGCGCGACGCGAGGTCGCAGCGTCGAATGATCAGACCGACAGCAGCTTGAGGCCCACCAGGATGGCCGCCCACAGAATGAGGGCCGCGCCGACCGCGATGGGACGGTTGAAATTGAAACGACGAATGCTGGGCGAAGGGTCCGAGGGACCGTTCGGCGCCAAGTGAATGCGCGTGGGCATACCGCGTGAATCCTTCCCTAGTAGTCCCTCTGTCGGAGACCTGACTCGAACCGTATGATGAATCTTCGCCTATAGGAAGAATTCTTCACAAAGGCGCAGGTTGCATGGGTCCGGACGATCGGGCGGGAAGGGATTCGCATGGCCAGCTGGGACCCGGATACCTACGCCCTTTATCGCCGATACCGGGAGCGGCCGGCGTTTGACCTGCTGACATCCATCCCGCGCGACCTGGATCCTCGCGACATCTGGGACCTGGGCTGTGGCCTGGGCGAGCAGGCGGCGCTGCTGGCCGCCCGGCATCCGCAGGCGCGGGTGAGGGGGCTGGATTCCAGTCCCGAGATGCTGGAGCGGGCCAAGGCGCTGCCAACGCGGGTCGAGTGGATTATGAGCGATATCAAGAGCTTCGCTCCGGACGCGCCGACGGACCTGATCTTCAGCAACGCCGCCCTGCAGTGGGTCGACGACCATGAGATCCTGATCCCGCGCCTGGCCGAGAGCCTGTCGCCCGGAGGCGTGCTGGCCATCCAGATGCCGGTAGCCGACGGCCTGGGCTGGCGCGGGACCCTGAGCGAGATCGCCGCCGAAGGGCCGTGGGCAAAGCACCTGACCGGCGTCGAGGGCGTGCGCCACGCCAATGCGGCGGAGGACTATTACGCCTGGCTGGCGCCGCTGTGCCCGGACGTCGATATCTGGACCACGACCTATCTGCACGCCCTGTATGGCCAGGATCCGATCGTCGACTGGACCATGGGCACCACCTTGCGGCCCTATCTCGACGCCCTGCCGGACGAGGCCAAGGCGCCGTTCCTGGACGCCTGGCGGGCCCGGTTAGCGCAGGACTATCCGCGCCGCGAGGACGGCGTGACGCTGTTTCCGTTCAAGCGGCTGTTTATCGTCGCGCGGAAGGGATGAGCCCCGCGCGCTTCTCGGCCAGGCTGGGCCGGCGGCGCAGTTCGGTGACCGGCAGGTGCAAGGCTTCCAGGGCGAAGCTGGCGGCGACGTAGCCGGCGCGGACAGCGGGTTCGAAGGCGCGCCAGTCGCGGATGTCGATGCCCTCCAGCTTGGGCGTTATCAAGACGTCGGTGGCCTCGCGGGCGGCGGCAAGATCCCGGCCGGTCGTCACTGTAGCGGCCCGCATCAGCAGGGCCACGATCGGCGGGCCCTTGCGCCATTCGCCCGAGAGGATCCAGCTCCAGATCGACGGCGGACGATAGACGTCCTCAGCGGTGATGCTGCGGCCACGCGTGACGTCGACACCGACGATCGGCCCCAGCTGGAACGAGCGCATGACGTCGGCCGGGAAGTTCTTCATCACCGCCCCGTCGACCAGCACCGCGCCGTTCTCGGTGGCCGGCGGCAACACGCCCGGCAGCGAGATCGTCGCCCTCAGCGCCGTCTGCAGGTCACCCGTGCGATGCAGGTGATAGGCGCCCGAGGTCAGGTTCGACGAGACGCAGAAGAACGGCAGCCACAGGTCGCTGATGTCGACCGTGCCGAAATGCTCGTCCAGCCGCGCCTTGACCTTCTCGCCCCGGGTCATGGCGATCAGGGGGAAGGCGATGTCGTCCAAAGGGCTGGTGTCGACGAAGGCCTTGCGGATGCGGGTCTCCATCTCGCCGTCGTCCCAGCCCATGGCGATGCCGGCCGCGACGATCGCGCCCATCGAGGCGCCGCCGACGAAGTCGATTGGAATGCCGCGCTCGCGCATGGCCTGGATCGCGCCGACATGGGCATAGGCCCGCGCGCCGCCGCCCGAGAGCACGAGGCCCACCGACTGGCCGGTCAGCACCCGCGCCAGCCGCTGCATGTCGGCCACGCCGTTCTCGCGCAGATGGAACAGCCGCGCGGCCTGGGTGGCCTCGACCCAGGCGGCCGAACCGACCGGGCGCGCGACCGTAGCCGACTGCAGCAGGATCAGGTCGACCAGCCGCTGGGCCTGCAGGGGACCGGAGGCATAGCTGGGGATGCTGGCCGGCGGGGCGCGGTCGCCGCGTCCGATGCGGAACAATCGGTCCACCTGACGCCCGACGACGTGCTTCCACGCCGTCTCGTCGGCCTCGGCGACATAGAGGACGAAGTCGTGCTCGCGCTCGACATTGCTGAACCACTCGGTGGGGGCCAGCAGGGACTCGCCGCCCTCGACGGTGACCGAATAGCCCAGTGTCTCGATGCAGCGGGCGAGGCGCTCGACGATCGGCCGGATCGCCGCTCCGGCCTCGACGGCGATGAAGCCGAACACCGACGGATCGCCGATCGCCGCATGGGTCTGGGCCTGGCGGGCGCGACGGATCATCAGCCGCGACAGCTCCAGCATCACGGTGGGGTCTTCCTCGGCGGCCTCGAAGAAGTCCTCGCGGGGCAGGGCCAGGACCTCGCTGTCGCGCAGGGCCACCATGTTGGCCGAATGAGGCGTGCCGCCGATCATGGCCATCTCGCCGGCCGGCTCGCCCGGACGGATCACGCCCAGGAACTGCGGCTCCTGGCCTTCTTCCCGGCGGAAGGCGCCCAGGCGGCCGGTCTTGAGGAAATAGAGGTTGTCGGCGTCCTCGCCGGGCTCGAACAGCGTCGCCCCGCCAGGCAGGGAGAACCAGCTGGCCACGCCGGTGCGCCGCTCGCGGGCGAACAGACGCGCCAGGGCCGAGTCGTCGGGCAAGGGCGTTTCCACGGCGCGGACGCTAACGCAGAGCGCAAGGCTTGACCACGGGGGCGCGTTCGGGCGCAACTGTTGCCTACGAAGCCGAAATGTCCGAGAACGGATTTGGCCCAGAATCTTTCTCTTCAGGGTCCAAAAAACTACGACTTCCGGGATAGGGTGGAAGAGGCTAAGCGTCGGTCATGCCGAAGTTGAACTCCGTTATCGACGCGTCCGGTGACGCTTTCGCCCGTAATGCGGCCCATAACCGCGCGCTGGCCGACGAGCTGCGCGCAAAGGTCGCGGAAGCGGCCCTGGGCGGTCCCGAGAGCTCGCGCGAGCGCCACGCCTCGCGCGGCAAGCTGCTGCCCCGCCAGCGCGTCGAGCGCCTGCTGGATCCGGGCTCACCCTTCCTGGAGATCGGCCAGCTGGCCGCCTGCGACCTCTATGGTGGCGAGGCCCCCGGCGCGGGCATGATCTGCGGCGTCGGCCGGGTGTCCGGCCGCGAGGTGATGATCGTGGCCAACGACGCCACGGTGAAGGGCGGCGCCTACTTCCCGATGACGGTGAAGAAGCACCTGCGCGCCCAGGAGATCGCCGCCCAGAACCGCCTGCCGTGCGTCTATCTGGTCGACAGCGGCGGCGCGAACCTGCCGCATCAGGCCGAAGTTTTCCCCGACCGCGACCACTTCGGCCGCATCTTCTTCAATCAAGCTCGCATGAGCGCCGTGGGCATCCCGCAGATCGCCTGCGTCATGGGCTCGTGCACCGCCGGCGGGGCCTATGTCCCCGCGATGAGCGACGAGACCGTCATCGTCCGCAACCAGGGCACCATCTTCCTGGCCGGCCCGCCACTGGTGAAGGCCGCCACGGGCGAGGTGATCAGCGCCGAGGAACTGGGCGGGGCCGAGACCCACGGCCGTCGCTCCGGCGTCGTCGACCACGTGGCCGAGAACGACGAGCACGCGCTGGAGATCGTCCGCTCGATCGTCGCCAATCTCAACACCACCAAGCCCGACCAGCTGGTCATCACCGAGTCCGAGCCGCCGCTTTACGATCCCGAAGAGATTTACGGCATCGTCCCGACCGACGTCCGCGCTCCCTACGACGTACGCGAGGTCATCGCCCGCATCGTCGACGGCAGCCAGTTCGACGAGTTCAAGGCGCTGTACGGCACGACCCTGGTCTGCGGCTTCGCCCGCATCTGGGGCCAGCCGGTGGCGATCCTGGCCAACAATGGCGTGCTGTTCAGTGAGAGCGCCGTGAAGGGCGCGCACTTCATCGAGCTGGCCTGCAAGCGCAAGATCCCGCTGATCTTCCTGCAGAACATCTCGGGCTTCATGGTCGGCGGCAAGTACGAGGCCGGCGGCATCGCCAAGGACGGCGCCAAGCTGGTCACGGCCGTCGCCTCGGCGGAGGTCCCCAAGTTCACCGTCCTGATCGGCGGCAGCTTCGGCGCCGGCAACTACGGCATGTGCGGCCGCGCCTACAGCCCGCGCTTCCTGTTCACCTGGCCCAACAGCCGGATCTCGGTGATGGGCGGCGAGCAGGCCGCCAGTGTGCTGGCTACCGTCCACCGCGACGCTGCCAAGTGGACGCCGGAGGAGGCGGAAGCCTTCAAGACGCCGATCCGCCAGCGCTACGAGGATGAGGGCAATCCGTACCATGCCACAGCAAGGCTCTGGGATGACGGCATCATTGATCCGGCTCAAACCCGTGACGTCCTGGGTCTGGCCATCTCGGCGTCGCTGAATGCGCCGATCCCGGAGACGACCTTCGGCGTTTTCCGAATGTAGCTTCGAGAGCGTGATAGCCGAAAGTGGAAGCCGGTTTCGGCGGCCATCACGCTCCAGACAAGGAAGAAGAGGGCACGCCATGACCAACCCGATCGCCGACCCCATCGTCGAAGTGACCGACACCGACGCGATGACCCCGCTGGTCCACATCGACAGCACGCCCGACGGCGCGGTCACCGTGTGGATCAACCGGCCCGACAAGAAGAACGCCTTCGACGCCGAGACCATCGCCGGCCTGCGCGAGGCCTTCGAGACCCTGCACGGGGCCGAGGGCGTGCGGATCGTGTTCCTGCGCGGCGTGGGCGGTGCGTTCAGCGCCGGCGCCGACCTGGAATGGATGGGCGCGGCCGTCGAGTGGGACGAGGACGACAACCGCGACGACGCCTTGGGCCTGGCGCACATGCTGAAAGCCCTGCACGACATCCCGGCCCTGACCGTGGCCCTGGTCGAAGGCCCGGCCTTCGGCGGCGGCGCCGGCCTGGTGGCCGCCTGCGACCACGCCATCGCCCTGATCGACGCCAAGTTCTCGTTCTCGGAAGTGAAGCTGGGCCTGACCCCGGCGACCATCAGCCCCTATGTGATCCAGGCCTTGGGCCCGCGAACGGCCAAGCTGCTGTTCGCCACTGGCCGGGTGTTCGACGCCGACGACGCCTGGGGCTACGGCCTGGTCGACGAGGTGTTCGACGACGTCGCCAGCCTGGAAGTCGCCCGCGACGCCCTGATCGAGGAGATGCTGCCCTGCGCCCCCGGCGCGATCGGCGACGCCAAGGCCCTGGTCAACGACTTCGCTGGCCAGAAAATCGACAAGGGCCTGATCGAGGAGAGCGCCAAACGCATCGCCCGCCGCCGCGTGTCGGAAGAGGGACAAGAAGGCGTGCGCGCGTTCCTGGCTCGTCGTAAACCGTCCTGGGCTGAATAGACTCAATCAGGGGGCGTAGGGCGTGGTGACAGGTGTTGAACTGGAAGCGGCGGCGGCGGACTCGGCCGCCGGGCTCGTCGGGCGTCGCAAGAAGCCGTTCACCCATCAGGGCGAGCCTTGCAAGAACTGCGGGGCCTCGCTCGAGGGCTGGTTCTGCCACGACTGCGGCCAGAACGCCGACACCCATCACCGCTCGATCCTGCATCTGATCTGGGAGGCCATCGAGGGGATGTTCCACCTCGACGGTCGCCTGGCCAACACCCTGCCGCTGCTGTTCTTCAAGCCGGGCAAGCTGGCCAAGGACTACATGGAAGGCCGGATCGTGCGGCACGTGCCGCCGTTCCGCACCTTCCTGGTGGCCCTGCTGCTGTTCATCTTCGCGGCCGAGCACGCCATCCACGGCATCCGCCACGAGCAGGAGCTGAAGGAAGAGAAGGAAGCCCAGGCGCTGATGACGCATCAGGGCCGCAAGGCCAAGGCCGACGAGATCCGCAAGGACGCGACCACCGACCGCGCCGAGCGCCTGAAGGACGCCGTCGAGGAGCGCGACGCCGACCTCAAGGAAGCGGGCGCCGACAAGGCCGCGATCGCCGAAGAATATGCCGACGACGTCAAGAAGGCCGAGGACCGCTACGCCAAGGCGGTCGCCAAGGCCGAGGCTATCCAGAACAATCCCAACGCCGGCAAGGAGGCGCTGGACCGGCTGCACAACCGCAACGCCAATGCCGCCGAGCAGATCCGCGGGCTGGATTTCCAGAGCCCCGAGAAGCTCGAGGCTGGCGCGAACAAGCTCGCCGAGGCCCAGATCGGCGGCCAGCAGTTCAACGTGGTCGTGCCGGCCAACGCTGGCCACACCGCGCCGGAACATGCCACCGGCGGCCACGAAGCCAAGGAAGCGTCCAAGTACTTCCCCAAGGATGGCCTGGCCAAGGCCGTGGCCAACCCTGACTACTACCTTCTGGTGCTGTTCGGCTGGGCCCACCGCCTGGCGGTGCTGCTGCTGCCGATCATCGGCCTCAGCCTGGCCTTCGTCTATCTGAACAAGCGCCAGTACTTCATCTACGACCACCTGCTGGTGGCCACGAACCTGTTGTCGTTCTCGTTCCTGACCTGGGCGCTGGTGTTCGTGCTGCCAGGCGCGCTGGTGGCTCCGGCCCTGACGATCGTGTTGCTGTGGACGCCGATCAACCTCTTCCAGACCCTGCGCGGGGGCTACGGCTCCAGCATCGTCGGCGCCCTGCTGAAGACGTTCGTCGTCTGGTCCATGACCGTCGTCGCGTTCGCGTCCCTGCTCCTCGCTCTGATGGTCTTCACCCTTTCCCAGATGTAGGTTCCGCCTTGCTCTCCTCCGTCCTGATCGCCAACCGCGGCGAGATCGCCCGACGCATCATCCGCACCGCCCGCGAGCTGGGCGTGCGGACGATCGCCGTCTATTCGGAAGCCGACGCGAACGCCCCGTTCGTGCTGGAGGCCGACGCAGCGATCCTCATCGGTCCGGCGCCGGCCAAGGAGAGCTACCTGGATCCCAAGAAGATCCTGGCGGCTGCGAAACAGATGGGAGCGGAAGCCATCCACCCCGGCTACGGCTTCCTGTCCGAGAATGCCGACTTCGCCCAGAGCGTCACCGACGCGGGCCTGGTCTGGATCGGCCCGCCGCCCTCGGCGATCCGCGCCATGGGCCTGAAGGATGCGGCCAAGAAGGTGATGATCGAGGCCGGCGTGCCGACCACGCCGGGCTATCTGGGCGAGGACCAGTCGGTCGAGCGCCTGACGGCCGAAGCCGGCAAAATCGGCTTCCCGGTGCTGATCAAGGCCGTGGCCGGCGGCGGCGGCAAGGGCATGCGCAAAGTCGACCGCGCGGAGGACTTCGAGGCCGCTTTGGGCTCGTGCCGCCGCGAGGCCGCCGCCAGCTTCGGCGACGACCGCGTGCTGCTGGAGAAGTACGTCACCCGCCCGCGCCACATCGAGGTGCAGGTGTTCGGCGACACCCACGGCAATGTCGTCCACCTGTTCGAGCGCGACTGCTCGCTGCAGCGCCGCCACCAGAAGGTCATCGAGGAGGCTCCGGCCCCTGGCATGGACGAGGCCACCCGCGCCGCCGTCTGCGCCGCCGCCGTGAAGGCCGCCCAGGCGGTGGGTTATGTCGGGGCCGGCACGGTCGAGTTCATCGCCGACGCCTCCGAAGGTCTGCGCGCCGACCGCATCTGGTTCATGGAAATGAACACCCGCCTGCAGGTCGAGCACCCGGTCACCGAGATGGTCACTGGCCAGGACCTTGTCGAGTGGCAACTGCTGGTCGCTTCGGGCGAACCGCTGCCGCTGGAGCAGGACGAGATCACCCTGGACGGCTGGGCTATGGAGGCCCGCCTCTATGCCGAGAACCCCGCCACCGGCTTCCTGCCCTCGACCGGCAAGCTGAAGCACTTCCGCCTGCCGGAAGGCGATGTCCGCGTTGACAGCGCGGTGGAGGAGGGCGGCGAGGTCACGCCCTTCTACGATCCGATGATCGCCAAGCTGATCGCCCACGGCGCCGACCGCGAAGACGCTGCCCAGCGCCTCGCCGAGGCCTGCGCCCTGGTCGAGGTCTGGCCGGTCAAGACCAATGCCGCCTTCCTGGCCAAGTGCGCCAGCCATCCGGACTTCATCGACGGCGCGGTCGACACCGGCTTCATCGAAGCGCGCCTCGACGAGCTGGTCGAGCGCAGCTTCAGCGACGAGCCGGCCATGGCCGCGATCGGCTGGCGGCTGGACAGCTTCCTGGAGGCCGAGGCCCGCCGCGACCCGTGGGAAAGCGCGCCGTCCAAGCTGCTGGGCTTCCGCATGAACGCTCCGCGCGCGCCGATGCATCTGCCGATGTCGGCCGACGGCGAGGCCATGCCGCTGCAGGTAGCCCTGATCGGCGGCGGCAGCGAGGACTGGTCGTGGGACATCCGCCACCAGGACGGCGCGACCTTCGACGAGGTCACCCGCCTTCCGACCACCCACGGCAAGGGCCCGATCCAGGTGTTCGAGGGCGGCGACGTCCAGACCTTCGACTTCGAGGCCCAGGTCGGCGGCGCGGGCGAGGGCGCGGCCTTGGACGGCGCGATCCTGTCGCCGATGCCGGGCAAGATCGTCTCGGTCGCCGTCGAAGCCGGCCAAGTGGTCACCAAGGGTCAGACCCTGCTGACCCTGGAAGCCATGAAGATGGAACACGCCTTGGCCGCGCCGTTCGATGGCGTGGTGGCCGAACTGACCGTCGTCGCCGGCGGCCAGGTCAGCGAGGGCGTGGTGCTGGCGCGGCTGGAAGCGAAAGCCTAGCGCACCTTGCAGGTCATCGGGACCATCCGCCCCACGGTGTAGGTGACCTCGTCGCCCTTGCCGCGGATCGAGTGGGTGGGCGTTTCGTACCAGACGCCGGACGCCGCCGGCTTCTGCGGCAGCACGATCGCGGCGGTGCCATCCGAGCCGATGATGCTGGCCTGGCCTTCGCTATAGACCACCGTCAGGTCCGGCCCACGATCACAGCCATAGGTGACGCGGTGCTCGTCCTGAGGCGGCGTGGCAGGCGTGGCGGTGGCGCAGCCCGTGACCAGCGTGGCGGCGAGCGCCGGGACGATCATCTTCATTATCGCATCTCCCTTCTTTCGTGACACAACCAGGATAACGCACGTTAGGCCTACGGCGGCGTTCACCATTTTTGGAAATGATTAACCGCGAACCTTGGCCGTTCCTTAGGGCTTAGGCGCGATAACCATCCTCACAAGTTTGGTTCGGTTCCAGAAGGAATTAGGTGGGTATGAAACTCTCGATCGCTTTCGCCGCGGGTCTCGCTGGCAGCTTCTTCGTCGCTCAGGCCGCTTCGGCCGCCGGTGGTTTTGAAGACCAGATGGGCCGCTGCCTGCAGCAGTTCGCCAACACGCGCGACGCCGCGCAGGTGATGCTGGAATGCAGCGCCGCTGACGGCAAGCTGTCGGACTGCAAGGTCGTCGACAACAGCGCCGCCGGCAAGGGCTTCGACAAGGCCGCCATGTGCATCGCCGAGAAGCTGCCGATGGGCGCCAAGACCGGTTCGGTGAAGGTTCCCTTCCGCTTCCCGGGCGGCGCGTAAGTCTTAGACTTAGCGTCTGCGCTGAAATCGCCCCCGCTGGTTCGCCAGCGGGGGCTTTTTGCATTCCGGGCCTAGAGCAGGGTGCGCTGGGCCGGTTCGGGCGGGGGCGGATCCAGCGTCTCGCCGCGACGGCGCAGCTCGGTCTCGGCGCTGAAGCGCAGGGCCGCGTCGCGGTCCCTGGCGAAGGCTCGCAGGGTCTCGGCGTCCAGGCGCTGCCAGGGCTTGCCCCGGTCGGGACCGGTCGGCACACGGGGCAGCAGGCCCGGCTCGCGGCTCCAGGCCAATAGCTGTTCCAGCGAGGCCTCGTTCAGCATGTCGCGCAGGTGGTGGGCCGTGACATAGGCGTCGGGCAGGGCGCGGTGGGCCGGCAGGCCCAGCTCATGGACCAGGCCCTCGGGCATGCGCTGGTAGCGCAGCATCTGGTTGGAAAAGCTCTGCAGGTGGGGCCACAGCCGCAGGGCGCATTTCCAGGTACAGATCCACGGCGTCTCGCCCGTGAACCGGGGCGTGCAGTAGCGCTGCTCGAAGGCGGCGCGATGGGCGGCCAGGGCCTCGACGCCGCCTTCGGGGCGCAGGACGCCCGCCGCGATCTCGCGCCAGAACGGCGCGCCGGCGACCTCGGCGTCGAGGATGTGGTGCACCGCCATGGTTTCCGGCGAGATCGGATGGCCCGGATTGACCAGGTGCGCGCCGCGCTCTTCATCGAGACGCCAGCGGCCGTCGGGATCCTGGACGACGTCCTGCCAGCCGATCTCGCAGACGTCGTTGGGGCCGGAGCCTGCGGTCTCGAGATCGATGACGCGGACGCGGGTTGGGGACATTCAAGGATAATGGGGCTGGATCGTCCGCGATCCAACATTTGGCCCCAAAACAGAACCGCCGCTGCGGACGGCCCCCCACAAGGCATCCGTAACGGCGGTGTCGGGCTGTCGCCCCCCGCGCCCCCACAGAACGCGATTGACTAAGGGATAACGCTGTCATGCGGATCGTCGATCGCTTTCCCCCCATGCGCGAACAAGCGGCGAAGGGAGCGGTTGTGTTGCTCCGCCTACACGCTATCTAGCGACCTATGGCGCTGCACATCATCAAGCTGGTCGTCGGTTGCGACACCGTCGAGG
This sequence comes from Caulobacter sp. GW821-FHT11E11, assembly GCF_058808315.1. Classification (NCBI taxonomy): domain Bacteria; kingdom Pseudomonadati; phylum Pseudomonadota; class Alphaproteobacteria; order Caulobacterales; family Caulobacteraceae; genus Caulobacter; species Caulobacter sp. GW821-FHT11E11. The sequence continues at coordinate 205,177 of NZ_JBXARO010000002.1, forward strand.
ATCTCCTGGCCTGGCACAAGGAGAGCGACCGCCCGTGGGTCATGCACACCCGCATGACGCCCAAGCGGATCGACGAGGTGCTGGACGGCGGCTCGCTGTACCGGGTGTTCAAGGGCCAGATCCTGTGCCGCCAGACGATCCTGGCCATCGACACGGTGGGCGAGGGGGCGGCGGCGCGCTGCGAGGTGACGATCGATCCGACCATCATCCGGGTCGCGCCGCAGCCGCGCCGGGCCTTTCAGGGCTGGCGCTATCTCAAGCCTGAGGATGTCCCGCCGGACCTGAGCGAACGTGAAGCCGCCGACCTGCCGCCGGACCTGGCCCGGCAACTGCGCGAACTGGGCGCCTGGTAGCTGCGCTGTAACTTTCGCGCGAGTTGTTAGCTTTCTGGCAACCGTGGAGAGTGTCATCTTGCCGCAGGGGATTGCGGAGGGATGACGATGAGAGCCGGTTTCGCTGCCTTGGGCGTCGGGATGCTGTTCATAGGCCTGGTCGCCGGCCTGTTGATCGCTCTCAAGCCGATCTAATCAGCCGACAGCCATGTTGTCGATGAGCCGCGTCTTGCCCAGCCACGCGGCGACCAGGATCCGGCCTTCGGCGCTGCCGATCGGACCGGGACCCAGGCGCGACAGGTCGCCGGCCTCGCGCACTTCCACATAATCGACCTGACCAAAGCCGGCCGCCTTCAGGGCGGCCGTCGCCTTTTGCTCGGCCGCGTCGATGCGACCACCGGCGGCCACTTCAGCGGCGGCGGCCTTCATGGCGTCGGGCAGGGCCACGGCGGCGGCGCGCTCGTCCGCCGACAGGTAGGCGTTGCGCGAGGAGAGGGCGAGGCCATCGTTGGCCCGCGCCGTCGGGGCGCCGATGATCTCGATGGGGATGTCCAGGTCGCGGGTCATGCGCTTGACCACCTGCAGCTGCTGGTAGTCCTTCTGGCCGAAAACCGCGACATCGGCTTGGCTCTGGATGAACAGCTTGGCCACCACCGTCGCCACGCCGCCGAAGAACTGCGGCCGGGCCGCGCCTTCCAGCGGCTCGGAGACGCCCGAGACACTGATCGCCGTGGCGAAGCCGGGGGCGTACATCTCCGCGCCGTTCGGGGCGAACAGCAGGTCACAGCCGACCGAGGCCAACTGCGCGACATCGGCGGCTTCGCCACGCGGATAGGCGTCGAAGTCCTCGTGCGGCGCAAACTGCTTGGGATTGACGAAGATGGTGGCGATCACCCGGTCGGCGCTCTGGCGGGCCAGGCGGATCAGGCTGAGGTGGCCTTCGTGCAGGGCGCCCATGGTCGGGACCAGGGCCACGCGCTGGCCGGCGGCCTTCCAGGCGCGCACGTGCTCGCGCATCTCGGCGACGGTGCGGACGATGGTCGGGCTGCTCATTGCGAAAGGGCTCCACGCGGACAGGCCCGGCTTATGACCTCGCGGCCTTGAGAGGTCCACTATCCCTTGCGGGAACTCAATGTCGGGGGTGCGACAATTATGCCTGTGGATTGAACCGGTTGACCCGATAGGGCGCTGGTAACATCGTGTTAACCTTCAGTCCAAGGTCGCGCCGAGTCGCGACGCATCGAGGATCGAGCCATGGCCGAAACGCGCGTCATCGTCGTCGGCAACGAAAAAGGTGGTGCGGGCAAGTCCACCATCGCCGTCCACCTTGCCACCGCGCTGCTGTACGGCGGCGCCAAGGTCGCCGTCCTCGACCTGGACCTTCGTCAACGCACCTCGGGCCGGTTCTTCGAGAACCGCGTCGCCTGGACGGCCAGCAAGAAGCTGGACCTGCCCATGCCGCTGTCGCTGACCCTCAGCGACAACGACATCGCCCTGGCCGAGAAGTCGGAAGACGAGCAGGTCGCCGGTTTCGAGGCCGCCTTCGCCAAGGCGGCGGAAGCGTGCGACTTCATCCTGATCGACACCCCAGGCGGCGACAGCGCCATCACGCGCCTGGCCCACGGCCGCGCGGACCTGGTCGTCACGCCGATGAACGACAGCTTCGTCGACTTCGACATGCTGGGCACCGTCGATCCGGTCACGCTGGAGCTGACCAAGCCCAGCCTCTATTCGCTGACCGTCTGGGAAGGCCGAAAGCAGCGCGCCCTGTCGGGCCAGCGCCAGGCCATGGACTGGGTGGTGCTGCGCAACCGCCTGGCCACGACCGAAGCCCGTAACCGCAAGCGCCTGGAGGACCGTCTTACGGCCCTGGCCAAGCGCGTCGGCTTCCGCATCGGCCCCGGCCTGCGCGACCGCGTCATCTATCGCGAGCTGTTCCCATTCGGCCTGACCATCGCCGACCTGTCGCCGCAGGTGCGTCCGGTGCCGGTGTCGCTGCAGCATCTGGCCGCCCGCCAGGAACTGCGCGCCCTGATGCACAGCCTGGGTCTGTCGGCCTATTCGGGCGAGACCCTGCTGGCGGCGCAGTAGTCCAACAGCTACATGACTAGGAGCGGGCGGCCGGGGCGACTGGCCGCCCGTTTTCGTATTTGGAGTTGCGATGCTGTACCTGCTGCTGGGCGCGGCCATCCTCGTCTTCCTGCTGTGGCCGAAGGGTCGCGCGTTCCTGAACGGCGACGGCTGGCGGGTCGGCGCGGGCGCGGCCTCGATCGCCGCCTTCGCCGCGGCCGCCTACGCCACGATCCGGGGCTCGTGGGGTACGGGGATCGTGCTGGGCGTCATCGGCCTGTGGAGCGTCACCGAAGCCCGCCGCAGGCCCATCATCCGCCGCGAGATGGTCCAGCCGCCCAAGGCCGAACTCAGCCTCACCGAAGCCCGCGCCATCCTGGGCGTGAGCGCCGACGCCAGCCTGGCCGAGGTCAAGGCGGCCTATACCCGCCTGATCCAGATGGCCCATCCCGACAAGGGCGGCACCGAGGGGCTGGCCGCCCAGCTGAATGCCGCGCGGGATCGTTTGATCAAGCGCCGCAGCTGAGCTAGGACAGGGACATGATCAATCGCGAACGCTTCTGGCGCCGCCGGTCCTCCGGCCAGACCTGCTCGGTATGACGCTCTGACTTCGTGCAGAGCGAGCCGCCGTATGCGGCTCAAGACGTCATTTCAGTTCGGACTTTTGATCACCCCATGACCACCCAAACTATCGATTGGGCCGAGCGCTTCAGCGAGCGCATGGCCCGTGTCCGCGCGAGCGAGATCCGCGAGCTTCTCAAGCTGTTGGATCAGCCCGACATCCTGTCGTTCGCCGGCGGCATACCCGATCCCGGCCTGTTCCCGGCCGAGCAGATCCAGGCCGGCTATGACGCCATCCTGGCCGATCCGGCCCTGTCGCGGCAGGCGCTGCAATATTCGGTCAGCGAGGGCTATCTGCCGCTGCGCCAGTGGATCGCCGAGCGCATGACCCGTGACGGCATGCCGTGCGAGCCGCACAACATCATGCTGACCGCCGGCTCGCAGCAGGCGCTGGACCTGATCGGCAAGCTGTTCGTCAGCCCGGGCGACACCGTCGTGGTGGCCCGCCCGACCTATCTGGGCGCGCTGCAGGCCTTCAATGGCTACCAGCCGGCCTATCGCGACCTGCCGGAAGGCGCGTTGCAGGATCCGACGAGCACCGACCTGCCGCACGGCGCGCTCGGCTATTTCGTGCCCGACTTCGCCAACCCGACCGGCGTCAGCCTGACCCTGGAAGAGCGCGAAGGCGTGCTGGCCCTGGCCGACGCCCTGGACATGACCCTGGTCGAGGACGCGGCCTATCGCGAGCTGCGCTTCATCGGCGAGTCGACCCCGACCCTGCTGGCCCTCGACATCGCCCGCGCGGGCAGCATCGACAACGCCCGCACCATGTTCCTGGGCACCCTGTCCAAGACCCTGTCGCCGGCCCTGCGCATCGGCTGGGTCTGCGGCCCCAAGGCGGTGATCGAGAAGCTGGTCTTGCTCAAGCAAGGCGCCGACCTGCACGTCTCAACGATCAACCAGATGGTCGCCCACCGCGCCGTCTCGGAAGGCTACGACCAGCACCTGCACCGCCTGCGCGGCGCGTACGGCGCCAAGGGGCGGGCGATGCTGGCGGCCCTGGAACGGACAATGCCCGAAGGCGTGACCTGGTCGCGTCCCGAGGGCGGCATGTTCGTCTGGATCGACTTGCCGGAAGGCATCGACGGCGCGGCGCTGCTGGCCCGGGCCATCGAGGAAGAGCGCGTGGCCTTCGTGCCGGGCGCGCCGTTCTATGCCGAGGTCCAGAAGGCCAACGCCATCCGCCTCAGCTACTCCCTGCCGACCGACGCCCAGATCGAAGAGGGCGTCGAGCGGATCGCCAGGCTGATCCGCAAGGTCGTCGCCGGGGGCTAGAAAAGCAAAACCCCGGAAGGCCAGGCCTTCCGGGGTTTCTTGTCTCTGGATTGCCCCAGGGCCTTACGGCTGCAGCACCATGCAGGGCACGCGCTTGGCCTTCAGGGCCGAGCAGGCGCTGCGGGCGGCGTCCGAGGTCATGCCCTGGAACTGGGCGCGGAAGGTGCCGCCAGCGCCTTCGACGGCGCCCTCGGCTTCGGCGACCATCTTGGCGAAGCGGCCGCGCACCAGCTTCAGCTGGTCGTTGGCCAGCGACTTGGACTTGAACGCGCCGACCTGCACGCCCCATTCGCCCTTCGGCTTTTTGATCGCCTTGGGAGCGGCGGTCTTCGGCTTGGCGGCTTCCTGGGCGCCGCGCAGGGTGGGGGAGACCTTCACCGGGCCCGGATTGCGCGGGTTCTCGGTCAGCACGATCCGCAGGCCGGCCTGGTCGCCGTCGCCCTGTTCGGTCGAGGGACGCTCGATGGGGCCCGAGGGCTCTTCTTCGAAGATGTTGGCGGCGATAGTGGTGCGCTCGCCGCGCGAGCGACGCTTCATCACGTCGAAGCCGGTCAGCAGCAGGTCTTCCATGTTGTTGTCGCGCCAGGCGGTCGAGGGGCCGCCCAGGACCACGGCGATGAGGCGGCGACCATCACGCACGGCCGAGCCGGCGAGGTTGAAGCCCGAAGCGTTGGTGTAGCCGGTCTTCAGGCCGTCGAACCCTTCCATGCTGTCCAGCAGGCGGTTGTGGCCTTTGACGTAGTTGCCCCGGAAGTAGAAGCCCTTCACGGCGAAGTAGCTGTAGTACTGCGGGAAGTCGCGCATCGTGGCGCGCGACAGCACGGCCAGGTCGCGAGCGGTCGAGATCTGGCGGCTGTCGGGCAGGCCCGAGGCGTTCACAAAACGGGTATTGCGCATGCCCAGCTCCTGGCCGCGCAGGGTCATCAGGGCCGAAAAGCGCGACTCACTGCCGGCGAGTCGCTCGGCCATGGCCACGGCGACGTCATTGGCCGACTTCACGGTCATGGCCTTGATGGCCTCGTCGACGCTCATGCTGTCGCCGGGGGCGATGCCGATCTTGGTCGGGGCCTGGGCGGCCGCGCGGGGCGACATGACGACTCGGTCCGTCAGCTTCAGGCGGCCTTCGCTCAGCGCCTCGAAGGTCAGGTACAGGGTCATCACCTTGGTGACCGAGGCGGGGTAGCGGGGGCTGTCAGCCCGTTTGTCGTAAAGGACTTCACCCGAATTGGCGTCGATCACGATCGCCGCGTATTTCGGCTCCTGAGCGTTCAGCTGCAGATAGGGTATGGCGGCCGAAGCGGTGGTCGGCGCGGCGGCGCCGAACAGGCACGACAGAGCCAGGCCGGCAGCGGCTAGCAGGGAACGGGCGGAGGTAAGCTTGGCGAACATCGAGCAGCGTCCGTCATTTGAACTGGGAAGCGGTTCCGCACCGCTACACGCGTGACCAGTAACATGATGGAAGCGGCCTTTCGCTAAAGTAAACAACTGGTGAGCGATCTTGCCGCAGGCGTGAATAAATCAGGCGCGTGCTTCCAATGCTGCAGCTTCGAGGCGGTTGACCCTGCGTCATGGTGCGCTGCACAAAATCATTGACTGCTGCACTGCAACATGAGAGAACCGCGGTGTTCCAAGCGCAGATGGGCGAGTTGCAGCTCGTCCCATTCGCCCCGCTCGATTTTTCCTCCCCAGGAGACTCCCATGGCCGCCGCCGAAACCGTCAAGAACACCGTCGAACAATACGCCACCGCCTCGAACCAAGCGTTCAAGGACGGCGTCGAGAAGTCGCTGGCCGCTCTGGCCGAAGCCAACACCCACTCGAAGAAGAACCTGGAAGCCGTCGTCGCTTCGGTGACCGCCGCCACCAAGGGCGCTGAAGCCCTGGGCGCCCAGACCTTCGCCTACGGCAAGAAGGCCGCCGAAGACCAAGTCGCCGCCGCCAAGTCGCTGGCCTCGGCCAAGAGCGTCCAGGAAGCCGTCGAGCTGCAGACCGCCTGGGCCAAGTCGGCTCTGGAAGCCTACATCGCGCACGTCAGCCGCGCTTCGGAGATCGTCTCGGCCTCGATCAAGGACTCGGTGAAGCCGCTGAACGAGCGCACCACCGCCGCCGTTGAGAAGTTCCAAGCCGCTCGCTAAGCGCCGCTTCGATACAAGATCGGAAAGCCCGGGCCTCACGGTCCGGGCTTTTTTCTTTTGCGCCTTGAGCTGCCGCGTTAAGCATGGCCCCACTGAATTTCCGAGTGGAGCGCGTGCATGTCGAAGGTCGAGGAACGTCTGAAGGCGATCGGGATCGCGCTGCCCCAGCCGGTGGCGCCGGTGGCCAACTACGTGCCCTACGTCCGCTCCGGCAACCTCGTGACCATCTCCGGCCAGATCTCGATCGCGGCCGATGGCGGCATCAAGGGCACGGTCGGCGTCGACGTCGACCTGGAGACGGCCCAGAAGGCCGCCCGCATCTGCGGGATCAACCTGCTGGCCCAGATGAAGGCCGCCTGCGACGGCGACCTGGACCGCGTGGTCCGCGTCGTGAAGCTGGGCGGCTTCGTCCAGGCCGGTCCCGACTTCATCGACATCCCCAAGGTCATCAACGGTTGCTCGGACCTGATGGTCGAGGCCCTGGGCGACGCCGGCCGCCACGCCCGCTCGGCCGTGGGCGTCTACAAGCTGCCCCTCGGCTTCGCGGTCGAGGTCGATGCGGTGGTGGAGATCGCCTGATGCGCTCGCGCGAACGCCCCTCGACCGATGTCTTCGGCGAGGCGTGGGAGCGCCTGTTCGATCCGCCGGTGGCCCATCGCGGCCTCTGGACCCCCGACGGCGCGCCGGAGAACAGCCTGGCCGCCTTTCAAGCTGCTTGCGCCGGCGGCTACGGCATCGAGCTGGACGTTCAACTGACCGCCGACGGCGAGGCCGTGGTCTTCCATGACGACCGCCTGGAGCGCATGACCGGCCAGGAAGGCCGCTTGCGCGATCACACCGCCGCCGAGCTCGGGGCCATGGCCCTGAAGGGCACGGACGAGACCATCCCAACCTTGGCCGATACGCTGACCATGATCGGCCATCGCGCCATGGTCTTCATCGAGCTGAAGACGCCGTTCGGGGACGTAGGGCCACTGGAGAAGCGGGTCACCGAGGTGCTGGTCGACCACAACGGCCCGACCGCCGTGATCGGCTTCAACCCCTATTCGCACGCCTGGTTCGCCGACCATCACCCGCAGATCCTGCGCGGCCTGGACAGCTACAGCTGGAACGACGAGGGCGCCCGCAAGCTTGCCCCTGAAATGCGCAAGTCGCTGGCGGCGCTGGAGCAGGTCGAGATCGCCCGCCCTGATTTCCTGGCCCTGGGCCTGGACATGTTGCCCAGCCCGCGCGCCGACCTATATCGCGGCAGGGGCATGCCCGTGATCGCCTGGACGGTCCGGTCGCCCGACCAGTGGGAAGGCGTGCGCGACCATTGCGACAATCTGATCTTCGAGGGCTTCACGGCGTGAGTTCTGTCCAGTCGGCGGTTCGCGTCCATCGCGACATCGCCGAGATCGGCAAGGACGCCTGGGACGCCTGCGCCGCGCCGACGGGCGATCCCTTCGTCAGCTACGACTTCCTGTCGATCCTGGAGGAGAGCGGCTGTGTCGGTCCCCGCACCGGCTGGGCGCCGCAGCACCTGTCGGTCCTGGACGACAATGACGTCGTCGCCGGCGTCATGCCGCTCTATCTGAAGTCCCACAGCCAGGGCGAATACGTCTTCGACCACGCCTGGGCCGACGCCTATGAGCGGGCCGGCGGGCGGTATTATCCCAAGCTCCAGTGCTCCTCGCCGTTCTCGCCGGTCACGGGTTCGCGGCTGATCGTGCGGCCGGATGTCGATCCCGACGAGGGCCGCAACGCCTTGCTCGGCGGAGCCCTGACCCTGTGCGAACGCATGGGAGCCTCGTCGCTGCACGTGACCTTCCCGGTCGAGGAAGAGTGGGCCTGGATGGGCGAGCGCGGCATGCTGCTGCGCCAGGACCAGCAGTTCCACTGGGAAAACCGCGACTACGCGACCTTCGACGACTTCCTGGCGGCCTTGTCGGCCAACCGCCGCAAGACCATCCGCCGCGAACGCCGCGACGCCCAGGACGGTCTCGAGATCGTCGCCTTGACCGGCGACGAGCTGGCCGAAGAGCACTGGGACGCATTCTTCGGCTTCTACATGGACACCGGCAGCCGTAAGTGGGGCCGGCCGTATCTGAACCGGCGTTTCTTCTCGCTGCTGCAGGAGCGGATGGCCGACAAGGTGCTGCTGATCCTGGCGCGTCGTCCTGGTGGGGATTGGATCGCCGGGGCGCTGAACCTGCTAGGCCGGGACTGCCTCTATGGCCGCCACTGGGGCTGCAGCGAGGACGTGCCGTTCCTGCACTTCGAGCTCTGCTACTATCAGGCCATCGCGCACGCGATCCGGCTGGGCCTGCCGCGTGTCGAGGCCGGGGCGCAGGGCCAGCACAAGATCGCCCGCGGCTATCTGCCCAGCGCCGTCTATTCGGCCCACTGGATCGCTGACACAGCCCTGCGCGAACCGGTGGCGCGCTACCTCGAACGCGAACGCGAGGCGGTCGACGCCGACATCGAGATGCTGACGGAAGAGTATTCACCCTTCCGCCATACCCCGGATCCGCGCCGCGGCGGCGGCTAGCCCAGCCGCACCTCGGCGACCTTGTCCTTGTAGTCGGTCTTCGGATCGACCCCGAGCATCATCTTCACGCCGGCGAACAGGCTGTGTTCGTTCAGCCAGATCTGGGCGTTGCCGGGCTCGAAGCACAGCAGGCGGATCTTGGGATCGTCCTTGCCTTCGAACCAGGCGGCGACGAAGGGATTCCAAAGGCGATCGATCGTCTCGCGGTCGGTGTCGATCCGCAGGGACCCGTCGACCGCCGCGAACAGGTGGTGGCCCTTGTCGGCGAAGTGGATGAAGGCCTCGCGGCCCTGGCTGCTCAGCGACTGGACGAGGTCGGTCTCCGACGACGTGAAGATCCAGATCGGACCGGAGTCGTCCTCGATCTGGGCGGTCATCGGCTGGGCGCGGCCACGTTCGACGTCAGGCAGGCCCAGCATCACGGTGCGGTCCGACTTGAGGGCTTTCCAGAACTTCTCGGCCAGATCGGCTTCGTTGGACATCGTGGTCTCCTTGTTTCGCGGAGACCAACGGGGGGCCGGGGAGGGGCGTTCCTAGGGCGCAGCTTAGGCCGGTTTCAGGGCGTCCGCGACGACCTCTTCGAGCACGCCGAGATCCACGTCCTTCAAGGACCTTAACCGGATGCAATAGCCCGTGATGTTGGCTTTCCCGAGCCGTCCACCATAGGTCTGGGCCAGGAATGTCTTGTCCGTGAGGCCCATGACATAGACCGAAAGCCCGGACATGTTGGCGCTCAGGCCGACCTTGTAGAATGCCCTGGAGTCGCCGGCGGCATAGCTGAGCGTTTCGGCTCCGTAGCCGATGTTCGGATTGGTGACGATCTTGCCCTCTTCGTTCCTGCCATCCAGGAACCAGAGCTGGGCGTCAGGCGAAATCGCCAGGAAACGCTGGTGCAAATCCCGCAATTCCTGACGCTTGGTCGGAGATTGATCGTCGATATATCGGTCGATCTGTTCGCGTACGCTCATGCCAAGGGTCTCCCTTTTCCATGAAGACGATCGCGCTCGCCCGAAACCGACACGGCGGGCTGACTTTTAGGACCGCTCCCAAGCCGCCTTCAGCAGCGCCTTGACCTCGTCGTCGACCTCGGCAGGCGAGGCGAGGGGCAGCTTGGCCTTCAGGCGTTCGGACCAGGCCTCGTTCTTGGGCTCCAGCAGGCGGGAGGACGCGTCGGGCGTCACGGCTAGCCCCAGCATCGCCTTGCCGCCCTTGACCGGCTTCAGGGCCGCGAACTGCGCCTTGTGGGACCAGGCGGTCACCGCCTTGCGCTGGCCGGTCACCAGTCCCGGGAAAGCGGCGACGGCCGCCTCGACCGCCTCCAGGATCGCGGTGGAGGCCGGGTCGGTCCACAGTGCCGCGCGCAGGCCGTCGGCGTCGTCCCAGCCCATTTCCGACGGAAAGGCGACGCCAAAGATCGTGGCGGCGCGGTTCTGGCCGATGCCGTAGGTGGCCTTTAGCCAGTCGTTGCGGGCCTTGGGCTTGGTCTCCTTGCACTCGGCGCGCACGATCTCGACCCATTGCTCCAGCGTCTTGCCGGTCTCGCGCTCCAGGTTGGCGCGGACGGAGGCGAACCACTTCTGCTGCTGCTCGGTGAGGCCTTGGCTGCTCATGCGGGTAGTCCTTGGAAGAAGGCGGTCAGCTCGGCCAGCAGGCGCTCGCGGCCGCGCTCGGGCCGGTCCAGGTGGACGAAGTGGGTGGCGTCCGGGATCTCGACCGTAGTGACCCGGGCGCTGCGCTCGGCGTCGGCGGCGAATGCGGCGACATCGGCCGAGCGACTCCAGAAGTCGCTGCCCGAGCGGATCAGCAGCACCGGCGCGGTGATCGAGCCGGCGTCATAGAGCCGTCGCCCACAGGCCTGGTGGAAGCTGTCCTCCAGCGCCCCCAGCGGCGCGCGGAAGCGGGATGGGTTGCCGACGGCCGATCGGGGATCGCTGGCCAGGGCGGCCTGGGCCAGCGCGGTGGCGACGGCGGGATCGCGCCAGGCGTCCTTGTCGGCTACGGGGATGTTGCTGTTCCAGCGGTCCAGCAGCGAGGTCCCGGCATAGAGGGCGTAACCGCCGGTCGCCGGATCGAAACGACGGGGCTGGCCGGGCTGGGCGAAGTTCGAGCCGGGACCCAGCATCGGGTGGACATCCGAGCCGCCATAGAGGGCGTTCAGGGTGACGAGGCCCGACACGGTCTCGGGCTTCAGCGCGGCATGCCAGCTAGCCCACAGGCCGCCGGTGGCCCAGCCGAGCATGGCGGGGCGCCGCCCACCGTTGCGCTTGGCGGCCAGCTTCACGACGGCGTCGAGGTCGCGGACGACCTCGTGGGCGCGGGCGAGGGGACGGCTCTTTTCGGGTGGCAGGTCCATGGCCGGCGGACGCTGCGAGCCGCCATAGCCGCGCGCGTCGGGCAGGTAGACGCGGCGGTTCAGCTTCATCGCCAGATCCGCCGCCAGCGATCCGCCGGGGACGGCCAGATCGAACGAGGCGATCCCGGGCGCGCGGGCCCCGTGGACCAGGATCAGCGGCGCGCCACGCGGGGCGCGCGGAGCGACCTCTCGCACATGGATGCGAACGCCGTCGTCGGTGATGGTGAACAGTTCGGCGCGGGTCACGCCGTCGGCGCGGGCGGCGGTCGCCAGCAGCGCCGGGGCGGCCGCCAAGACGGCGCGGCGGGACCAATCCGGTCTCGTCGACATTTGCGCTGCGCCTCCCGTTTGCTACCACCGTCCCGTCAAAGGGAGACGGTCATGAGCCTCGACGGACGCTACGACACCGGCAACATCTTCGCCAAGATCATCCGGGGCGAGATCCCCTGCGTGAAGGTGTTCGAGGACGACAAGGTCCTGGCCTTCATGGACGTCTTCCCGCAGTCGCGCGGCCACGCCCTGGTGATCTCCAAGGTCAGCCAGGCGCGTAACCTGCTGGAGGTCGAGGCCGACGTGCTGGCGGACCTGGCCGCCGCGACCCAGAAGCTGACCCGCGCGGTGGTCGCCGCCCTGAAGCCCGATGGCGTGGTCGTCACCCAGTTCAACGGCGCCCCGGCCGGCCAGACGATCTTCCACCTGCATTTCCACGTCATCCCCCGCTACGAGGGCGCGGCCCTGGGTCGTCACGGCGAAGGCGGCATGGCCGATGTCGAGGAACTGAAGGCCCTGGCGACGCGGATTTCGGCGGCGCTCTAGGCGAAGTTTCCATTGCTGTCCCTCGGCGAGCGACGTTAGGTTGAGCGCGTCGAGGGGCTGTCTTGCGTCTGCATCCGATCACCCAACTGATGTTACTGTCCGCCTTGCTGATCGTGGGCAGCGACGCGGCGTGGCTGATCGCCCTGGTCAAGACGCTCCAGGGGAGCGACGCCCGGCCGTTCGATGTGTCCATGACCACGCAGATCGGTCTCTGGGGCTGGATGGTCGCGCCGCCCCTGCAGATGATCGCCTACGCCCTCGAGGCGTTGGGGATGGCCTTTGTCATCGAAATCCTCTCACGGATCCTGGCCGACCTGAAACGCCGCAACCTCGCGCCGACGGAACGATAGACGATGTCAGACCCTTCGCCCTCCGATCGCCTCGCCGATAGCTCCGGTCGGCTGCTGGCCGCGTCGGGCGGCTGGCATCCGATCACCAGGCTGATCGTCCTGGCCGGGGTCATCCATCTGCTGGGCGACGTCATCAATGTCGTCACGGCGATCGCGAAGGTCGCTCCGGCCGGCTACTGGACGAGCATCCCGCTGGACACGGTGGCAGCCTGGCTGGGCGCTTTCGGCTATTCCCTGACCTTCTTCGGCACGGCCGCCATGGTCGAGTTCCTGGCGCGCATCTGGCGCGAAGTCGTGCTGCTGCGAAAGGCGCGCGAGCGCTGAAACCCGGATCGGGACCGCCTGGGCTAGGGTGCGGAGCCCGTTTCGGGCTAGCGCGTTAGCGGTAACCGACGATCGCGCCGGACCGGGACCCCATGCTTGAATTCGAGGAAGGCCGCAAAGGCCTGCGCCGCCTGATCTACGCCAGCCGCTTCACCGGCGACGGGGACTTCGGCGAGCTGGTGCGGACGATCGTCAACGCCTCGATCCAGAACAATCGCCTGGTCGACGTGACCGGCTTCCTGCTGGCGGGCGAGCGCCTCTTCCTGCAGTGGCTGGAGGGGCCGGCGACGGCAGTCGAGGAGACCTACGCGCGGATCGCGCAGGACAAGCGCCACGCCGACCTCATCACGATCGCCGATGGTTCCGCCGAGCGCCGCAAGTTCCGCGACTGGAACATGGGTCAGCACCGCCTGGGCGTGGCAGATCAGGCTTTGCTGTCGGAGGTCGGGCTGGAAGTCTTCAATCCCACCGGCCTGGACGCGGAACGCGCCGAACGCCTGCTGCTACGCGCCGGCGAGCGACACCTGCGAGGCGGTTAGGGCGTCAGTTTGATCAGGGCGGTGGAGATGGTCATCAGCACCGCCACACCGCTCAGGATCGCCCAACCTTGAAGGCGGATCTTCTCGCTGAGATCGGCGCGAAGGCTTTCCATCAGCGCCGAGCGTGTCGAAGGCAATAGCGGCCAGAACCACGCGCCAATCGTTGTTCTTGTGATGTCCACAATCTTCACGACAGCTGAAACGAAAAGGGCCCGGATCGCTCCGGGCCCTTCGCTAGGTCTGTGACTTCAAGCCTACTCGGCCATCGCCGGTTCGGCCTCGTCGGTCGTCTTGCTGGCTTTCGGATCGGGGGTGCTCTCGATCTCGAAGGCGATCTTGCCGTTCTCGAGCACCACCTTGACGTGGCCGCCGCGAACCAGGCGTCCGAACAGGATGTCGTCGGCCAGGGGCTTCTTGATGTGCTCCTGGATGACGCGACCCAGCGGGCGGGCGCCGTACAGTTCGTCGAACCCGTTCTTGGCCAGCCAGTCGGCCGCGTCGTCGCTCAGCGAGATCGTCACGTTCCGGTCGGCCAGCTGGGCCTCCATCTGCATGACGAACTTCTGCACGACCTGGCGGATGATCTCCGGCGTCAGCGGCTTGAAGGCCACGACCGCGTCGAGGCGGTTGCGGAATTCCGGCGTGAACAGACGCTTGAGGGCGGCCTCTTCCTCGCCGACCACCTTGTCGCGACCAAAGCCGATGGACTGGCGTTGGGCGTCAGAGGCGCCCGCATTGGTGGTCATGATCAGGACCACGTTGCGGAAATCGACCTTCTTGCCGTTGGAGTCGGTGAGGACCCCGTGATCCATGACCTGCAGCAGGATGTTGTAGACGTCCTGGTGGGCCTTCTCGATTTCGTCGAGCAGGACCACGGCGTGCGGGTGCTGGTCGACGGCGTCGGTCAGCTGGCCGCCCTGGTCGAAGCCGACATAGCCGGGAGGAGCGCCGATCAGGCGGCTCACGGTATGGCGCTCCATGTACTCCGACATGTCGAAGCGGATCATCTCGATGCCCAGCGTCGAGGCCAGCTGCTTGGCGGCTTCGGTCTTGCCGACGCCGGTGGGGCCGCTGAACAGGAACGAGCCGATCGGCTTGTCCGCGTCGCGAAGACCGGCGCGGGCCAGCTTCATGGCCGAGGACAGCTGCATGATCGCGTCGTCCTGACCGAACACGGCGCGCTTCAGGTCCGTTTCCAGCTCCTTCAGCGCCTCGGTGTCCGACTTCGAAACCGACTTCGGCGGGATGCGGGCGATCTTGGCCACGACGGCCTCGATCTCCTTGACGCCCAGGACCTTCTTGCGACGGCCTTCCGGCAGCAGCATCTGGCCAGCGCCCGCTTCGTCGATCACGTCGATCGCCTTGTCGGGCAGCTTGCGGTCGGTGATGTACTTGGCCGACAGCTCGACCGCGACCTTCAGGGCGTCGGCCGTGTACTTCAACTTGTGGAAGTCCTCGTAGTAGGTCTTCAGGCCCTTGAGGATCTTGATGGTGTCTTCCACCGACGGTTCGTTCACGTCGATCTTCTGGAAGCGACGGACCAGAGCCCGATCCTTCTCGAAGTGCTGGCGGAACTCCTTGTAGGTGGTCGAACCCATGCAGCGCAGGCTGCCCGAGGCCAGGGCGGGCTTCAGCAGGTTCGACGCATCCATCGCCCCGCCGCTGGTCGCGCCGGCGCCGATCACGGTGTGGATCTCGTCGATGAACAGCACCGCGTTGGGGTGGTTCTCGAGTTCCTTGACCACCTGCTTGACGCGTTCCTCGAAGTCGCCGCGATAGCGGGTGCCGGCCAGCAGCGCGCCCATGTCGAGCGAGTAGATGGTGGCGCCGGCCAGGACTTCAGGGACCTGGTTGGTGATGATCTTGCGGGCCAGGCCCTCGGCGATGGCGGTCTTGCCGACGCCGGGATCACCCACGAGCAGCGGGTTGTTCTTGGTGCGACGGCACAGGATCTGGATCGCGCGTTCCACTTCGTTCGCGCGGCCGATCAGCGGGTCGACCTTGCCCTGGCGGGCCTTTTCGTTGAGGTCGACGCAATAGGCTTCCAGAGCCTCGCCGCCCGTCTTGGTGTTGGGCTTCTCGCCGTCTTCCTCGGTCTGGTTAGAGCCGGCGCTGGCGCCCTTGACGCTCTTGGCTTCCGAGGCGCCGGCCTTCTTGGCGATGCCGTGGGCGATGAAGTTGACCGCGTCGTACCGCGTCATGTCCTGCTCTTGCAGGAAGTAGGCGGCGTGGCTCTCGCGTTCGGAGAAGATGGCGACCAGCACATTGGCGCCGGTCACTTCTTCACGGCCGGACGACTGGACGTGGATCACCGCGCGCTGGATCACGCGCTGGAAGCCTGCGGTCGGCTTGGCGTCCTCGTCGTCGTCCACGACCAGCGAGGACAGCTCGACATCGAGATAGTTCGAGAGGCTCTTCTTCAGCGCGGCGAGATCAACATCGCACGCCCGCATTACGCCGGCGGCGTCCTCGTCATCGGTGAGGGAAAGCAGAAGATGCTCCAGCGTGGCGTACTCGTGCTTACGCTGATTGGCGTACGCGACGGCGCGATGCAGGGACTCTTCCAGGGGGCGCGAAAAAGAGGGCAACGGGGAGGCTCCTCAGTCCTTTTCCATGGTGCACTGTAATGGGTGCTGATGGCGTCGCGCCGAGTCTATGACCTGGGCGACCTTGGTTTCTGCGACTTCGTATGTGTAGACACCGCAGACACCGACGCCGTTCTGGTGAACGTGCAGCATGATACGGGTAGCGTCTTCACGCGACTTGTTGAAGAACCGTTCGAGAACGTAGACCACGAACTCCATCGGAGTGTAGTCGTCGTTGAGAATCAGAACTCGATAAAGCGACGGCTTTTGCGTCTTCGGCTTCACTTCCGTGACGACCGACGACCCAGCGCCGTTACCTTGTCCGCCTTGCTTCCGCTCGGCCATCGACTTGTTCTCTCCTGGCGAGCAAATCACCCGCCTGCCTGAATTAGATATGGAAACGCGGCGGCATTGGAAGAGCCTGACACGCGCCTGCGCCGCTTTAGCACAGGGACGCCCAGGAATTCGGCTTCACATTTGGGAGAGCGAAGACCGCCAACGAACGGTTCCAGAGCATGGCAGCCGAAAGTGTGAGCGGTTTCGGCGCCCGCCATGCTCTGACTTTAGAGGACGAACAGATCGATCGCGATCGATCTGTTCGGGGGGAGAGGCCCAAATGGTTAGCGACTATCGGTCGCGCAAGGGGGAAGCAGCGCGACTCGGCTAGCGGCCCTTCAGCGCTCGTCCGCTGACCACGGCGGCCGCCCCGAACTTGCCGCGCAGGGCGTCGATCGCTGTCTCGTTCTTCAAGGTGCGGCGCTCGTCGTCGGCGAACATGTCCGAGCCGGCGGTCTCGGCGTCGACGAACTCTGTCAGGCCCGCGCCGATCAGGCGGTAGGACAGGCCCGGTTTCTCGGCCGCCAGCAGTTCGCGCGCCACCTGGAACAGGGTGCGGGCCGTCTGGGTCGGCACGGCCAGGGTGCGGCGACGGGTGTGGATCTTAAAGTCGGGGGTGCGCAGCTTCAGCGTCGCCACGCGGCCGGCGACGCCTTCCTTGCGGGCCTGCTTGGCGACCTTTTCGCAGAGCGGCCAGAGCTCGTCCTCCAGCGCCTCGCGTTTGTGCAGATCGTCGTTGAAGGTGGTTTCGGCGCTGATTGTCTTGCGGGCCTGGTCGGGATCGACCATCCGGCTGTCCTGGCCGTGGGCCAGGCGATGCAGGCGCAGGCCGCCGGAACCCAGTTGCTTGGCCAGCAGCTTCAGGTCCGCCGCGGCGATGTCGCCGACCGTCTTCAGCCCGATCTCGGCCAGGGACGCGACGGTGGCCGGCCCGACGCCCGGCAGGATACTGACCGGCTTGCTCGCCAGGAAGCTCTGGGCCTCGGCCGCGCCGATGGCCGAGAAGCCACGCGGCTTGTCCAGTTCCGAGGCGATCTTGGCCAGGAACTTGTTGGGGGCCAGGCCGATCGAGACGGTCAGGCCGATGTCGCGCTCGATCTCG
Source organism: Caulobacter sp. GW821-FHT11E11 (assembly GCF_058808315.1). Taxonomy (NCBI): domain Bacteria; kingdom Pseudomonadati; phylum Pseudomonadota; class Alphaproteobacteria; order Caulobacterales; family Caulobacteraceae; genus Caulobacter; species Caulobacter sp. GW821-FHT11E11. The sequence goes on from NZ_JBXARO010000002.1 coordinate 222,543, forward strand.
GCCTGCAGCCTGGCCAGCATGGCGGCGGGCGTCGCGCCGTGCAGGCGCTCGGTGCCGGTCAGGTCGATCCAGGCCTCGTCCAGCGACAGCGGCTGGATCAGCGGCGTGAGCTTGTCGAGCTTCTCGTGGATCCGCCGGCTCTCTTCCTTGTACTTGGCGAAGTTGGGCTTGATGACCACGGCCTGCGGGCACAATTTCAGCGCCTTGTACATCGGCATGGCCGAGCGGGGGCCGCTCATGCGGGCGATGTAGCAGGCGGTGGTGACCACCCCGCGCTTGCCGCCGCCGACGATCACCGGCTTGTCGCGCAGGCTCGGATCGTCGCGTTTCTCGACCGAGGCGTAGAAGGCGTCGCAGTCCAGGTGGGCGATCGAGAGGGTCCCCAGCTCCTCATGGAAGATCGTGCGCGGCGAGGCGCAGGACGGACAGCGCGAAGCCTTGGCCTCGCCCGTCCACCCGCAGTCGCGGCACAGGGACTTCATATGAGGGCTCCTAGGCCTCCGGCGGCCACAGCCAGACCGCGCCGCGCACGCCCGAGCTGTCGCCGTGGACGGCCTTCTTCACCGGCGTCTCGAATACGTCCGAGAACACATGCGGGGCGATGGCGGCCGGCAGGCGCTCATACAGAGCGTCGACATTCGACATGCCGCCGCCCAGCACGATGACATCCGGGTCGATGACATCGCAGATCGCGGCCAGGCCTCGGCTCAAGCGGTCGACATAGCGGTCCAGGGCCGCGGCGGCCGAGGCGTCGCCCGACTGGATGGCGTCCATGGTCGCCTGGCCGGTCGGGAAGCCCGCATCGCGCGAGAAGGCCGGGCCGGCGACCCATTTCTCCATGCACCCCTTGCGGCCGCACCAGCACTCGGGGCCGGGATATTCTTCCGGCTTGGGCCAGGGGAGGGGCATGTGACCCCACTCGCCGCCGAAGCCGTTGTGGCCGTCGATGATCCGGCCGTCGACAACGACCCCGCCGCCACAGCCGGTGCCGATGATGACCGCGAAGACCACGCGCTGGCCGGCGCCCGCGCCGTCGGCGGCTTCCGACAGGGCCAGGCAGTTGGCGTCGTTGGCCAGCCGCACCGGACGGGCCAGGCGCTGGGTCAGGTCCTCGCCGAAGCGCTGGCCGTTCAGATAGGTGCTGTTGGCGTTGCGGATCAGGCCCGAGCGGGGCGAGATCGAGCCGGGGATCCCCAGCCCCAGTCGCGCGCAGGTCGCGCCGGCCATGCACTCGGCGTCCTTGACCAACTCGGCCACGACGTCCAGCGCGTCCTTGTAGTTCCCGGGATTGGGTTTGCGAACGCGGGCGACGAACTGGCCCGAAGCGTCGAGGGCGGCCGCCTCGATCTTGGTGCCGCCGAAGTCGATGCCGAAGCGGATCATTTAAACAGACGCTCCTCGATCGCCGCCTTCAGGGCGGGCCACTCGTCTATGCGCGCGTGACGATCGGGGGCGGAAGGAGCGAAGGGGCGCAGGCGCTCGTCGCTGACCATCTGGAACCGGCCGACACGCGGGGCTTTCTCCGCCACCGATTCGAGCTGCGGCAAAAGGTCGTCGATGAAGACGGCGGGGCCCGTGGTGCGATCGGACAGTTCGGCGGCAGGCGGCCCCTTGGGACCGCTGTTGATGATCAGGGGGTAGTCGAAGCCGTGGGTTTTCAACCACTTGATCCGCGCCAGGCGGCCGTGTTCGGGCGCATTGGTCAGGATGACGACCTGCGCGCGGGTCGACAGGTCGGCCAGGGCGTCGGCCGCGCCGATCGCCGGCAGCAGGTCGTCGGCCCCGTCGCGGAAGAAATCGTCGAACAGGGCCTTGCCCGCGATCAGATCGAGGTGTTCCGTCTCTCCAGGCCGATAAAGGTTCTGGAACAGGGCGAAACGGTCGACCCGCAGCTCGAAGCCATGGCGCTCCACAAAGGCGCCGAAACCGCGCATGAACTGGGCCAGCACCTCGTCGACATCGACGATGACCAGCGGCGCGGCGGAGGAAATGGCGCAGGCCTGGAGGTCGGAGTACTGTTGTTCCATGATCTCGGATCGTTGGGTCTTAACGCGATTAGCGCGGGCTTAAGGATATTCGTGCCATCAGGATCTAGAAGACGGCGCGAATCCCTAGGCGTCGCCACGTGACCGTTTGGTCGGGGTAAGGATGACGAAGAAGGTCCTCATCGTGGAGGATAACGAGCTGAACATGAAGCTCTTTCATGATCTGCTCGAAGCCCAGGGTTACGAGACCCTGCAGACCCGCGAGGGTCTGTCGGCGCTGTCCATTGCTCGCGAGAATAAGCCCGACTTGATTCTGATGGACATCCAGCTGCCCGAGATCTCGGGTCTGGAAGTCACCAAGTGGCTCAAGGAAGACGACGATCTGGCCCACATCCCGGTGGTGGCCGTGACGGCCTTCGCCATGAAGGGCGATGAAGAGCGCATCCGCGAGGGTGGCTGCGAGGCCTACATCTCCAAGCCGATCTCGGTGGTTCACTTTCTGGACGTGATCAAGCGCCTGCTGGACAAGGTTCCCGCCGTATGAGCGCCCGGATCCTCGTCGTCGATGACATCGAGGCCAATGTCCGCCTGCTCGAGGCCAAGCTGACGGCTGAGTACTATGAGGTCTCGACCGCCATGGACGGGCCCACCGCGCTCGCGATGGCCGCCAAGGACCTGCCCGACATCATCCTGCTGGACGTCATGATGCCCGGCATGGACGGCTTCACCGTCTGCCGGAAGCTGAAAGAAGATCCCACGACCCGCCACATCCCGGTGGTGCTGATCACGGCCCTCGACGGGCGTGGCGATCGCATCCAGGGCCTGGAATCGGGCGCTTCGGACTTCCTGACCAAGCCGATCGACGACGTCATGCTGTTCGCCCGCGTGCGCAGCCTGACCCGTTTCAAGCTCGTGATCGACGAACTGCGCCAGCGCGAGGCCTCGGGCCGCCGCATCGGCGTGATCGCCGGCGCCGCCGCCCGCCTGGACGGCCTGGGCGGTCGCATCCTGATCGTCGACGACAACGAACGCCAGGCCCAGCGCATCGCCGCCGAGTTGGGCGTCGAGCATCGCCCGGTCATCGAGAGCGATCCCGAGAAAGCCAAGATCAGCGCCGGCGGTCCGGTCGACCTGGTCATCGTCAACGCCTCGGCCAAGGGCTTCGACGGCCTGCGCTTCACCGCCTCGCTGCGGTCGGAAGAGCGCACCCGCCAGTTGCCGGTCCTGGCCATGGTCGATCCCGACGACCGCGGCCGGATGGTCAAGGCGCTGGAGATCGGCGTGAACGACATCCTGTCGCGTCCCGTCGACCCGCAGGAGCTGTCGGCCCGCGTCAAGACGCAGATTCAGCGCAAGCGCTACACGGACTATCTGCGCAACAATCTCGATCACAGCCTGGAACTGGCCGTCACCGACCAGCTGACGGGCCTGCACAACCGCCGCTACATGACCGGCCAGCTCGACTCACTGGTCAAGCGCGCGACCATGGGCGGCGAGCCGGTCTCGGCCCTGCTGATCGACATCGATTTCTTCAAGAAGATCAACGACACCTTCGGCCATGACATCGGCGACGAGGTGCTGCGCGAGTTCGCCCTGCGCCTGGCCTCGAACGTCCGCGCCATCGACCTGCCGTGCCGCTTCGGCGGCGAGGAGTTCGTGGTGGTCATGCCCGACACCCAGCTGGCCGACGCCCTGCGCATCGCCGAGCGGATCCGCAACAATGTCTCCGGCTCGCCCTTCAAGGTGGCCCAGGGCCAGGAGTTGCTGACCGTGACCATCTCGATCGGCGTCTCGGCCACGATCGGCCAGGGCGACACGCCCGAAGCCCTGCTGAAGCGCGCCGACGAAGGCGTCTACCAGGCCAAGGCCTCGGGTCGTAACGCGGTGGTCGGCAAGGCCGCCTGATCGCGGCCTACGCCAATCAAAAGTTGAGACAAGTCCCTCCATGGATGTGATGCTGAGGCATCCGCCGGGGGACTGACACCATGCCGATCAATGTGACGTTCACGGATCCGACGGGGAAATACGTCGCCCAGACCGATGCGATGATCGCGAACGTGCAGGCCGCGTGGGGGATGTGGGCCTCGTACCTCGCTCCGTCGGACGCGACGCTCGAAGTCGACTTCCACATCGTCACCAACTACGCCAATCGCGGCGGCGGCCGGGCTTTGACCACGACGCCCGAGGTCACGGTCGACGGCCAAGTCACCGCCGCGGCCGGCACGGTCTATGAGCTGCGCACCGGCAACGATCCCAACGGCGCCTCGGCCGACATCGAGGTGTTCTTCGACGGCGATTTCCTGGCCTCCTGGTATTGGATCGATCCGTTGAACGGGACATCCGTGCCCGCCAACAAGAACAATCTGGTCGAGGTCATCGCCCACGAACTGGGCCACGCCCTGGGGTTCAACGGCTTCACCAACAACGACACCTTCGTGCTGGGCAGCTACGGCAGCCGCTACGACCGGCTGATCCAGGTCAAGGACGGCTTGCCCTATTTCGTGGGCGAAGCGGCGGTGGCGCTCTATGGCGGCCCTGTGCCGCTGACCGCCGGTAATGTCTTCCACGTCGGCAACAAGACCACGCCGCTGAGCACCGACCTGATGAACGGCCTCGTGTTCCGGACGGACGTTCGCTACCAGATCAGCAACCTGGATGTGGCCATCCTCAGCGACATGGGCACGGCCACGATCCTGTCGGACAAGCTGCTGGGCGGCGCCAAGGCCGATGTCATCCGCGGCGGGGCGGGCAATGACGAGATCCAGGGCTTCGCCGGCGACGACCTGATCGACGGCGGCATCGGCGCGGACACGGCGATCTATGCCGGCCCCTCCACCAACTATGCCTGGACCAGGAACGACAACGGCACGTGGACGGTGAAGGACCTGCGGACCGGCGCGCCGAACGGCGTGGACACGCTGCGCAGCATCGAAACGCTGAGGTTCGACGACAAGTCGGTCAGTCTGGCCAGCTCATCGGCCGTGGCCATTGCGGGCGACGCCCTGCTGCGTGGCGGGCAGTCGATGATCGTCGCCGACCTGGACGCCAAGGTCGCGGCCGGGACATACAACCAGGCCCTGGCCATGACTATCATCACCGCCGGCGCCAGCCTGACGACCTCGGTGGCGACGCTGAGTTATCTTTTCTTCACGGGAAAGGTCCCGGGCGACGCGGGCTACGACTACCTGGCCTCGCCCAACGGGCCGAACGCCAACAACCTCAACAGCGCCTACTACCAGAGCTTCAATCTGGAGAACCGCTATATCAACTTCGCGGTCAACCTGGGCAAGGTCGGCGAGGGCAAGGACGCCTTCACGACCAAGTACGGGGCGTTGAGCCTCTTCGAGGCGACCCGCGAGGCCTACAAGACCATCTTCGGCGGCGCGCCGACCGACGCCAAGGTCCACGCCCTGATCGACACGCGCGTCGACTACTTCGCCAGCTATGGCGGCGACGGCGCGACCGGCATCGGGACCAAGGCGGCCATGGTCGGCTGGCTGCTGGCCGAGGCGGTCAAGGCCGATGTCGGGGTGATGGCCAAGTCCAACGACGCCTGGCTGGCCGACCTGATCGACGGCTCGGCCCCGTTCGCCATCGACATCCTGCGGCCTGACCTCGGCTACTGGAAGGCCGACTTCGTCTTCGGTGGCGGCTGAGCGGGCGCCATCGCTCACATTTCACCGCTGAAACCCTTCCGTCCTTGCACGGATGATGCGTTCGGGCGAAATCGCTCGGATGAAGAAGATGCTTACCTGCGGCGTCCTCGCCGCCGCCGTCTCCGTGGGCTTGTGCGCCCAAGCCCAGGTCGTCGCCCAGAAGCCCGATCCCAAGCTGGTCGTGGTCATCTCGATCGACCAGTTCAGCGCCAATCTCTACGCCCAGCATCGCGGTGAGTTCGTCGGCGGCCTGAAGACGCTGAGCCAGGGCATCGTCTATCCGAACGGCTACCAGTCGCACGCCTTCACCGAGACCTGCCCGGGCCACTCGACCCTGCTGACGGGCAAGCATCCCAACAAGACCGGCATCAGCGCCAACGACTGGTACGACCGCGAGACCGGCAAGACGGTCTACTGCCTGGCCGATCCCAGCGTGACCCTGGCCGATGACCCCAAGGGCAGGGCGGTCAGCCCCGCCAACATGGTCGCCACCACCTATGGCGACTGGCTGAAAGAGGTCTCGCCCAAGAGCCGGGTGTTCGGCGTCTCGGGCAAGGATCGCGGCGCGATCACCATGTCGGGCCACCACGCCGAGGGCCAGTTCTGGTACCAGCCGGGCTTTGGCTTCACGACCTATGTCCGCGAGGGCCAGACGGCCGAGGAGCGGCTCAAGCCCGTCGTCGCCCTCAACGCCAAGCTGGTGGCGGACCTCAAGAAACACCCGTTCACCTGGGACTACGCCAAGGACTCGGCCAAGCGTTGCAAGGCGCTGGAGGCCGACTACGAGACCGGCGGCCGCAAGTGGCGCGCGGCGCTGCCGATCGCGTCCGCGACCAGCGACGCCGACAAGCAGCGCGACCTCTATGCCAGCCCCTATACCGACGCCGCGACCCTGGAGCTGGCCCAGAGCCTGCGCGAGACCTACGGTCTGGGCGACGGCCCGCAGGTCGACGTGCTGACCATCAGCCTGTCGGCCACCGACTTCATCGGCCACCGCTACGGCACGCGCGGTCCGGAGATGTGCGACCAGATCGCCCGCCTGGACGACCGCCTGGGCGCTTTCCTGAAGAGCCTGGACAAGGTGAAGGGCGGCGTGCTGGTCGCCCTGGCCGCCGACCACGGCGGGGCCGACTTCGTCGAGCGCCTGCATGACGAGGGCTATGACAGCGAGCGGGTGATCGGCAAGCCGTGGGTGGCCAAGCTCAGCGCCGAGGTGCGTGCGCAGCTGAACCTGTCGTGGGAGCCGGTGATGGCCGACGGCGGCATCGACCAGCTGTACGTGGTGGGTCCCGACCGCAAGACGCCCTCGATCACCGATCGCGCCCGCATCACCGCCGCCGCCCTGACGCTGATCAAGCGTGACCCGGCGGTCGCCGACGCCTTCGACTCCAACGCCATACTGACGATGGAGCCGGCGCCCGCCGACGCCGCGATCGAGGAGCTGTCGGTGGCCGAGCGCGTGCGCCGCAGCGTCTATCCGGGCCGGGTGGGCGACATTTTGATCGCCTTCAAGCCCAACCGCGTACCGGCCACGGCGGGGGCGACCTATGTCTCCACCCACGGCAGCCCCTGGGACTATGACCGCCGGGTGCCGATCCTGTTCTGGTGGAAGGGCGCGACCCCGCACGAGCGCGTGCTGCCGCTGGACACGGTCGACATCGCCCCGACCATCGCCGCCGTCACGGGCGTCAAGCCGCCGGCCGATGTGGACGGCGTCTGCCGGCCGCTGGTCTACGGCCAAGCTTGCTAAAACCGTTACATGCCGCCGCTAGACCTTGTCTTTCCGGGGGCGGCGCATGGGCTACGACAGCTTCTACTTCCTGAAGAAGGCTTACGGGATCTATCCCGGGGTCAGGGCGCCGGTGTCGGCGCGCTGCCTGCAGACGCACTATGCCCGCCGTCAGGCCCGGCGCGGCCCGATCCGGGCGGCGCTGGACGCGGTGGTGGGGCTGGGCTTCAAGGCCTGGATCCCATGGCGCGCGGCCAAGGTGCAGAAGAAGTTCGGCCTGGACGACACCTGGCGGGGCCGCGCCGTCGAGATCGCCCGCGCCCGCTTCGCCGATCCGAACGACCTGGCCCTGTTCCGCATCACTGACGCGGCCCAGCTGGACGACTACATCCGTCGCTACGAAGACGCGGCGCTGAACAAGCGCATCAACCCGCTGGGCTGGACCGCGCGCTGCGCCCTGGCCGACAAGGCCCGCTTCCAGGCCCGTTGCGCGGCCGCCGGCCTGCCCACGCCCCGGACCGTGGCCATCGTCCGCGACGGCCGCCTGGACCTGAAGGCCGATCCCGCCAGCCGTGACCTTGTCCTCAAGCCGGCGGACGGGGAGGGCGGCGACGGCGTCGTTATCCTGGAGCGGGTCAAGGACGCCGCCGACCTGGTCGCCCGCCTGCCGAAGGGGCGAGGCGTCTTCATCGTCCAGGATCGCATGCTGACCCATCCGGCGCTGCTGGGCCTGGCGCTCGACGCCCTGCCGACCGTGCGGATCGTGACCATGATGGACGAGGTCGGCGCGCCCGAGGCGGTCAGCGCCACCTTCCGCTTCGCCTCGGTGGCCGGGGCGCGGGTCGACAACATGAAGGCGGGCGGGCTGATCTCGGCGGTCGACCTGCCGATCGGGACCCTGGGCCTGGCTTGCAAGGGGTATGGCGGCGGCGACCACGCGGTACATCCCGTCACCGGCGCGACGATCATCGGTCGCCGGCTGCCCGACTGGCCGGCCGCCAAGGGCCTGGTCCGCCGCGCCCATGCCGAGGCCTTCGCCGACTACACGCTGATCGGCTGGGACGTGGCCCTGACCCCCGACGGCCCGGTGCTGATCGAGGGCAACGGCAAGCCCGGCGTGCTGATGCCCCAGCGCGCGGCGCGCCAGGGCCTGGGCGGCGGGCGCTATGGCGCGCTGCTGGCTTATCATCTTGCCATCAAACCGTAGCGAGCCCGTCACGAGGCCCGCCTAGGCTCTGAACCTCGTCATCCAGGCGGCTGTGGGTAGGGGCCCACCGGCCGCCGAGCCTGGGGAGGCCTGCCGATGACTCGCTACGCTGCTCCGCGAAGCCTTCCGCTCGAGGCCAAGCGCGCTCTACGCATCATGCTGATCGCCAAGCACGCCAAGGGGCGAGGCGAGCTGCACCCTGAGGACGGTACGCACGCGGTCTATCACTGCGAGATGCGCGAGACCCTGGAGGACATCGGGGTCAACCTGATGGTCGCCGACGAATACAGCGTGCTGTTCGAGCGCTCGGACGTCGACTTCGTGTTCCCGCTGCTGAACCGGGCCGGTTTCCTGAACTCAGAGATGCTGGTTCCGCTGCTCTGCAATCGCCTGGGCCTGCCGTATCTGGGCGCGTCCCCGATCCTGCGCGGCCTGTCGGACGACAAGCACCTGACCAAGCGCGCCGCCGCCGCGCGCGGCGTGCCGACCGCGCCGTGGGCCGTCTATCGCCGCGGCGCGCCGTTGGACGAGGCCCTGCTGCCGCCGGGCGACCACTTCGTGATCAAGCCCAACGCCTCCTCGGCCAGCTGGGGCGTCAGCGATGCTTTCGACTGGCAGGGCGTGCGCGAAGCGGTCGAGCGCCTGCAGGAGGAAGGTCACGACGTCATCGTCGAGCCGTTCATCCAGGGTCACGACATCGAGATTTCGGCCATCACGCTGAACGGCGAGCCCTTCGTCCTGCCCACCCAGATCGTCGAGCAGATCAACCCCGCCCAGCTGCGCACCTATCAGGAGAAGCGCAACCTGACCTCGGGCCAGGCCTATGAGATCCGGCCGCTGGAGGAGGGTGTCCTGCGCCGCGTCGCCGAGGAGCGGGCGCGGGTGATGATGCGCGAGTTCATGCCGTTCGATTACGGACGCTTCGAGTTCCGCCTCGACGTCGCCACCGGCCAGGTCCAGTTCCTGGAGGTCAATCTGAACTGCAATCTGTGGTCCAGAAAGACCATCTCGATGGCCGCCCAGCAGATGGGCTGGAGCCATGCGCAGCTGATCGAGACCATCCTGACCGAAAGCCTGGATCGCCAGGGCCTGCTGCAGAAAGCGCTCGATGTCGTCGCTGCCTAAGCCGTTCGCCAACTCTCCCTTTGTGGGCGTCATCCTGGCCGGGCAACGGCCTGGGAAAGTCGATCCGCTGGCCGAGGCGGCCGGGGTCGTGAACAAGAACCTCGTGCCGATCCAGGGCGCGCCGCTGGTGCGCTACGTGGTCGACGCCCTGGCCGCGACGCCGGGCCTCACCCGCCTGCGCATCGTCGTCGAGCCCGACACAGCGCCGCTGATCGACGCGGCCCTGCCGCACGGCGGCAAGTTGCTGATCGACTACGTCCCGGCCGCCAATAACCTCGCCGACAGCGTCTATGCCGCCGTCGAGGGCGTGGGCGACATGCCGATCCTGGTGACCACGGCCGACAACGTCCTGCTGACGCCCGGCGCGGTGACGCAGGTCCTGGCGGCCCTGGAGGTCGGAGCCGACGTCTCCCTGGCCATGGCCACGCAAGCGTCGGTGCTGGCGGCCCATCCGGAAGGCCAGCGTCGGTTCTACAAGTTCTGGGACGACGCCTATTCGAACTGCAATCTCTACGCCTTCGCCGGCCCCGCCGCGACGTCGGCGGCCGAGAGCTTCCGCAGCGGCGGGCAGTTCGCCAAGAAGCCGATGCGGATGATCATGGCCCTGGGGCCAATCAACCTGGCCCTGTTGTTGATGGGCCGGCTGTCGTTGCGCGGGGCGCTCAATCGCCTGGGCCGTCGCTTCCGACTCAAGGTCGAGCCGGTGGTCCTGGCCGACGGCGCCCACGCCATCGATGTCGACAACCAGCGCACCTATGCCGTGGCCGAAAGGTTGCTGGCCAAGCGGGCGCTGGCCGCCGCGGCCTGACCGTCCAAGCGGCGCCTTATCGTGGTTAGCAAAAGTTAAGGCGCTTTTTTAGGACCTCGAACATTCCTGTCGCACATCCTCCGTATGCATCCTATGCGGGAGGGCGTGGCGATGAGAGCAAGAGTTCGGGCAAGGAAGCATCCGTTCCCAGGCGGTTGGCTGGTCCTTGGCCTTTTGACGTGCGTGATGCTGTTCGTGCTGGGCGCCCAGGCCAGCGATCACCTGTCGGGCGGGCTGTCCACGGCCGCGATGCTCGGCGCGTTCGCCGCCGTCTGCGTCGGGCCGGTGCTGCTGATCATCACCGTGCTGTGGGGAAGCTTCGCGTTCTTCCGCTGGCTCTGGATCGGGCGCTAGGTAGGTAGAAACAAGAGACCCTCCCCCTCACGGGAGAGGTGGGAATCAAAAACGCCCGGCTAGCGATAGCCGGGCGTCTTGGTGTCGTTGCGCTGAAAGCGATCTTACTTGATCTTGCCTTCGCGGAATTCGACGTGCTTGCGGATGACCGGATCGTACTTCTTCAGCACCATCTTTTCGGTCTTGGTGCGGGCGTTCTTCTTGGTCACGTAGAAGAAGCCGGTGTCCGCCGTCGAGTTCAGGCGGATCTTAATGGAAGCCGGTTTGGCCATGGTCGAATCCCTGCGGTGGTCGCGCAGGTTCCCGCGCGTTGGAAATAAGAGGCGCGGAACATACTCATCAATGACTCAAAGTCAATTGGCAGCGGTGCAGCGCCTGTAAGGAAAGTCCGCCGCTCGGGCCTGACCGCCGACGGAGCCCTCGATCCGGGCCACCAGGGTGTCCTTGTCGACCAGCCGGTACAGGATCCGCTGCGGGAAGTCGTGCTGCGGGTTCTCGAAGGTGACGGCGTTGTCGCCGATCTCCTTCACCGGGAAGGCCGACTCGGCCTGGCCCGAGGGAATCGCCACGTACTGCAGCTTGCCGTCGGCGGCCGGCAGGATGCGCATGAACTCGAATTCGCGCAGCTTGCCGTCACGGACCGTGCGGCTCATGCCGATCATCGCCCCGCCGGCCGGCGCCAGCCACTGTTCCTCGATCTTGGCGCCGTTGGGCCGGGTCAGGGTCCAGCAGCCGCCGATGAAGGCCAGCTTGTCGATGTCCGTGGGCGCGGCCGGCGTGGCGGCCAGGGCCAGGGCGATCAGTGTGGCGAGCATGTGCTTCCCCCCGGAAGCTCACCTACAAATGGGTGAGATGCCGTTTGCCATTGAGGAAGCGCATGAAGGGGGCCGGTCGTCCAGTCTCTGCCAGCCTTTGTCCGACTTCGTGAAGGACGAAGCGGGTGATGTTGGGCAGGTCCAGGGCCATGGCCTCCTGGAAATCGACCCAGGCGATCTCGTCCAGCTCGCCGCAGTCGGGGCGGCGGTCCAGGGAGAGCAGCGCCTCGGCCGGGGCCATGAAGAACCGGGCGTCGAAGCGCCGGTTGCGATAGGGCGGGGTGATGGCGCGGGCCACGAAGGACAGCGGCGCCAGGTCGGGCAGGGCGCCCTGGGCCAGGAATGGCCGCCAGGGCCCCGCGCCGGGCCGTACAGGGGATTCCTGGGCCAGCAGCAGGCCTGTCTCCTCGAAGGTCTCGCGCACGGCCGCCAGGGCCAGGGCGCGGGCCAGGCGGGCAGGCTTGGGATGGCGGGGTTCGAGGCTCAGGCGGGCGGCGACGTCGGGCGAGAGTTCGGTGGCGCTGGGGGCGTCGTAGTCGGTCTTGTCGACCCGGCCGCCGGGGAACACCCACTTGTCGGGCATGAAGGCATGGCCGCCGTTGCGGCGACCCATCAACACACGCGGCGAGGGGCCGTCGGTGCGGACGATGATCACCGTGGCCGCGTGCTTGGGCTTCAGCGCCGCGCCGGTGTCGCGCACGGCGCCGTCGTTGATCGTGTCGAATTTCGCGTCGATCGGCGGCAGGGTCATGCGAGCAAGGTTAGACCGATTGCGCCGCCTGGAAAGACCGACGTAACGTCAGGTCGTATTCTTGAGGGGCTTATCATGATCGGACGGATTTCGACGCTGGCGCTGGTCGCCGGCCTGGCTGTTGGCGCGCCGGCCCTAAGCTCACAAGCGATGGCCGCGCCATCCAAGGCTCAGGTCGAGGCGGCGGCCAAGGCCGTCCAGCCCAAGGTCATCGCCTGGCGACGGGACATCCACCAGCATCCCGAGCTGGGCAACCAGGAGGTCCGCACCTCGGCCCTGATCGCCAAGGAACTGAAGGCCCTGGGCTTCGAGGTTCGCGAGAACGTCGGCAAGACCGGCGTGGTGGGCATCCTCAAGGGCGGCAAGCCCGGCAAGGTCGTGGCCCTGCGCGCCGACATGGACGCCCTGCCGGTCGAGGAAAAGACCGGCCTGCCGTTCGCCTCCAAGGTCACCGCGACCTGGGAAGGCCGCACGGTGCCCGTCATGCACGCCTGCGGTCACGACACCCACGTGGCCATGCTGCTGGGCACGGCGACGGTGCTGGCCGGCATGAAGAAGGACATCAAGGGCACGGTCGTCCTGATCTTCCAGCCTGCCGAGGAAGGCCCGCAGGCCGGCGAGGAGGGCGGCGCCAAGCTGATGATCCGCGACGGCGCGCTGGACCAGCCCAAGGTCGACGCGATCTTCGGCGTCCACATCGGCCCCGGCGACCCGCACCAACTGAACTATCGGCCCGAGGGCTTCTACGCTTCGTCCGACCGGCTAACGATCACGGTGAAGGGCAGACAGACCCACGGCGCGCGGCCCTGGGCTGGCGTCGACATGGCCAGCGTGGCCGCCGACATCATCCAGGCCATGAACCAGATCGCCGCCCGCCAGGTCGATGTCGGCGCCTCGCCGTCGGTGGTGACCATCGCGGTGATCAACATGGGCATGCGCCAGAACATCATCCCCGAGGACCTGAAAATGGAGGGGACCATGCGGACCTTCTCCAAGGCCCGCCACGAGGATCTGGTCGCCAAGGTGCAGAAGGCGGTGGCCAGCATCGGCGACCGCTACGGCGCCAAGGCCGAGGCGGTGTTCAGCCAGCCCTATCCGGTGACCTACAACGACCCGCCGCTGTCGGCCTGGGTCAAGGCCAGCCTGGAAAAGGCCTCGCCCGGCAAGGTCGACGACAAGGCGGCGCTGGTGACCGGAGCCGAGGACTTCTCGATGTATGCCGAGAAGGTCCCGGGGGTGTTCGTGCAACTGGGCGGCCGCAAGGCGGACGTGCCGGCCGCGACGGCGCCGGCCAATCACTCGCCGTTCTTCGACGTGGATGAGGCGGTGTTCGAGACCGGCGTGAAGGCCGAGGTGTTTATGGCGCTGGATTACTTGGAGAAGAAGTAGGGGCCCAAATCCTCCCCCTAGCGGGGGAGGTGGCGCGAAGCGCCGGAGGGGGAACTTGTCCTGGCCTGGCTTCTTCCCCCTCCGTCGCCTGCGCCGACACCTCCCCCGCTAGGGGGAGGATCTATTACTCGGCCGCCGTTCTCTCAGCGAACCACGGGGTGATGCGGCGCAGGGCTTCCTCGACCTCGGGCGTCGAGACCGCGAAGCTGAAGCGGATGAAGTGCTTGCCCTCGACCGGGTCGAAGTCGACGCCGGGCGCGGTCGCCACGCCGGTGTCGCGCAGCAGCTGCTGGCAGAACCCCAGCGAGTCATCCGTCAGGTGGCCGATGTCGGCCCAGATGTAGAACGCCCCGTCCGGCGGCGCGATCTTGCGCAGGCCCAGGGCCGGCAGGGCGTCCAGCATCAACTGGCGGTTGGCGCGGTAGACGTCGATATGGGCTTCCAGCTCGTCGATGCAGTCCATGGCCGCCAGGCCTGCGTGCTGGCTCAGCGACGGCGCGGTCAGGAACAGGTTGCCGACATAGGCGCGGGCGCGGTCCAGGTCCTCGCCCTTGGGCGTCAGCAGCCAGCCCAGCCGCCAGCCGGCCATGCTGAAGTACTTGCTGAAGCTGTTGACGATCAGGGCGTCGGGCGCGAACTCCAGCATCGAGGGCGTGCGGCCGGTGTAGCTGAGGCCGTGATAGATCTCGTCGCTGATGATGCGGATGCCGCGCTCGGCGCACACCTTGGCGATGGCCTCCAGTTCCTCGGGCGCGATGATCGTGCCGGTCGGGTTGGCGGGGCTGGCGACGATCACGCCGGCCGGGGCGGGGTCCAGTTCCGCCAAGTGCTTGGCGGTCAGCTGGAAGCGGTCTTCCGGTCCGCAGGCGATCTCAACCGGCTCCAGGTGCAGGGCCTTCAGGCTGTTGCGGTAGGCGACATAGCCGGGGCGGGCCAGGGCGATGCGGTCGCCGGGCGTGAACACGCTGGACAGCGCCAGCACCAGGGCCGGCGAGGCCCCGCAGGTCAGGACGATCCGCTCGGGCTCGACCGTGACGCCGTAGAGGGTCTGGTAGCGCTGGGCGATCCGCTCGCGCAGCAGCGGGCTTTCCCAGTAGCCCATGGCCTCGGCGTCGAGGATCTGGTGTGCCGTCTCGATCGCCTTGCTCGGCGCGCCGGTCGAGGGCTGGCCGAACTCCATGTGGATGATCGACGCGCCCTCGGCCTTCAGCTGGTGAGCCAGGCGACTGATGGCGATGGCGTGGAACGGTTCGATTTCGGCGCGCATGTGCGTGGCATAGCTGGGTTTGACGCGACGCGCATCCCGGATGAGAAGGGGACATGCTCGCTCTGCTTCTCGCCGCCGCCATCGTGCAAACCCCGCTGCCGCTGAACATCGGCGGACGCGTCGCGCCGGCGCCGGGCGGGGCGTACGACTTCGGCTGGCCGGGCGTCTATTTCGAAGGACGGTTCACTGGGGCCGAGGTCGAGATAGCGGTCGACACCAAGGCCGAGCACCTGGCCGTCAGCATCGACGGCGTGCGCAAGGCCGAACTGACCAAGACCGGCGATATGCGGCTGAAGCTGGATCGCCTGGGTCCCGGCGAACACGTCGTGCGCCTGGACAAGCTGACCGAGAGCCAGACCGGCCTGGCGCGGTTCGGGGGCTTCTTCGTCGAGAAGGGCAGGGCGCTGCCGGCTCCCATGCGCCCGCGCCGGATCGAGTTCATCGGCGACTCGCACACCGTCGGCTACGGCGTGCGCTCGACCAGCCGCGACTGCACCGAGCAACAGGTCCACGACCTGACCGACACCAGCCTGGCCTTCGGACCGATCCTGGCCGGGCGCCTGGACGCCGACTACCGGATCGAAGCCTTCTCGGGTCGAGGCGTGGTGCGCAATTACAACGGCGTGGCGGCCGGCGAGCCGCTGCCGTTCCTGCTCCCGCGCGTGATCCCGGGGCAGCCTGAGCCGCGCGTTGCGAACGACGCCTGGAAGCCGGACGTCCTGGTCATCGGCCTGGGCACGAACGACTTCTCGACGCCGTTGCACGCGGGCGAGGCCTGGGCCGACGTGGCGGCGCTGCGCAAGGACTACCGCGAGACCTACATCACCTTCGTACAGGGCCTGAAGGTCAGCCGGCCCGGTGCGCGGGTCTTCCTGATCGCAGGCGATGCGTTCGCCGAAGACGTCGCCGAGGTCGCCGACCGCACCGGCGCCAAGGCCGTGCGGATTACCGACATGGACCGCGCCGCCTGCCACTGGCACCCATCGGTGGCGGACCAGAAGATGATGGCGGACAAGCTCGAGGCGGCGATCGCGGCGAACTAGCGCCGCTTCCCGCGCCGGACGCCCTTCGGCAAGCCACCGCGCGGCTTCACCGCCGCCTGCCGCCTGGCCCCCAAGCGCGGACGCGGCATGTTCGGATCGGCCGGCATCGGGTCGCTGAGCATCTCGAACAGCAGGCCGCCGGTCACCGGCGTGGCCTCGACCAGCTTGACCTCGACGTTCATGCCCAGCGTCCAGCGCTGGCCGGTGCGGTCGCCGACCAGGGCGTGCAGCTTTTCGTCGTGGACGAAGAACTCTTCGCCCAGGGTCGAGACCGGCACCAGGCCGTCGGCGCCGGTGTCGGCTAGCTTCACGAACAAGCCAAAGCGGGTGACGCCGGTGACTCGGCCCGCGAAGGTCGCGCCCACGCGGTCGGCCAGGAAGGCGGCGATGTAGCGGTCGGTGGCGTCGCGCTCGGCGGCCATGGCCCGGCGCTCGGCGTGGGTGATGACCTCGGCCGTGTCCTTGATCTGGGCGATGTCCTGATCGGTGAGACCATCGTCGCCCAGGCCCAGCGCCCGGATCAGGCCCCGGTGGACGATCAGGTCGGCATAACGCCGGATGGGGCTGGTGAAGTGGGCGTACTTGGCCAGGTTCAGGCCGAAGTGGCCTATGTTGTCGGCGCTGTAGTGGGCCTGCATCTGGGTGCGCAGGACCACCTCGTTGATGATCGCCGCGTTCGGACCCTCGCGCGTCTCGTCCAGCAGCTTGTTGAACCGCGCGGTCTGCGGGGCCTGACCCTTGTCCCAGCGGATTTCCAGCGTCTGCAGGAAGTCGGCGAGGTTTTGCACCTTCTCCAGGCTGGGCGTGTCGTGCACGCGGTAGATCAGCGGCGAGCGCTTGGCTTCCAGGCTCTCGGCGGCGCAGACATTGGCCTGCACCATCATCTCCTCGATCAGCTTGTGGGCTTCCAGGCTGGGGCGCTTGGTGATCGACAGGATCTCGCCCTCGCGGATGATGATCCGGCGCTCGTCGCTCTCGATGGCCAGCGGCGAGCGGGCGTCGCGGCCGATCTTCATCGTCCGATAGGCTTCCCACAGGGGCTGCAGGATCGGCTCCAGCAGCGGGCCGGACTTGTCGTCCGGCTGGCCGTCGATGGCCGACTGGGCTTGCTCGTAGCTGAGCTTGGCGGCCGAGCGCATCAGGCCCCGCACGAACTTGTGGCCCTTCTTGCGGCCCGACTTGTCGAACACCATCCGCACGGCCAGGGTGGCGCGGTTCTCACTCTCACGCAGCGAGCACAGCCCGTTCGACAGAGTCTCGGGCAGCATCGGTTCGACCCGGTCGGGGAAGTAGACGCTGTTGCCCTTCTCGCGGGCGTCGCGATCCAGGGCCGAGCCGGGGCGCACATAGGCCGCGACGTCGGCGATGGCCACCCAGACCACCCAGCCGCCGACATTGGTCGCGTCCTCGTCGAGATGGGCGAAGACGGCGTCGTCATGGTCGCGGGCGTCCACCGGGTCGATGGTCACGAACGGCAGATGCCGCAGGTCTTCGCGGCCCGTCAGCGTCGGCTCGACGGCGGTCTTGGCCTCGCGTTCGGCTTCTTCGGAGAAGCCCGTCGGGATGCCGTGGCTATGGATGGCGATCAGCGAGGCGGCGCGGGGATCGTTCTCGGTGCCAACGACTTCCAGCACCTTGCCGGGCTTGGGACCATAACGGCCGCCGTGCGTGCCGACCTGGGCCAGGACGAGATCGCCGTCCTTGAAGTCGTGGGCGACGCTGGGATCCAGGACCAGCACGTCCTTGGACTTTCGGTCCACTGGCTCGACCCGGATTTCCTTGCGGTGCTTGCGGATGACGCCCAGCACCTTGTGGGCGCTCTGGCCCAACTTCTTGATCAGCTTGGCTTCGAACTCGCCGGTCTCCAGGCGTTCGAAGCGGACCAGCAGGCGGTCGCCCAGGCCTGGCGCGCCGGCCGCGGCCTCGCCCTTGGTCGGGGCCAGGCGGACGTTCGGCACGTCGTCGTCGGACTTGGTCAGTTTGACGTAAAGCTCGCCGTCGCCATCGCGGTCGACCACGTCGGCCACGCCCACCGGCGGCAGGGAGCCGGCCTCGGCGAAGCCCTTGCGGCCGCGCTTGGCCAGAGCCCCCTGGGCCTCCAGCTCGCGGATCATCTCGCGCAGGGCCCGGCGGTCGGCGCCCTTGAGGCCGAAGTGGCGTGCGATGTCGGCCTTGCCGCTCTCACCGGCGTCGCGCAGGAACGCGATCAGCGTGTCGCGGTCAGGCAGACCGGCGGGCGGCCTCTCTTTCGAGGATTGGGGCTTGAAAGTCTTGGTCGGGCGAAGTTTGGCCATGTCCTGCCTTACCCCGTTACGGGGGCGGATGGCCAGTCAGGGACCCTAGTACAGATCTTCGATGGAGCGCGGCGGCGTCGGTTCGGTCGGCTTGGGCGCGGCCGGTGCGGCGGCTGGCGCGGCGACGGGTGGGGCCTCGATCACCGGGGCGGCGATCGGCGCTTCCTGCTCGACGGTCTCGACCTCGACGGCCTTGGGCTTGGGCTTCTCGACCGGCGGCGGCTCGTAGGCGAGGGCGGGCGCGGCGTCCTTGACCGGCACGCCCGACACCTCGGCCAGAGGCTGCTTGGACAGCTCGGCCCCGCCGTGATCGATCTTCATGGCGTTGGTGATGCCCATGGCGAAGCCGCCCACGCAGCACAGGATCAGCGCGGACACCACGACATGCAGCGGCAGGGGACGTTCCAGCGTCGTCATGCCTGAACTCTACTCCCCTGCCGTCAAACTGAACAGATTAGGCTTCGTCGTCCCAGGGGGCGGCGCCGTCCTCGGTCGTGTCTGCTGCGGCCTTGGCTTTCGGAGCAGCCTTTTTCGCAGCCGGTTTCTTGGCGGCGGGCTTCTTCGCGGCCGTCTTCTTGGCCGGCGCGTCGCCTTCAGCCTTGGCAGCGGCCTTCTTCGGCGCAGCGGCCTTCTTCGCCGGCTTCTTGCCACCGCCCTTGGCGGCGCGTTCGGCGATCAGGGCCACGGCCTCTTCCATGGTGATGGAGGCCGGGTCCTTGCCCTTGGGCACGTTGGCGTTGGTGTCGCCGTGCTTGATGTAGGGGCCAAAGCGACCCGACAGCACGCGCACCGGCTTGCCGTCCTCGGGGTGATTGCCCAGCTCGGCCAGGGCCGCCGCGGCGCCGCGCTGCGGACGTCCGCCGCCGGCGCGCTTGTCGGCCAGGATGGCGACGGCGCGGTTCAGGCCGACGTCGAACACCTCGTCGGCGTTCTCCAGATTGGCGTAGGTGCCGTCGTGCAGCACGAACGGTCCGAAGCGTCCCAGGCCCGCCGTGATGACCTTGCCGTCGTCCGGGTGCTTGCCGACTTCACGCGGCAGCGAGAGCAGGCGCAGGGCCTTCTCCAGGTCCATGGCCGAGGCGATCCAGCCCTTGGGCAGGGACGAGCGCTTGGGCTTCTCGCCGCTGTCGGCGGCGGCCAGTTCCTCGACATACGGACCGAAGCGACCGTTCTTCAGCCACACGGCCAGGCCGGTCGCCGGGTTGGTCCCCAGCTCCTTGTCGGTGCTCTCGGCCTCGCCATCGCCTTCCGACACGCCCAACTGGCGGGTGTAGCGGCACTCCGGATAGTTCGAGCAGCCGATGAAGGCCCCGAACTTGCCGGTCTTCAGCGACAGCTGGCCGCTGCCGCAGGTCGGGCACAGGCGCGGGTTCGAACCATCGCCCTTGTCGGGGAAGATGTGCGGGCCCAGGGCCTCGTTCAGGGCGTCCAGGACGTTGGTCGTGCGCAGCTCGGCGATCTCGCCGACGGCCGCGTGGAAGTCCTTCCAGAAGTCGCGGAGGAACTGTTTCCAGTCCAGCTTGCCGTCCGACACCAGGTCGAGCTGCTCTTCCAAGGCGGCGGTGAAGTCGTACTCGACGTAGCGCTTGAAGAACTGCTCCAGGAACGCCGTGACCAGGCGGCCCTTGTCCTCGGGGACGAAGCGCTGCTTGTCCATCTTCACGTATTCGCGGTCGCGCAGCACGGTCAGGACCGAGGCGTAGGTCGACGGACGGCCGATCCCCAGCTCTTCCATCTTCTTGACCAGGCTGGCTTCCGAATAGCGCGGGGGCGGTTCGGTGAAGTGCTGGTCGGCGCGGGCCTCGATGACCTTGGCGGCGGCGCCTTCTTCGATCATCGGCAGGCGGGCGCTGTCTTCGCCTTCCTCGTCGTCACGGCCTTCTTCATAGACGGCCAGATAGCCGGGGAAGAGCACGACCTGGCCCGTGGCGCGCATGCCGGTCTGGCCGTCAGCGCTTTCCAAGTCGACCGTGGTGCGCTCGATGCGGGCGCTTTCCATCTGCGAAGCGATCATCCGCTTCCAGATCAGCTCGTACAGGCGGCCGAGGTCACCCTCCAGGCGCAGCGAGCCGGGGTTGCGGTTCAGGCTGGTCGGGCGGATGGCTTCGTGGGCCTCCTGCGCGTTCTTGGCCTTGGCCTTGTAGTAGCGCGGGGTCTCGGGAACGTACGGCGCGCCATAGACGCTGCCGATCACGCTGCGCGCCTCGGCGATGCCTTCCGGCTCGACCGACACGCCGTCGGTCCGCATGTAGGTGATCAGACCGACGGTCTCGCCGCCGATGTCGATGCCTTCATACAGCTTCTGGGCGGCCTGCATGGTGCGCTGGGCGCTGAAGCCCAGCTTGCGGGCGGCTTCCTGCTGCAGCGTCGAGGTGGTGAAGGGCGGGGCGGGTGAGCGCTTGCCGGGCTTCTTCTCGACGGCGGCGACCTTGAACACGGCGGCGCCCACGGCGGCCTTGGCGGCAAGGGCCGAGGTCTCGTTGCCCAGGTCGAACTTGGTGAGCTTCTTGCCGTCGTGCTTGACCAGGCGGGCCAGGAACGGATCGGCGCCGGCCGAGACGTCGGCGTCGACGGTCCAGTATTCCTGGGTCTTGAAGCGCTCGATCTCGATCTCGCGGTCGACGATCAGGCGCAGGCAGACCGACTGCACGCGGCCGGCCGAGCGGCTGCCCGGCAGCTTGCGCCACAGCACCGGCGAGAGGGTGAAGCCGACCAGGTAGTCGAGGGCGCGGCGGGCCAGATAGGCCTCGACCAGCTCCATGTCGACGTCGCGCGGATTGGCCATGGCCTCCAGCACGGACGTCTTGGTGATGGCGTTGAAGGTGACGCGCTGGATCGACTTGTCCTTCAGCGCCTTCTTCTTGTTCAGCACTTCCAGAACGTGCCAGCTGATCGCTTCCCCTTCACGATCCGGGTCAGTGGCCAGGATGAGGCGGTCGGCCTTCTTCAGGGCGTCGACGATGTCGCTGACGCGCTTGCTGGCCTTGGCGTCGACTTCCCAGCTCATGGCGAAGTCGTTGTCCGGTTCGACCGAACCGTCCTTAGACGGCAGGTCGCGGATGTGGCCGTACGAGGCGAGAACCGTGTAGTCGGACCCGAGGTACTTGTTGATGGTCTTGGCCTTGGCCGGGCTCTCGACGACGACGACGTTCATTCTGACTCTGGGCTGTAAAAGCGGATCGCCCTGGAGGCGAGCGCCGGGAAAGTGGGGCTACACTGGGGGTCTGTCAACGCAAGCCGGTCGCAACAGCGCCGCTTAGCCGGTTGTTAAGACCGTTGTGACAGCATCTTCCTGTCGTTTTGTGACCGGATGCCAATGGACATGACTGTCAATCGGATCGCCACCGAGGCTTACGTCTCGCCGATCCGAGAAATCAAGCCCGTGACCTCGAACGCCGAACGCGCGGAAATCGCCGATCGGCTGAAGCAGGCTGTGCGCGCCGCGCCGGCCGCCGGGACGGGTCTGTTGGTCGACCTCTCGGTCTAAGAACCCCTTTCAAGCTCTACCAATCGCCACGTTCCTGACGCGGGACCGTGGCCAAGTCGCGTCTTGGGCCGGCGCTTCGGCCTGTGACACGGCGGACTGATGGCGCACTGGAAACGACGCGGCGGGAAGGGCGTGGCCTTGGTCGTGAGCCTCGGCGCGCACGTTGCGGCCGTGGCGGTGCTGATGGCCGCCCATGTGACGCCGCCGGCGCCTGAGCCCCAGTCGATCATGGTGTCGCTGGTCGATCCCCCGCCGCCTCCGCCACCACCCCTTCCGCCACCGCCCGCGCCGCACGACGCCCCGAAGTCGCCGGTGAAGGCGCCGACCAAGCCGCCGTCGCCCGAGAAGCCCAAGGACAAGCCCAAGGCCGCGCCACGCTCGCCGCTACGGGTGACCAAGGCGCCGCCCAAGAATGTTCCGACCCTGGTCGCCAGCCGCGATCCGTCGCCCAGTCCGATGATGGGCCTGGGCGATTCCGAGTTGCGGGGCGCGGCGACCGCCGGTCCAGGCAGTGGCGGAGGCGGTGGCGGGGATGGCTGCGACATGGTCCGGCTGCTGCAGGAGGGCCTGCGCAAGAACCCCCGGGCCCGCGCCTCGCTGCTCCGGGCTCACAGCGCCACGGTCGGCGCAGGCCGCGCGCCCTTGGTGTGGAGCGGCGACTGGGCGCGGGTGACGGGCGAGGAGGGTGATGGCCTGGCCGGTCTGCGCGAGATGATCATGATGGAGGTCGCCTTCGCGCCCGCCGCCTGTCGCGCCGAGCCGATGCGGGGCCTGGTGCTGATCTCGCTGAACGATGGTCCCGGCGGCGCGCGTTTCGCCCTGGGCGGCGGTCACTGGCGGTGGTCGGACCTGCTGTTCGCCAAGGGCGCGCGGCGCGGCGGCTAGAGGCGTTCCAGCAGGTAGAGGCAGCCGGCGGTGACGTCCGCGCCTTCGCGACGCAGCGGGATTTCCTGGTGCTCGAGGATCCGGAAGCCGGAGGCGCTGGCCCGGACATAGGCGTCGCCATGGGCGTAGCGGGCCGAAGGTAGCAGGGTCCAGCCGTCCTGACCCAGCTCGGTGCTCACCGCCATCAGGCCCCCTGGCGCCAGCGCCGCCGCGGCGGCGGCGAACAAGGGCGCGAGGTCGCCAAAATAGATCAGCACGTCGGCGGAAAGGATCAGGTCGAAGGCGCCGGGGTTGCTCTCCAGGAAGGCCACGGCCTCGTCCTGGACCAGGGCGTAGTAGCCGCCGCGCTCGGCGGCCTTGGCCAGCATGCCGGAGGATAGATCGACGCCCGTCAGCCGGCCGCCGAACCGCTTGAGGTGTGGCCCGGCCAGGCCCGTGCCGCAGCCCAGGTCCAGGATGCGGTCGAACTGTTGGCGGCGGATGGCGACCATGTCGGCCAGCAGGGCGGGGGCATCGTAGCCCAGCATATCGACCAACTGGTGGTCGAAACGCTCGGCAAAACCGTCGAACAGCGCCTCGACGTAGGACGCCGGAGCCTTGTCGATGCCCGGCTCGACCAGCACCCGCAGCTCGTGCGCCCGGATCGTGTCGGCGGGGTCGCGCGCCTCCAGCCACGCGCCCAGGGCGCGGGCGGCGTCCAGGCGCTGGAAGGCCACCAGGATGCCGAAGCTCTCGCGCGCCACCGTTTCGGGATCCTCGGCGTCGGGGCCGGCGATGCGGGCGTAGAGGTCGAGGGCCTCCTGCGCCGAGGCGTCGTCGAGGGCGGCATAGGCGGCGGCGCGGGCCCAGGTCAGGCGGGCGCCTTCAGGCACGGGTTCGACCGCCTCGGCGGCGGCGAAGGTCGCGGCGGCGCCGGCGAAGTCGCCGGTCAGGAACTGGGCCTGGGCCAGACATTGGTAGCGGATTGGCTCGGCGTCCGGCGCGGCAGAGGCGAGGGCCAGCGGCTCGACGGCTTCGGCGAAACGCCTGGTTTGCATCAGAGCCAGGCCCAGGCCGAACAGGGCCTCGTCGTGGCCGGGGCTCATGACCAGCACGGCGCGGAAGGCGGCCTCGGCGTCGTCCAGCCGGCCCTCAGCGCTGGCGGCGACGGCGACGCCGAACATGTCTTCGATGGCCTGGGCTTCCATGGACGCTCCCTCCGACTCGGAAGGACGTTAGACGCCAGCGGCCATGCCGCCGTCCAGCAGTTCTGCACGGCCCGCGAGACTGAGCTCAACCAAGGCCGCCATGACCGCTGAAGTCGGGGCGCCGGCCGCCCGCACCAGGTCGTTGCGCGAGACGGGCGTGGGCGAGAGCAGGGCGGCGACCCTTTCACGCAGGGCGTCGTGGTCGATGTCGGCGTCAGCTTGCGCCTCGTAGCCTCGATCGCGTTCGCGCAGGTGAATCTGGCCCGACAACGAGCGCAGCACGTCCTCGGCCCCCTCGCACAGGATCGCGCCCTGGCGGATCAGGTCGTTGGTGCCCTTGGAGCGCGGATCCAGCGGCGAGCCGGGCACGGCGAAGACGTCGCGGCCCTGCTCGGCGGCCAGGCGGGCGGTGATCAGCGAGCCGGACTTCAGCTCGGCCTCGACCACCACGACGCCGCACGACAGGCCCGAGATGATGCGGTTGCGGCGCGGGAAGTCCTTGGCCTGGGCGCGGCGGTCGGGCGCGCTTTCGGAGACGATGCAGCCCTCGGCGGCCAGGCGCGCGTGCAGCTTGTCGTGTTCGGGCGGATAGACGTCGCCGACCCCGCCGC
Organism: Caulobacter sp. GW821-FHT11E11; assembly: GCF_058808315.1. Taxonomy (NCBI): domain Bacteria; kingdom Pseudomonadati; phylum Pseudomonadota; class Alphaproteobacteria; order Caulobacterales; family Caulobacteraceae; genus Caulobacter; species Caulobacter sp. GW821-FHT11E11. Next base: position 247,136 of record NZ_JBXARO010000002.1, read on the forward strand.
CCAGCACGGCGATCGTGCCGGTGGTCAAGGAGCCTTCGTGCGCCGCCCCGTCGATGCCGCGCGCCAGTCCCGAGACCACGACATAGCCGGCGGTTCCGAGATCCGTAGCCAGCTGGCGGGCGAAACGCTGGCCGGCCGCCGAGGCGATCCGCGCCCCGACGATGGCCAGGCTGGGTTCGGAGAGCAGTTCGGCCCGACCCAGCGCCCAGATCACGGGCGGCGGCGGATCCAGGGCGGCCAGGCGCGGCGGGAAGTCGGGCTCGCAGCCGCAGATCAGCCGCGCGCCCATCTTGGCGCCGGCTTCCAGCTCCTGCTCGATCGCCTCGCGCGGCGGCAGGGACAGCGGCACGGCGCGGCCACCGCGTCGGGACAGGTCGGGGAGGGCGGAAAGCGCCCGCTCGGGCGTGCCGTAGCGGGTGATCAGGTGCTCGAAAGCGACGGGGCCGACGGTCTCGGTGCGCGCCAGGCGCAGCCAGGCGAAACGCTGGATGTCCGAGAGCCGGCCCGGCGTCACGGCGCGTCGGCGACGGGCGGGGGCGCCGCGTCCTTCTTCTTGCCGATCCTGGGCTCCTGGCCCTTGAGCAGGCGGGCGATGTTCTCGTGGTGGCGGATGAAGATCAGCACGGCCATGAACAGGCCCAGCGCCACCATCGGATAGGGCTGGTCGAAGGCCAGGGCGAACGGCGCGGCCAGGACGGCGGCGGTCAGGGCGGCCAGCGAGCTGATGCGCAGCAGGAACGCCATGGCCAGCCAGGTCGCGCCGGCGGCGAGGCCCACCGGCCAGCACGCGCTGAGCAGCACGCCGTAGAAGGTGGCCACGCCCTTGCCGCCCTTGAACTTCAGCCAGACCGGGAACAGGTGGCCCAGGAATGCCGCGCCACCGGCCAGGGCGATTACCGCCGCGTTGCCGTGGGTCAAGTAGCGCGCCAGCAGCACCGCCACCACGCCCTTGCCGGCGTCGCCCAGCAGGGTGATGGCCGCCAGGTCCTTGCGGCCCGAGCGCAGCACGTTGGTCGCGCCGATATTGCCCGAGCCGATCTGCCGGATGTCGCCGGCCCCGCCCAACCGCGTGGCGATAAGCCCGAACGGGATCGACCCGAGCAGGTAGCCGCCGACGATGGTGATGGCGAGCGTCAGATAGGTGGCGGCGACGAGATCTTGCACGTTTCGACCCTAAGGCGAGTTGCGCGCGAATTCAACCGCTGCGCAAGCGAGAGTTGTGGCGTTAGGTGTAGTGCAGACTCGGGGGGAGGGCAAAAGCGGCGTTTCAGCTCACGAACTCTCGTGCATCGGGCTCAAGCGCTGGACGACGGCCGCACACAGCAGGCCGGCGATGAGGCCGCTGGCGCCAAGCACCGTCGCCGCCGCGAAGAGTAAATAGCCCGTTTCGTCGAGGTTCTTGAACGGAAGAAGCAAGAACAGGGCGGAAATCGCCGAGATCAGCCCATACGCGACAGCGCTGCGAATACGGGGGAGCGCTCTGCCTGGCAGGATCTGAAGGATAATCACTGTCAGGACGGCCGGAATCAGGCCCTCCAGGGCGGCGGACCCGATCAGGGATATCCATTCGACTGCTGAGCCGCCCCACAACGGTCCCGCGTAGCTCTGGGTCAGGACAGCCACGGCGAGGACCGCCGGCAGCACCGCGCCCAGGATCGGACCCAGGACGGCATAGACGGCGAAAGTCCGCCAACGCGCGCTCACGGCTTGCGTCGGCGCGGCCATCACCCCTCCGCCCGGTGCACCACGCGGCCGTCGACCACCGTCATCAGCACTTGGCCTTGCAGCCGGCGCCCGTCGAACGGCGAGTTCTTGGACTTGGACAGCAGCCTCGCCGCGTCGACGATGATCGGGGCGTCGATGTCGCACAGCACCAGATCGGCCGGAGCGCCCGGCGCAATGCGACCGCCGCGCAGGCCCAGCAGTTCGGCCGGGGCGAGGGTGACGGCGCGGATCAGGTCGACCAGGGCGATGCGTTCGTCGTGGTAGAGGGACAGCATCGCCGGCAGCAGGGTTTCCAGACCCACGGCGCCCGGCGCGGCCTCGTCGAACGGCAGGCGCTTGTCCTCGGCCGGGGCCGGGTTGTGGGCCGAGACGACGATGTCGATCAGGCCGCTGGCCAGGGCCTCGATCAGCGCCTGACGGTCGTCCTCGCCGCGCAGGGGCGGGTTCAGCTTGGCGAAGGTGCGGTAGTCGCCGATGTCCAGCTCGTTGAAGGACAGGTGGTTGATCGACACCGAGGCGCTGATCCGCAGGCCTTTTTTCTTTGCGCGAGCAAGCGTCTCCAACGCTTGGGCCGAGGTGATCTGGTCGACCAGCAGCTTGCCGCCGGTGGCTTCCAGCAGGGCGACATCGCGCTCCAGCATGATCCGCTCGGCCATCGGCGAGATCGAGGGCAGGCCCATGCGGCCGGCGAATTCGCCGCCGATCGCCGCGCCGCCCCTGGCCAGCCACGGGTCCATCGGACGGTGGGCCAAGAGCGTGTCGAAGCCCTTGGCGTAGGTCAGGACGCGCTGCATGACCTTGCTGTCGACAATGGGTTTGCCCGCGTCGGTGATGTAAACGCAGCCGGCCTCGCGCATCAGGCCGATCTCGGCCATCTGCTCGCCGGCCAGGCCCTTGGTCGCCGCGCCGGCCACGAGGATGCGGGCGCTGTCGATGTCACGGGCCCGGCGCAGGATGAAGTCGACGACGCTGGGATCATCGATGGCCGGGGCCGTGTCGGGTTGGACGACCATCGAGGTCACCCCGCCGGCCGCCGCGGCTTTCGCCGCCGACGCCAGGGTTTCCTTGGTCTCGGCGCCGGGCTCGCCGGTGCGGACGCGCAGGTCGATCAGGCCGGGCGCCAGCAAGGCGCCGCCGCAGTCGACGACCCGCACGGCCTTGGACAGCTTGCCGAACTCGCGGCCTTTGGCGACGTCGCTGATGACGCCTTCTGAGACGATGACGCCGCCGGGGCCGTCATAGCCGCTTTCCGGATCGACCAAGCGGGCGTTGACGAGAGCAAGAGGCTGCGGGGCGGTCATTGGCCGACCTTTTCGATGCGCGCGGCAAGGCTGGTCAGCACCGCCATCCGGGCGGCGACGCCCATCTCGACCTGGTCCTGGATCAGGCTGACGGCCGGATCATCAGCCACGTCGCTGTCGATCTCGACGCCCCGGTTCATGGGGCCGGGGTGCATGACCTTGGCCCCCGGCGCGGCGCGGGCCAGCTTTTCGCGGTCCAGGCCGTAGAAGCGGAAATATTCGCGGGTCGAGGGCACGAAGGCGCCCTGCATCCGCTCCAGCTGCAGGCGCAGCATCATGACCACGTCGGCGCCGGCCAGGCCCGACTTCATGTCGTGATGGACGGTGACGCCCCAGCGCTCGGCCTGAGCCGGCATCAGGGTGGGCGGACCGACCAGGCGCACGCTGGCGCCCAGGGTGTGCAGCAAGGCGACGTTCGAGCGCGCCACGCGGCTGTGCAACACGTCGCCGCAGATCGCCACGGTCAGGCCCGAGACGCGGCCGAAGGCGCGGCGGATCGACAGGGCGTCCAGCAGGGCCTGGGTCGGATGCTCGTGCTGGCCGTCGCCGGCGTTGATGACGTGGCCGCTGACCTTCTGCGACAGGAGCGAGGCCGCGCCCGACGAGGCGTGGCGCACCACCAGCAGGTCGGGCCGCATGGCGTTCAACGTGACCGCCGTGTCGATCAGGGTCTCGCCCTTGGCCACCGAAGAGGTCTTGGGGTTCATGTTGACGACGTCGGCGCCCAGCCGCTTGCCCGCCAGCTCGAACGAGCTCTGGGTGCGGGTGCTGTTCTCGAAGAACAGGTTCATCAGCGTCCGGCCATGCAGCAGGTCCAGGCTCTTGGACGTCTGCCGGTTGAAGGCGACGAAGGCGTCGGCCAGGTCCAGCAGGTCGGTGGCCTGAAGCGCGTTCAGGTCGCCGGCGGACAGGAAGTGGCGTTTGGGGAATTCGAAGACGCGGGCGCGGATGGTCTCGATGGCCGCGCGGGCAGGGTCATGGGCTGAAGCCGTCATGAGCCCGCGTCATAGGCGGCTTTGGGGGGGAAGGGAAGCTGTGGCGCCGTTCGCTCCACAGCTACCGGGATAATCAGAGCCCCCGCAGCCGCTCCAGCGCCCCCTGCAGGATCCACCCGGCCGCCATCTTGTCCACGACCTCGTCCCGGCGCTTGCGAGACACGTCATGCTCATCGATCAGCACCCGGGTCACCGCCGCCGTCGACAGGCGCTCGTCCCAGAAGGTGATGGGGAGGTCGGGCTTGAGGCGTAGCAGGTTCCTCGCCAGCGCCCGGTTGGACTGGCACCGAACCCCCTCCGTGCCGTCCATGTTCATCGGCAGGCCGACGACGATGCCGAGGGCGCCGCGGCTGTCCATCAGCTTGAACAGCTGCTCGGCGTCCTTGCTGAACTTGGTCTTTTCGATCAGGGCCAGGGGGCTGGCGACCGTGCGGGTGATGTCGGAGACGGCCACGCCGATGGTCTTCTCGCCGGGGTCCAGGCCCACGATCGGTGCGTGTTGGGGGAGGGCGGCGGCGAAGTCGGCGATGTCGAGAACGGGCATGGCTCTCTTTATCAGGAGCCGCGCCGCTTGAAACCTAGCCCGTGGGCAGCTAACCCACGCACTCGAATTTCAGGAGATCCTCATGGCCATTGACGCCGCCACGGTGCGGAAGGTCGCCCGGCTCGCCCGCATCGCCGAACCCGAAGAGCGCCTGGAAGGGCTGGCTCAGGAACTGAACGGCATCATGACGTGGATCGAGCAGCTGGCCGAGGTCGACACCGACGGCGTCGAGCCGCTGACCAGCGTCGTGGCCGCCGGCCTGCCGCTGCGCGAGGACGTCGTCACCATGGGTGGCGATCCGGCCCGCGTGACCAGCAACGCGCCCAAGTCGATCAACAACTTCTTCGTCGTGCCGAAGGTCGTGGAATAATGAGCCTGACGAAGCTGACCCTGACGGCCGCCGTCGACGGCCTGGCCAAGCGTGAATTCACCTCGGTCGAACTGACCAAGGCCCACATCGAGGCCATCGAAGGCGCGCGTGGCCTGAACGCCTACATTCTGGAGACCCCGGAAAAGGCGCTGGACATGGCCGCCAAGTCCGACGCCCGCCGGGCGCTGGGCGAGGCCGGCCCGCTGGAAGGCGCGCCGCTGGGCGTGAAGGACCTGTTCTGCACCGACGGCGTGCGGACCACGGCCTGCTCGAAGATCCTCGAGAACTTCGTGCCGACCTACGAGTCGACCGTGACCAGCCAGCTGTGGCGCGACGGCGCGGTGATGCTGGGCAAGCTGAACCTCGACCAGTTCGCGATGGGCTCGTCCAACGAGACGTCGTACTTCGGTCCGGTGACCAACCCTTGGCGCGCGTCGAACTCGAACAAGGCTCTGACGCCGGGCGGTAGCTCGGGTGGCTCGGCCGCCGCGGTCGCCGCCGACCTGTGCCTGGGCGCGACGGCCACCGACACCGGCGGCTCCATCCGCCAGCCAGCCGCCTTCACCGGCACCGTCGGCATCAAGCCGACCTACGGTCGCTGCTCGCGCTGGGGCGTCGTCGCCTTCGCCAGCTCGCTGGACCAGGCTGGCCCGATCGCCAAGACCGTCGAGGACGCGGCCCTGCTGCTGACGTCGATGGCGGGCCATGACGCCAAGGACTCGACCAGCCTTGACATCGCCGTGCCGGACTTCACCCAGTTCGTTGGCAAGTCGGTGAAGGGCCTGCGCATCGGTATCCCCAAGGAATACCGCGTCGACAACATGCCGGCCGAGATCGAGAAGCTCTGGCAGGACGGCATCGCCTGGCTGAAAGAGGCCGGCTGCGAGATCGTCGACATCAGCCTGCCGCACACCAAGTACGCCCTGCCGGCCTACTACATCGTGGCCCCGGCCGAGGCGTCCTCGAACCTGGCTCGTTATGACGGCATGCGTTACGGCCTGCGCGAGGACGGCGCCAACCTGACCGATATCTACGAGAAGACCCGCGCGTCGGGCTTCGGCGACGAGGTCAAGCGCCGCATCATGATCGGCACCTATGTGCTGTCGGCCGGCTATTACGACGCCTACTATCTGAAGGCCCTGAAGGTGCGTCGCCGCATCGCCGAGGACTTCGACAACGCCTGGGAAAAGTGCGACGCGATCCTCACCCCGACCGCGCCCTCCGCGGCGTTCGGCCTGGGCGAGAACAGCAACGACCCGATCGCCATGTATCTGAACGACGTCTTCACGGTGACGACGAACCTGGCGGGTCTGCCGGGCCTGTCCCTGCCGGCCGGCCTCGACGCCAACGGCCTGCCGCTGGGCCTGCAGATCATCGGCAAGCCTCTGGACGAGGGGACGGTGTTCTCGGTCGCCGGGGCGGTCGAGAAGGCCGCGGGCTTCACGGCGAAAGCCGAGAAGTGGTGGTAAAATGAAAAGGGGGGCTCCTCGCGGAGCCGCCCTTCTTCGTTATCGAGGGTGTGGGACCCTTTGGATTACATCGGCGCGACCGGTTCGGCCGGGGTCGCCGGAGCCGGGGCGGCCGGGGCCGGGATGACCAGCGGGGCCGGCTCGGCGATCGGGGCGCTCACGGCAGCCGGAGCGGCCGGGACCGTGGCGCTGACATTGGCCGAGGCGTTTTCGGCGGCCGGGGCGCTTTCGCGGACCGGAGCGGCGCGGCGAGCGACCGGGCGGGCCGGAGCCGAGGTGCGAGCCGGGGCCGTACGGGCGACCGGAGCGGGCTCAGCGGCGGCCAGTTCGGTCGGCTGCGGGATGGGCGCCGGGGTCGCGGCGGTGCTCGACGGGACCGGCGTGGCGCTGGCCGGCGGCGGGCTTTCGGCGGCGGCGGTCTTCAGCGAGGCCGGATCGGTCGGAGCCTCGGCGCGGTTGGCGCTCATCCCCCAGATCAGGGCGCCGGCGGCGACGGCCAGAACCGGAACGCCGATCATCAGCGGCAGGTTGTTGCTCGCCTTCTTCTTGGCGGTGCGAGCATAGATCGGCTGAGCGGGAAACAGAGCCGAAGCATTGGGATCAGCCGCGACGACCGGTTCCGGAGCGTCGAAGTTCAGAGTGGGGCGGGTAGTATAAGCGGTGGGCATTTCTACCTCCGTGAGTGAGCTGTTCGAGGAAATGAACGGTGCGATAACTCAGCGGTTCCCTTGCCTCGCAATGGCGCCGGATTTGACTCAATCCCGCCTTATTCAAGGAAGTGGCAAATCGAACGGTTCAGCTCACGGGAAGAGACCACAAAGCCTTGCTGGCTTTGGGTCGCAGAAGATGCCTTCGGTGACGTCCCAGAGCTTTTCGGCCCCGGTCCGCTTGATGTAGAGAGACGGCCATGACGCAAGATTCCAAAGTGATCCAAGGCCGCACCGGCCCCTGGGAAATGGTCCTCGGTCTCGAGGTGCACGCTCAGGTCGCCAGCAAGTCCAAGCTCTTCTCGGGCGCCGCCGTCGGTTTCGGCGCGGGTCCCAACGAGCAGGTCAGCCTCGTGGACGCGGCCATGCCGGGCATGCTGCCGGTCCTCAACAAGTTCTGCGTCGAGCAGGCGGTGAAGACGGGCCTGGGCCTGAAGGCGCAGATCAATCTGAAGAGCCGCTTCGACCGCAAGAACTACTTCTATCCGGATCTGCCGCAGGGCTATCAGATCAGCCAGTTCGACCAGCCGATCGTCGGCGAGGGCGTCGTCACGGTCGAACGCGACGACGGCACGACCTTCGACGTACGCATCGAGCGCCTGCACCTGGAACAGGACGCGGGCAAGTCGCTGCACGACCAGGATCCGAACGCCACCTATGTCGACCTGAACCGCGCGGGCACGGCGCTGATGGAGATCGTCTCCAAGCCCGACATGCGCACCTCGGAAGAGGCGGCCGCCTACGTGAAGAAGCTGCGGACGATCCTGGTCTATCTGGGCACCTGCGACGGTGACATGGACAAGGGCAACCTGCGCGCCGACGTCAACGTCTCGGTCTGCCGCCCGGGCGCCTATGAGAAGTTCCGCGAGACCGGCGACTTCAAGCACCTGGGCACGCGCTGCGAGATCAAGAACGTCAACTCGTACCGCTACATCCAGCAGGCCATCGAGTACGAGGCCCGTCGCCAGATCGAGATCCTGGAAGACGGCGGCAAGATCGACCAGGAGACCCGCCTGTTCGACCCGACCAAGCTCGAGACCCGCTCGATGCGGAGCAAGGAAGAGGCGCACGACTATCGCTACTTCCCCGATCCGGACCTGCTGCCGCTGGTGCTGGACGCGGCTTGGGTGAAGGACCTGGAAGCGACCCTTCCGGAGCTGCCGGACGCCAAGAAGCTGCGCCTGCAGAGCCAGTACGGCCTGTCGGCCTATGACGCCGGCGTGCTGATCATCGAGAGCGATCGCGCCGACTACTTCGAGGCGGCAGCCAAGGGCCGTGACGCCAAGCTGGTCTCCAACTGGGTGACCAACGAGCTGCTGTCGAAGCTGTCGGCGAACGGCCACGAGATCGCCAACTCGCCGCTGCCGTCGTCGGACATCGCCCAACTGGTCGAGCTGATCGAGAACGGCACCATCTCGTCGAAGATCGCCAAGGAGGTCTTCGAGCACATGTGGGCCGGCGAAGGTCGCCCCTCGGAGATCGTCGAGAAGCGCGGCCTGGTGCAGATCAACGACACCGGGGCCATCGAGAAGGCCATCGACGACCTGATCGCCAGCAATCCCGACAAGGCCGAGGCCGTGAAGGACAAGCCGCAGGCCCTGGGCTGGTTCGTCGGCCAGGTCATGAAGGCCACGGGCGGCAAGGCCAACCCCGGCACGGTCAACGAGCTGCTGCGCAAGAAGCTCGGCGTCGTCGAATAGGCGAAGCGACCATCCAGAAATGACGAGGGCCCGCGGTGGAAACCGCGGGCCCTTCTTCGTTGATGCGAACTTTTATTATTGGGGCTGAGCGGGCGCCGCCGGGTCATCGGCGTGCTTCTTATGCTTCTTGGACTTCTTCTCGGTCTTCTCGTCGGCGGCCGGGGCCGTCGGCTCCTGGGTGGCCGGGGCGGTGGCCGAGCTCGGCGTGCCGGCGCTGTCGGCCGGAGCGGCGCTCTCGGTGGCCGGCGGCGCGGCCTGGGTCGACGGATCGCTCGCCGGCGGCGTCGCGGTCGTCGGGGCTGGGCTCGTCAGGCTGGGTTGCGGATCGGCGGGCGTGGTCTGCGGCGCCGTCGTCTGGGCCAGGGCGGAGCCGGCATAGGCGGCGGCAGCCAGAGTGAGCGCGGCGGTGGTGATGCGCAGGGTCTTCATTGGGTCATGACCGTGTTGCTGCAGCGTCGGACTGTGACGCGAGGCCAACGCTGACGGGGCAATGCGGTCGAAATGACTTCGCAATCTGGCGTTTAGGCCGCACACGCGGCGAGCTTGCGGCGCTTGTGGCGGCAAAACGGCGTCCCAGGCATTGCCCAGGACGCCGTCGGGGTAGTCTTAGAAGCTGTCAGGTCTAGTGATTGGCGATGACGTCGAAGATCAGGCCGCTGGCGATGGCGGCGAGCACGTAGTCATTGCCAGTCCGGTACCAATAGTAGCCACGCGGCGGGGCGCGCAGGTTGTAGCGGTAGTAATCGTTCACCACATAACCCCGGTCACGATAGTATCCGGGCAGATAGGCGCCGCGCTGCCACGACGAATATCCGGGGCGGAAGCCGGGGCGGCCGTAATAGTTGGCCGGCGGCGGGCCGTAGGACCAACGATTGTTATAATAGTAGCCATTGTGACGGCCGCGATCCCAACGGTCGCCGCGGTCCCAACCGCCGCCACGGCGGTCATCGCGGTCCCAATGACCCCGGTCACGGTCCCGGCCGCGATCCCGGTCGCGGCCATGGTCGCCGCGGTCGCGGTCACGATGTTCCCAGCGGCCGCGATCCTGGGCGGCGGCGTCGGTGGCCGTGAAGGCCAGCGGCCCGGCCACGGAGGCCACGGCGGCGATGGTGAGCAGCAGACGTTTCATCTCGTCTTCTCCTGTTGGTCGGGCGATGCTTGCGGAGCCTCGCCTAGAAACTTCCCTCGACCTTGAAACGCAGAATGTCCGACTTCGGCTGAACCCAGGCTGAACGGCGCGGTCAGGCTTTTCGTCAGGTCACACTTGGCGCGGCGAACGGTCGCGACCATGTTCCGTAACAACGACGATGACAGGGGAGGGAAGGCCGATGAGCCGTCCGATCGAGCTGCACTACTGGCCCACGCCCAACGGCTGGAAGGTCTCCATCGCCCTGGAGGAGATGGGCCTGCCCTACGAGATGATTCCGGTGAACATCGGGACCGGCGAGCAGTTCAAGCCGGACTTCCTGGCCATTAGCCCCAACAACCGCATGCCGGCCATCGTCGACCCCGACGGTCCCGACGGCCAGCCGATCTCGGTCTTCGAGTCTGGGGCGATCCTGCAGTACCTGGCCCGCAAGACCGGCCAGTTCTACGGCGAGACCGAGCGCGACCGCGTCAACATCGACCAGTGGGTGATGTGGCAGATGGGCGGCCTGGGTCCGATGGCCGGCCAGACCCACCACTTCCGTCAGTACGCGCCCTCGATCGTCGCCGACCAGCGCCAGATCGCCTACGGCGCCATCCGCTACACCAATGAGACCCACCGCCTGTACGGGGTGCTCAACAAGCAGCTGGAAGGCCGCGATTTCGTCTGCGGCCAATTGTCCATCGCCGACTTCATGATCTGGCCTTGGATCGTGCCGTGGAAGAACCAGGGCATTATTCTCGATGAGTTCCCCAATTTGAGGACATGGTTCGAGCGGGTCGGCGCGCGGGAAAACGTGCAGAAAGGCTTTAAGCTCGGGGCCGAACTCCGCACGGCAGGGCTGCAAGCGTCGGGAAAAGCGGCCGAAGAGGCCCGCAGAGTCCTGTTTGGGCAGCGCGCTCGTTAAGGGGCTGTATACTGTGATTTAAACCCAGTAATCAGAGTCAATAAACAGTAACGGGGTGCGTCATTTATGCTCTCCGCGCGCTTAACTATATGTTCAGTCGCGGGGGACTTTCCTTCAATCAAGCTCAGAACCGGCAAAACGCTGGGGCGAGCTTGAGAGAGGAGACTGACCCATGATGATGATGCAAGAACCGCCGGCCGCCGTGGTGATGCTGCCGCTGCCGACCGCTGAGTCCACCGGCGACGAGCTGTTCCGTATGGGCCTGCTGTATTCGACCGGTCAGGGCGGCGCGCCGCTGGACTACGTGTCGGCCCACATGCTGTTCAATCTGGCCGCCATGCGCGGTTCGATCGAAGCCAAGACCTACCGCAAGGAACTGTCGCAAGAGATGGCCAGCGACGAAGTCGCCGAAGCCCAGCGTCAGGCTCGCGAATGGCTCGCCCACGGTTGAGCCCGATCTTCGGGCTCAACTGCCAGCCGATCCCGTGGGAGGATCGGCTCAGTTGCCGCCGTTGACGTTGCCGTTGATCGCGTAGCTGAAGCTGATGGGCAGCAGGTCCCGGAAGTACTGCTGCATGAACAGGCCCGCTTCCGACACGCCGCTGCGCGGCACGTAGACGACGTCGAAACGCCGCAGGGGCACCAGATCCGTTCCGCCGGGACGCGTCAGCCCTGAGAGCAGGTCCGCCGTCCGCAGCATCGCCCGTCCATCGGGGCCGCGACGAATGATCACAACCTGATTGCGCTTGGCGCCGTTGGTGAAGCCACCGGCCTGGATGACCGCGCGCAGAGCGTCGCCGTCGCCCGCCATGTCGAACACGCCGGGGTTCTTGACCTCGCCGCCGACGAACACCTTGAGTGGCTGCGTCGATTTGACCGACACCTGAACCTGCGGCCGCAGCAGCGTGCCGGCATAGGCTTGGCTGATCGAGCCTTGCAGCTCCTCGATCGTGCGATCGGCCGCCATCACCGGCTGGGCCAGGGGCAGGCTGATCCGCCCGTCCGGCTGCACCGTCGCGGTCTTGCTCAGTTCGGGGGCTGACGGCACCGAAACCTCGACCTCATCGCCCGGATAGAACCGGTACGACGGCTCGGATTCGCTCCAGTCGGCGTAACCGATATTAGAGAAGTTCGCGCTAGGTCTGGGACCTGGCGTGATCGGCTCGGCGTCGATGTGGCCGCAGGCGGAAACTCCGCCGGCCAGCAGGACCACGGCCCAGACTACCTTGAGGCTGACCGTCATGAGATGCGTGCGACGTTGCATGCGACAAGTCTTAACAGGAATGGGTAACGAACCCTTAAGGCCGGCCGCCCCAGGGTGCGAGGCAGATTGAACCGCTTGGATTCGTATGTCGACGAGCGCCTGGACCAGCGTGCCGCACGACTCGCCGCCTAGAATGGCCGCGGGGCTCGGTGGCGCGCGTCCGAAATACGCCCCGACCGACTTCGTCACGCTGCTCTGGCGTGAGCGATTCCTGATGCTTGTCGTCTTCCTCGTGATCGTCGTCGCGGGCTTCGCCTTCGCCACCACGCTGAAGAAGAACTACACGGCCGAGAGCAGCCTCTTCGTCCGCCTGGGCCAGGAATATGTTTACGAACCCCGCGCCGGTGACGCCGGCCGTGGCGCTGTGCCCAACATCGATGAAGTCATCCAGTCGGAAGCCGAGATCCTGGGCAGCGGCGAGCTGCGCGAGCGGGTGATCCGCAAGATCGGCTTCGCCAAGATCTTCCCGAAACACGCCGCCAAGTACGCCAGCGCGACCCCCGAGGGTAAGCGCAAGCTGATCATGGAAGGCCGTGACTCGATCGGCAAAAGCCTGAAGATCCAGACCGCGCCGGACAACTCGATCATCCGCCTGGGCTTCCAGAGCGACGATCCGGAAATGGCCGAGAAGGTGCTCAACACCCTGCTCGAAGAGTATCTGGTCTATCGCCGCAGCCTGCTGATCGGCGGCGATAGCGATATCCTGCAGCGCCAGCGCGGCATCTTTTCGCAGAAGCTGGCCGAGGCCGACACGGCCTACCAGTCGTTCCTGACGACCAACGACATCGGCGACTTCACCGCCCAGAAGACGACGCTGACCCAGCTGCAGGCCCAGGTCGAGCAGCAGAAGTATTCGATCGACGCCCAGCTGCAGGACCGCGTGGGCCGCCTGGCGTCGGTGGAGGCCGAGCTGGCGCACACGCCGGCCGAGGCGATCCTCTATCGCGACATCGACATGTCGGCCTCGACCAAGCTCGCCGCGTTGAAGCTGGATCGCGAAGGTCTGCTGGCCCGCTACACGCCTGGCGCCGCGCCGGTGCAGGACATCAACGCCCAGATCGCCCAGCTGGAAGCCGGTCTCGCCGCCGGCCGCACCAATGGCGAGGGTGCGCGTCGCAGCGGCCCGAACCCGATCTGGCAGACCCTGACCACCACCCGCAACGATCTGCGGGCCGAGGTCGCGGCCCTGCAGCAGTCGCAGGCCGCCTACGCCCAGCAGGTCACCGACGTGAACACCCGCCTGCTGCGCCTGGCCGGGCTGGAGCCGCAGTTCAACGAGCTGTCGCGCGACCGCGACGTCCTGTCCACGAACGTTCGCGACTTCACGATCAAGGAACAGCAGGACGAAGCCCAGCGGCAGATGTCGACCGAGAGCAGCGACAACATCCGCATCGTCCAACGCGCCGTCGCGCCGACCACGGGCAAGAGCCTGAAGAAGCCGGTGCTGATGCTGGCCATCATGTTCGCAGCTTTCACCGCCCTGTGCGCCGGCCTGGTCCGCATGTTCCTGCGGCCTGGCCTGCAGACGCCGGAATCGGCTTCGCGCACCCTGGGCATGCCCGTCCTGGCCACCGCCGGCGTCAAGCGGTGAGCTGTTTCGTCGCCTTCCGCCGACAGGGTTAATGTCGCAAGTTGCGGGCTTCTGAGTACGCGGCGATTCGTTAGATGGTCGATTTGAACGTCGAGATGACCGAGCTTTGGGGGGCGCTAGGCGCGCCGCCGGCCGGCCGTCCGCACGTCATCCAGTTCGTGTCCGCCCGCAGGGGCGAGGGGACCTCGACGGTCGCCCGCGAATTCGCGCGTTTCGCCTCGCGCCGCGCGGGTCGCAAGACCTGGCTGATCGACCTGGACCTCAACAGCCCCAGCCAGTTCCGCGAGCTGGCCTCCGAGCCGGCCCGCTTCGGTCCGATGGGGCCGCCGGTCGCCGCTTCGCCCGATGGCTCGGTCTTCTTCACCGTCCAGCCGCCCGCGCCCCGCGCCGAGGGCGGCGTGTGGCCGGACGCCAAGTACCTGACCGGCCACAGCGTCGGCGGGCCGCGCCTGTGGGTCGCGCGCTTCAACCGCGAAGCCCTGCGCGGCCGCCAGCAGGCGCACATCATTCCGTCGGCGGACTATTGGCGGGCGCTGCGCAAGCACGCCGAGGTCATCGTCGTCGACAGCCCGTCCATCGATCGCTCCCATGCCGGCCCCACCGTGGCCCAGCATATGGACCAGACGGTGATGGTCGTCTCGGCCGACCAGCCCGACGTGCGCCAGCCGGCCATGCTGCGTGACGCGCTCACCGCCGCCGGCGGTCGCTGCGCGGGTATGTTCTTCAACAAGGTCACGGTCGAGCCGCCCGGCTTCCTGAAGGCGATCCTGCCATGACGAGCGTGGCTTCCGGCGCGGCCTGGGACCGCCAGGAGGCCCGGACGCTCGAGCCTTCGCTGCTGACCATCGTCTTCGCCGTGGTCATGCTGCTGATCTACACCGGCGGCTGGCAGCTGCCGATCTTCGGCGAGAAGGCCGACGAGTCCGCCTCGGGCCTGCTGCGCGTGGCCTTCTTGCCGGCCTATGGCTTGGCGTTCCTGCTGATCCTGGGCCGGCCCTGGAACATGGTGCGGGCCACCATCCGGCAGCCATTCCTGATCATCCTGATGGGTGTCGTGGCCGCGTCGATCTTCTGGTCGATCCAGCCTGACGTTTCGATCCGGCGGGGCTTCGCCGTCGGCTGCACCACGCTGTCGGGACTGGCCCTGGCCTCCCGGTTCAAGTGGGTCGACCTGGCGCGGGTGTTCTCGATCACCTTCTGCGTGCTGGTCGTGGCCTGCTACATCGCCTGCATCGCCTTCCCGTCGATCGGCATCATGACCGAGCTCTTCCCCGGCGCCTGGCGAGGCCTGTGGCTGGAGAAGAACTCGCTGGGCGGCATGATGGCCCTGGGCTGCTGCCTGCTGTGCGCCACGGCCCTGCTGGACCCGCGCCACGCCAAGGTCTGGCTGGGCTTCGCGGCGCTGGCGGTAGGCCTGGTGATCATGTCGCAGTCCAAGACCTCGCTGGCCTCGCTGATGTTGGGCCTGATGGCGCTGGGCTTCGTCTGGATCTGCCAGCGCGGACCGGCCTACGCCGCCGCGGCGACCTGGGCCGGCGTGACGGGCTTCCTGATGCTGCTGGCGTTCATCGTCTTCGCTTCGGACATCTTCTTCGGCATCCTGGGCAAGGACGCCACCCTGACGGGCCGGACCCAGATCTGGGAGGCCGCCTTCCGCCAGATCGAGCTGCGACCATGGCTAGGCTATGGCTACGCCGCCGTTTGGAGCGACAAGTCCGGCTGGGGCCCGCTGGCCTGGATCGTCCACGACGCCAAGTTCACTCCGCAGCACGCCCACAATTCGTGGATCGAGCAGCTGGTCGGCATGGGCGTCGTCGGCCTGACCGCCTGGGGATTCTTCTACCTGCAAACCATGGCCGTGGCCCTGATCGCAGTGTTTCGCGACCGAGGGGCCATGCTGGCCTTCCCGTTCCTGATCGTCTTCACCCTGGTCAGCCTGACCGAGAGTATCGCGGTCGTGTACAACGACTTCCGTTGGGCCGTGTTCGTGGCCCTGGCCGCCAAGCTGGCCTTCTCGGATCGCGCCCAGGAAAAGGTCTAGAGCCCGATCCGCTTGGCCCCTTCGGCGACGGTCACGACATCGAAGCCTTCCGCCACCGCCCGGTCGATCAGTCGCTCCAGCGCGCCCGTCGTGCAGCCCCATTGTGAAGGTGCGTCGGCCACGTCGTGGGTGTAGAGGATCAGCCAAGCCTTGCGGGCCTTGGCCTTGTCCAGCCAGCTGTTGGCGACGCTCTCACCGTCCTCGCCCTCGATGCCCACGGCTGGGGCCTGGTTCAGGTCGGCGCCGTCGGCGATCAGGCCGTGGTGCAAAGCGCGCAGGGTCTTGAAGCGGCCTGCCAGGGCCGTCTTGGCCGGCGCGCCGACGTCGCCATAGGGATAGGCGAAGCTGACCGGATCGGGCGCGCCCCATTGGGCCAGGCTCTCGGCGTTCTGGTCGACATCGGCCAGGGTCACGGCCTTGGACGACTGGCCACAGTCGAGGTGCGAGAAGGTGTGACAGGCGATCTCGTGCCCGGCGTCGTGCAGGCGGCGGGCGTCCGCGCCCGTGGCGAAGCGGCCCATCGGGCCGTCACGTCCGGCGAGGCCCGCGGCAAAGTAATAGGTGCCCAGCAGGCCACGCTTCTCCAGCGCCGTGGCGCCAGCCTCGCAGGCCGTGGCGGGGGCGTCGTCGAAGCTGAACGAGACCATCGGCCGCTCCAGCGCCACCTTGGCCGGCCGGCGGTGGGCCAGGCGGATCAGGCGGCGGCGCAGCTTGCCCTTCAGGCTGCGGTCGGGCTCGTAGGCGTCGACCTTCTCGAACGAAGTCTGCATCAGACGGCCTCGATATAAAGGGACGCGCGATACAGCCGCATGGCGAACGCGCGAAGGGAAACGGGAGCAGCCTCGGCCAGGGCGATCGACTTCAGCATCGGCCGCCACACGCCGCGCAGCGGGAAGGGCTTTAGGGCCTTGGCCACCTTGTAGCTGGGATAGGCGCTGACGATGTCGCGGTGGCTCGCCACCACACGGGCGAAATTGGCCGCCGACTGCTCGTACTTGGCGGCCATGGTCGGCGCGGCGTCCAACCCTAAGTGCGTGGCGGTGTTGTCGATGTGCAGGATCGGATGCTGGCGCACGACCCGCATCGCCCACTCGACATCCTCCCAGCCCCAGCCGGCGAAACCTTCGTCGAAGCCGATGGTCTCGAAGACGTCGCGGCGGACCAGCAGGTTGGAGGTGAAGACGTGCTTCTCCGGCGCCTTGGCGCGCTCGGGGGCGGGGGTGCAGTCGCTCCTCAGCGCCATGGCTCGGTGCAGGGCGGTCTCGGGTCGCGGGGGCGTCTGGTCCAGGGTGAAGCCGCCGAACGCCACCGGCGCGCCGCTGTCGGCCACGGCGGCCCATCGCGAGAGGAAGTCTGGGGTGTCGGGCAGCATGTCGCTGTCGAGGAACAGGAAGTGAGCGCCGCGCGCATGGCTGGCCAAGCGGTTACGGCCCTTGGCGCGGCCCTCGTTGCTGGACAGGCGCACGAAGCGGATAGGAACGCGCAGCTTCTCGACCCGGCGGGCGATGCGTTCGGCCAGTTGGTCATCGCCGCCGCCGTCGTCCAGCACCACGATCTCGGCCCCGGCGCCGGGATCGTCCAGGGACTTGAGCAGGGCGACGGGATCGTCGCGGAAGGTCGGGATCAGGACCGACAGGCGCGGCTGCGCCTGGGCCCAGGCGGCGTTCTCGATACGGATTTCGGTGATGGGCGCGGTCATGACGCTTGGGCCCTCCGGTGGAGGATTACAGAAAGCTTGGCCCGCAGGCCGCCGACGTCCAGGCCCAGCACGATCGCGCCATAGACGGCCGCGCCGACGCCGGCCTTCAGGGCCAGCTCCAGGACACCGCCGGGCGAGGGCAGGATCCGCACGACCAGGGCCATGGCGAGGCAGGCCGCGCCGGCCTTGGCCAGCACGTCCCACGGGATCGGCAGCGGGCAGGCGCGGCGACCCAGGGACCATGCCGCGACGGCGCCGATGCCGTAGCTGACCATGGTGGCCCACAGGGCGCCGTCCAGGCCCATGCGCGGGATCAGGACGAGGTTCAGGATCACATTGGCCAGGGCCGGCGCGCTCATGCTGACGATCAGCAGCGGCGTGCGCCGAGCCAGGGTGAAGGCCTGCAGCAGGTAATAGGTCGTGATGCCCGACAGCCAGCCGCTGGCGGCGATCCAGGGCGTCACGTGGCTGGCGCCGACCCGCAGATCCTCGCCGACCATCAGCTCGGCCAGCGGACGGGCCACGAGCGCCAGGCCGACGGCGGCGGGCAGGGTCAATAGGGTCATGAAGCCGGCCTGTTCGCGCGCGGCTTCGGTCAGTGCCGGCTGGCCGCCGCGCTCCAGCGCCGAGATCAGGGCCGGAGCACCGGCCATGCCCAGCCAGATGAAGACGACGTCCAGGGTGCGGCTGCCGAGCGAATAGCCGGCGTGATAGACGCCGACCGTCGCCTCATCCAGGAACGCGCCCAGCAGCAGGCGGTCGGTGCTGGCCAGCACCAGGGCCAGGATCAGCGACAGCGACACCGGCAGGCCGTAGGCGGCGTAGGCCTTGGCGAGACCCTTGTCGAACTTGCCGCCGGCCATCCGCTTCAGCTCGCCCGGCAGCACCAGGACCACGCACAGGGCCGAGATCACGCCGACGCCCAGGATCGGCGCCGCGCCGCCCAGGCCGGTTAAGGCCAGGGCCAGGCCCACGAGGAAGCCGCCCAGGTTCTGGGCCATGGTCAGCATGGCCGCGGCCGACACCTCGCCCGCCGCGCGGCGACGTTCGAGGGCCAGCTTCATCAGGCTGTTGACCAGGGTCGAGGCCAGGGCCGCTACCACGGCGACCTTCAAGGGCGCGTTGAGCGGCAGCAGGGCTACGATGGCGCAGGCCAGGGGCACGACGACGGCCGCGCCGATCCACAGCTTGAACAGGGTGGCGAAGTGATCGGCCAGGCGGCCATCTTCCGTCCGCGTCGCCAGGAAGCGGGCCATGGCCGCCTCGGTCCAGGTCAGCAGGATCGTCTGGGTCAGGCTGCCGACCGAGAAGGCCAGGGCGTAGACGCCGTACTGCGCGGGATCCAGCACGCGCGTGAACAGGACGATGGTGAGCAAGCCCACCACGCCCTGCACCACGTTGACCGGCAGGTAGCCGAGGACCCCGCGCCAGAACATAGCCTGCCGCCTAGCGCACCGCCGACCGATCCCCCAGCAGGCAGGGGATGGTCATGACGATGACGTAGAGGTCCAGCCAGAACGATTGGCGCTCGATATATTCGACGTCCAGGGCGACGCGCAGGCGCACGCTCTCGGCCGTATCGACGGGACCGCGCGAGCCCTTGATGGCGGCCCAGCCAGTCAGGCCGGGCTTCATGCGGTGACGGTGGGCGTATTGCGCGACCAGCTTGGCCGACTCCACGCCGCCGGTCTTCATGCCGATGGCGTGCGGGCGGGGACCGACGATCGACATCTCGCCGCGCAGCACATTGAACAGCTGCGGCAGCTCGTCGAGGCTGGTCTTGCGGATGAACTTGCCGACCTTGGTGACGCGATCGTCGTCGGCGCTGATCTGGCGCGCGGCGCTGGCGTCGGCCATCTCGTGGCGCATCGACCGGAACTTCCAGACGAGGATCTCCTCGTTGTTGAAGCCGTGGCGACGCTGGCGGAAGAAGATCGGGCCGGGGCTGTCCAGCTTCACGGCCACGGCGACGATCAGCATGACCGGACCGGCGACCAGCAGGCCCGCGACCGTGACGGCCAGGTCCTGAGCCCGCTTGATCCAGGCGTGACGCATGCCGGCAGACGCGCCCGACAGCTCGTTCTCGCCGCCAGCCGCGATGCGGGCCAGGGCCGCGTCGTCGTCGGCCTGACCACCCACGTCGATGAAGAGGTTCAGCGGATTGGGCAGGACGCCCAGCTTGTCTACCAGCTGCCGCACGCGGCTCTGGGCCGTCGACTGCACGGCGATCACCACGCGGTCGACATAGGGCATGATGCGGTGGTCGAGCAGGGCGGTCGTGTCGCCCAGCACCGGCACACCCATGATGTTCTCGGGCGCGCGGTCCAGGCGGTCGTCGAACACGCCCAGCACATTGACCTCGCCCGTGCGCATGGCCGCGTCGATCAGGCGCTCGGCATTGGCCGTGGCGCCGACGACGACGATGTTGGGCGTCAGGCGGCCCTGCTGGCGGCCGTTGGCGATCAAGGTCCACCACGCCGCCTGTTGGCCGACCAGAATGCCGGTGGCGGTCAGCAGGGCGCCGAAGGCCGCGGCGTCGGCGCGGCCGGAGGCCAACAGCGCGATCATGCCGACCATCAGTCCGGCGCCCAGCGCCAGAACCGCGCGACCCAGGTGGTGCGTCAGGTCCTGCTTGCGAGGAAAGGCGTAGGCGTCCACGACCCGCAAGGCGATCAGGCACGATACGGCCCACAGCCCCGCGGCCAGCGGATGGCCTTCGAGCGTCAGGGTCACGGCGCCCCCGGCGGCGACCGCGATGTCGATAAAGCGGAAGATGCGCGCCAGCACGCGGGTCTCCAGCCGGGCCCGCGTCGGGATCAGCTGGCCAGGCCGGAACGGCCCCCGCCGCGCCCGACCGGGATCGCCGCCACCGCCTCCGCCCACGCGCCCGGCGACCTCCGTCGAAGCGACAAAGGCCGAGGCGTTTTCGGCGTGAACATGGGTCTGGGAAGCAGGAGGCATGGCGCTCTTCATTGAGAAAACCATGTTCAACCTAGCGTCGCCGTCTGAGCGTCACGTTAACATCGGAATTTTCCGACATCGGCCGTTGTCATCCCGTAGCGAACAGGCTATCCAGCCGCTCCCTCTCAGGAGGAGACGTGGCCGAGAGGCTGAAGGCACCGCTTTGCTAAAGCGGCATACCTCAAAAGGGTATCGAGGGTTCGAATCCCTCCGTCTCCGCCATCCCCTCTATTTCTGATAACTGGTCTTCGACCTCGGCACTTAGATCGCGTGGCTTAGCTTGCGCGTGCGGCTGGGCCTCTACCGGCGGCGCCGTTCGTCTTGGCCCTTGGTGCGAGTGATCAAACCAACTTCGAAACGCTCGTAAAACCTGTCCGGAAAGAGAAGCTGGGCGCCCTGGTGCATTTCGTCACCGCCAATAGCCATGGTGTCGTTAAATTTGACGAAGAAGAGCCGAGCATTTTGCAGCGAATTTGCCCGCAAGTGGGGCGAAAATGTCTGCTGAACACGCAGCAGACGCTGCGTTGCAAAAAAAGGTTGGTTAACAACCTCGGCGGACGGTTGTCGAGCGAACGGCGATTTAGTAAAGGCTTTCCTAAATTTCGGGCAAAGACCCGAGCGCATAGACTGGTGGGGACCACGTGCTGATTGTATCTAATCCGTCAGCGGAACAGCGAACCTGCGTCGTTAAGTTGTCGCCGGTCGCTAAAGATCCGCTCAAGCGAGCGATGGATATTCTAGTTGCGGGCGGCGCTTTGCTGTTCTTTGCACCGCTTCTCGCTCTCGTCGCCATTCTGATCAAGCTCGAGTCGCGGGGGCCGGTGATGTTCCGGCAATCGCGTGGCGGGTTGAATGGTCATGCCTTCACGATCTTCAAGTTTCGGTCGATGCGGTGCCAAGAGAATGGCGCGAAGGTTGTTCAAGCCAAGCGGGACGATGATCGGATCACGACCGTCGGCCGGATCATCCGTAAGACGAGCATCGACGAGCTTCCGCAGCTGCTGAACGTGTTGCGCGGTGACATGTCGATCGTCGGGCCGCGTCCCCATGCCTTGGCGCATGATGAGCAGTACGGCGCGCTCATCGCCAACTATCACCTGCGTTTCCGGGCTCGCCCGGGCCTGACGGGCTTGGCTCAGATCAAAGGCCTGCGCGGCGGCACCGGCGCTTTGGAAGCCATGGCGGCCCGTATCGACGCGGACAATGAGTACATCGAGCGCTGGACGCTCGGTGGCGACATCAAGATCCTGCTTTTGACGGTTCCCCATCTTCTGATGGCTGAGAACGCCTACTAGCCTCGGCGACTAGTCGCCGGCCGCACCAAAAATTGGGCTCTTCAAGAGTCGAGGTGCAAAACTGTCATTAGGGATAAATAAGTCGGTCTGTGTGCTTGCACGGGGCGATGAACCTTTTTGGAACTTCTTGTCCGCATAGACGGGCAGCATTCTTTATCGTGGGGAAATTATGCGCGTAGCGATGATTGGCACGGGTTATGTGGGCCTGGTGTCGGGGGCGTGCTTCGCCGACTTCGGTCACGTGGTGACGTGCATCGACAAGGATCCTAGCAAGATCGAGCGCCTGGAAAAGGGTGAGATCCCGATCTTCGAGCCGGGCCTGGATGACTTGGTGGCCCGCAATGTCCGCGAGGGTCGACTGTTCTTCACGCTGGAAGGCGCTCAGGCGATCAAGGAAGCGGACGCGGTGTTCATCGCCGTCGGCACGCCGACCCGCCGCGGCGATGGCCACGCCGATCTGTCGTATGTCTACGCCGCGGCTGAAGAGATCGCCGGCCTGATCGAGGGCTTCACCGTCGTGGTCACCAAGTCGACCGTGCCTGTCGGCACCGGCGACGAGGTCGAGGCGATCATCAAGCGGGTTCGCCCAGACGCCCAATTCGCGGTGGTCTCGAACCCCGAATTCCTGCGCGAAGGCGCGGCGATCGAAGACTTCAAGCGCCCCGACCGCGTGGTCGTCGGCACCGAGGACGAGCGCGCCCAGGCGGTGATGCGCGACCTCTATCGTCCGCTGAGCCTGAACGAGACCCCGATCGTCTTCACCGGCCGCCGGACCAGCGAACTGATCAAGTACGCCGCCAACGCCTTCCTGGCGATGAAGATCACCTTCATCAACGAGATGGCCGATCTCTGCGAAAAGGTTGGCGCCGACGTCCAGTCGGTCGCCAAGGGCATTGGCTTGGACAAGCGCATCGGCGGCAAGTTCCTGAACGCCGGCCCCGGCTACGGCGGTTCGTGCTTCCCGAAGGACACCATCGCCCTGGTTCGCACGGCCCAGCAGTATGGCGCGCCGACGCGCCTGATCGAGACCACAGTCGAGGTCAACGACGCCCGCAAGAAGGCCATGGCCACCAAGGTGGCCGACGCCATCGGTTCGACCGACCTGACTGGGAAGACGATCGGCGTGCTGGGCGTGACCTTCAAGCCCAACACCGACGACATGCGCGACGCCCCCAGCCTTGATATCCTGCCCGCCCTGCAGGCCATGGGCGCCAAGGTCCAGGCGTTTGACCCGGAAGGCGCCAAGGAAGCGGCCCACATGCTCAAGGGCGTGGACTTCAAGGCTGGCGCCTACGAGGCGGCCGAGGGCGCCGACGCCCTGGTCATTCTGACCGAGTGGGACCAGTTCCGCGCGCTCGACCTCGCTCGAATCAAGGGCCTGCTGAACGCCCCGGTCGTCGTGGACCTGCGCAACGTCTACAAGCCGGCCGAGATGGTTCGTCACGGCTTCACCTACGCCTCGATCGGTCGAGGCTAAGTCATGACGATCCCGATCATCGTCACCGGCGCGGCCGGCTTCGTGGGCTACCACGTGGCCGAGCGCCTGCTCGATCGCGGCGTGGCGGTGATCGGAGTAGACGTCTTCAACGCCTACTACGACCCGGCTTTGAAGGACGCGCGGGCCGCACGACTGGAAGGTCGTGACGGCTTCAAGATGGTCCGCATGGACATCGCTGAGCATGAAACCTTCGCCGAACTGGTGAAGACTTCGGGCGCGAAGCAGGTGATCCATCTGGCCGCCCAGGCTGGCGTCCGCTATTCGATCGAGAACCCGTTCGCCTATGAGCGCAGCAACCTGGCCGGCCATTTGTCGGTGCTGGAAGCCTGTCGCCATGCCGAAGTCGAGCACCTGGTCTACGCCTCGTCATCGAGCGTCTACGGCGATCGCCCGCTGAACGGCGACGGCTTCAAGGAGAGCGATCCGGCCGAAAGCCCGGTGTCGCTCTACGCCGCCACCAAGCGCTCGTGCGAGATGCTGAGCCAGAGCTATGCCAAGCTCTATCGCTTCCCGCAGTCGGGCCTGCGGTTCTTCACCGTCTATGGTCCTTGGGGGCGGCCGGACATGGCCTACTTCGGCTTCACCGAGAAGATGCTGAAGGGCCAATCGATCGAGGTGTACGGCGAGGGCAAGATGGCCCGTGACTTCACCTATATCGACGACATCGTCGACGGCATTCTGGGCGTTTTGGACAACCCGCCCGCCAAGGGCGGGCACGAAGTCTATAACATCGGCGACAATGACCCCGTCGGCCTGATGGACATGATCACCACGCTCGAAGCCGCGCTCGGCATCGAGGCCGAGAAGATCTACCGTCCCATGCAGCCCGGTGACGTCACCGCCACCTTCGCCAACATCGACAAGCTCCAGGCGCTGTGCGGCTACAAGCCCAAGATCAAGCTGGCCGAAGGCCTCCGCCGCTTCGTCGAATGGCGTCGCAGCTATAGGGGGGCGGCATGAAAATCGCGCACGTCATCACGCGCCTGCTGAAGGCCGGGTCGGAGGAGAACACGATCGCTAGCTGCCTCCACCAGTTGGAGCGGGGCTTCGAGGTCTCCATCATC
The DNA here is from genome assembly GCF_058808315.1 of Caulobacter sp. GW821-FHT11E11. Classification (NCBI taxonomy): domain Bacteria; kingdom Pseudomonadati; phylum Pseudomonadota; class Alphaproteobacteria; order Caulobacterales; family Caulobacteraceae; genus Caulobacter; species Caulobacter sp. GW821-FHT11E11. Next base: position 271,414 of record NZ_JBXARO010000002.1, read on the forward strand.
CACGGCGACGAGTTCGAACCGTCGCACTACGACACTCTACCGGCCAGCCTGAAACTAATCCGGCTGGACGAGATGGTGCACGCGATCAGGCCCAGGAGTGACATGGCCGCCGTAGCCGGCCTGCGCAAGCTTTACAGGGAGCACGGTTTCGACGTTGTCCATACCCACCAGAGCAAGGCGGGCATCCTGGGACGACTGGCGGCCGTAGGCCTGCCCGGCGTGGCGGTAGTTCACACCGTGCACATCGCCCCATTCTTGAACGTCGGCGGTGCTACCAAGCTCTTCTACGTGTTGGCCGAACGCGCCTGCGCGACGGTCACGGATGTGATGATTAGCGTAAGCGAAGGTATGCGTAAGGCCTGCCTGGACCATGGCGTCAGCGATCCCGACCGTCACGTCGTGATCCGCTCGGGCATGCCGCTGGAGCGCTTCACTTCGGCCAAGCCTGTCGCGGACTGGCGCGGCCGCATCGGCGGCTGGGCCGGCAACGCGCGGCCTAAGATAGTCCTGACGCTGGCCGCCTTCGAGCCACGCAAACGCCAGGAAGCTTTCATAGAGGCAATGGCGCCGCACCTGCGTGGCCGCGACGATATCTGTCTGCTTTTCGCCGGCCAGGGCGTTCAGCTGGAACCGGCGCGCGCCCTGGCTGAGCGTCTGGGCGTTGGCGACCAGGTCCGTCTGCTTGGGCATGATCCGAAGCCCGAGGAGTTGATCGCTCTTTCCGACGTCTGTGTGCTGACCTCCGAACGGGAGGGTCTGCCGCGCGTGGTGGTGCAATATCTGGCTGGCGGCAAGCCTGCTGTGGTCAGCGACCTCCCGGGTATCGAGGAGATCGTCAAGGCCGGCGTGAACGGCCTTGTGACCGACGCGGACGACCTAGCCGACACAGCGTCAGCGGTCGTGCGTCTGTGCGATGCACCAGCCGAACTTGAAGCCCTGTCCAAGGGCGCACGCGAGACTGACGTGACGCCTTGGGCGCAGGATCGCATGGGACGCGACATCGAGACGGCCTATCGGGCGGCTCTGGCGCGTAAGCGTCGCACCCGTGCCGTCGAGGTTGCGGTTTGACCATCTACATCAACGGCCGTTTCCTGACTCAGCGGCGGTCGGGGATGCAGCGTTGGGCAGAGGGCATCGTCCAGGCTCTGGATGTGCGTCTCGCCTCGCATACCGAGGTCGCCATCAGTTTGGGCTCGGTCACTGTACTGCTCCCAAAGGGCGACGTGCGTGACCTCGGACTGCGCCACATCAACGTCCGCCGTGTCGGCTTAATGTCGGGGCATGTATGGGAACAGGGAGAGCTTTTACTGGCGGCGCGCGACGGCGTGCTCCTGAACCTGCTTAGCAGCGGCCCGCTGCTGCATCCTCGCCAGATTTCTACTTTCCATGATGCAGCGGTGCTGCGCATGCCGGAGTTATTCAGCAAAAGCTATCGCGCCCTGCACACGCGTCTGCGCCCGGCTCTGGCGCGTCGTGCAGCGGGGCTGATCACAGTTTCGAACTTCTCGGCAGGCGAGCTCTCCGAACTGTTGGGTGTGCCGCGCGAGCGCTTCGTCATCGCGCCAAACGCCGCCGAGCATATCCAACTGACCCAAGCTAAGCCGGACGTTCTGCCCAAGAACAACCTGACGTCGGGGCGTTACGCGCTCTGCGTGGGCAATCAGACGCCTAACAAGAATGTCGTCACCGCGATCCGGGCCTTCCAGGCGCTGGAGCGACCGGACCTGAAACTGGTTATTGTCGGCGCCGGCGATGCCGAAGTCTTCGGAACCGTGGCGCTGGCAGACCATCCCAACGTTGTGCGCCTGGGCTTTGTGGATGATGGCCAATTGCGGTCGCTCTACGAGTCGGCGGCTTTCCTATGCTTCCCATCGCTGTACGAGGGGTTTGGCATTCCTGTGCTCGAGGCCATGGCGCTTGGTTGTCCAGTGATTGCCTCCGACGCGGCGGCCGTGCCGGAAACCTGTGGTGACGCGGCTCTGATGGCTTCGCCGACCGACGTCGACGCCTTCACCCGGGCGATGGCGCGGGTTCTGAACGAGCCAGGTCTGGCTGATGACCTGCGTCGGCGGGGACGAGCGCGCGCGTCCAAGTTCAGCTGGGATGGCGCGGCGGCCCAGGTCGAGACGTTGCTCTTGCGGCTGGCGAGGGGGGGGAGGCATTGAGCCGCTCCGTATCCAAGAAGCCTGTCGCCGTCCTGTTCACGGGCCACTTCTACCAACAGATGCGCCGCGGCAGCATGCACTGGCTAGCCGACGAATTGCGAAAGTCAGGCTGGCATGTGCGGTTCGTGACGTTCGGCATCAGTGGCCTGTCGAAACTGACCGGTGACGTTCGCCTAACGGGTGCATCGCTGCCGCCGCAGGGACTGACCCAATTGGCGGACGATCTGGACGCCTATTTCCAGATCACGCCGTTTCATCCGATCGACCTGCGCAAGGGATGGCTGAACGCCTTAGCGGCGCCGATCTTCACAATCTTCCCGAAGTTCTGGACTGCCGCTGTGCGTCGCCTGACGCGCAACGCCGATCTGGTCGTTCTGGAAAGCGGCCTGCCGATCCTACTGGCGCCGCTCGTGCGCCTCCATTCCGGGGGCAAGCTAGTCTATCGCGTTAATGACGACGTGCGCGTAATGCGGACACCTGTTCAGGTTCGCCGCGCCGAAATTGACTACGCGCCGCTGTTCGACCGCATTAGCTTGGCGAGCCCCGTTTTGGCTAAGCGGTTTGAGGACGTCGGCAAGATCGGGCTCGACCCGATGGGGCTGGAGACACCCCTGTTTGATCAGCCTCATTCTTCGCCGTTCGAGGCGCCGCCCTTGGCTCCCCGCTGGGAGGTAGAGGCCGTGTGCGCCGGTGCGTCGCACTTCGACGCTGACGCTGTCCTGACGATGGCGCGGTTGCGACCGACTTGGCGTTTCCACATTCTCGGCCGACTACGCGCACCTCTGCGCGCGTCAAACATCGTCAGTCATGGTGAACGGCCGTTCGCCGAGGTAGTGCCCTTCGTGCAGCACGCCGACATCGGCCTAGCCCCCTACAAGGACATCCCGGGGGTCGAGTACCAAGTACACCACTCAAACCGGCTCTTGCAGTACGCTTATCTCCGGCTGCCGAGCGTAGGTCCAATGCGGATGGCGCACCCTGACGCTCCGTTCCTGGTGGGCTATGAGCCGGGAGATGACGAATCCATAGATAGGGCGTTGCAGACGGCGATTCGTATGCCGCGTGATTCCTTGGTATCCAAGGTTCAACCATGGTCCTCGCTCTGTCAGGGCGTTCTAAGCGTGTGTGAAGGCCGTACCGAAGTAGGGGCGGATAGAGGGCGGGATCATGCATAAGTTGAAGTCTGTACAATTCCTGCGAGCGCTTGCGGCATTGCTTGTCACGATCGCTCACGCCTCCGAGGAGGCTAAGTATTTTTTCAACTTTAAACCTTTGATCGAGACCGTTCCTTTCGGAAAGGGTGTCGATATATTTTTCGTGATTAGCGGTTTTATTATCTACTATTCGAGCTCGAAACTATTCGCAAAGCCTGGTGGTGTAGGTAGGTTTGCGTACAACAGATTTTCTCGAGTTGTGCCGCTCTATTATATATTCACAACGCTCATGGTGTTGGTGGTTATATTTCTACCTTCGGGAGTAAAGGAAGCGCGCCTAGATATCGCTCAAATCATTAGTTCCTATACGTTCTTTCCGTATGCCAGATACGATGGACGTATTGCTCCAATCCTTTCACTTGGTTGGACGCTCAACTATGAAATATTCTTCTACGCTCTGTTCTCAATGGTTGTTTGGCTGCCTGGGCGGAAGGCTGCAATTGCCATGCTTGGCGCGCTGGCGCTGCTGGTGACCGTCGGTCTCTTCCTTCCCAGCTCCGCGCCTGCCGCGCTACGCGCGTGGACTGACAATATCATCCTGGAGTTCGGGTTGGGTGTCTTGATCGCCGTTCTCTATGAGGCCTATGGGAAGCGCTTCGCGCGGTCGACCGGTCTCGCGATCGCGGTCTTGGCGATCGGCCTCGCGCTGATCTATGTCCTGAATTTGCCGGAGCTACTGCCGAAGTGGCCCCGGATTCTCGTTGCCGGGCTGCCGGCGGGACTGATCGTTGGCGCAGCAGTGCTCTTGCTGCCTGAGAAGTCGGAGGAAGCCTTGCCTGCTTGGGGCACGGCGCTGGGCGACAGTTCCTACTCTCTCTATTTGAGTCACCGTTTTGTGCAGAGGCCGATCCAGATTCTGATCCATAAGCTTAATTTGCCGGGGCTCCTGGATGGTGCGATGTATCTGATATTGGCGGTTCTGGGGGCCGTCGTGGCTGGGCACATTGTGTTCAAGCTCGTGGAACAGCCTCTGCTAAAGGCGTTGAGGCCCAGAAAATCTATACCAGCGAACGTCCGCTAGAGTTCTGTAAGAAGGTGATCTGTGAAAAGCGGACTCGTCTCCACTCGAAAATCTCCCGTAAAGTCTGATTGGTTCGCCTTTATCATTTCGCCTCCAGTGGTGATGGCGATCATATGGTTTGTGTCTATCCTCGTGTTCTTTGTCGCTGATGCGGTAAAGGGAGATCTTCTGTATCTGAGATATATGTCTCAGGCGGAGCGTATCGAGGACGATGCAACCGCTCTCTCCTTCATATGGCTGCTATTGGCCCTTACGGTATTCAGCGCTTCTGCCGCATTTGGAATGAAGCTCAACATCAAGCCGTCGAAAACAACCTTCAATTATCAGAAGGCGGCGCGCGGTGTTTTGGTCGTGTTCGGCTTTACGCTACTGGTTTCTTTTCTTTGGATTGGCGTTGCCATCATTCAGCTAGGGGGGGTGGCGCGCATGGCTGCGCTGGCAGCCAGCGAGAATGCCGTAGCCCGGTCCGTTCTTCTAAGTGCTGCCTTTCCGGGGGGGCGGCTGATTGCAACCGGTTTCATCGGGTTGGCGGTCTTCTGCAGTTTCGTGATTGGTCGCCCGCGGCCGGCGGGCGCACCGAGTAGGGATTTGCTGCCCTTCATTGTCGTGCTGGGCGTGTGTATCGCTTATCTTGGGATCATTCCGATCATTATGTCTGGGCGTGTGAACTTCTTCACCGCTGTGATCGCTAGCTATATCGCGGCCTGTATTCCAAATCGTCGTTTTATAGGAATTGGATTTCTGCCCATTCCTATTGCGCTGCTCGCGCTGGTCTGGGGCATCACTGATTATTTTGCCCTTCACGGTGTCGTCGAGGTCTCTCCTGTTGAGCAGGCGACCCAAGGGTTATTGTTCTATTTCTATAATGATATCTCCAATGCTCTGAATCCAATCGGAAAGCTGGATGGGCACTATGCCTACGGTTGGAATTCTCTGAGATTCTTGTTTTTCTTTACCTTTACGGACAAGGCAATATTGGATGCCACGATGGAATCGCGGACATTCCTGCTGCAGTTTCGGCATGGCGGCGAGTATCCTCTGTTGACCGCGCCCTATATAGATTTCAGTTTCTTGGGAATTATTGTTATTTCCTTGATGGGTATTGTCTGTGGGCGCGAATATAAGAAGGCCCTAATGGGTGAAGAGAATAGTAGTGTCTATGGAATTATATTTGCCTGTCTGGTTTTGTCTGTTCATGCGTCTTATCTGACAAATCACGAGATATTCTATAATATTATTCTTTGTACCTTTCTATCTCGATATGGCCGTGTCAGGTATTAGCCAATGTTTTTTGTCTGGTGCTCAAGGTGTTAAAGAAAGCCGCAATTGACGGGATGGTTTGGGGGATTGGGGGAAAGGTCGCGCTGATCCTTGCCAACTTCCTGACCCTCATGATCACGAGCCGGGCGTTGAGCGCCGCGGAGTTCGGGGTCTTCGCGGCTGCTGGTGTGTTTACTGACCTTAGCTGGGCGATAGCGACGTCCACTTTCGGCATCGCCCTTGTCCAGAAGAAAGACCTTTCGATCGATCAGCAGCGCGCTGGGCTCTATGCTTTCTTGGCGGTATCGCTTGCACTCAGTCTGCTGATGATTGTTTTTGCCAGACTACTCGAGGGAATACTGAAGGCCCCGGGGCTTAGTTTGGTCCTGTACGCTTTGGCTGTTTTCGTACCTTTCAAGGTGATGACGGGATATTTTGGGGCGCTGCTCCAGCGACGGCTCGACATGCGCTTCTACCAAATGAGCCAGAACCTTCCGCAGATCGTGGGCAGTTGTGCCGTGACTGCTGTGATGGCGGCTACGGGGTTCGGGGTTTGGTCGCTCGTGTGGGGATATGGTGCGGCGTCCGTATTGGAGTTCGCAATGACCGCAGTCCGCGCCAAGGCGGACTATGCTCCGCCGAAATCGCTAAGAAGTGTGGAGAGTCTGCTCCAGATTGGGAGCGCGTCTGTTGTGCACCGTATAACCAATTTCGCAGCGACGAATGCTGATCGCCTAATCATCGGTTCGATGTTGGGGGCTGCGAGCCTTGGCCTCTATTCTCGAGCGTATAGCTTGATGATGGTGCCGGTGAAGCTCCTTGGATTCACAATAAACCGAACTTTCCTGGCTGTGTTTTCGCATATGCAGGATGATGAATCGCGATTGCGTCGGGCTCTTCAGCGCGTGATCGAAGTGCAGACAATCGTCTATCTGCCGGTGGGCGTGGGGTTTATCTTTGCTACGCCTCTCATAGTGAGAGTGGTTCTTGGGGAGCAGTGGGGCGCCGCGATACCATTGGCGCAAATCTTCTTCTTCGCGCTTTTTGCGCGACTGGGATATGTGGCCTTGGAGATAGCGTCCTTTTCTGTAGGCGAGATCTGGAGCGCCACTCGCCGGCAGGTTGCCTATGCGTTGATGGTAGTGTCAGGGGGCGCAGCTGCGGCCTTTTTCGGATTGCAGGGCACGGTGATTGGCGTGACGCTCGCGCTGATTGCATTTTACGCGCTGTCCTTGCGGCGTGTCATAGTCCGCTTCAATTGCTCGCCGAAGGCCATTGCGGTTGCTCATCTTCGCGCCGCCCTTATTGCGGGTTCTGCTACTATCGCTGCAATCCTAAGTGGTGACTTGGTGCATGGCATTGGATTGCCGTCGCCTTACGACATAATCCAAGTTTTTGTGTATTGGGCTACCTTCGCAGCGTTATTGGCGATCGCGCCTACGGTTCTTGTCGGAGAAGACGTGGTCGCCAGTCGACGCTCTGCTTTGACCTTAGTCACGAAGCGGCTAAATCGTGTGTTTTCAAGACATCAAGGACGAGAAAAGGAAGCGTAGTATGAAGATCGACTATTTTCATATTGCGCCGATACCATCCAATTTCGCAAATGCGGTTCAAGTCGTGAAGACTTGTGCCGCGTTGACGCGGGTGGGCGCCGACGTGACGCTATTTTGCCCCAAGGGAGGCAATGTCTCGGACATCTATAATATATATGATGTCTCTGAGCGGTTTGATGTCAAATTCTTGCCTATTTTAAAGATCCCGATCGTTGGATCGACAGTTTTTCGCATGCTCTCGGCCTATCTGATGCTCACGCGTCCGGGAACTGTGGTCTACACACGTGAAGTAGGCGTGGCAGCATTAGCCGGACTACTTGGGAAACCGTTTATATATGAGCTTCATGCGGTGCCGCATAAACCTGTTCAGAGGTTCATGTCGCGGCGTTTTGTAAAGTCTCGCTCTATGTTGCGTTTCGTCTCAATTACGCGCGGCGTCGAGGATGACTTCCAGGAGCAGTTCGGTGCAATCGATGAGGGGCGGCGCGCCATCATCCCGTGCGCGGCCGATGTGCCGGAGCGCTCACATGGGGAGAAGCGTCCGTCGGGTGATATCTATCGGGTCGGCTATGTTGGCCACCTATACCCAGGCAAGGGTGCCGCGACTATTCGAGATCTAGCGGAGCGGCACCCTGACATCGAATTCCACGTCGTTGGAAAGGTTGAGGATCCTGAGCTGCGATCAGGGCTAGATAACCTCATTGTTCATGGACCGCGGCCACACGTTGAAGCCATGCGGTTGCTCGATTCATTCAACGCCGTGCTAGCGCCCTATCAGAATGACGCGTCCGCATCGGGGGTGGTGCTATCTAGGTGGTTCTCCCCTTTGAAGCTCTTTGAGTATATGGCGCATGCAAAACCAATTATTTCATCGAAGCTTCCCGTCATCGAGGAGGTTTTGACGGATGAAATCGATGCGCTCCTTGTTGAGCCGAATAATCGCGAGGCTTGGTCAAGAGCAGTGTTGAGGCTAAGGGGGGATAGGGGGCTTTCGGAGGCTCTCTCCAATAACGCGTATAACCTTGTTCGATCGAAGTATTCCTACACCGAGCGAGCTCGAACAATATTATCTTTGGTACGCTGATGTCTTTGCTTCGTGCGTTGGCTTCAGCGCTTGATGCTGAAGCCAACGCATCGATCTGAAGATTGCCTAGACGAAAGTTCCTTTTGTGGCTTTTGACCATGCGGCTAGGCCGTCAACGAACGTGCGTTGCTCGAAAAAGCCGTTGTCTATCGCCCACTCCGGATAGACATACGTCGAGCGGATGAGTTTTGTGACGCGGTCGGGGTGGACGCCAAGGCCTACGCCGTTGAGGCCTGCGAAAGCTTTTGCGCCGAGCATAACGACGTCGCGAGGAACGTCGACCAGCTTTGCATCAGGGAAATAATTGTCACGCAGTGATGTAACAATCATTTCTAGTGTCGGGCACTCCGGGTAGCTTCCATTAAGAACTTCAATATTGTTGATAGATTTTCCGGCTGATAAAAATAGTTCAATTAAGTCTTCCACATAGATGCACGACTTGATCGTGTCTCGTCGGCCCGGGAAGACGAAAAAGCCCTTTTTCAATAGAGCGGCCATGCGCGCGAAGTTTCCGCCTTCCCCCGCGCCAAACACTACGGCTGGCCTGACAATGGTGAGCTTGCGATTTGGGTGAGCGCCGAGCCAGTTTTTGTGGATTTTCTCGGCCATGAGCTTTGACTTACCGTAGGCGGAGACAGGGGCCGGGGGGGGGGTCTCCACTTTCTTCTCTTCGGAGGGGCCGTAAATGGAGATCGAGCTCGTAAAGGTGATGTGGCGAGTTTGGTCCAGCTCTGCCTTCCGAGTGACTTCCAAGGCTCCATCTACATTCGTGTCGTAGTATTCATGATCCGGGTGGCCGGGAGTCGTGTGAATGGCCGCCAGGTTATAAATGCGATCGAAGGCTGGAAGGTCCAGCGAGGAAAGCGATCGAACGTCTGCTGAGATGTATCTAGCGCCTGGTAGCGTTTCGCGAGGCGATCGTATGTCGAGGCAAAACAGATTGGCTTCTGTCTGACTCAATTGTCTCGCCAAATGCGTGCCAATAAACCCGGACGCTCCGGTGATAAGTATATTCTCACCTTTGGAAATCGTATTTTCTGATTTCTGAAAAGCTTCCATATTGTTTCGCGCTAGCCCCTTCGTTTGAAGCATATCTGGTGCTCACATAGTCGATGTGAGTAGCTATAGCGAGCATGAAAAGGTAATCGGCGCCAAGATTTTGGTTGTTGGGCTATTTTCTCTTCTTCAAAGATTTTAGGGGTGAGTGATCTGGTGCGTATTTTCGCCTCAAGGTGAAATCCCCGCCCCGAGCTCTGCCCGTAAGCCGAAGTGTCGGGGATGGGGTGTCGCCAGCCAAGTTCAGTGTCACGCCGTTAATGTTTCCGGCGCCGGTGGCGGAGAAGTTGGCAAATCCTTTTCCGGTATAGGTGATTGTGTCAAAATAACAGTGTTTGAGGGTAGCTGACACGTGAATATCGCGGTCGTCTTCGGAGCCAGTCTGTAGCCAGGAAATAAGAGGACAGGAGATATTGCTAACCGCTAGGGCGAGGCGAACGTGGCGAACTGCACCAAAGCCGGTAGCGGATCGTTTCACGACTGCGCCGTCTCCGCCGATTGAGCGTGACATCGATGAGGTCATCGCTCTATCTACGACGAGAGAGGCCTGAACATGCTCCAGGACCTCACCCTCTCTTGCCTGAAGCAGCACGGCGGGGCCGCGGGTGTTTTTTATCATGGTATTTGAGATGTTGATGCCGCATCCGGCGCCATAGAGCCATATCCCACAACTGTTGACCTGTGGGATCGTCTTTTCGCCAATGTCACCAACCTTCATTTGGCCGGCATTTTCTATGTCTATCTCTATATTGATATTGTCAATGCGCGCGGAGCGACCGCCGTTGGATGCGGGTGTGCATGCTACGGCTGCATTTAGCGTGTTGTTCACGCGTCCGGTTATCGTTCCGTTGGGCATTTCGACGTGGAAGCCCGTCACCGTGTTTCGTATTTCTAAGTCGAGGCGAAATGCGCTGCGTGAGACAGCAATGCCGTTGTCTTCAGGGATAGGCCCAAGATAGCAGGCGTCATCGCCCGTGTTTTCAATGTGGGCCTCAATGTCGATCCACTTGGCGCCCCGGGGAATCCATATGCCGGAGTCGCCTATCGATCCGTGTGAATGCGCCTTCTCGAAGACGCGCCCTCCAATCTTCACTCTCCTCATGATGATCTCGTGAGGAAGCCAAAGCTTCGGGGGGGAGCGGTCGAAGCTGACGCCCATGTTGTCAGCGCAGGGTATGTTTACGGTGTCGAGGTATGTGGACCGAAAACCCTCTATCAGTAACATATCGACATTCGGCGTCCGGGTGCTGGGGCGCGACATCGCGATTTGGAGGCCCCTGATCGTCAGCCTCTCTCCATCGCAGGCGCTGTTGCCTATTTTGATGAAGCGATCGCCGAACTGCGCATTAGGCTTGCGCGCAATAAGGGACGCGCCCCATGCCTCAATCTCGAGCTCCCTGATAGCCGAGCTCGAGCACGGAATGACGCCGTCGAAGCAATAGACTCCAGGCTCGATGATAATTCGAGTGAGCGCACCGGTTGAAGCGGCCTGAAATAAAGATCTAAGGGCAGGGCCATTATCAGTGCCGCGACCATCGATACTGCCGTCGGCGATGCCTCCCAGGGCTGAAAGACGCAACTCGTCAAATCGCCTTTGGCTCGAGGTGGTCCGCGTCGTTGCCGATGCAGCCGCGCCAAGCAGGAAGCGGCGAGTAAGGTCAAGGTCGGCCACGACAACACTCCTTTGTCCCCCATTGAGAATGGAGGGCATGGCGCGCCAACGGTCAAATCCGCGCTGCGCGTCCATGAGGCCGTGTGGAGACTTAGTTACCGGTCTACTTGGAATAGGGGCGAGGTTGCGACGATATAGAGTGCCGTCTGCGCGCGTTTACGCGCTTGGGTCGCCAAGTCCGCGTTCTTAATGGCGGCCATCGCGGTTACGAGGGCCTGGCGCTGCGAGGGTGTCATCGTGCCGTTGAGCATGATCAAATTGATGCGATCGATAGTCTTGCCATCATCGCCGCCGTTACTCTCCCATGTCGACCAATCGGGCTGAGTGCCAGTGGCCTTGGAGATGGCGGTCTGCGGCTGAAACTCGCTTCGCGCGGCGTCGCCGTTGATGGTCCAATCGTATAGGAAGTTGTGACGCGCGACGATGTTCGTGGTGCTCATAAGCTTGCTGACCGGGCTTATGGCGCCGGAGCCCAGGGGCAACGGAAAATCGTAGGGATAGTAGTTGAAGACCGAGGGAGCGCGGAACGGCGTCTGTCCCATAGCGGTGTCGCGAACCGTAAATGCGTAACCATCGGTCTTGTAGCCAATAGCTCTTGCAAGCGAGGTGGCGAGGAGGACCGGCTCCTTCACCTTGCCGGGAAGTTGTGAAACGACCCGCGCCTCGCTATCGAGATAGATCGCTCGAACGACGGCTTTCATATCACCTCTGATCCCTGAGCCATTGTCGGTGAATGTGGCTGCGACCCGTTCGACATAGGCTGGTGTCGGATTGGCTACCGTCAGTTGTTGGATCAGTCGTTTACAGATGTAAGGGGCGATATTGGGGTGGTTAAACACGGCGTCTACGACGGCGTCGACGTTGGCTTCTTGGGACGCGTTTGCCGGAACGGCTTTCCCGAGGAATGTTTTGGCTCCGTTGTCGAATCTCGATGTGAATTTCACCATGGGCTGGCTGAGGTCGCGATTAGTATAGTCGGTTAGAGATGCTCCGTTGGCGCGCGCATACGTCCATCCAGTTAAGGCGCGCGCGATCTCTTTCACGTCCGAGTTCGTGTAAGTCGCGATCGTCGCTCCGGAAGCGTCGGTCTGCGCGCTTCCGTCGGAATTGAGGAGGACGGTCCCCAAGGAGAATAGCTGCAGGAACTCGCGCGGATAATTTTCGTTGGGTCGATCCTTGTTGCTATCTGCCATATCCAGATAGTCGCCCATGTATCCGTTCATAGTGATCTGCTTGAGGGTGTCTCTATAATTCCCGAAAGCATTCGTTAGAAGGATTTGATTGTAGCTGGCGAGGCCTATCGTATTATGAACCTCACTCTCAGAGGCCACCACAATTTGAGAAAGCGCGAAGGCCACCCTTTGGCGGAGTTGATCTCGACCGACAAGGGCATTTGCATAGAAGCGCATCTGAACCGGGGTGGCTGAATAGTAGTCTCGATTGCAGTTGGTCATGTCGGTGCCTGACAAGCTTGCGCACAGACCAATTCCGCGAAGGGTGATATCGGCGTAGGTGCTTGAATAGATTGTGAATTGCTCATCGAGCCAGGCGTCGACGCTTTTTTTTCTGATGATGTCGTTGATCAATTCTGGCGTAGGGCCAAAGGTTGCCTGTTTTGCCAAGCGTGCGGCTTCGTCGGTTGTGAGTGAGCTGGAGGGAGCGAGTGCAATCGCATTCGCGCTCTGCATCTGAGAGGCAGGGGCTTGCGCAACGGTGCGAGCGTCATCGCTACAGCCAGAGATGCAGAGAGCTAGGGTCGCTAGACCTGCCAGGGAGATGTGGCGCCAAAACATGCTAGTTTCCTGAAGCGCCTGTCGCGCAGGCGCTATGAAGTGTGCTTGAGAAATGGGGCAGGCTTGGAAGCGAGCCTTATCCGAACAGCGGCACGGGTCCGCGGCCGCCGCCGTTCCAGTTGGCCCAGTTGGGGAAGATGTAGGGCATGTCGGCGGTGCTGACGCCGTACCACTGGGCGATGGCGCCGACATATTCCTCGGTAGCGATGGAGGGGATCCAGCGACCGTCGTTGGAGGTGTCTTCCGGGCCGCCGAAGGTCATGTCCGGATAACGCCCATGGACCTTGCCGTTTGCCAGCGCGCCGCCGATGACCAGGTGGTTGGAGCCCCAGGCGTGGTCGGTGCCGCCGCTGGCGTTGCCTTTGAACACGCGGCCGAAGTCCGACATCGTGAAGGCGGTGACGTTGTCCTGCAGGCTGAGCGCCTTCATGGCGTTGTAGAAACCTGCCAGGGCGTTGGCGAGGTCGCCGTAGAGATTGTTGTGGCTGGCCAGCTCGTTGGTATGGGTGTCGTAACCGCCCTGGCTGACGAAGAAGGTCTGTTTGGCGTGACCCAGCGTGCCGCGCGCCTCGATCATCCGCGCCGCGCGCAGCAGCTGACGGGAGATGTCCGAGGTCAGGGCCGCGCCGGTGGTGGGGTGGACGAAATACTTGTCCACGGTCGAGGTCGTCGAGCTGATGACGGTGTTGGCGGCCACAGCCTGGGCGTAGGCCGAGCTCATGCCCTTGCCGGTCAGGTCGGTGATCGCGCCGTACGACGAAGCGTCGGCGAACACGTCCAGCGCCGCCTGGCGCGCCTTCACGGCCGCGTCGGTGCTGGCGGCGTTATAGCCGTTGCGGACGATCGAGCCGGACGACGGCAGGATCAGCGGCGCGGTGCGGTCGCCGATCAGGCAGAGGTTGGAACCCGCGACCGAGATCAGCGGCGGCAGGCTGGCGGCCTGCGCCCGGTCGTTGATCCGGCCCATGAAGCCGTTGTTGTTGATCGCGCGGGTGCGCATGCCCTGCCACTGGTTCTGCTGGTCCTCGTGGGACATCAGGTTCACCGGGCGCAGGTCCGGACGGCTAGTGTAGAGCGCCTTGGTCAGCGGCGCGAACAGGGTGCCGGTGTTGAGCACCGCGCTGAGCGCGCCGTCGTCCCAGGCGGGCTTCAGGGCCGCCATGGCGCCGTGCAGGCCGAAGGCCGTGCCGGTCAGCGGCACCAGGGTCTCCTGCTTCAGCGCAATGCCCGAGCCGCGCTGCTTGGCGTAGTCGGCATAGCGGCCGTCATTGGGCACGACCATGTTCCAGGCGTCGTTGCCGCCGAACAGGAAGACCCCGACCATGGCGCGATAGCCGGAGGTGTCGGCAGCTAGGGCGCTGGAGAGGCCGAGTTGACCCAAGGCGGCGACGGCCGAGCCGCCGGCGGTCAGGCGCAGGAGTTCACGACGAGAGACGGTCATTACGCTTACCGAAAGAGATGTAACTGGCTCGGTTGGCGAACTACCCGAGAGCCTCGGTAAGTTATTTCACGGAATATTTTTGAATAAAATGCGGCAGCTTGGCGCACTAAATAATGTATTAAAGGTGAGTTTTGCGAAAAGTCGAATATACGTCATTTGACGATCGAAAATTTATTTGCTGAGAATTAATGAATTTTTTCCGAAATGGTCAAATTTTACTTTCAATTAACGGGTCTCCGCCGAGCTCGTGGTAATGAACTTCCTGGGGTCATAGTTGGATGCGCCGCCAGTCTCGCCAGGCTTGAGGGGGAGGGGGCGGTGAAATGAGGCCTGCTTCAAAGTTCCCCAGGGATCGGCCGAAAAATACGATTCAGCCCTTTTAAGACGCGTCGCTTGAACGGTAGCGGTTCCTTGACCTTCAGCGCGAACATCGCGGGATGAACCAAACTGACCGGGCAGCTGAGATTTGCTTTGGCCGCCGCCTCGACGGTTTGAACCACATGCGACGGCGGTTCTCCCTTGAAGTAGACAATGGTGTTCTGCCGATACCATGGCTGAACACGGCTATCGTTCCAGATCAGCGGCCGGAGGGCGTCATAAGGGCGGTATCCGGCTGCCTCAAACAGGGAGCGCCAATACTCCAGCCATTGTTCGTTGACGTGCCCCTTGCCGCCTTGGCCAGGTATAGCCGCGCCTGCAACGACCACATCGCTCACGCTTGTCAGAAAGTCGACTAGTCCCTGCGCTCGATCTGCATGCACGTGCTCCATGAATTCTAGCGTCATGGCAACGTCGAACCGGGGCGTGGGAAGGATTGGCGCGAATGGCATCGACGCGGTCGAAAAGTCGAATGGACTGAACGATGGGCCACGGAAGGTGTCACGGTCTACCCAAGGACCATCGACGCCGTGAACTAGAGGAACTCCTGCTTGAGCGTACGCTTGGCACCAAGTGCCCGCGCCGCACCCTACGTCGAGGATCGACTGAGGTTTGAGCATGTCGACAACCAGCGGCGCGACCGCCGCAGCGGATCGAGCGGAACCTCCAGACTGGCTGTCGTAGAAGTGTTTAGCGTAAATCTGGTGGTTTTCCGCCATGGTTTCGCCTCCTCTAACGCTCTACGCTCGCTTAAATAACGACGTTCTACAAGGCGGTAGTGGGAGGATGGCTAGAAGGCTTGAATTGGCGCGAGCCGCTTAGCCACGTACTGGATGAGGCAGTTGCCCAGATATATTTGCCGGCGTCGGAACGTTTGCCCTATCCGTCTGATTGACGTTTACGCAGCGCTCGCGATTTTCCAGAACACGACGGAGTGAAGGTAGAAAGCTAGGAAGCAAGGAACAAAGATTGGGATCTTTGGTGACGCTATCTAATCTCAGGATAGTCCCCAAAAGCGCTACAATATAAGATTTTAGTTGGAGGCCCGGCCCGGAATCGAACCGGGGTGCACGGATTTGCAGTCCGCTGCGTCACCACTCCGCCACCGGGCCATCCGGGCGTCGACGCAAATCACGTCGGCGGGGGAGGGCGTTCGATACAGGAGCGTCCGCGGGCTCGCAACTGGCAAATCAAGCTGTTGCCGAGTTTCGCGCTCGAAGGGGCCGGCGTCTGGCGGCCCCTTCTTCATGGCGGTCCGGGTCAGCGTGACGTCGTGATCAGCAGCGTCGCCGCGCCGACCGCGCGGGCGCGGACCGCACCGTCCAGCGGGATGATCGCGCCGGCGGCATAGACGTCGCCGTCCATCTCCAGAACGCCTTCCAGCAACTGTACGGTCGAGACCGGCAGGGCGATGGTTTCGCCGGCGGGCGCGCGGCGCAGTTCGACGTTGAAGCCGTCGGTGGAGACCAGGGTCTCGCTTCCGTTCGGCTGGACGCTCTTGCGCGAGGCGATCGAACGGCCCCTGGCCTTCAGGCCATCGACCAGGGTCTTCACGGCCTGGCTGTCCTTGCGGTGGCAGACGAGGACGGCGTCCGGCTCGGCCACGACGACGATATCGCTGACGCCGATGACGCCGACATAGGGGCCGGTCGTGCGCACCAGGACGCCGGTGGCCTGGTGCAGGTCAACGTCGCCATCCTGGGCGTTGCCGTCAGGGTCCCGGATCGAGGCCTCCCAGATGGCGTCCCAGGCGCCCAGATCCGACCAGGCGAAGGCGGCGGGCACGACGGCGGCTCTCGTGGTGTGCTCCATCACCGCGTAGTCGAGCGAGATCTTCTTGGCCTGGGCGAAGGTCTCGCGGTCGAGGCGGCCGACGCCAGCTTCAAGTTCGAGCGCGGCGACGCAGGCCTTGGCGGCGGCGGCGACGGTCGGCTCGAAGGCCTCGAACTCGCCGAGCAAGGTTGAGGCCTTGAAGGCGAAGTTGCCGCTGTTCCAGAGGTAGCCTTCCAGCAGGTAGCGCTCGGCGGTCGCCTGGTCGGGCTTCTCGACGAAGGCGGCGACGGCGCGCACTGAGCCGTCCAGCAGGGCGTCGCCCGGCCGGATATAGCCGAAGCCGGTAGCCGGTACGGTGGGCTGCACGCCGAAGGTGACGATCAGGTCCTGCTCGGCGGCCTTGGCTGCGGTGACGGCCGCCTCGCCGAAGATCTCGGGCTGGGAGATGTGGTGGTCGGCGGCCAGCATCAGCACGACGCCGTCCGGCTCCTGGCGCTCGACATAGGCCGCCGCCGCGGCGACGGCCGGGGCGCTGTCGCGGGCCTCGGGCTCGACCAGAATGGTCACCGGCGTGTCGATCTCGGCCGTCTGCTGGACGACGAAGCCAACCATGGCCTCGCCGGTGACGATGACAATCTCGGCGACGCCGGGGATGTCCTTCACCCGCAGAACGGTCTCCTGGAACGACGAGCGGTCGCCGACCAGTTTCAGGAACTGCTTGGGCTGGTCGCTGCGCGAAGCCGGCCAAAGTCGCGTGCCAGAGCCACCGCACAGGATCACCGGATAGATCGATGCCAAGATAAACCCCACCACGTTTTAGTCTTTGCCCCTGATAGGGCGTTATTGCGGAGGGGGCTTAAAGGCAAAGCGTGACGAAACGAAGAGTTTTCGTCTGCTTGGCGTAGGGGCGTGCATCTCTGGTGTCCGATCCGAAGTCACGCACGCGAGATCTGTAAGCCGCTTGAGCGCATTACCGTTCGCGCGCCGATGCGCCTGCGGTGAGCAGAGGTGATCTGGGAAAGCGCGGAGTCTTGCGCTATGCCCATTGCTGGCAGGGGCATGCCAAGAACAGGATGATGAGAGGAGACTGCCGGAAGTCCTTCATTTCGTAGAAGGTCCTTTCGGCGAGGGCGCTGAGCGTCCTCTCCCTGAAGATAGAATGAGTTTGCAGCCAATCCATATTTTGATCACGGGCGGCGCCGGCCAGGTCGGTCAGGAGCTCCTCCGCACGAACTGGCCAGGCGATGTCGTCCTGCATGCGCCGACGCGTGACGCGCTGGACCTGACCAGCGCGGCGTCGATCCAGGCTCTGTTCGACAAGGTCGCGTTCGCCGCGGTCATCAACAGCGCGGCCTGGACGGCCGTCGACAAGGCCGAGACCGAGGTCGCTGGAGCGTTCGCCGCCAATGCCGGCGGTCCGGCCTTGTTGGCCGATATCACACGCGAGCGGGGCATCCCGCTGATCCAGGTCTCGACCGACTATGTCTTCGATGGCGATAAGGCCGAAGCCTATGTCGAGAGCGACCCGGTCGCGCCGATCGGCGTCTATGGCGCCTCGAAGCTGGCCGGCGAGATGGCGGTGCGGCTGGGCAATCCGCGCTCGGTCGTGCTGCGGACGGCGTGGGTGCTGAGCGCCCATCGCGCCAACTTCCTGAAGACCATGCTGCGGCTGGCGGCCGATCGCCCGACGCTGCGGGTGGTCGACGACCAGCATGGCTGCCCGACCTCCGCGACCGACATCGCCGAGGCGCTGAAGACCATCGTCCTTCGCATGATCGCCGACGAGGGGGCGCCGACCGGCGTCTACCACTTCGTCAATGCCGGCGAGGCCAGCTGGGCCGATCTGGCGCGAGAGGTTTTCCGCCTCAGTCTTGAAGCCGGTGGTCCCGCGGCCGACGTCGAGGGCATCCCGTCGGAGCAGTATCCGACGCCCGCGCGGCGGCCGAAGAACTCGCGGCTATCGACCGCCAAGCTTACCGCCGACTACGGTGTCGAGCCTCGCCCCTGGCAGGCTGCCGTCGCCGACATCGTCACCGAATTGAACTCTCAAGGAGCCCGCGCATGAAGGGCATCATCCTGGCCGGCGGCTCCGGCACGCGCCTGCATCCCATGACCTTGGTGACGTCCAAGCAGCTGATGCCGGTCTACGACAAGCCGATGATCTATTATCCGCTGTCGACCCTGATGCTGGCCGGCATCCGCGAGGTGCTGATCATCTCGACGCCGCGCGATGTCCCAAGCTTCCAGGCGCTGCTGGGCGACGGCTCGCAGTGGGGCATGGAGATCCAGTACGCCGTGCAGCCCAGCCCGGACGGCCTGGCGCAGGCTTACATCATCGGCGCGGAGTTCGTCGGGAACAGCCCGTCGGCGCTGATCCTGGGCGACAACATCTACTACGGCCACGGCATCACCGAGCTCTTCACTAACGCGATGAAGCGCGAGGGGGGAGCGACCGTCTTCGCTTATCACGTCACCGATCCGGAACGTTACGGCGTGGTCGAGTTCGACCGCCAGATGAAAGCGCTGTCGATCGAGGAGAAGCCCAAGTCGCCGAAGTCGAACTGGGCGGTCACGGGTCTCTATTTCTACGACGCCGACGTCATCGACATTGCCCGTGAACTCAAGCCGTCCGCGCGCGGCGAACTGGAGATCACCGACGTCAACCGCGCCTATCTGGAGCGGGGCGACCTGGCGGTCGAGATCATGGGGCGGGGCTATGCATGGCTGGACACCGGCACGCCGGACTCGCTGCTGGAGGCGGCCGAGTTCGTGCGGGTGCTGGAAAAGCGCCAGGGCTTCAAGATCGCCTGCCCGGAGGAGGTCGCCTTCCAGAAGGGGTTCATCGGCGCCGAGCAACTCGAGCGGCTGGCGGACGCCCTGGGGAAGAGCGCCTACGGGCAGTACCTGCGCAGCAACGTCTTGAGCCGCTAGAGGGGAGGGCGGCCGCTCCGAGTCTCAGGGCGAGCCGTCTGACTTCACGCGTCACTCGCGTCTTTGGCCGCGCGTGATCTCAGCAGCCCAATAATCGCTCCTCTGCCAGCGCTGGCAATATTGCGTTGACAGGGTTCCGGGTTCGCCGAAGCTTTGTCGCAAGCGCTTCGGGACTTTTGTCGTGGCCTTCGGGAGCCGGGCGTCGAGGCCAGAACAAGTTCAGTGAGTTAGGGACTTCCATGAGCCACAGCCCAGTCTCCGCCACCCGTCGTCTGATCGTCGGCGGCATCGGCCTCGCGGCAGCCGCCGCCTTGCCGGCCCAGGCCCAGACCTCGAAAGCCAAGGCGCCGGCTCGGCCGGTGCTGCCGGTCCGCAAGCTGAAGAGCCCGGTGGTGCTGGATCCCCGCGACTTCGGGGCCAAGGCCGATGGCGTGACCAAGGACACGGCCGCGATCCAGACCGCTCTCGACCGCTGCGCCACTCTGGGCGGTGGCGAGGTGGTGCTGAGCGGCGGGACGTTCCTGACCGGCGCCATCCGCATCGGTTCGCGCACGACCTTGCGCATCGACAGCGGCGCGACGCTGCAGGGCTCGCCGGACCTCGCTGACTATCCTGTGGTGCAGGTGCGCTGGGAGGGCCGCTTCGTGCCGGGCTATATCGGCTTGGTCTGGGCGCGTGAGGCACATGACGTCGCCCTGACCGGCAAGGGCCACATCGTGGCCTCCTCGGCGATTAAGCGGCGCGTCGAGGAGGCCACCGGCTATCGCCATCCGGCGCTCTTGGAGTTCGTCGAGGTGAAGGGCCTCAGCGTCACCGATCTCCGCACCGAACAGAACGACATGTGGTCGATCCACCCGGTCTATTGCGAGGACGTGATGTTCCGCGATGTCATCGTGCACGGCGGCGCGGACGGCATTGACGTCGACTCGTGCAGCCGGGTGCTGATCGAGCGCTGCGACTTCGACGTCGCCGACGACTGCATCTCGCTGAAGTCCGGTCGCGGCCTGGAGGGCAACATGATCGCCCGGCCGACCGAGGATGTGACCATCCTGGACTGCGTGTTCCGCGACCGCCGCTGGGCCTGCATCGGCATCGGCAGCGAGACCTCGGCCGGCGTGCGCCGGGTGCTGGTCGAGCGATGCAAGTGTCTGTCGGCCTACACCTTCGCCATCTACATCAAGAGCCGGCCGGGGCGCGGGGCCTTCATCGAGGACATCGTCATGCGCGACCTCGAGGTCTCGAACACGGGGCAGGGCTTCCTGCGCCTGAACTTCCTGGACAGCGGCAAGCAGGACCAGTTTCCGGTGCCGGGCCTGGCCGGCATCCCGACCGTGCGCAACATCGTCTTCGAGCGCATCAAGGTCACCGACGTCCCCGCGTTGGTCGAGGCGGTGAACGTCCACCCCGACAAGCCGGTCGACGGCCTGGTGCTGCGCGACATCACCGGCACGGCCAAGCGCGGCATCCGCCTGGCCAATCTGCGCAATGTCGAGCTGAAAAACATCAACGTGACGATCGCCGAAGGGCCCAAGCTGGCGACGAACAACGTCACCGGGCGTGGATTGGAAGGCGCGGTCGCCGGTGACCCCACGCCGCGGCCGGCCGATGTGGTCGCCACCGAGCCGGCCTATCGCTTCGGCCAGGTCAGTGGGCGGCCTAACTAGGGAGAGAAGAGCGTGCGAGACCTCCGCCTGAACCGGCGGGCGCTGACGGGCGCTCTGGCCTTGAGCCTGGTCGCTGGCCGCGCCTCGGCCCAGGCCGCGCGGCCAGCCGACGCGACCCTGACCGGCACGCCGGCCGCGCCGGTGATCATCCCCGCGCCGCCGGAGCCGGCGGGCCTGCTGTCCAAGGAAGTCGTCGAACTGTGGCCGGTCGGGCGCGTGCCCGGCGCGGCGGGTGTCACGGTGGTGCGCCAGGTCCTGGAGCGCGGTTCGCCCGCCGCTCACGACCGGGCGGTGATGCATGTCTCGCGCCCGATCCTGGAGATCTTCCGACCCGAGAAGCCGAACGGCGCGGCCATGGTGATCTTGCCGGGCGGCGGCTACATGCGGCTGGCGGTCGACAAGGAGGGCGCGGGCGGCGCGCGGCGACTGATCAAGGCCGGCATCACCTGCTTCGTGCTCAACTACCGCCTGCCGGTCGACGGCTGGGCCGATGGCTACGACGCCGCGTTGCAGGACGTGCAGCGGGCGGTGCGCCTGATCCGGGCGAACGCCAAGACCTGGGGCGTCGATCCGAACCGTATCGGTGTCATGGGATTCTCGGCCGGTGGTCACCTGGCCGCCGCCTCTCTGACCCGCCACGACGCAACGGTCTACGAGCCGGTAGATGCGGCCGACCAGCAGTCAGCCCGCCCGGATGTCGTCATGGTCGGCTACGGCGTCATGACCGTGGGCGCGCGGCCGGGCGTGGCCGCCGTCAGCGCCGAGACCGCCAAGCCGCTGAGCGAGCGCGTCCGCAACGGCCTGCCGCCGACCTTCGTCCTGCACGCGGCGGACGATCGTACGGTGCCGGTGACCAACAGCCTGACCCTGTTCCAGGCGCTGAAGACCGCCGAGGTCCCGGCCGAGCTGCACGTCTACCAGGAGGGCGGCCACGGTTTCGGTTTCAGCCTGCCAGCCAACAACCCGGCCTCGCGCTGGCCCGACGCCTTCGAGGCCTGGCTGCGCCGTCTGAAATTCATCTGAAGGAGAGTTCGGGTCGTCGAACCGGCGGGGTTCGACGACCACTCGCGTCGCACACCATGCCCCACCGACATCTAGTGTGCTGCTGCACATGCTTCTCGCTCAAGGTGACGGGGGCTGTCATTGATCGGAAATCCACGTTTTATTGCCTGCCGGTCCCCGACTCTCGTCTGTAGAGATTTCCTTGCCCGATACCGCCTTGCGTAGAGATGTCTGGCTGCTGGACGCCGGGGACCAGGACGACGCGTTCGAGCAGTACCGCAAGGGCTGCGCGCACCTGTTCGACATCACGCTGCAGTCGCCCGAGGCGACCTTCTTCAACACCCTGGAGGCCTATCACCTGGGCGTGGTCGTGCTGGCCAAGTGTTCGGGCGTACCGCAGCGGTTCGAGCGCAAGCTGTCGCATATCCTGGTCGACGGCGGCGACACGGTCATGGTGGTGGTCGAACTGGAGGACAGCGGCTGGCGCGGCGACTATGACGGCCGCGAGGCTGGCGGCCACATGGGCCAGATCCGGCTGGTCGACATGGCCCGGCCGTTCGAGATGACGACCGGCGGCTACCGCTCGCTGTACGTGATGATCCCGCGCGCCTTGCTGCAAGGGCAGGGCGGTCTGGATTTCCATGGCCTGGTGGTGTCCGAGGACAGTGTCACGGGCCACCTGCTGAGCGCGCACATCCAGGCGCTGAGCCAAGTGCTCGACCGCATGACGCCCGACGACGCCGAGGCCGCGACCAAGGCCATCGTGGCGCTGACCGGCGCGGCCATCGCCGCCCATGCCGCGTCCGCCACCGATGACCCACGGCCGGTCGAGAAGATGCTGCTGGCCTCGGGCCGGCAGTTCATCGAGCAAAACCTGGACGACGTGGAGCTGTCGCCCGAAGCCGTCCGCCGGTGCCTGGGGGTGTCGCGCAGCCTGCTCTACAAGGTGTTCGAGCCCGTGGGCGGGGTCAGCGCCTTCATCCAGGGGCGGCGTCTGGACCAGGCCTTCGACGCCATCCTGCACGATCGCGCCGAGCAGCATACGCTGGGCGAGATCGGCTATCGCCACGGCTTCCGGTCCGACGCCCACTTCAGCCGCGCCTTCCGGGGCCGGTTCGGCGTCACGCCGGGCCGCCTGCGCCGCGTCGGCGAAACCGCGCGTCAGGAAGGCCTGTCGGTGCTGGAGCGGCCCGACGATGTCTGGACCTGGCTGCGTAGCCTTTAGGCCGATCGCGGGCCCGGGGCGCCCAAGGCGAGGCGTCGTAAGGTTAAGCTTCACGCATAGGGAGAGTGGGATTGCCTTGCGCGGCCTCGGCGACGTAGGGTCCGCGCCCTCTCGTCACCCCACCGACGAGCACCTAGCCGGCGGCGTTCAGTGAGTGCTGCCGGCCTTCTCTCCCTCCTCATCACACCTCCAAGTTCCGATGGCAGGCGCAAACAAAACGCGCCGCCTCCGGGAGGAGAGGCGGCGCGAGTCGAACCAGGCGGGGGTAAGTAAGGAAGGACGCCTGGGAAGTCCGGGGAGGACGTTCGAGTTAGAAGTTGTAGCGGAGGCCGACGATGAACTGGCGGCCGCTGTGGGTGTAGACGTTCAGGCGATCGCTATAGCCGACGTTCTGGTCGTTGAACTCGTCGGTCAGGTTCACGCCTTCGACCGACAGCTTCAGGTTCTCGCGGATGTTCCAGCTGGCCTGCATGTCGACGTTCAGGGTCTCGTTGGTGGTCGCGACGAGGTTGTTGTCGGCGGCCGGAACCGCGGTGAGGTAGCCGCCGCGATAGGCCAGCGAACCGCGGATGCTCCACTTCGGGGTCTCGTAGTAGAGCGTCGCGTTGGCCGCGTTCTTGGACAGGCCGATCAGGTCCTCGACAATGACCGGTCCGCCCGGCGTCGTCGTGGTCGGATAGTCCAGCTTGGAAGCGACGTAGGTGTAGTTGGCGATCACGCCGAAGTGGCTCATCCAGCCCGACAGGAAGGTGAAGGGCTGCTGGAAGTTCAGCTCGAAGCCCTTCAGGCTGCCGCCGTCCGTGTTCAGGGGCTTGGAAACGTTGAACACCATGTCCGGCGTGGCGGTGGTGCCGGCGATCAGCGAGTCCGGCAGGCCCAGCGTGTTGTAGACGCGCGACTCGCTCAGGGTGGCGACGAAGGTGTCGATCTTCTTGTAGAAGAAGCCGGCGGCGAACATCGTGCCCGACGACGGATACCATTCCAGCGAGACGTCGAGGTTCTTGGACTGGGTCGGGTTCAGATAGGGGTTGCCCGAGCTGTAGCTGCGGTTCGAACCCTGCACCGACACGTCACCGCCGGGAGACAGCGAGCCGATGCCGGGGCGGGCGATCGTCTTGGCGGCGCTGACGCGAGCCACGAAGGTGTCGGTGACGTCGGCCGCCAGGTTGAATGACGGCAGGGTCAGGTCGTAGTCGCGCTTGACGTCGACGCGCTGGACCACGCCGCCGACGGCGGCGTAGCCGGCCGACTCCTGCTTGGTGTGGACGCGGCGCACGCCGGCGTCGCCGCGGAAGGGCAGGCCCAGGGCTTCGAAGCGGAACTCGGCCTGGACATAGGCGCCGGTGTCCTGCTCCTCGACCGCGCCGTACTGGCCGCGCGCCGAGCTGTTGTTGGTGCCGGTCAGGGCGTAGATGCCGGTGTTGCTGTAGATGTTCAGCAGGGCGGCGTACTTGTCGATGTCGGGCACCAGCCAGGCGGTGGCGTTGCCGGCCGGCATGTCCAGGCCCTTGCCGAAGCCGCTGTACACCTTCGACACCGAGGCCAGCTCGGCGGCGGTCAGGGTCTGGCTGACGGTCTCGCTGGTCCGGTACAGGCCGTAGCTGTCGTACTCGAACTTGCGCCAGTCAACGCCGGCCTTGATCTTCAGGTTCTGGTTGGCTTCCCACTCGCCATAGACCTTGGCGGTCGAGAACTGGTTCTCGACGAAGGTGGGGCGGATACGGACTTCCGAAGTGCCGTTGATGGCCGACCAGTTGGCGGGGGCGGTTGGGTCGAAGCCCAGGTCGATCTTGGGCGCGCCGCCACCACGGAAGTCGTAGACGTAGTTGGCGCTGTTGGCCCGGTCGAAGGTGACGATCGTCGAGACCGGCTGGGTGAAGGTCGAGTCCGAGTAGCCGGCCAGGGCGCCGATGATCAGACGGTCGCCGAAGTGGCGCTTGCCAGACAGGGTGAACTGCTTGAACTCGGTGTTCAGCTCGTCATAGGCCGACTGGGTGCGCAGATCGACATTGTCCATGCGCGCATAGACCAGGTTGCCGTTCTCGACGACGCCGTCGCGGATGATGGTCTGCGGCTTGCCGGTGGTGGCGCGCGACAGGCCGATGGCCTGCAGCTGGGCTTCCTTCCGCACGCCGGCCAGATAGGCGTAGAGGGCGTCGAAGTTGATCTCGGTGTTGGCGTCCGGCTTGAACTGCAGCGAGCCAGCCAGGCCCGTGCGCTTGTTCTTGATGTCGTAGCTGACATAGGCCGGGATGCGCGGGGCGAAGATGGCCTTGGTCGCGTCGGCCTCGTTGATCTGGGCGATCGTGTAGCCCGGGATCGTCGAGGCCGCGTTGAAGCCGCCGTTGCTGCCGCCGGTGGACCAGCGGGTGATGTTGGCGCCTTCTTCCTTCAGGTGGCGCTCTTCGTAGGCGGCCGAGACCAGGACGCCCAGCTTGCCGTCGAAGAAGGTGCGGCTGGCCAGGGCCGAGAAGCGCGGCGTGGTCTTCTCGGCGAG
Organism: Caulobacter sp. GW821-FHT11E11; assembly: GCF_058808315.1. Taxonomy (NCBI): domain Bacteria; kingdom Pseudomonadati; phylum Pseudomonadota; class Alphaproteobacteria; order Caulobacterales; family Caulobacteraceae; genus Caulobacter; species Caulobacter sp. GW821-FHT11E11. Next base: position 297,143 of record NZ_JBXARO010000002.1, read on the forward strand.
GTCGTTGTAGCTGGCGCCGGCCGACAGCACGAGCTGGGGTTTGCGGCTGTCGAAGGCGCGCGAGATGTCCAGGTCGACCGTGGCGCCCAGCGAGCCTTCTTCCACGTCGGCCGAGGCGGTCTTGCGCACGGCGATGCTGTTGAAGAGATCCGACGCGAAGACGTTGAAATCGAAGCCGCGGCCGCGGTTGGTGCCGCCGCTGTTGGCGGTGCCGCCGGTGGTGGAGATGGCCTCCATGCCGTTGATGCGGACGCGGGTATAGTCCGAGCCCAGGCCGCGCACGGTGATTTGGCGGCCTTCGCCGTTGATCCGCGAGATCGAGACGCCGGGGATGCGCTGCAGCGACTCCGCCAGGTTCAGGTCGGGGAACTGGGCGATGTCCTCGGCCTTGATGGCGTCGACGACGCCGCTCGAGCTGCGCTTGATGTTCATCGCGCTCTGAAGGCTGGCGCGGAAGCCGGTGACGACGACGGCCTCGACCTCGTCGGAAGCGGTGGTGGCCGGAGCGGCCTCCTGCGCGGCGGCGGCGGTGGCCAGCGTCAGGGCCAGGGCCGAAGCGCTAAGCGCCAAGATGGCGCGCGCGGGCTTGTGGTTGATCGACATCATCCCTCCCAGTGCCCGCGTGTCGCGGGTCTCTTTCGATCCGAAGGCGGTCGAACCACCTTCTTTGTTGGCTTCAGGATAGGAGCGGGTTTTCGTCCAGGGCCAATCTCAATCAGGTATGGACTGATGCGCGTTCGGCACGGATCGGGGGCTGAGAGGTCTCTGGAAGCGCAGTTCAGACGCGTTTTTAGGGGTTTCAGCCCAAATGGCCGCGCGGAAGAGCGTGGTCTGGACACATTTCGATACACGAACGGCCTCGATCCATGTCGCCCGTGGATCGGTCGATAGGCTAATTGACTTAGACCTGGGAAGCCGGCGCCTCTAGCGTCGCCCTGAACGATGCCGACGACAGATCGGCTCACAAGGGAAGGGACGCGTATGACCGACTCCACCAAGCGCACGCGAGTGCGCTGGCTGATCATCACGGTCCTCTTCATCATCACCACGATCAACTACGCCGACCGCGCGACCTTCTCGATCGCCGGCCAGTCGGCGTCGAAGGAGCTGGGCCTCGACCCGGTGGCGATGGGCTACATCCTGTCGGCCTTCGCCTGGGCCTATGTGCTGGGCCAAATCCCCGGCGGGGCGCTGCTGGACAAGTTCGGCTCCAAGAAGATCTACACCATCGCCCTGATCGTCTGGTCGGGCTTCACCGCCCTGCAGGGCTTCGCCGGCTTCTTCACGGGCCTGACGGCGGCCATCGTGCTGTTCGCCATGCGCTTCGCGGTGGGCCTGGGAGAGTCGCCGTCGTTCCCGGCCAACGCCCGCATCGTCGCGGCCTGGTTCCCGGGCTCGGAGCGGGGCACGGCCTCGGCGATCTTCAACTCGGCCCAGTACTTCTCGCTGGTCGCCTTCGCGCCGCTGATGGGCTGGCTGGCCCACAGCTTCGGCTGGCGCTCGGTGTTCTGGGTGATGGGCGTGGTCGGCATCCTGGCGGCGCTGGTCTTCGTCAAGCTGATCCACAGCCCGCTGACCCACCCCGCCGTCAACAAGGCCGAGGTCGACTATATCGAGGCCGGCGGCGGCCTGGTGCGGATGGAAGAGAAGAACGCGGCCAACGGCGCGGCCTTCAACTGGGTCAACGTCAAGCAGGTGCTGTCCAGCCGCATGCTGCTGGGCGTCTATCTGGGCCAGTACTGCATTAACGTGCTGACCTATTTCTTCGTCACCTGGTTCCCGATCTACCTGGTCAAGGAGCGCGGCCTGTCGATCCTGCAGGCCGGTTTCACCGCCGCCCTGCCGGCTTTGTGCGGCTTCGCCGGCGGCATCCTGGGCGGGATGATCTCGGATGGCCTGCTGAAGAAGACCGGCAATCTGGACATCGCCCGCAAGACGCCTTTGCTCCTCGGGATGGTGCTGGCCACCTGCATCATCGTCTGCAACTACGTCGAGCAGGAGTGGCTGGTCATCGTGATCATGGCCGCGGCCTTCTTCGGCAAGGGCGTGGCGTCGCTGGGCTGGGCGGTGGTGGCCGACACCTCGCCCAAGGAGATGGCCGGCGTCACCGGCGGCATCTTCAACACCTTTGGCAATGTCGCCGGCATCGTGACGCCGATCGTCATCGGCTACATCGTCAAGGCGACCGGCTCGTTCGACGGGGCCCTGATCTTCGTCGGCGCCCACTGCGTGATCTGCATCCTGGCCTATTTCCTGATCGTCGGGAAAATCCAGCGCCTGGAACTGAAGGCGGCCTGAGCATGACGACCCGACGCTCGATCCTGGCCGGCGCCTCGGCCCTGGTCTTCGCCGCACTTGCCAAGCCTGCTACCGCCGCGCCGATCGTCACGGTCTCGACGCCGATGGCCCCGCCCGAATGGGCGCTGCTGCAACGCGAACTGCTGAGGGCCAACGAGGAGGCCTGCGCCGCCTTCTTCGCGCGCTATTTCGACGATCGCGGCTACCTGCTGGCCGTCGAGCGCTGGGGCGCCAATGATGGTCCCGACGACGCCATCGAGAACGTCAACGACTGGCCGACCCTGCATGCGCTGGGTGCGGGCGACGAGGTCCTGGCCATGGCCAAGAAGGCCTTCGAGGGCAATGTGCGCCAGTACACGGCGGCCAAGACCGTCGAGGTGCCGTTCGCCCGCGAGGGCATGTACTTCCACGAATTCCCGGTCATGACCGACTGGCAGCACCTGTCCGAGGGTCTGTCGGTGTTTAACCTGCTGGGCCTGTCGGACCCCTACGACGCCCGCTATCGCGACCGCGTGAAGCGCTTCTCGGGCTTCTATACCGGCGAGGACAAGGCAGTCCCGAATTACGACCCGAAGCTGAAGATCATCCGCAGCATGATCACCGGCAGCAAGGGACCGATGCTGCGTCAGGCGACGCCCTTGGACTGGGCTGGCGACCGGTTCGATCCGACCCACTTCTTCATGGAGCACGGTGAGAACACCTACGAACAGACGCTGCACCACTACGACGAATACGGCGATGTGGTCGGCGATGCGCCGCTGAACCTGCAGGCCACCAGCCTGGTTTTGAACGCCTACATGCTGGACCAGGAGCTGAAGTATCGCGACTGGATCGTGAGTTACGTCGACGCCTGGATCGATCGCGCCAAGGCCAATGGCGACGTCCTGCCCAGCAAGGTCGGCCTCGACGGCAAGATCGGCGGACCCAAGGGCCAGTGGTGGAGCGGGACTTACGGCTGGGGCTTCAGCCCTGTGGTCCCCCAGACCGGCAAGCGCGAGGACCGCAACCGCGTGCCGCGCGCCGTGGTCGGCTTCCTCAACGCCTATCTGCTGACCGGCGACGACAAGTATCTCGACGTCTGGCGACGCCAGAACGACGTGATCAACGCCCAGAAGAAGACCGTCGACGGCAAGGTCATGACCCCGCGCATGTACGGCGCCAAGGGCTGGTACGGCTATGCGCCCGGCGAGTACCGGCTGAACGGCCTCGAGATCTGGTACATGTCGCAGAAGGCCAGCGACCGGGCCCGCGCCGCCGACCATCCGTGGGTCTCGTACCTGGAGGGCAAGGACGCCGGATATCCGGTCAAGGCGCTGCGCACCGACCTGGAGCGGGTCCGCGCCAAGGCCCAGGCCCAGCGCGACGACAACACCTCACCTGACACGCGTCTGGCCGACGCCACCCTGGACATCACCCCGGCCAGCGTCACGGCGCTGATCCATCTTATGGAGGGCGGCATCAATATCGCCCGACCGGCCTGGTCGGGGACCTCGCCGTCGCAGGGCGGGGCGCTGCGCTATGCCCGCCTGCGCTGGTTCGACCCCGAACGCCGCCGCGCCGGCATCCCGCCGGACGTCTCGGCCCTGGTCGAGAAGCTGGGCGAGGACGAGACGGTGGTGACCCTGGTCAACACCAACCAGGTTTCCCCGCGCACCGTGACGGTGCAGGGCGGCGCCTATGCCGAGCACCAGATCCTGAGCGCGGCGGTGGGCGAGGGGGCCGCGGTCCCGGTCGACTCCTCGGCATTCACGCTAAAGCTGGCTCCCGGCGCTGGCGCACGGCTGACCTTCAAGATGAAGCGCTATACGAACGCCCCGACCCTGAGCTTCCCCTGGGACCGGGCCTAGTTTCGTAAGGAGAGATCGATGATCGGCACGTGGGCTCTCGTGGCGCTGGCCTTGGCTCAGACGCCTGATCCGAAGCCGATCGCGGCGGTCGCCGCTGGTGGCCCGGCCGCCACGGGGTCTGAGACCGCGCTGCTGCTGGTCGACCGCGAGGCCGATGACGAGGCGCAGGGCTCGCTACGCTGGGCGATCGCGACCAGTAACGCCGAGCCCGGCCGCTACCGCATCGAGATCGCCGCGCCGACCATCGTGCTGAAGTCGGCCTTGCCGGCGATCAAGGGCCCGATCTCGATCGAGGGCCAAGCCTTCGCGCGATCGGGCGGGCACAACGTTGTCGACGGCTCGGGCTACCTGCCGCGCGACCTGAAGTCCTGCCCCGGCATGGTGCCTGGCCAGTACGGCACCAATGTCCGCACCGCTAGCAATCCTGGCTTTGCTTTGGTCGACACCAAAGGCGTGACGCTGCGGGGTCTTGAGATCCGCAACTTCTGCATTGGCGTGTTGATCTTGCGCACCTCGAACGCGGTGGTCGTCGACAACCGGATCGTCCGCAATATCGGCGGCGCGGGCGTCATGCTCAGCGGCGACGACGGCAAGGGCGGCTCGACCTCGAACACGACCTTGGACAACAAGGTCTTGCGCAACACCTTCCTGGAGAACGGCGACGGCCTGGAGCTGACGCGCGGCGCGGCCTTCAACCTGATCGCCGACAATGTCTTCGACGGCGGGACTGACAATCTGGAGCCGTCGCAGGGCATCGAGATCCTGTGGGGCAACGACAATACCGTCGTCCACAACCGCTTCGTTCGTTACTCCGACGGCCTGCAGTCGAACTGGGGCGCGCGCAACTACATCGGCGCCAACGTCTTCGAAGGCAACGCCTTTGGGATCAGCCTGACGGGCGCGGGCAACATGGTTGTGGGCAACGAAATCCGCGGCAACGGCATCGGCATTGCCGTCCGTCCGGAAGCCAAAGTCGCCGTCAACCGCATCAGCCAGAACAGCATCGCCGGCAACGGCCTTCCCATCATGCGCTGCTCGGCCGGCGGCTCGTGCGATCCCAAGATGGTCCGAGGCGGCATCGTCATCGGCCCGCCGGGCCTGGAGCACGGCAGCTTCGTCGGCTCGCGCGGCATGGGCGTGGTGTTCGACAAGGCCGGTGCGGCGGTGATCTGCCTGAACCAGGACGACCCGGTGGGCTGCCATCCGCAAGCGCAGTTCGGTCTGGCGCCGCCCAGCCTCTCGGCCGTGCAGCGGGCTGGCGGCAAGCTCTCGGTGAAGGGCGTGCTGCAAGGCCCGCCGGCCAGCCTGGTCACCCTCGAGGTCTTCGCCGGCAAGGCCGGGATCGCCGAGGGCGAGCGTTATCTGGGTTCGATCCAGGCGGTCACCGACGGCGTGGGCAATGCGGCCTTCGCCGGCGAGGTCGACGGCGCGGCGGCCGGCTCGGCCATCACCGCCACGACCACCACGGCGGCCGGCGCGAGCTCGGCATTCTCCAAGCCGGTTGCGCTGCGCTAGGTCCCTTCCTTCAGGAACGGCGCGGCCGAGAACAGTTCGCGCTCTTCCTTACGGGGATCGTCGACCATCTTCGAGGTCTCGTTGATCACGAGGGTCGGCCGACGGGGCAGGGTGTATTGATCCCACGCCGGGATCGCCGCGCCGTTCGGGTTGCCCGTCCGCGCGAAGTTGACGAAAGCCCCGCTGATCTGGTCGCGCACCTTCTGGGCGGCTGGCCCCGTGCCGGTCATCGAACCCTTGGCGGTCAGCGTGCCGAACACCAGGGCGATGTCGTAGCTGTGATAGGCGCCCATCTTCGGATCGGTCTGGGCGCCGAAATCTAGCTGGTACATCCAGGCCGGCGCGCCGATCCTGGCCCGCTGCTCGGCCTGGATCAGGTGGCCAGGCCATGACCGCCCCGCCGTGGTGATGGCGAAGAAGCAATCCGACGGGCTGTAGTTCGGATAGAGCGCTCGGTACCTGGCGACCAGGTAGTCCGGCGACATGTCGAGCACCAGCTCGTTGTCCAGCTTGCCCGGCAGCTCCTCCCAGGTCAGCGCGAAGTTCTTGGGATCGCCGCCCAGGAAAGCTTTCGTCTCGTCGTGGGTGTTGCCGATGATCATCGGGATGTGGCCGCTCGCGCGCGGGGCATCCGGATAAAACGGGTGGCGGGCCAGGACGCCGTGATCCAGCACCGACCAGAAGACGATGTTGCCCTTGCGCTCCAAGGGATCGCGCATCTTTAGCGCCGCGACCAGCTCGGCGGCGGGCAGGGACTTCAGGGCCTCGGTCTGGTCGGGCTTGAGGCCCAGCTTCTCCATGAAGGCCTTGGCGCGGATGGTGGCGTGGATCGGACCCATGGCGGTGACGTGCTGGCCGCTCATGGTCGCGACCTTGTGGTACAGGCCTGCCGCGCGGGGCATGGCCATCAGGGTCACCAACTTGCCGCCGCCGCCCGACTGGCCGAACGTCATGACGTTGCCGGGATCGCCGCCGAAGGCCGCGATGTTGTCGCGCACCCACTGCAGGGCCAGGATAAGGTCGAGGTTGCCGACATTGCCGCTGTCGGCCAGTTCCGGTCCGCCCAGCCGCGCCAGGTAGCTGTAGCCGAAGCAGTTCAGGCGGTGGTTCACCGTCACCACCACCACGTCATAGGTCTTGGCCAGCCAGGTCCCGTCGTACAGCGGGCTGGAGCCAGAGCCGTTCGCGTGGGCGCCGCCGTGGACGTAGAACATCACCGGCCGCTTCTTCCCGTCGGCGACGCCCGGCGTCCAGACATTGAGGAACAGGCAGTCCTCGCTGGTCCCTTCGTCGGCCTTGCTCTGGGGGCTGGCCGCGCCATAGGCGAGGGCGTCAGCAATCCCCTTCCAGGGTTGAGGTCCTTGCGCCGGCTGGAAGCGGCGCGACGAGGTGTCCGCGCCGTAGCGGACGCCCTTGAAGACCTTGATCCCGTCGACCTGCGCCCCGCGCACGCGGCCGGTCGTGGTGATCGCGACCGGCGCGGCGACGCCGGCGGCATTGACCCGCGTGGCGACGGATAAGGCGGCGGCTCCGGCCAGCACGGCGCGGCGATCGAGGGTCATGTGGTCTCTCCCAAGGTCTTTTCGTTGGGCGTCAGCCCGCCGAGGGAGAGACGGCGCGCCTTTAGCGCGCGCCTGGCTCCGACGGCGAGGCCTCGGCCAGGCACAGGTCGATGAAGGCTTGCAGGATCGGGCTCTCGTTGTCCTTGCGCCAGGCCATGTAGAGCTCGACCGGCCGGTCGGGTGTGGTCGCCACGGGGCGGAACTGCACGTCGTCGAAATGCAGGCTCATGGCCGCCTCGGGCACGATCGCCGCGCCCAGGCCCGCATGGACCAGGGCCAGCATCGAGTGGATCTGGGTGACGTGCTGGACGTAGTTCGGGGCCACGCCGTTGGCGTCGAACAGCGTGGTCAGCATGTTGTAGAAATAGCCCGCGCCCTCGGGCGAATACATGATCAGCGGCTGGCCATCGAAGTCGGCCAAGGTCAGCGAGGCCTTGGCCAGGCGGGCGTCACCTGTGGGCAGCGCCGCGACCAGCGGTTCGGACAGCACGCGGGCGGTGGCGAACTCGACCCGCTCCATCGGCGGGCGGACCAAGCCGATGTCGATACGGCCGGTCAGCAGCGCCTCGACCTGCTCGCGGGTGACCATCTCGCGCAGGGTGAGATCCGCGTTGGGCAGGCGGGCCTTGGACAGGATCACCAACTGCGGCAGGAAATTGTAGCCCGAGGCGGCGGTGAAGCCGATGGCGATCTGACCGGCCTCACCGCTGGCGATGCGGCGGGTGGCCAGCGCGGCGCTCTCGGCCAGGCGCAGGATGCGGCGGGCCTCTAGCAGGAAGGCGCGGCCAGCAGGGGTCAGGCGCACCGAGCGGCTGGTGCGGTCCAGCAGCGTGACGCCCAGGATGCGCTCGAGCAGCTGGACCTGCCGGCTCAGCGGCGGCTGGGTCATGTTCAGCCGCTGGGCGGCGCGGCCGAAATGCAGCTCCTCGGCCGTGGCGACGAAGCAGCGCAGCTGGCTCAGTTCGAACATCGGAAAACGTCCATCGACGACACCTTGGAGGCGCGAAGCTAGACGCTCGTTCGGCCCGATCGCCAACGTCTTCTTGCCGGGCAGGGGCGTGAACGCGTTCATCGGATGTGCGGAGCGGGTCGATGCTTGGCGCGCATCGACCCGTCCAGCCTTAGCCGTTGGCGGCGCGGCGTTGGTCGGTGATGTTGACGCGGGCGATCAGGCCCTGCAGCTCACCGAATTCCGCCGGGGTCAGTTCGGTCAGCGGCAGGCGCACCGGACCGGCGTCGCGGCCGATGGCCTTCATGCCGGCCTTCACGATCGAGACGGCGTAGCCTTTGCCGCGATTGCGCAGCGTGATGTAGGGCAGAACGAAGTCGCGCAGGCCGGTCATCACCGCCTCACGATCGCGGGCGCGGACCGACTTGTAGAACTCCAGCGCCCATTCCGGCATGAAGTTGAAGATGGCCGACGAGTAAGTCGTCACGCCCATCTCCAGATAGGGCAGGGCGAAGGTCTCGGCCGTCGGCAGGCCGCCGATATAGGTCAGGCGGTCGCCCATGCGAGCATAGACCCGCATCATCAGCTCCAGATCGCCGACGCCGTCCTTGAAGCCCACGAGGTTCGGATTGCGGTCGCACAGCTTCTCGAGGGTGTCCTCGTTGATGATGGCGTTGTCGCGATTATAGACGATGACTCCCAGCTTGGTGGCCTTGCAGACCGCCTCGATGTGACCGGCCAGGCCTTCCTGCGTGGCGTTGGTCAGGAAGGGCGGCAGCAGCAGCACGCCGTCGGCGCCGGCGGCCTCGGCGTCAGCGGCCAGGTCGGTGGCGATGGCCGTGCCGTAGCCCGCCCCGGCGATAACCGGGATCTTGCCGTTGGTCTCGGCGACGGCGGCGCGGACCACCTGGCCGACCTCAGAGGGGCGCAGCGAGAAGAACTCGCCCGTGCCGCCGGCGGCGAACAGGCCGGCCAGCTCACGTTCCAGCATCCAGCCGCAGTGCTCGCGGTAGGGCGCTTCCAGGAACTGGTGGTCGGCATCGAAATGGGTGACGGGAAACGACAGCAGGCCGCCGCCGAGCTGGCGGGCCATTTCCGTCGGCGACATTCGGCTCATGAAGTCCTCTCCGAGCGGCGGCCTCGTCTCGGGTCTTTCCGGGAGGCCGCTTGTTGATCGTCACGGTAGAGAGGGCTTGGGTCGCGGTCTAAGCCAAAGGCGCTATGGACCGATACAGAATTTGGCTTGATCGAAGTGGAGCGCTGACCGGTGCTCGCGGCCAGCGCCCTGATGCCTATCCGAACAGCGGCACGGGTCCTCGGCCGCCGCCGTTCCAGTTGGCCCAGTTGGGGAAGATGTAGGGCATGTCGGCGGCGCTGACGCCGTACCACTGGGCGATGGCGCCGACGTACTCCTCGGTGGCGATGGACGGGATCCAGCGGCCGTCGTTGGAGGTGTCTTCCGGACCGCCGAAGGTCATGTCCGGATAGCGGCCATGCACCTTGCCATTGGCCAGAGCGCCGCCCAGCACCAGGTGGTTGGAGCCCCAGGCGTGGTCGGTGCCGCCGCTGGCGTTGCCTTTGAACACCCGGCCGAAGTCCGACATCGTGAAGGCGGTGACGTTGTCCTGCAGGTTCAGGGCCTTCATGGCGTTGTAGAAACCTGCCAGGGCGTTGGCGAGGTCGCCGTAGAGATTGTTGTGGCTGGCCAGCTCGTTGGTATGGGTGTCGTAACCGCCCTGGCTGACGAAGAAGGTCTGCTTGGCGTGACCCAGCGTGCCGCGCGCCTCGATCATCCGCGCCGCGCGCAGCAGCTGACGGGAGATGTCCGAGGTCAGGGCCGCGCCGGTGGTGGGGTGGACGAAATACTTGTCCACGGTCGAGGTCGTCGAGCTGATGACGGTGTTGGCGGCCACAGCCTGGGCGTAGGCCGAGCTCATGCCCTTGCCGGTCAGGTCGGTGATCGCGCCGTACGACGAAGCGTCGGCGAACACGTCCAGCGCCGCCTGGCGCGCCTTCACGGCCGCGTCGGTGCTGGCGGCGTTATAGCCGTTGCGGACGATCGAGCCGGACGACGGCAGGATCAGCGGCGCGGTGCGGTCGCCGATCAGGCAAAGGTTGGAGCCGGCGACCGAGATCAGCGGCGGCAGGCTGGCGGCCTGGGCGCGGTCGTTGATCCGGCCCATGAAGCCGTTGTTGTTGATCGCGCGGGTGCGCATGCCCTGCCACTGGTTCTGCTGGTCCTCGTGGGACATCAGGTTCACCGGGCGCAGGTCGGGGCGGCTAGTGTAGAGCGCCTTGGTCAACGGCGCGAACAGGGTGCCGGTATTGAGCACCGCGCTCAGCGCGCCGTCGTCCCAGGCGGGCTTCAGGGCCGCCATCGCGCCGTGCAGGCCGAAGGCCGTGCCGGTCAGCGGCGCCAGACTCGACTGCTGCAAGGCGATGCCCGAGCCGCGTTGCTTGGCGTAGTCGGCGTAGCGGCCGTCATTGGGCACGACCATGTTCCAGGCGTCGTTGCCGCCGAACAGGAAGACCCCGACCATGGCGCGATAGCCGGAGGTGTCGGCAGCCAGGGCGCTGGAGAGGCCGAGCTGGCCCAAGGCGGCGACGGCCGAGCCGCCGGCGGTCAGGCGCAGGAGTTCACGACGAGAGACGGTCATTACGCTTACCGATCCACTTGGAAGAGGGGCGAGGACGCCACGATGTAGAGCGCCACCTGGGCGCGCTTGCGGGTCTGAAGGGCCGCGTTGCTGTTCTTGACGGCGGCCATGGCGGTGAGGACCGACTGGCGCTGGGCCTTGGTCATCGTGCCGTTCAGCAGGACGAGATTGATCTGGTTGACGATCTTGCCGTCGTCGGCGCCCAGCGCCTCCCAGTTGGCCCAGACGGGCGACGTGCCGGTGGAGTAGCTGATCGCCGTCTGCTTCTGGAACTCACCGCGCGTGGCGTCGCCACCGACCGTCCAGTCGTAGAGGAAGTTGTGGCGGCTCATGGTCGTCGAGGTGGTCATCAGCTTGCTGACCGGGCTCAGCAGACCATCGCCCTGGGGCAGCGGGAACTCGTAGGGATAGAAGTTGAACACCGACGGGGCGCGGAACGGCGCCTGACCCATGCCGGCGTCGCGGGTGATGAAGGCGTAGCCGTCGGTCGTGTAGCCGATGGCCCGCGCCAGCGAAGTCGCCAGCAGGACCGGCTCCTTCACCTTGCCGGGCAGCTGCGAGACGGTGCGGGCCTCGGGATCCAGGTAGATCGCCCGCACCACGGCCTTCATGTCACCGCGCACGCCGGCACCATTGTTGGCGAACACCGCCGCGACGCGGCCGACATAGGCCGGCGTCGGGTTGGCCAGGGTCAGCTGCTGGATCAGGCGCTTGCTGATGTAGGGCGCGGTGTTGGGGTGGTTGAACATCGTGTCGACCACGGCGTCGACATTGGCCTGCTGGGTGGCGTTGGCCGGAACGGTCTTGCCCAGGAAGGTCTTGGCGGCGGTGTCGAAGCGGGCGGCGTTCATCACCATCGGCTTGGACCAGTCGCGCTTGGTGTTGTCGGTCAGCGCGGCGTTGTCGAGGCGGGCATAGGTCCAACCCGTCAGGGCGCGGGCGACTTCCTTGACGTCGGTATTGCTGTAGGTCGCGATCGTCGCGCCGGTGTTGTCGGTCTGGGGTGTGCCGTCGGGGTTCAAGAGGACCGTGCCGAACGCGAACAGCTGCATCAGCTCGCGGGCGTAGTTCTCGTTGGGCTGACTCTTGTTGCTGTCGGCCATGTCCAGGTACTCGCCCATGTACGGGTTGAGCGTGACGGCCTGGAGGATGTCGCGGTAGTTGCCGAACGCATTGCCCAGCAGGATCTGGTTGAAGGTCGCCAGGCCGGTAGTGTTGCCGACGTCGACCGCCGAGGCGACGATGATCTGCGACAGGGCGAAGGCGACCCGCTGGCGCAGCTGGTCCTGCCGGCCGATGGCGTTGGCGTAGAACCGCATCTGCATCGGCGTGGCCGAGAAGTTGTCGCGGTTGCAGTTGTTCAGGTCCGCGCCCGCCGGGAACTGTGCCGAGCAGAAGGTGCTGGGCACCGGCTTGATCAGGTCGGCATAAGTGCTGGTGCTCAGGGCGAACTGCTCGTCCATCCAGGCGGCGACCGACTTCTTGGCGACGATGGCGCTGATCAGCTCCGGTGTCGGGCCGAAGCTGGCCTGCTTGGCGAAGCGCGCGGCCTCGTCGGGCAGGATCTCACCCGAGGGCGCGACGCCGATCGTGTCGGGCAACGGGGCGCTGGCCGGAGCCGATGCGCTCGAGCTGGACCCGCCGGAACTGGATCCAGAGCCGCCGCAGGCCGAGAGGAAGATCGATAAGCTCAACGCCGCCGCCGAGCCAAAGTACCGATTACGCATGACAAGGTCCCTGACGCGTCGCGAGGGCGGCGCGCCTGAAGCTGGAAAACTGAACAGGGTTGAAGGGTTAGCGGTCCTGGAAGGTGATCTCCCGAACCGCGCGGACGCCGTTTTGGCGATGAAGTTGGACGAAGATGTCGACGACCCGCTGGACGTGATCGACCACGTCGGCGCGCCGCAGATTGGCGCCGGCCTGCAAGGCCATCAGGGCCAGCTGGTCGACCGCGCCGGCTGGATCGTCGGCATGTACGGTGGTCATCGAGCCGGGGTGGCCGCTGGACACCGCGCGCAGGAAGCTGAAGGCCTCCGCCCCGCGCAGCTCGCCCAGGATGATGCGGTCAGGACGCAGGCGCAGCGAGGCCTGCAGCAGGTCCTCGGTGGTGACGCGCGCCTCGCCCTGATCGCCGCGCACGGCCACCAGGCCGACGGCGTTGGGGTGGATCAGGCGGACCTCCGGCGCGTCCTCGATCAGCACCAGGCGCTGGTCCAGCGGGACTTCCTTCAGCAAGGCGTTGAGGAAGGTGGTCTTGCCGGTCGAGGTGCCGCCGCTGACGACGATGTTCTTGCCTGCTCGCACGGCGGCGGCCAGGAAGTTGCGAATGTCGCCAGCGTCCAGGAAGGCGCGCAGAAAGGCGTCCGAATTGGGCTTGGGCTGCATGACGCCGGCGAAGGCGCCGTTGCTGGCGTAGTCGGTGAGGCTAAGGTCGCTGACCACGTGCTTGCGGATCGCCAGGGCCAGGCCCTCACGCGTCGCTGGCGGGGCCACGACCTGCACGCGGGCGCCGTCGGGGAGAACGGCCGAGAGCAGGGGGTGCTCGCGGCTGATGCCCTGGCTGGACAGGCTGGCGACCTGGCGGGCCAGGCGCCACAGGTTGGTTTCGTCCAGGGCCGGGACCTCGACGCGCTCAGCGGCTCCGCCGAGGCGCTCGACCCACAGCTCGCCGGGGCGGTTGACGTAGAGGTCCGTCACCGCCGGATCGGCCAGCCACGGCGCTAAGGGCGCGAGATACGCCTCCAGATAGACGCCGAACTTCGGCGCCAGGGCCTTGTGGGCGAGCGCGGTCATTTGCGGACGCTCGAGAAGTCGAGGTCGCGGGCGACGAAGATCGTCACCGGCGCGCCCTGCGGCGTCTGGATGGTCGGGGCGACCTCGTCGCTCTTCATCACCGTGCCGGCCATGCTGGCCGCCTGGGCCGCCGAGCCGATATAGATCTGCGAGGTCGAACGGGCATTGCCGATGGCGGCGACGCCGGCGTTCAGCACCGACATCAGGATCGATCCGCCGAAGCGGCCGAAGAAGTGCCGATCGACCTTGCCCTCCAGGCCGCCGCGACCCAGCGGGTCGGCAGCGGGAGAAGCAATTTGGATCGAGACGCCGTCTGGACGGATCACACGCGTCCAGATCACGAACACCCGCGAGGCGCCCATGGCCACGCCGGACTTGTACTGGCCGATGACCCGGCTGCCGCGCGGGATCAGGACGGTCGAGCCGTCGAAGCTCTTGATGTCACGCACGACCATGGCGCGGGCCAGGCCCGGCAGGTCGGAATTGATCGCCGTCTCCATCACGGCGGGGATCACCGCGCCCTGGGGGATGACGGCGTCCAGGTCGCGCATGGCCGTGGCCTTGGCCGGCTCGGCGTCGCTGGTCCCGATGCGGTCGGCGAACTTCTCGTCGGGGTTGAGGCCGGTGTCGACGGCCTTGGTCGCCATCGCGGCGGTCGGCATGGTCTCGGCATTGGCCTTGATCAGCGTTGGGGCGCCGCCGAAGTCGACCACCAGGGTCGGCGCGCGGCGGCGCTGGTCCAGGTCGACGGCCGGGACGGGCGGCAGCGGCTCGGCGGCCATGGCGGCGATCTGGGCCGGGGTGGCCGGCAGGCTGTTGTTCTCGGTGAACTGCGGGCCGGGGATGACGGCCTGCGGCGCGGCGGGCGCGGTCAGGGCGGTCGCGGCGACGGCCGGGGCGTTGCGCGGCGGACGTGGCTGGGCGTCGGCGCGGTGGCTGGCCATCCACAGGAAGACGCCGACGCCGAGCACCCCAAAACCGGCCATGATCACGGGCGTCGGCAGGCCGGCATGGGCGCGGGCGACCCGGGGCTGGGCCTGGGCGTCGGCGACGGAGAGGTCTTCCTGCACTTGGGCGGATTGGCGCGGGTCGGTCATCGGGCGGCCTCATTGGTGACCGTCAGGCTCGACTTGCCCGAGCGCAGCACGAACTTCGGCGCCAGCTGGTCGACGACCAAGTAGCCGTCGCGGACCACGGCATTGGCCAGGCCCTCGACGCCGTCGGCGCCGACTACGAACACGGCCGGCAGGTCGGCCTGCTGTGGCCAGGCGAAATAGGTCGCCGAGCCGTCGTCGAAGACCTTGGTCGGCTGGATGGTGGCGTCGCCTTTGACGCTGTAGCTGGCGTTGCGGGCCACAGGCGCGGCGGGCGGCGGCGGGGGCGTGGCCACTACGACGGCGGGGGCGGGGACCAGAAGGCGGACCACATAGGCCAGGTCCTTGGTCGTGGCCTTGGGGCCGGCGACGACCAACTCGAACACGTAGCGGCGACGGTCGGTCACCACGGTCATGTTGGTGGCGGCCGTGCGGTCCAGGGGCTTGAGGAACAGCAGGTTGGCCTTCTTGTTCGGCGTCACCTGCCAGCCCAGGGCGTCGCCGATCGAGACGTTCTCGATGCGCTCGTCGGGGGCGAACTCCAGCATGGTCTGGATGCCGAAATAGCCGGTCAGGCGCACGACCTGATCGGGGTCGTAGGCGACGGTGCGGATGCGCGGGTCGACGGCGCCGGGGCGCGGGGCGTCGGCGGCAATCACGGGGCCGGCGAAGGCCGTCGCGAGCGCGAGCGCGGCCAACAGCGTGCGGGGGTAAGCGAAGGTCACTGGTCTCTCCGGGCGCCCGAGGCGGCGCGGCGGGGGGCGGGGGTACGGCGATAGGTCTGGCCGAGCGGCGCGCTGGGCGCGGCGTAGGCGGCTTGCGCGGCCAGGCCACGGTCGGAGACGACCGTCAGCATGCGCGGGCCGATCGGGTCGGAAGGGGCGGGTGCGACGTCGCGACGGTCGAGGGCGGCGGCCGCGGCGGCGACAGTGGCGGCGCGGCTCAGTGGCTCGACTTGCGAGGTGGCGTAGCGGGGGGCTTCCGGCGCGGCGGCCTCGTTGCTCCAGGCATTGCCCACCAGGCCGCGCGGCAGGCGCAGGCCGGCGGCGATAACGCCCAGGGCGATGACGGCCAGCACCATCACCAGGGCGAAGACCAGGCTCAGCACCAGCACGGTCACGGCCGGGCCGATGTCGAAGGCGGCGAACTGCTGGGCCGCGCGCACCTCGGCCAGGGCCTTCAGCGATGGGGCCAGCATGGCCAGCTCGAGCGACAGCGTTAGGACGGCGACCATCGGGACCATCGCCAGGGCGATCATGGCCTTCAGCCAGCCTTCGACCAGGCCGCGCGTGGTCTCGAACAGCAGCAGGCCGGCGACCAGCGGGGCCAGGGCCAGCAGGATGGCCAGCACGACCTTGGAGGCCAGCAGCACGCCCAGGGTCGACAGGACCAGGGTCATGCCGCCGGTATTGACCGCGAAAGCGCCGAAGCCGGGACCGCCCTGGGTCGCGGCGGCGCCGACGCTGGCGCGGCTGGCCATGAGGGTCGCGGACTTCTGCAGGCCATCGAAGGCGTCCTGCAGGGCGAGGAACGGATGGGCCGATTGGCCTAGCAGCAGGCTGCCGACCTCGGCCGGGCCCTTGGTCAAGGTGTCATAGACCAGGGTCTGGAAGAACGGCCAGTTGGTGGCCAGGGCCACGACGATGCCGACCTTCAGGACCGACATGGTGGCGTCGCCGACGCGCAGGCCGCCGCGGCCCAGCATCAGGCGGTAGCCGATGAAGACCACGTACAGGGTCATCAGGCCGGTCAGCAGCAGGGCGACGGGCGAGCCCGGACCGGCCAGGGCGGCGTAGCCACTCGTGGCCAGGTCATGGACCCTGCAGTCGACCGAGCCGATCAGGCCCTCGACCATCGGGGCGTCGACGGGGAGTTGCGCGCAGGAGGCCATTACGCGGCCCTCACGAGCTTGGGCATCCAGGTCGCCGGATCGTCGCCCAGCTGTTCGCGCAGGGCGTCCAGCTTGCGCACGGTGCTCTCGCGGCCCGACAGTACGGTCAGCAGTTCGGGCGCGCCGGCCAGGTTCAGGCGGGCGACGACGCTGTCGGTCCCGTGCTTGATCAGGAAGCAGCGCGAGGTGTCGGGCAGGGTTTTCACCAGCTCGAACTCGTGCGCCGTCAGGCCGAAGCCCTCGCAGTAGTCTTTCGCCTGTGCCTTGGGATTGGCCATGAAGATCTGGGTGGCGGCCTGCTCGATGATGGCGCTGGCGATGCGGCTTTCCAGGGCGTCCTGGGCGCTCTGGGTGGCGAAACCGACCACGCCGTTGCGCTTGCGCAGGGTCTTTTCCCAGTCGCGGATACGAGCCACGAATACGTCGTCGTCCAGGGCCTTCCAGCCCTCGTCGATGACGATCAGGGTCGGGTGGCCGTCCAGGCGCTGCTCCACGCGGTGGAACAGGTACATCATGGCCGGGGTGCGCATGGCCGGGTCGTCCAGCAGCTGGGTCATGTCGAAGCCCAGGGTGGCTGCGTCCAGGTCCAGGCCGTCGGCCTCGTTGTCGAACAGCCAGGCATGCTCGCCCGCGCCGTGCCAGGGGGCCAGGCGGGCGGCGAGGTCGGCGGCGTCGGGACGACGCGAGCCTCGGAACAGCTCGGCGAAGTAGCGCAGGCGGCGCAGGCCTGGAGCCTGGTCGAAGCTGGCGTCGACGGCGTCCTTGATCCGCGCGGTGTCGTCGGCGGAGAGCGGCTCGCCCGGGATCGAGACCAGCTTGGCGACCCACTCGGTCAGGAAGCGGCGGTTGGCAGCAGTGTCGGCCAGGGCCAGCGGGTTGAAGCCCGTCGGCTGGCCCGGACGCAGGGTCTCGTAACGACCGCCAATGGCGCGCAGGAAGATCTCGGCGCCGCGGTCCTTGTCGAAGAACACGATGCGCGGATTGTACTTGCGGGCCTGGGCCAGCAGGAAGTTCAGCACCACGGTCTTGCCCGAACCCGACGGGCCGATGATCGTGAAGTTGCCGAGATCCCCCTTGTGGAAGTTGAAGTGGTACGGGCCGGCCGAGGTGGTCTCCAGCAGGGTCACCGCGGGACCCCAGTGGTTGTTCTCGGCCTGGCCGACCGGGAAGTTGTGTCCGCTGGCGAAGCCGGCGAAATTGGCGGTCGAGATCAGTGCTTTGCGGGCGATATCCTTGAAGTTGCCCGGGAACTGGGCCCAGAAGGCGGGCTCCAGATTGATGTCCTCGCGCACGGCGATGGCGCCCATCTCGGTGAAGGCCGACATCACTTCCGCCGTGGAGCGGTCGAGGCTGTCGAGGGTTTCGCCGCGCACCAGCACGGTAAGGTGATGCTCGCCGAAGGCGGCGCGGCCCGAGACGACGTCGTCTTTGGCGCGGGTCAGGTCGGCGCGCAGGGACAGGCCATCATCGTCGGCGGCCTTCATGCGGCGCAGGGTCAGGTTCATCCGCTCCAGGGTCGGCTGGCGGTCGACGAAGCCGAAGCTCTGGGTGACGACCATCTCGCACGGTAGGCGCAGCAGGTCGTCCAGCATCCCCGGCGTGGTCTGGGCCGGGTAGTCCTTGATCGAAACCATCGACCCGAAGCCACGCGCCAGGGCGCCGGCGCGCGACAGCTCCAGCGTTTCCAGGCCAAAGCTGGCGCGGCGATAAGGCAGGTACTCGCCGGCGTCGCCTTGCGGGACCAGCACCGGGCGCATCTCGCCGTTGTAGAGGCAGGACAGGAATTCCAGCGGTTCCGAGCAGCGGCCGGTCGCGCCGTCATAGACGCCCAGCACCCGCGCGCCATAGGGCGCTAGGGCTGAGATCAGGCTGCCCGTGGCGCTGTCCAGCTCGCGGCGGTCGGCGGCCTGTACGGCGGCGGCCTCGGCCTTGCCGGTCCCCTTGAGGGCGCGCAGCAGGCCGTCGATGACGCCGCCATGGCCTTGCAGCGGGCGGCGGACGATCGTCAGGAACAGGTCGTTGACGTAGAGCTTGCGGGCGGCCAGGCGCTCGCTCCAGATCGCGTCGAGCTCGGCGCTGAAGGCGTCGGCGAAGGCGCCTTGGGTGCGGGCGTCGACCTGGCGGCGGACGATGTGGTGGTAAATGGCGAAGCGCGAGGACGACAGGCCGCGCAGCATCACGTCGCGCACCGCCTTGCGGTAGTTCAGCTCTTCGCTGTCGGCCGTCTCGAACGGCAGGCCGGCCAGGTGGATGACCTGCATCAGCAGGCCGTCGCGGGTCTCGAGCGTGACGTCGTCCAGGTGGCGAGCATAGGGCAGGCGCTTGCCAGCCGTGGCCTCTTTACGCGGGTTCAGGCGCTGTAGCTGTTGCATCGCCAGGCTCGGAAATTGGGTACGCGGGGACAGCGGCTTACCTTGGTCAGCCAGAGATCGAAGATGCGGGGCTCGCGCAGGCAAGCCGCGTAGCCGATCGCGTGGATCACCAGCGCGGCCGCGATGGCCCAGAACGACTTGGTGATCAGGAAGAGTTCGGCGGTGACCACCCCGTTGATCACGAAGTAGCTGTAGGTCACGCCCGCAAACATTTGCGGGCGCGTCAGGGCGCCGAACACCACGTCGCGATCCAGCGGCGCGGCCATGGCTTAGGCGGCGCCCGAGGCGGCGCGGATGCCGCTGACGATCGTGGTGGCGCCGAACAGGATGAAGCAGCCCAGGATCACGGTGGCGCCATAGCGCCAGTTCAGGCGGCCGGTCAGCATCATGAAGCCGACGGCGGCCACGGCCATCACGGCTACGGCGGTGGCGACATTGCCCATCAGCGTGCCTTGCAGCCAGGTCACGCCGGCCAGCAGGGCGCCGGAGCCTTGCGGGTCGGCCTGCACGACCTGGGCGTGGGCCTGAGAGGCGACGGTGGTCAGGGCGGCCGCGAGGGCCAGGAGGGACTTACGCATCAGTTGGGGGCTCCGAGAGCGGGTACGGTCAGGGCGGCCCCGGTCGCGGCCATACGGCCGAGGATCGAGGTCACGTAGGCTTGGGTTTCGGCGTAGGGCGGCACGCCGCCGTGCTTGCGGACGGCGGCGGGGCCGGCGTTGTAAGCGGCCAGGGCCAGGCGGACGTCGCCGCCGAACGTCGACAGCATGCGGCGCAGGTAGAGCGCGCCGCCGCGGATATTCTGGGCCGGATCGTGCGGATCGACGCCAAGGTCGCGGGCGGTGCCGGGCATGAGCTGCATGACGCCGATCGCGCCCTTGTCCGACAGCGCGCCCGTGCGGAAGCGGCTTTCGCGCCAGGCCACGGCCTCGACCAGCTTGGGATCCAGGGCGTAGGCGGTCGCGGCGGTTGAGATCTGGGCGCGCACGGCCTCGACGCCTGGCGTGGCGTAGGCCGGCAGGGCAGGGGCGGGCGCGAGGGTCTGGACGCCGTCTTGGGTGAAGACGGACGGACCGTCGAAGCGGGTGACCGCGCCGTCGGAGCCGATCTCCAGCACCTGGGCGGCGGCAGGGCTGACCAGCAGGCAGCAGGTCGCGGCGGACGCCAGCAGCAGGGCCTGGCGGGCGATATCAAACATCACTACGCCCCCTCAGGTTCGTGGGTTCAAATCAACAGGGTTACTTGGTATCGGGCGCGCCGTTTCAGTGTAATGCGGCAGGACAGCGCATTTAATTTTGTTTTAATTGTCAAAATTGCTGATGAATAAAGAAAATTTATGCTCAAGCTTGGCGCAAAGTCGGGCTTCTGACTTATCTAATTTCTTAATTTATGGTTAACTCGATGTGATCTGCACCTGAATACATATCTTTGTTAGGTGAGGGATGGTCTCAGGATTCAAGATTGCTTGCCTGTGGATAGAATCACGGGGCAGCGTGGAGCCAAGTGCGTTCAGGGGCGTTGCATGTTGGCGTTGAACAAGACTCGTGAATGGCTGATCCGGAACTTCGCCGGCAGCCTGCTCGTCGGATGGCTGGTGATCGCGGTGGTGGGCTTGAGCGCGCTCAACGGCTGATCGGCGCCGGTTCGAGCGACAGGCGAGGGGGCCCTCGCTATGGCGTTCATGCAACTTAGTTAAAGAATGTTGCGGAACGCTGTCATCTGAAAGCCCAGTTTTTGCGTTGAAAGCTTGTCTACAAACGCTGGAACCGACTTTTGCCGCTCGCTATCGACGACCTGAACCGATTGCTCTTCCAGACTGAGCAGGCCCGCCGCCTGCTTGTGGGCGAGCGGTTGAGCGAGCATGGGATCGTCTTCGGCCAATGGTTGGTGCTGGACGCCTTATACAAGGAAGGTCTGTCCTCGATGACGGCCCTAGCGGCGATCATCGGCGCCGACCGCACCACCCTGACCCGCACGATCGATGGCCTGGTGACCGTCGGCTATGTCGAGCGCAAGACCCCGGCCCAGGACCGCCGCCTGGTCGTCGTCGACCTCACGTCCGAGGGGAAGGCCTTGACCGAGGCCGTGCTGGCTAGCCTGGCGCCGACCCACGAGACCGTCTTCGCCGGCTTCTCGCGCCAGGATCTGGACGCCCTATCGGTCCTTCTTGCCCGTTCGCTGGCGCAGATAAAGCTGGCCGCCGCTGAAGGTCCAGGGGCCAAGGCGCTGCCCCGCGTGGAGCGGCGGGGCCTGCGCGCCGGTGAGACGAAAGGGCGATCGCGCCTGAGGTTCTAGGTCGACCTCGGCCAGCACATGGCCGGCGTCATCCAGGATGACCATCTGCCAAGGGCCAGGCTTTTCGAAGGCTTCCGGATAGTCGCGGACCAGGGCGGCGCCCAGGCGCCAGGCCTCGCGCTTGGCCTCGTCAAGATTGCGCAGCAGCGCGCCTTCCGGATCCGGGAAGCGTTCAGGCGAGACGACCTCGAACCGAAACCTGCGCATCACACCCTGCGGCGACGCTGAATGCGCCGAGTCGGAGAACGCGCCTCCGACAAAAAGGCGCCGCATTCAGACAAGGGTGAGTTGAAAAAGAGAGTCTCGGTTCCCCTGTGGCACGAGGGTGACACCGAGGCTTGGCCCTCGTTTTCGTTTCGCTTTTTTTCGATTTCTGCCGTTGAGCGCCCCTCGGCAACGGCTTTCGCGGCCGCCCGCGTCACTAAGCCTCACGAACAGTGGCTTGCAAAAAATGGAAGTCGATCGCAGCATGTGGGCAATTGATACCGGTGTCATAAGAGCACCGTCCTGGGAGGGAACAAGGAAATGGCCGCATCTCATCTGCGCGCTCGCCTGCTTTGCGGAGCCGCCGCTCTAGCCTCGGTCCTGGCCGCCGGCGCCGCCAGCGCCCAAACCGCCGCGCCGCCCGCCGCAGCTGACGACACCGTCGAAGCCGTCGTCGTCACGGGCTTCCGCAACAGCCTGGCGCAGGCCCTGAACGTCAAACGCCAGTCGTCGGCCGCCGTGGACGCGATCTACGCCGAGGACATGGCCAAGTTCCCGGACCTGAACCTCTCGGAATCCATCCAGCGCATCCCGGGCGTCGCCATCTCGCGCGACGCCGGTGAAGGCCGCCAGATCTCGGTGCGGGGCCTGGGCGCCCAGTTCACCCGCGTACGCATCAACGGCATGGAAGCGCTGACCACCTCGGGCGGCACCGACGCCTCGGGCGGCACCAATCGCAGCCGCTCGTTCGACTTCAACGTCTTCGCCTCGGACCTCTTTAACCGCATCACGGTGCAGAAGACCGCCTCGGCCGAGACGGAAGAGGGCTCGCTGGGCGCGACCGTCGATCTGAACACCGCCCATCCGTTCGACAAGCGCGGCTTCAACTTCGCGGCGTCGGCCAAGATGGGCTACAACGACCAGGCCGAGAAGGCGTCGCCCCGCATGGCGGCCCTGATCTCCAACACCTGGCGTGACGACACGATCGGGGCGCTGTTCTCGATCGCCTATTCCAAGCGCGAGCTGCTGGACGAAGGCACGAGCACCGTGCGCTGGCAGTCGGGCACGGCCACCGCCCCGGGCTTCCGCAGTGTGAAGGGCGCGACCTGCGCCACCAACGCCGCCGCCTGCGCCGAGGCCAACGCCGCGGTCCACCCGCGTATCCCGCGCTTCGACTGGTACAAGAACAAGCAGGACCGCCTAGGCATGACCGGCGCGCTGCAATGGGCGCCCGACGACAAGACCACGGTCTCGTTCGACGTGCTGTACGCCGATTTCAAGGGCGAGCGTAACGAGGACTTCCTCGAGACCTTCACGCCCCAGACCGCCGGCGCCTGTACGGCGGCCTCGCCGGCTTCGTGCGGCATCAACCAGGTCGACGTGGTCGACTACACGGTGACGACGCCGCGCACGGGTCTCTCGGTCATGACCAAGGGCACCTGGAACAATGTCGACCTGAAGACCGAGCAGCGCCACGACGAGCTGGAAACTGAGTTCCGCCAGTTCACCCTGGCCGGCGAGCGCCAGATCACCGACAAGTTCAAGGCCAAGGGCGTGATCGGCTTCTCGAAGTCGACCTTCTCGAACCCGGTCCAGAACACGGTTCAGTGGGACCAGTATAACGTCCAGGGCTACAGCTTCGACTACAGCGCCGGCGACACCTATCCGGTGATCAAGTACGGCACCGGTGACACGGTGAACGCCGACGCCTGGACCCTGGCCGAGATCCGCATGGTCCAGGGCTATGTCGACAACAGCTACAAGACCGCCCAGTTCGACCTGCAATATGACTGGAGCGACGCCTTCAAGCTGAAGGGCGGCCTGTCGTATAAGGCCTACAACACCGACAGCACGGCCTTCGCCCGCTCGAACGGCACCACGGCGAACATCAATCCCATCAACTCGAACGACCTGAAGAACGTCGCGCGCTCATCCTATGCCGAGACGATCGACTTCTCGAGCCTGAAGATCCCGGCCGGCAATGTCAGCTCGTGGGTCACGCCCGACCTGCAGAAGGCCATCGCGGCCCTGCACATGGACGACGTGAACTACGGCAAGACGGTCACAACCACGCCGGGCACGGTGTGGGTCAGCCCGTTCGGCAACTCGTGCTTCACCCAGGGCTGCGGCATCTACAACCTGGGCCGTGAACCCAGCCTCGGCAGCAACTACTCGATCGATGAGTGGGACACGACGGGCTACGTCCAGGGCGACTTCAACTTCGACGTCGGCGGCGTGCCGGTGCGCGGCGATGTCGGCGTGCGCTACGTGAAGACCCGCCAGAAGGCCCTCGGCTACGGCGTCGTGCCCTCGACCGTCAGCGGCGTGAACTACCAGACGATCTCGGCCACGACCGCCACGCGCTCTTACACCGACGTGCTGCCGGCCATGAACCTGGTCGTCGAGCCGACCGAGGACCTGCTGCTGCGCTTCGGCGCCGCCAAGGTCATGTCGCGTCCGAACCTGGGCTCGCTGACCCCGGGCGTGAACATCGGCACCGGCAGCAACAAGACCGTGACCTCGGGCAACCCGTTCTTGGATCCGTACCGCGCCAAGACCGCCGACGCGGCGATCGAGTGGTACTTCCAGCCGGGCGCGCTGCTGTCCTTCGCCTACTTCTACAAGGACATCTCGACCTTCGTGCAGAGCTACACCTCGGCTCTGTCGACCTTCGACAAGAATCCCTTCGGCCTGCCCGACAGCGCGGCGGTCGCGGCCTGCGGCACCACGCCGGGCTGCTCGCCGGGCCTGCCGGTCTGGCAGTTCAGCACCTCGGTCAACACGCCCGGTGGTCCGCTGAAGGGCTTCGAGATCAACTACCAGCAGCCCTTCACCTTCCTGCCGGCCCCGTTCGACAAGTTCGGCTTCCTGGGCAACTACACCCACGTGACCTCGAACGTGACGTACCTGTCGTCGACCGGCGCGGTGGCGGCCGTCGGCCCGCTGACCAACCTCTCGAAGGACAGCTACAACGCCACGCTCTACTTCGAGAACAAGAAGATCAGCAGCCGCGTCTCGGCCGCCTATCGCAGCAAGTACCTGACCCAGATCCCGGGCCGTAACGGTTCGGATGTGGAAGGCACCAACGCGACGCTGAACTTCGACGCCTCGCTGACCTACACCTGGAACAAGCACCTGGCCTTCACGCTCGAAGCGGTCAACCTGACCAACGAGAAGCAGGACCAGTACTACGACAGCAGCCAGCTGGTGTCTTTCTACCACGAGACGGGCCGCGAGTTCTTCGCCGGCTTCCGCTACACCTTCTAAGACGACAGGCGGGGCGGTTCTTTAATAAAACCCCCCCCCGCTTCTGCTTACAGGCTCCCCCCAGTTAGGCTTCACATGTCCAGATTTCCCGATCGTCGGTCGGTGGTGCTGGCAGGCCTCGCGGGCCTGACGGCCGCGCCGGCCTTCGCCAAGCCCGCGCGCTTCGACGCCATTCTCTCGGCCAAGCCCGATCCCCGCGCCGCCCAGAACTTCGCCACCCTGCGCGAGGCGCTTGCGGCTGCTCCGGCCACCGGCGAGCAACCCTTCCGTATCCTGGTTCCGAAGGGGACGTGGCGCGAGCAGATCACGGTGCGCAAACCCAATGTCCACCTGGTGGGCGAGGGCAGGGCGGCCAGCGTCATCGTGTTCAACGAGTACGCCGGCGGCCGTAACCGTCCGGGAGGCCCGCCCGAGATCGCGACCATGGTCGTCCTGGCGCCGGGCTTCCGCGCCGAGCGCCTGACGATCGCCAACGACTTCGACTATCCCCACAACATGCCGCCCGAGGTCGACTATGACCGCACCGGCGCCAGCGGGGCCCAGGCCACGGCGCTGAAGCTGGGCGAGGGCAGCGACCGCGCCTATTTCGAGGACGTGGCCCTGACCGGCTGGCAGGACACCCTGTTCACCGACGCGGGCCGCAGCCTGTTCCGCAACTGCTTCATCAGCGGCTGCGTCGACTTCATCTACGGCCGGGGCGTGGCGGTGTTCGACCGCTGCGAGATCCGCTCGCGTACCCGGCCGGGCAAGGACTTCCACGGCTTCATCGCCGCGCCCGACACCGACCGGCGCCAGCCCTACGGCCTGGTGTTCCTGGACTGCCGCCTGACGCGCGACGCCGACATGCCTCGGCATACGATGGCCCTGGGCCGTCCGTGGCGGCACACCATGACCTTCCCGGACGGCCGCTACGGCAATCCGGACGCGGTGGGTCATACGGCCTTCATCCGATGCTGGATGGACGACCACATCGTCCCCGAGGCCTGGTACCCGATGCACTACAATCTGAAAGGCGGACGCCGGGCCATGTACCAGCCCGAGGATGCCCGCCTGTTCGAATACGCCAGCAAGGGTCCCGGAGCCGGCAAGCCGTCCAAGCGGCGTCGCCAGCTGACCTCAAGCCAGGCCAGGGCCTACACGGTCTCCAACCTGCTGAGCGGCTGGAGACCGTAGAGGGTCCTACATCGGGCTCACGCCACCGCCCGGCGATCCGAAGTCGAAGGCCGGCTCGCGGGGGCGGCGGGGATTAGGAACACCCTTGCCGCCAAAGCCGTAGGTGATGCCGATGAACACGGCCCGCAGGTCCAGGTCCATGGTCCGGCGGTCCTTCAAGGCGGCGGTGTTGATCACCAGCTTGTCGCCGAAGGTGTTCAGGGCGTCCTGAACCGTCACCACGCCCGACAGGCGGTCGTTGAACTTGTGGCGATAGCCCAGGTTCACCATGCCGGTCGGCTCGCGATAGCCCTGCGGCGTCAGGCGCTTGCCGATGGCGAAGCCGCTGATCTGGATGAAGTCCTTGGGCGTGGCCTGCACGTTCAACGCGGCATAGCCGGAGACGGTCCAGGCCGAGCGCTTGTCGGCAAAGCCGAGGTCCGTCGCGCCGATCTCGTTCCAGGCCGCGTTGCCGCTGATCGTGTACGAGAGCTTGGGCGACAGCTTGGCGTTGGCGACCAGCTCCAGGCCGCCGCTGCGGCTCTTGGCCAGGTTGGCCTTGGTGGTCAGCAGCACGCCGCCGCCCAGGTCGCGGACCACGTCGGTCACCCCGTCGCGTGCCTCGCGCCAGTAGAGGGTGCCGAGGTAGTAGTTGAAGCCCTTGCGCAGCTGGTAGGCGACCTCGAACGAGTCCGTCGTCTGGGGCTTCAGGCGCGGGTCTCCCTGACGGTAGCTGTAGGGATCCTGGTAGATCCGGTAGGGGTTCAGGTCGGTGGCCGACGGGCGCTGGATGCGGCGGCTGTAGCTGGCGTTGACCTGCCGCATGTCGTCGACCTTGTACTGCATGTGCAGCGAGGGATAGGCGCGCAGGTAGTCGTAGCTGTCCTTCAAGCTCGAGGTGACCTGGTTGGTGTCGATCTTCACGTCCTCGACCCGCAGGCCCGGCATCACCGTGAAGTCGCCGAACGCGCGGCTGTAGGTGACGTAGCCGGCGTTGATGACCTGGTCGTATTGGAACTGGTTGGTCAGGGCCGGATCGACGACCAGCGCGCCGGTGTTGGGGCCGCGAGCGCCGTAGTTGTCGTAGTCGTTGTCGTCGACCTGCAGCTCGTAGCCGACGTTCAGCTTGGCGCCGCCGGCCAGGGTCTTCTTGTAGTCGGCCTTCACGCGGCCCTGGACCAGTTCGTCGCCGACCACCACGCGCTCGACGAAGTTGGAGACGACCGGCAGCTGGTTGAAGGCGTCGGCCAGGGTGGTCTGGCGGTCGCGGGTGCGCTCCAGGCTGGTGTGCAGCGTGAATTCCTCGTCCTGGCCCGACATCTTGCGGCGCAGGTCGCCCGACAGGCCGGCCACCGAGCGCTTCATCTGGCCGTCGGCGCGGCGCTGGAAGCGGGCGCTGGGGACGCCGTTGATGTCCTTGCCGTCGTAGAACGAGCCGGCGTCGGTCTCGTAGGTCACGTCGTTGTAGCGGGCCTCGGCGCTGAGGCGGGTCTGCTTGCTGAGGTCATAGTCGACGCCGGCCCGGGCGTTGTAGGCATTGCCCCGGCTGGCGAAATTGATCTTCTGGTGGCTGGTCGCGTACTTGCCGCTGAGGGCCTCGAAGCGCTCGCGGTCGTCGACGATCTCGCCCTTGGCCTTGTCGCGGCGCCAGCCGGCGTCGCCCGACAGGGTCAGGTTCTTGGTGTTGCGCGCCAGGGTGATGCTGCCGTTCTTGCGGCCGCCGGTGCCGACATTGGCGCGGACAGAGCCGGTCGTGCCGACGCCGCGCTGCTGCTTGGTGATCAGGTTGATGATCCCGGCCGTGCCCTCGGGGCTGAAGGCGGCCGAGGGATTAGTCATCACCTCGACGCGCTCGAACTGGCTGGCCGGGATCTGCTGCAGCACCTGGCCGCGGTTCTCGCCCCGGAACATGCCCGACGGCTTGCCGTCGATCATGATGGTGACGTTGGCGTCGCCGCGCAGGCTGACATTGCCCTGTACGTCGACCTGCACCGAGGGGACGTTGCGCAGCACGTCGGCGACCGAGCCGGTGGTGGCCTGGATGTCCTTGCCCAGGCTGTAGCTGCGGCGGTCGATAGAGGTCTTCATGTCCTGCGCGCCCGGCGCGGTGATCGTCACGCCCTGCACCTGGGTCGACGGATCCTTCTTGGCCGGCGCGGGCGTCGGAGCGGTCTGGGCGAAGGCGGCGGTGCTGATCGCAGCCAGGCCCGTGGCGGCCAGCAGGGCGGCGCGGCGGGTCGGGAAGGTCATGGAAGGTCTCCTCTGTTGGCGAGGAACCTGACGCATCGACTCGAAGCGTTGCAGTGTCTGGGGTCACGCCTTCGGGGTGACGTTTGTCATGTCGCGACCGGAAGTTGCCGCGCCACACCAAGTTTTAACGGCGCTTGGCGCATCAATGCCTGGATTTCCAGGGGAGCGGAACGTCTTGAAACCCGCAGCGCTACATCCGGCCGCCGAGATCGGGGTCGAACAGGCCCCATCGAACGGCCTGGGCCGCGCGGCCTTGATCGCCGGCTTCGCGCTATACGCCGCCGCCGCGGGCGCGGCCTGGTGGCTGTCGTTGCAGCTGATCCCGGCCGAGCTGACCCTGACCTTCCTGGGCAAGACCCTGCACACGGACTCGGCCCACGCGCACCTGAACAACATCTTCCTGGTGTTCCTGCTGCTGCCGACCGCGCTGGGGATCGAGGCGGCGGTGGTCGGCTGGCGCGAGAGCTCGCTGCACCAGCTGCTGTTCGCCCGCACCGCTTCGCTGAACACCGACCTGGCCGTCTTCATCCTGGGGCAGGGCCATGTGCTGGACCTCGTCGGCCGCGTGCTGATGCTGGGCGTCTCGATGATCTCGGGCGCGTGGATCCACGACGCCATCGCGGCCTCGACGGGCGTGAACCTGGGCCCGCCGCCATTGCCGTTCGCGCTGCAACTGCCGCTGTACTTCGCGATCTACACCTTCTTCGACTATTGGACCCACCGGACGGACCACACCCGGTTCTTCTGGCCGCTGCACCGCTATCACCACTCGGCCAAGGACTTCGGCGTGGTGACCTCGGTGCGCCAGCATCCGGCGACGTTCACGGCCATCTTCCTGGTCAACCTGCCGCTGGCCATCCTGGGCGCGCCGGGCGAGGTGATGATCTATGTCAACGTGCTGGTCGTGGGCATCGGCCTGATCATCCACGGCAAGATCGACGCGAACTGGGGCTGGGTGGGGCGCTGGCTGATCCAGTCGCCGAACCACCACCGGGCCCACCACAAGCTGGACATGACCCATCCGACGGGCCACTTCGGCATCATGCCAATCTGGGACCGGCTGTTTGGCACCTGGTACGAGGACAGGCCCGATCCGAAGCTGGTGATCGGCGTCGACACGCCCTACCAGCACGGCTTCTTCATCCCGCGCGACATGCTGCGCGACTACGCCCACTTCTGGATGGGGTGGTTCGGCGGTCGCAGCGACGGCCCGGAGTCGGACCTCTTCAAGAAGCGCTAGGCGGTCTTCAAGAGCCCGTCGAAGTACTCGATCGTCTTCATCAGCCCGACCTTGAGCGGCGCGGTGGGCGTCCAGTCCAGGTGTTGCTTGGCCAGGGTGATGTCGGGCTGGCGCTGGCGCGGATCGTCCGAGGGCAGGGGGCGGTGCACGAGCCCTGATTTGCTGCCGGTCAGCTCAAGGACCAGGTCGGCCAGCTGCTTCATCGTGAACTCGACGGGATTGCCCAGGTTGATCGGGCCGGTCACGTCGTCACCGGTGTTCATCAGCCGCATGAGGCCGTCGACCAGATCGTCGACATAGCAGAACGAGCGCGTCTGGTTGCCGTCGCCGTACAGGGTGATGTCCTCCCCCTTCAGCGCCTGCACGATGAAGTTCGAGACCACGCGCCCGTCGTTGGGATGCATGCGCGGGCCGTAGGTGTTGAAGATCCGCGCCACCTTGATGCGCAGCTTGTGCTGGCGCCAGTAGTCGAAGAACAGGGTCTCGGCGCAGCGCTTGCCCTCGTCGTAGCACGAGCGAATGCCGATCGGATTGACGTTGCCCCAGTAGGTCTCGACCTGCGGGTGGATGGTCGGGTCGCCGTACACTTCCGACGTCGAAGCCTGCAGGATCTTGGCCTTCACCCGCTTGGCCAGGCCCAGCATGTTGATGGCGCCGTGAACACTGGTCTTGGTCGTCTGCACGGGGTCGAACTGGTAGTGCACCGGGCTGGCCGGGCAGGCCAGGTTGTAGATTTGGTCCACCTCGACATACAGCGGCATCGTCACGTCGTGGCGCAGCAGCTCGAAGCGCGGATTGGTCAGGTTCTGCGCCACGTTCAGGCGCGAGCCGGTGTAATAGTTGTCGACGCACAGCACCTCGGCGCCGGTTTCCAGCAGCCGGTCGCAAAGATGCGAGCCGACGAAGCCCGCGCCGCCCGTGACGAGAATTCTCTGCGTATGCATGGACGGACCAGACCTTTCGGGACTCAGCGTCGAACTGTGTTTGTACAGCGACGCCGAGCCCCACTCCAAGGTCGTGTTTCTAGACGGGGGCGCGACCGATTGTCGGCTCCGCGATGACCGCCGTGCGCCGGCGCTTGGGCGGAGCCACGGGCGTTGGTTCGGTTGAGCGGCCGGCCAGCTCCTCGGGCGCGAAGTCGTCCACGGCGATGACCTTGGCCACCGCCGCGTCGGCCGCCGCCAGGGCGCTGGTTTCCTCGGGACTGAGCAGGCCCTTGATCAGGCCGTCCTTCCAGGCGCGGACGCCCTGGTCCTTCAGGCGATCGTGGATCGGCTGGGTGGCCACAACGCGCTCGAAGGCGTCGATCAGTTGGCCGACCGCCTCGTCCTCGCCGCCGACATAGACGCCCTCAACCAGGCGGTCGCGGGTGGGCGAGGGGTGCAGGATCAGGTCGGCGCAGGCGCGCGTGATCCGGTCCGACGGCCCTCGGCGACGCGCCCCGAACGGCAGCACCGCCGCCCGCAGCAGCCAGGCGGCCAGGCGATTGGGCAGGTTGGCGAAGATCTCGTCGAAGCGCTGCTCGATCGTGGCGAAGGCCGTGTCGGCGCTCCACTGCAGCAGCGGGAAGTCGTCGTCCTGCCGGCCCTCATCCTCCCAGCGCTTCAGGGCGCCCGACAGGAAATACATCTCCGACAGGATGTCGCCGAGGCGCGCCGACAGCATCTCCTTGCGCTTCAGCTCGCCGCCCAGGGTCAGCAGGGCGATGTCCGAGGTCAGGGCGAAGGCGGCGCTGTAACGACCCAGTTGGCGATAGAAGCGGCTGGCGCGTCCGGCGTCCGGGGCGGGCGCCAGGGCGCCGTCGGTCCAGGCGCGGGCGGTGGCCTTGATGCCGTTGCGGATGGCGTGGGCGACGTGCTGCCAGAAGGCTTCGTCGAACGCGGCCAGGCCCTTGGCCTCGTCGGTCTCGCCGAGAGCCAGGATCTCGCGCAGCATGTACGGATGGGCCCGGATCGCGCCCTGGCCGAAGACCATCAGGCTGCGGGTCAGGATGTTGGCGCCCTCGACCGTGATGCCGACCGGCACGGCGCGGTATTGGCTGCCCATGTAGTTGCGAGGGCCTTCCATGATCGCCTTGCCGCCGTGGACGTCCATGGCGTCATTGACGACGATCCGCATGCGCTCGGTCGCGCCGGACTTCAGCAGGGCCGAGATCACCGACGGATGCTTGCCCATGTCGAGACCCGCGCAGGTCAGTCGCCGCGCGCCGTCGACCAGGTAGGCGTTGCCGGCGATGCGGGCCAGGCGCTCCTGCACGCCCTCGAACTTGCCGATGGCGATGCCGAACTGCTGGCGCACGCGAGCATAGGCGCCGGTGGTCAGGGCGCTGTAGGCCGCCGCAGCGCCGGACATGGCGGGCAGCGAGATGCCGCGCCCGGCCGCCAGCGCCGTCATCAGCATCTTCCAGCCCTGGCCGGCGCGCTCGGCGCCGCCGATGATCAGGTCCAGCGGGATGAAGACGTCCTCGCCCCAGTTCGGACCGTTCTGGAAGGTCTGAAAGGCCGGCAGGTGGCGGCGACCGATGCTGACTCCGGCCGTGTCGGTCGGGACCAGGGCGCAGGTGATGCCAATGTCCTCCTCGCCGCCCAGCAGGCGGTCGGGATCACGCAGCTTGAAGGCCAGGCCCAGCACGGTGCAGACGGGACCGAGGGTGATGTAGCGCTTGTGCCAGTTCAGGCGGACACCCAGGACGGTGTCGCCCTTCCACAGCCCGCGACAGACCACGCCTTCGTCGGTCATGGCGCCGGCGTCCGAGCCGGCCTCTGGGCTGGTCAGGCCGAAGGCGGGGATCTCTCGGCCATCGGCCAGGCGCGGCAACCAGTATTCCTGCTGCTCCTGCGTGCCGAAGCGCAGGATCAGCTCGCCCGGACCCAGGGAGTTGGGAACCATCGCCGTCACCGCTGCCGAGGTCGAGCGGGTGGCGATCTTGCGGACGATCTCGGCGTGGCCCAGGTGCGAGAAGCCCAGGCCGCCGTGTTCCTTCGGAATGATCATGCCGAAGAACTTCTCGCGCTTGAGGAAGTCCCAGGCCTCGGGCGGCAGGTCGTGCGTCTCCCAGGTCATGCGCCAGTCGTCCAGCATGGCGCACAGGGTCTCGACCGGGCCTTCCATGAAGGCCCTCTCGTCGGGGCTCAGTTCAGGCTTGGGGAAGGCGAGCAGTTCGTTCCAGTCCGGATCGCCGGTGAACAGCGCCGCGTCCCACCAGGTGTCGCCGGCCTCGATGGCGTCGCGCTCGGTTTCCGACAGGGCGGGCAGCACGCCCTTGGCCCATTGGAAGATCGGCCGGGTGATGGTGTCCCGGCGGAAAGAAGAGCTCGTCATGACGCTACGCCTCGTTGTTACGCGAGGTGGAAACGCCGGTGCGGCGCGAGGGCTCCCGCCTTAGGCCGCGACCGAAATCTTGCGGCCCATCATCACCGAGGCGACGCCGCGCAGCAGGGCGGCCGGGTCCAGCGGCTTGCCCAGCATGCCGTCGAACAGGCGCTCGTCGATCCGCGCGTTGCCGTCGGCCGAGAAGGCGATGATCGGCGTCGTGCGGTTGGGACCGTCGCCCTCGCGGATGCGGCGGGCGGCCGTCTCGCCGTCCATGATCGGCATGCGCTGGTCCATCAGGATCAGGTCGAAGGCGCGGGTCTGGGCGATGGCCAGGGCCTCGGCGCCGTCTCCGGCCTCGGCTAGGTCGACCGACAGGCCGCGCAGCACGGCCGAGACCAGGTCGCGGTTGACTGCATTGTCGTCGACCACCAGCACCCGGCAGCCCGGCGCGCAGTCGACCGAGCGGGCGGGCGCGGTCGCCGCCGCCGGCGCGCCGATCACGGCGGCGGGCAGGTCGAACCAGAAATACGAGCCTTCGCCGACTGTGCTCTCGACGCCGATGGTCCCGTCCATGGCCTCGACCAGACCCTTGCAGATGGCCAGGCCCAGGCCGGTGCCGCCGTGGCGGCGCGTGGACGAGCCATCGACCTGCGAGAAGCGCTTGAAAAGGGCGTCCAGCGCTTCGGCCGAGATACCGGCGCCGGTGTCGCGCACGGCCAGCCTCAGGCGGCCGGCGGCATAGGACGCTTCGACGGCGACTTCGCCCTGGTCGGTGAACTTCACCGCGTTGCCCACCAGGTTCAGCAGGATCTGGCGCACGCGGTCGGGAGCGAGATCCAGGCTGGCGGGCAGGGCGGCCAGGCCTTGGCTGCGCAGCGCCACGCCCTTCTCGCCGGCCTGCAGGGTGAAGATGCCCAGGGTCTCTGCAATCAGTGCGGCCGGCGCGGAAGGCTGGCGAACGATCTCGACCTGGCCAGCCTCCAGCTTCGAGAAATCCAGGATGTCGTTGACCGTGGACAGCAGCGCCTTGCCGGCGCTGGAGACGCGCTCGACATAACGACGGGTGGCGTCGGTCAACTCGGGCTGTTCGGCGATCAGGCGCGAGAAGCCCAGCACCGCGGTCAGCGGCGTGCGCAGCTCGTGGCTCATGTTCGACAGGAACTCGCCCTTCACATTGGCGGCGTCCTGCGCTTCGGCGCGAGCGGCCTCCAGGGCCTCTTCCATCGCCTTGCGGATGCTGATGTCGCGGACGACGTCCTGGATGCCGGTCACGACGCCGGCCTCGTCGAAGAACAGGGTCGGCTGGCCTTCCAGCCACAGCCACTGGCCGTCGCGCTTGCGGCCTCGGTACTGCAAGGGCTCGGACGGGGCGCCGGGGCCGGCGGCGATCAGGTCGCGGAAATAGGCCAGGACGCCGGGAACGTCGTCGGGATGGGTCAGGTCGATGACCCGCTTGCCCAACAGCTCTTCCGGCTTGAAGCCCAGCAGGGTCTTGCTGGCGGGCGACATGAAGGTGATCGCGCCCTTGGCGTCCAGGCGCGAGATCATGTCGCTGGCGTTGTCGGCCATCAAGCGATAGCGCGCTTCGCTGTCGGCCAGGGCGTCGTCGGCGGCCTTGCGATCGGTGATGTCGCGGATCACGTCCGTCACCGCGTTGGGCTCGCCGGTGTGCGGGTCGCGGGTCAGCCGGGGTCGCGCCTCGACCCAACGGACCGAGCCGTCCTTGCGCACGATGCGGTATTCGATGCTCCAGCCCGGCGGGCCATAGAGCGCGCTGCCGAAGATCTGGCCCACGCGGGCGCGGTCGTCGGGGTGGATGAACTCCATGGCCACACGGCCAACCGCCTCTTCCGGCGCATAGCCCGAGATGGCGCGAACGGCTGGCGAGACGTAGCTGAAGCGGCCGTCCAGCGTCATCCGCGTGACCAGGTCGTTGGCGTTCTCGGTCAGCAGGCGATACCGCTCGCTGGTCGCCTCGACCGCGCGCATGGCGTTGGAATAGTCGGTGACGTCCTGCAGCAGGCCAAACAGCGCCACGACCTCGCCATCGTCGCCGAGCTCGCACAGGCCGCGCGCCATGACGTCGCGGACGTCGTCGCTGGCCCGGGTCAGCTGAACACGCAGTTCGAAGCCGCCCTTCTGGGCGACCGCCTGCTCGATGCCGAGCTCTAGGTCGGCGCGGTGAGCCGGCGAGAAGTGGGCCAGGGAGCTCTCGACCGTCGGGACGTAGCTGTCGCGGCTGAGGCCGAAGGTCTGGAAGGTCTGGTCAGACCAGGTGAGATGATTGGTGGCGATGTCGATGCGCCAGTGGCCGATGGCGGCGACGTTCTCGGCCAGTTCCAGCAGGCGCCGTTTCTCGCCGGTCTCGCGGTGGGCCTTGGTCAGCTCGAACTCGTCGACGACGATCCGGGCCAGCAGCTTCAGCCGCTCCAGCTCGGTGTCGGCGGGACGGGCGCGGGGCTTGTCGTCGATCACGCACAGCGTGCCGAGGTTGTGGCCGTCCTTCGTGGTCAGGGTCGCGCCCGCGTAGAAGCGGATGTCGGGCGCGCCGGTGACCAGCGGGTTGTTCGCGAAGCGCGCGTCCAGGGTGGCGTCCTCGACCACCAGGACCGCCTCGGGGCCCATGGCGATGGCGTGGGCGCAGAAGGCGTCGCTGCGCGGGGTCGAGGGCGCGTCCAGGCCGACCCTGGCCTTGAACCACTGGCGCTCCTCGTCGACCAGCGAGACCAGGGAGATGGGCGTGTCGAACAGGTTGCCGGCCAGGTTGGCCAAGCGATCGATGGCGGCGTCGGCCGGCGTATCCAGGACCTTGTAGGCCTTCAAGGCGGCCAAGCGCTGGGCTTCGCGAAGGTCCATGGGGGAGAGACACGCCTCGATCGTACTAATGGTTGCAGGATCGTACGAGGCGGCGGGGTTTATCGTCGTTAAGGGCGGGCGCGGCGGATTGGCGCAGGTCGGCGAACGGTGATTTTCAAAGAGGTGACGTTTGTCATGTCGGCCCGGTGACGGCCGGCACTGATGGGCCGGGCAGGGCGGCGCCATGTTGGCTTCACTTCGAGGGAGCCGACCATGTCACCCAATCTTCCGCCGCCAGTCGCGGCCATATCCAAGGCGGTCAAGCGGCGAGGCGCGACCCTGGCGCTGAACGGCCTGGACCTGTTGATCCGTCCCGGCCAGTGCGTGGCTCTGCTGGGCCCCAATGGCGCGGGCAAGAGCACCAGCGTGGCCCTGCTGACTGGCCGCCTGCGCCCCGATACCGGCGAGGCCTTCCTGTTCGGCGGCGATCCGCGCGACGTCGCCGCGCGGGGTCGCATGGGCGTCATGCTGCAGGAGGCCGGCCTGCCACGCGCCCTGAGCGTCCGTGAGCAGATCGACCTGTTCCGGGGCTACTATCGCAAGCCCCGTCCGCTGGACGAGATCATCCGCCTGGCCGGCCTCGACGGTCTGGAGCGCCGCCGCTGCGGGGCGCTGTCGGGCGGCCAGCAGCGCCGTGTGCAGTTCGCCCTGGCCATCGCCGGGAAGCCGGACTTCCTGGTGCTGGACGAGCCGACCACCGGCATGGACATCGACGCCCGCCGGGCCCTGTGGACCGCCGTCCGCGCCGAGATCGCCCGCGGCTGCGCGGTGCTCCTGACGACCCATCACTTGGACGAGGCCGAGGCCCTGGCCGACCGCATCGTGGTCATCGACCACGGCCAGGTCATCGCCGACGGCACGCCAGAAGCCATCAAGTCGCGGGTCTCGGGCGTGGCCATCCGCTGCCGCTCGCGCCTGTCGGATACCGAGCTGGCCGGCCTGGCCCGCGTCACCGGCGTCAGCCGCGACGGCGGCCGGGTCACGCTGCTGACCACGTCGGCCCCCGCCACCCTGCGCGAGCTCCTGGCCCGCGACGAGACGGTCGACGACCTGACCGTCGCCGGCGCCTCGCTGGAGGACGCCGTCACCCGCCTGGTCGGGACCCAACGCCAAACCGAGGCCGCCTGAGATGCACACGCTGCTCGTCTACATCCGTGAAGCCCGCGCCCAGGTCCTGGCCACCTGGCGCACCCCGCAGTTCCTGATCCCCAGCGTGGCGCTGCCGCTGCTGTTCTACGGGGTCATGGGCCTGGGCCTCAGCAAGGGGCGCGAGGAGATCGCTCACTTCATGCTGGCCAACTACGTGATCTTCGCCGCGATCGCCCCGGCCATGTTCGGCTTCGGCGCGGCCGTCGCCGCCGAGCGCGAGGCCAAGCTGATCGAGCTGAAGCAGATCGCGCCGCTGCCGGCCGGCGGCTATCTGGTCGGACGCTTGGCCGCCGCCCTGGCGCTGGTCGCCGCGTCGGTCGGCCTGCTAGGCGTGCTGGCCTTCTTCGGCGGGGTGAAGATGGAGCCGTGGCGCTGGGCCGCGACCCTGGGTGTGGGCCTGGCCTCGGCCATCCCGTTCGCCCTGATCGGCTTGAACGTCGGCCTGCGCTTCGGCTCGCAAGGCGCCACCGCCATCGCCAACCTGCTGTTCCTGGGCTTCTCGCTGTTTGGCGGGCTGTGGATGCCGTTGAACATGATGCCCGACTGGTTCACCCGCATCGCCAAGGTCATGCCGTCCTACCACCTGGGCCAGCTGTCGCAGATGCTGTCGGGCATGCAGCCAATGGCCGACGTCCAGCAGCACGTCATGGTGTTGGTCGGCATCAGCCTGGCGGCCCTGATCGGCGCCTGGGCAGCCTGGCGACGGCAGGCGGCTTGACCGTGGAGAGGCCCGCGCGCGACATCGCCGAGATGGAGACCTCGACTCGCAACAGCAGCGCCCCCCTGGCGGACGGCCACAACCGCCGCCGCTGGAGCCTGGTCTTCCTGTCCTACGTGCCGTTCTACTTCATCTCGTGGCTGTTCCGCCGGCCGGGACCGCTGGAGCTGGCGGCCTCGATCGCGGGCGTGCTGGTCTTCCTGGCGCTGTTCTACGCGATCTGGATGCGCAAGGGCCGGCCGGCGCTGTGGCAGGTGCTGGCGATTTACGGCATCGGCCTGTCGTTGTCGGGCTTCAACACGGGCTGGAGCGTCTACACGATCTACGCCATGTCGTTCGCCTCGCGCCTGCCGTCGCGCAAGGTGGCGGTGCGGACGATGATCGGGCTGGAGGTGCTTCTGCTGGCGCTGGGTCCGTTCTTCATGAACTACAACTGGCCGGTCTGGGCCTCGGGCGTGCTGTTTGGCGGCATCACGGGCTTCGCCGGCCTGATGCAGGCCGATATCGAGCGCAAGAACGAGGAGCTGGCCCTCGCCCATGAAGAGGTCCGGGCCCTGGCCACCACGGCCGAGCGCGAGCGGATCTCCCGCGACCTGCATGACCTGCTGGGCCACACCCTGACCCTGGTCGCCGTGAAGGCCGAGCTGGCCGCCAAGCTGGTCAGCCGCGACGCGCAGGCCGCCGAGCGCGAGATGCAATCCGTCGCCGCCGCCGCCCGCGAGGCCCTGTCCGAGGTCCGCACCGCCGTGGTCGGCATGAAGGGCGCCTCGCTGACCACCGAGCTGGAGCGCGCCAAGGTCGCCCTGGCCGCCGCCAACATCCAGGCCGAGGTCTCCGCGACCGCGACCGACGGCTATCCCGGCCAGGAGGCGGTGCTGGCCATGGCCCTGCGCGAGGCCATCACCAATGTCATCCGCCATGCCGGCGCCACGCGCTGCCAGATCTGGGTGGCGCCCAGTCCCGTGGCTCTGACCCTCAGCATCGTCGACGACGGGAAGGGCGGCAGCCTTGTCGAGGGCTCGGGCCTGAAGGGCATGCGCACGCGCCTGTCGGCCATCGGCGGCGACCTCGACATCGTGTCGGACAAGAACGGGACGCGCCTGGTGGCGACGGCGCCCGTAAGCGCTTTTGGGGAGGCTTCCCAGTGATCCGCGTCGTCATCGCCGAAGACCAGAAGATGGTGCTGGGCGCCCTCAGCGCGCTGCTCGAGTTGGAGGGCGACATCCAGGTCGTGGGCCGGGCGGCCGACGGCGTCGAGGCGCTGGACCTGGTGCGCTCCGAGAAGCCGGACGTGCTGATCTCCGACATCGAGATGCCGAACCTGACCGGCATCGATGTCGCCACGCGGCTCACGGCCGATGGGGCCAGCACGCGGGTCCTGATCGTCACCACCTTCGGCCGGCCGGGCTATCTGCGCCGGGCCATGGAGGCGGGGGTGAAGGGCTACCTGCTGAAGGACGGTCCCAGCAGCGTGCTGGCCGCGGCCGTCCGCACCATCGCCGCCGGCGGCCGGGCCATCGCGCCGGAGCTGTCGGAGTCCATCTGGGACGCCGCCCCCGATCCCTTGACCGACCGCGAGCGCGAGATCCTGCGTCTGGCCGAGGAGGGGCGATCGAACAAGGACATCGCCGAGGTGCTGGACCTCTCGCCCGGCACGGTCCGCAACTACCTGTCGGAAGCGGCCCAGAAGCTGGGCGCGGCCAACCGCGTCGAGGCTGGCCGCATCGCCCGTTCGAACGGCTGGCTCTAGGCCCGGCCCCAGAGCCGCTCCCACTTCCAACCGGTCAGGTCCTCGACGATGGCCTTGGACTCCTCGCTCTCGGGCGCGGTGGCGCCGGCCCGCAGGCGTTCGACCTCGTGGACCAGCACCGCGTGGGTGCGGGCGTTGAGGTGGAAACGCCACGAGATCAGCATGCCGGCGATCATCACCACCAGCGGGCCGCCGATCATGACCAGCACCAGGGCCTGGATCGCCTGGGGCGTCTGCACGGGCATCGGCTGACCTTTGGCGGCGGAGACGAAGCCGCCCAGGCCGATCAGGCTGGTGGTCAGCAGGATCGCGCCGGACTGGGCGATCTTGCGTACGAAGGTCATGACCCCGGCGAAGATGCCTTCGCGGCGCAGGCCGGTGACCGCCTCGTCGACGTCGGGCAGGTAGTTGTAGACGCCCCACGGCACGAAGTTCAGCGTGCCGCGGCCCAGGCCCGCCAGGATGATCGGCACGAACAGCCAGAACAGCACGGCCGGACCGGCCTTGGCGCTGAAGATGTTGCCGCCCAGACCCGCCACGCCCTGCGCGAAGCCCGCCGGCTTGATCAGGTAGAAGGCCAGGAACAGCAGCAGGGCCGCGCCGACGAAGCTGATGGCCATGCGGTAGGCGGCGGTCGGGCCG
Organism: Caulobacter sp. GW821-FHT11E11; assembly: GCF_058808315.1. Lineage (NCBI taxonomy): Bacteria > Pseudomonadati > Pseudomonadota > Alphaproteobacteria > Caulobacterales > Caulobacteraceae > Caulobacter > Caulobacter sp. GW821-FHT11E11. The sequence goes on from NZ_JBXARO010000002.1 coordinate 336,956, forward strand.
GTGCGGATGATGACGCGGATGGCGATCATCACCGAGATCAGCTGGGCCACGTACATGGTCGTCATCAGCTGCGAGATCAGCAGGGTCGAGCCCAGCATTACCGTGGCCACGAACAGCGGGAAGGCGGTGTTGAAGATGTCCTGGCTGATATAGCCGCCCAGATACAGCGACAGGTGCTGGCGGAAGGCCTTGATGCGCAAGGTCGAGAACAGATCGCGGAACATGTTGACCGGGATCAGCGCCGCCTTGGACCAGTCCATCGGCTCGGGCTGGACCAGCTTTTCGGCCTCGCTGTAGGGGCGCTCCCAGGACAGCAGGACGACGATCGTCACGACGATGCTGAACAGCACGCCGAAGATGGCGGCCATGATCAGGAAGGTGTTGGGCGAGTCCTTGCCGCCGAAGTGGCTGATGATCAGGGTCGGCAGGTACGAGGCCAGGATCGCCGAGCTCTGGGCGATCAGCATGCGGGCGCCCGCGAACTTGGCCTTCTCCTTGTAATCCTTGGTCATCTCCGCCGCGAGGGTCTCCCACGGGATCAGGAACATCGTGTAGACGAACTCGAAGAAGATGAAGGTCACCAGGTAGTAGGCGAAGGTCTGGCCGGTGACGAAGATCAGGGCGAAGGCCGGCAGCAGCGGGATGGTCAGGATCAGGAAGATCTTGCGGCGACCGATCTTCCGCCCGACCCAGGTGTGGCGCAGGTTGTCGGAGATGTAGCCGATCAGCGGGCAGGTGATGGCTTCCAAGAGGCGCGGCAGGCCCAGGATCAGGCCCGTCTCGACCGGCGACAGCCCGCAGAAGGTGATGAAGAAATAGGCCAGCCAGCCGGTGATCACGGCCTGAGCGCCGGCCCCCAGCATGTCGCCGGAGCCCCAGCCCCAATAGTTCACCCAGGTGGGTTTGCGGATGTCTGAGGTGGCCATGGTCTTCTCCCTTCGAGGCGGGGTCTTTGCGCCCCTTGCCGGTCCAGCTCTGTGCTGGACCGGATTGATGCGGTGATCGGTTAGATGAAGGCGCGCTGGAACTCGCCCAGGGCCAGCATGGCCAGCGACTGGCCGTAGGGCATCGAGGTCAGCGGGATGTCCTTGTATCCCTGGATCGTGTCGAACACCGGGGTGCCGAACGAGACCTGCTGCAGCTCGCCCTTGTCGTCGATATTGGCCAGCACGCCCTTGATGGCGCGGATGGCGACGGCCTCGTATTCCTTGCCGATGTAGCGCTTACGGACGGCCTTCAGGACGCCATAGGCGAAGCCGGCCGTGGCCGAGGCTTCCAGGTACGAGGTCTTGTCGTTGATGATCGTGTGCCAGAGGCCCGTCTCTTGGTCCTGGTACTCGGTCAGCGCCTTGATCTGCGCTTCCAGCGCATCGATCAGGAAGGCGCGCAGGCCATCGCCCGGCTTGAGGTCCAGGAGCTCGATGAACTCGGGGATGGCGATGGTCACCCAGCAGTTCCCGCGCGCCCACAGGGCGTCGGCGAAGTTGTGACGGCCCTCGAAGGTCCAGCCGTGGAACCACAGGCCGGTCTTGCGGTCGGCCAGATACTTGATGTGGACCATGAACTGGCGCTTGGCCTCCTCGACGAAGTCGGGGCGGTCGAGCAGCAGGCCGATCTTGGCCAGCGGCAGCACGCTCATCATCAGCGTGTCGTCCCACAGCTGCTGCGGGTTCTCGCTGTTGAAGACGATGTGCTGGAAACCGCCTTCCTCGGTGCGCGGACCCTCGTACATGACGTAGTCGGCCCAGGTCTCGAGGTAGGGGATGTAGGTGTGGTCGCCGGTGGCCTCGTACAGATAGGCCAGGGTCAGGAACGGCGAGACGGTGTTGATGTTCTTGGTCGGGGTGCCGGCCTCGAAGCGGTCGGCGAACCACTGGGTCATGATGTCGAAGGCGCGCTCGTCGCCGTGCATCTCGTACTGCTTCCACAGGCCGTAGAGGCCGACGCCGTGGGTCCATTCCCAGTCGTTCCAGCCCTTGGTGTCGATCACCCGGCCGTCGTCCAGGCGCAGCAGGAACTCGCCGGTCTCGTCGGTGATGTCGACAAGGTTGCTGATCAGCGAGGCGATCTTGGCCTTGATGTCCTTGGCGTCCAGGCCATGGGCGAGATTGGGCACGGTAGTCTCCAGGAGTTCGGTATCAGGGTTTGAAGTCGGGGGCGGGCACGCGGGCGACAGGGACGCCGCCGCGCACGGTCCGCAGGTTCACGAGCTTGACGGCTTCCAGGGCGTCGCCGGGGGCGCCGTCGCTGGTCACTGCGAGCGCAATGGTGTTCTTGCCGCGCGGATCGACGATGCCATTGGGCAGTACGAAGGTCCGCTGCGGGCCGACATGGGCAATGAACTGGCCCATGTTCCAGCCGTTGACGAAGATCAGTACGCGGTAGCGCTTGTTCGGCGAGCGCGGCTTGTCCGGATCGCCGATGCTGAGGCCCAGGGTGACGTCGTGATCTTTGGGCAAGGCGAGATCAAAGCTGCTGCGATACCAGGTCGTGCCAGCGTAGGGCGTGGTCGCGGCCATGTCGGCCTTGGCCCACGACGCGTCCGGGAAGCCCGGCAGGTGCCAGCCTTCGCGCTCGCCATACTGGCCGCCGTTATTGGGGTTGCCGCGCGCCGGATCCTGGATGTCCTCGCCGCCTTTGTTGCCTTGAATCTTCCAGGCGATCGGCACGGCGAAGCTGTAGGTCCCTGGGCCCGACAGCGAGGCCGAGACCAGGCCGCGGGCCTCCTTGTGGAAGTCGTCAGCGTCGAGGTCCCAATTGTGGCCGTTGTTGCGGACCATCACCGACAGCACGTGCTCGCCGGTCCCACGCAGGTCTTGGGGCAGCTTGAAGGTGGCGACGCCCGTGGTGATCGGGCGGGGCAGGCCGCCGTCCAGCTCGTGCTCGCCCAGGAACCGGCCGTCCAGCCAGACCTGTAGCAGACCCGCGCCGCCGGCGCCGTAGTGCAGGGTCAGGGTGTCGATATCGGCCTGGCCCTGGTATCGGCCGCGATACCAGACGTCGCCCTGGTGGAAGCCGTAGGTGCTCATGTCCAAGGCCGGCTGGCCTGTGGGGCCACGCACGGTCGAGCCGCTGCGGCGGCCTTCGGTCTTCAGCCAAGCGGCGTCGTCGAACTTCGGGTCGGCCTCGGGCGAGCCGGGGGCGGTCTTCCAGTCGAGCTTGGCGAGGTCGGGCAGGGTGATCGCGCCCGGACCCGCCAGGGCCTTGTCGGCGAGCAGGCTACCCGAGGCGGTGGTCTTGGCCGTGACCTTGGCGCCGTTCCAGCGGATGGCGGTCACGGCCTTGGGCGCGAAGATCTCCAGCGGGCTGTCGGTTTCGGTGTCGCCGGTGAGGCTCAGGACGCCGCCCTTGGTCGCCGCGCTGCGCACCAGCCCCGGACCGCGCACCAGCACCTCGTCGCGTCGCCAGAAGGTCTGGCCGGTCTCGGCGTCGGCTAGCAGCAGGGTGAGGGGCGGGCGACCACCGCCAGTGATCCGCACGCGGGCCAGGCCCTTGTGGGCGTAGGTCAGCTTCAGGTCGCCCTTGGCCGCGTCGAAGCCCGAGGCGACGTCGCCTTCCAGCACCGCGACCTTCGGCGCGGACGCATAGCGCAACACCGTCTCGCCCGCCTCGCCGGCGCGGCCGTAGAGCAGGGCGATGTCGCCTCCGTCCTGCTTCAGGTGAGTCTGGATCTCGGACGTCGAATAGACCAGTCGCTGGCCGCCCAGGTCGTAGCTGGCCATCAGCATCTTGCTGTCCTGGCCCTTGATCCGCGAGGGGACCACATACTCGCCGTCGCGGGTCTTCAGCTTGAAGGTGAAGGCCTCGTCGCCTGTGGCGCTGCTGGGATTGTGGACCACGACATAGAGGTGGCTGCCGGTCTCGGCATTGACGTTGTGATAGACGCGGACCTTGTCGTTCGAGGCAGCGACGGCCTCGCCCTTGTCCATCCGGGTCAGGTCGGGGACGGCGGCGATGAACTCGCCCATCTGCTTCATCACGCGGATCTTGTCGCGCAGGCCCCGGGTCTCGTCGATGGCCGAGCCGTAGTCGTACGAGGTGAACACCACCGGGGCCGGCAGCCAGCCCCAGCTGGTGCCGCCATAGGTCATGTAGAAGCTCTGCAGCGTCAGGCCGTTGGCGATGTTGGTCCCGTAGAACACCCGCTGATAGCCGACGCCGCGGTGGATGGCCGTGCAGTCGTAATCGCCGTTGCTGCCCCAGTAGTCGAACCAGCCGCCGCCGAACTCCGCGAGGAAGCCGGGCGTGTTCGGACTGGCCAGGGCCCCGCCCTTGGCGCCGTTCGCGCCATAGATCCCCCAGTCGGGCGCGACGCCGGGGCTGGCGGGCTTGCTGTCGACGCGGCAGTTGCCGCCCGGATAGCCGTCGAAGGCGTAGAGGTCGTTGGGACCTTCCACCGTGCCGGGCACGTTCGAGCCCTTGGGCACCCAGTAGCCGTTGCGGCCCTTGTCGTTGTGGAAGATCGGGACGGTGATCCCGTCCGCCTTGGCCTTGTTGTACAGCCACTGCATGTAGCGCTGTTGCGGGGCGCCGACGACGTCCAGCTCGTTCTCGATCTGATGGGCGATCACCGTGCCCTGGCCGGTGGTCAGCTGATGGCGGGCGATGACGGCGTTGATCCGCGTCAGCCACTCGTCCGAGGCCTGGATATATTCCGGCGCGTCGGTGCGGGCGCGAGCCTGCTGATTGACCATCCAACCCGGGAAGCCGCCCCGGGTCAGCTCGGCGTTCACGTAAGGCCCGGCGCGGGTGATGACGTACAGGCCTTCTTCCTTGGCCATGGTCAGCACGCGGTCCATGTCGCGCACGCCGCTGAAGTCGTAGACGCCCTGCTTGGGCGAGTGGTAGCCCCAGTCGAAATAGATCGCGACGGTGTTGTAGCCGCTGGCCTTCATCTTCTGGAGGATGTCGCGCCACAGGTCCGGGCTGGGCACGCGGAAGGGGTGGAATTCGCCGCCCCACGAGAACACTCGCTGGCCGTCGACCTTAAGCGAGTACTTGTCCCAGGTGATCTTGTGGGCTTCGGCAGGCTTGGCCGCGACCGCCTGGTCGCCGCCTTCCTTCAGCACCGTGAAGTGGCGCACCGTGCCGGAAAGCTCAGGCAGTTCAGCCTTCTGGCTCCAGGTCCTGAAGCCGTCCTTGCTGTCGGAGTACCAGTAGCGCTTGGCCATGTACTCGTCGAAATAGATCCGCCACGCGCCGCCTGGCGTGCGGCTCATGGCCGGGCCTTCCAGATAGCGGCCCCAGCCGGCCCAGTCGCCCGTGCCCTTCGGCGCCCATGGCCCGTCCAGCGACGGGGCGGTGTAGAGCTCGATGAACTTGGTCGTCTCGTTCTTGGCGAACGCGTTGTAGAAGCCGTCCTGGCGCACCACGAATGTGTCGATGAAGTTCGGACCCAGGCCCGACAGCACCTTGGGCGCGCTCCAGGCCGCCAGCGAGCCGTCGCTGGCGGTGATGCGATAGGGCTGGAACTGGCCGGCGATGCCGGTGGTCGAGACCGACAGTATCAGGCTGATCGACCCGTCCTGGTCGACGAACCACTCCGGCGCCCAGCTGTTGGTCGCGCCCGCCACATCGATCTTCAAGTCGCGCAGGAAGGTCCAGTCAGTCAGGTCCTGGCTGCGGGCCAGGCCGATCGTGTCGCCAGTCCAGCCGGTGGTGTAGGCGACGTAATACCAGCCGTCCGTATGCTTCATCACGCTGGGATCGCGGATGAGGCCCTTGGGCGGCGTGTAGGCCAGCGGCTTCTTCAGCGTGAAGCGCGTGCCGTCGGCCGAGTCGTACACGCTCATGTTCGACTGGCTGGCGTTGGTGAACGCCGTCATCGTGTAGCGGACGGGCTCGGCCAGCGCGGAGCTTGCCAGCAGCGCCGTCACGAGGCCGAGAGCGGGGAGGGCGCGCATCCTCAGCCCTCGAAGTAGAAGACGGGCTTCAGCGGCCACTCGACGGGCTTGTTGTCGGGATGGACCTCCATCAGGTCCGCCATGAAGTTCCACCAGCGCTTCATCACCGGCTGCAGCGGCAGGGCGTCCTTCTTATTGTCGGGGCGCAGGCGCAGCACGGCGAAGAGGCTCATGGTCTCCTCGTCCAGGAAGATCGAATAGTCGTGGATGCCCGCGTCGCGCAGGGCTTCGGCGAGGTCCGGCCAAAGCTCGTCATGGCGGCGCTCGTACTCGGCGGCGACGCCTTGCTTCAACTGCATGCGGAAGGCGAGGGGGCGGCTTTCCGTCGTCGTGCTCATCGTCTTCCTCCTGAATGTCGTTCTTGTTTTTGTTTTTGGTTAGTTCGCGAGCCGGTAGACCCGCCTGGCTGTCCCGGCGAACAGCGCCTCGCGCTCGTCGTGACTGAAGCTGGCCGTGATCGCGTCATATGCGGCGTAGAAGCCGCCGAAGCTGCCGTGCGCGCGTTCGACCGGGAAGTTGCTGGCGAACATGCAGCGCTCGACCCCGAAGGTCTCGATGACCCGCAGGACGAAGGGCTTGAGGCTGGCGGTGGTCCACGACCGGTCGACCATGGCCAGGCCCGAGATCTTGCAAGCGACGTTCGGACGCTGGGCCAGTTCGGCCAGGCCCCCGCGCCAGGCGGCCAGGCCGGCCTCGTCGCGGTCAGTAGGCATGCCGGCGTGGTTGACGATCAGCGGGATGTCCGGATGGGCGTCGGCCAGCGCTGCCGCCGTCGCCATCTGCGAGGCGTAGAGCTGCAGGTCGAACGACAGGCCGTACTTGGCCAGCAGGGCGAAGCCCTTGCGCCATTGGTCGTCCTGTAGCTTGTCGCTCGGACCGTAGGTCTTGGTCGGATCCTCGTGCCAGTTGACGATCTGGCGGATGCCTCGGACGGCTTTGCGGGCGGCGTGGGCCGCCAGCATAGCTTCGACGGCCGGATCGTCCAGATTGGCGCCGGCGACGATGCCACCGATCACGCCGCGCTGGTCGGCGATCGACTGCAGCCAGTCGGTCTCGGACAGCTGGTCCTTGGGTGGCAGGCCGCACTCGACATGGACGGCCTGGACGACGTTCCAGCCCTTCGCATCGGCCAGATAGTCGTCCAGTCCGTAGGACTTGTAGGCGATTCCGGACATGTCGCCGGCCGGGTTGTTCGGCAGCGGCGTGTCCTGGAGCCAGGCGTAATAGTGCCGATCGAGGTCCCACAGATGCATGTGGGGATCGACGATGGGGCCCGTGTACGCCATGGCTCCAGCTACTCCCTAGAACGTGGTCCGGCCGCCGGAGGTGTCGAAGGTCGAGGCGGTGGTGAAGCTGCACTCCTCCGACGCCATGAAGCAGACCATGGCGGCGCTCTCGTGGATCTCGCCGAGGCGGCCCATCGGGATCTTGCCCTTCATGTACTCGACCTGGCTGGCGGGCAGTTGCTCCAGGATCGGGCTCTCGAAGGTGGCCGGGGTCAGGCTGTTGACGATGACGCCCTTGGTGGCCAGTTCCTTGCCCAGCGACTTGGTCAGGCCGATCACCGCCGCCTTCGACGCCGAATAGGCGCCGGCGTTGGGATTGCCTTCCTTGCCGGCCACCGAGGCGACATTGACGATCCGGCCGTAGCCTTGGGCGATCATCAGCGGCGCGATCGACTTGGCGCAGTAGAAGACGCCGTTGACGTTGATGTCGAAGACGCGCTTCCAGCTGTCGGTCGGGTACTCGTACACCGGGGCGGTAGCGCCGGTGATGCCGGCTGAAGCGACCAGGATGTCGACGCGGCCCAGGGCCGCGTTGGCCGCTTGGCCAGCGGCCAGAACAGCGGTTTCGTCCGAGACATCCAGCGCGACGGTGTGGGTCGCGCCCACTTCCTCGGCGGCGGCCTTCAGGCCATCGGCGTCAAGGTCCCACAGCGAGACCTGGCCGCCTTCGGCGACGATGCGCGCGGCCACGGCCTTGCCCAGGCCCGAGGCGCCGCCGGTGATGACCGCGACGCGGCCGGCGAAACGATTGGGATAGATGGTGCTCACTGGGCGCCGTCCTTCGACCAGGCGACGACGATCTGGCGCTGTTCGCCCAGCTTCTCGATGCCCAGGCGGATCTCGTCGCCGGCCTTCAGATAAACGGGCTCGGGCTTCTGGCCCATGCCGACGCCGGGCGGGGTGCCGGTGGTGATCAGGTCACCCGGTTCCAGCGTCATGAACTCGCTGATGTACGAGACCAGCTTGCTGATCGGGAAGATCATGGTCTTGGACGAGCCGTCCTGCTTACGGGCGCCGTTGATGTCCAGCCACATGCCCAGGTCCTGCGGGTCGCCGACCTCGTCCGAGGTGACCATCCAGGGACCCACGGGGCCAAAGGTGTCGCAACCCTTGCCCTTGTCCCAGGTGCCGCCACGCTCGATCTGGAAGGCGCGTTCCGAGACGTCGTTGATCAGGACGTAGCCGGCCACGTAGTCCAGGGCCTCGTCCTCGGTGACGTAGCTGGCGCGCGAACCGATCACGACGCCCAGTTCGACTTCCCAGTCGGTCTTTTCCGAACCGCGCGGGATCATGACGTTGTCGTTCGGACCGGTCAGGCAGCTGACGGCCTTGGTGAACAGCACCGGCTCGGCCGGGATCGGCAGGTTCGACTCGGCGGCGTGGTCGGCGAAGTTCAGGCCCACGGCGATGAACTTGGAAACGCCGTTGACCGGCACGCCGTAGCGGGGCGAGCCCTCGACGACGGGCAGGGTGGCCGGGTCGATGGCGGCCAGGGCCTTCAGGCTGGCCGGCGACAGCTGGGCGCCGGTGATGTCGGCCACGTGGCCCGACAGGTCGCGGATCTTGCCTTCGTTGTCGAGCAGGCCGGGCTTCTCGGCGCCCTTGGGGCCGTAGCGGAGCAGTTTCATGGATCTACGCTTTCAAATGGATCAGCGGGCGTAAGGACGGTGCAAGCCGACCTCGCGATTGAGTTCGACGCCGAAGCCCGGCGCGTCGGAGAGCTTGAGCTTGCCGTTCACCGGAACGGGTTCGCCGATCAGCTGCGGGTGGAACATCGGCACCACCTCGTCGGCCTTCGGGGCCATCATCAGGAACTCGGCGAACGGGCTGTTATGGCGCGTGATGACGAAGTGGTAGCTGTACACGGACGAGCCGTGCGGGATCATCATCACGCCCTTGCTGTCGGCCAGGTTGGCGATCTTGATCAGCTCGGTGACGCCGCCGCACCAGCCCACGTCCGGCTGGATGATGTCGCAGCACTCCATCTCCAGCAGCATGCGGAAGCCCCAGCGGGTGGCTTCGTGCTCGCCGGTGGTGACCAGCATGCCGGTGGGGGCATTCTTCTTCAGGTCGCGATAGCCCCAGTAGTCGTCGGGGCTGAGGGCTTCCTCGATCCACTTCAGGCCATACTCGTGGGCCTTGTGGGCCAGCTTGGTGGCGTAGTTCAGGTCCAGCGACATCCAGCAGTCGAACATCAGCCAGAAATCGTCGCCACAGCGCTCTCGCATGGTGGCCAGTTCCTCGATGTTCTTGCGCAGGCCTTCCTCGCCCTCGGCCGGGCCGTGGTGCAGGGGCATCTTGCCGCCGATGAAGCCCATCTGCTTGGCCAGGTCCGGGCGCGCGCCCGTGGCGTAGAAGGTCAGCTCGTCGCGGACCTTGCCGCCCAGCAGGGCGTAGACCGGTTCCTGGCGCAGCTTGCCCAGCAGGTCGTACAGCGCCAGGTCGACGCCCGAGATGGCGTTCACCACCAGGCCCTTGCGGCCGTAGTACTGGGTGGAGAAGTACATCTGGTCCCAGATCTTCTCGACCTCGGTCGGGTCGCGGCCTTCCAGGAAGCGGGCCAGGTGCTTTTCGACGATATAGGCGGCGGGCTCGCCGCCGGTGGTCACCGCGAAGCCGATCGTGCCGTCGGCGGCCTCGATCTCGACGACCAGCGTGCCCAGCACGTTGATGCCGAACGATTGGCGGCTCTGGCGATATTCCGGATAGCGCGACATCGGCGTGGCGATGTGGTCGTCAATCCAGTGGCCATCGCCCTGGTCATGATAGTCGGCGCCGCCGCCCCGAACCACGAAGGCGCGAACATGCTTGATGACCGGAAACGCCATGGACGACGAGGCTCCAACCTTGCGGCGGCCGTCCTCGACGCCGCCTGGGGACAAGGGAGGTGCGCATGCCGGAAGCGTTCCAGCAGGCCCGTGACGCCGCCTTTAGGCCGCGCCTACCTCCCCAACATAACCTATGTCACGCTATCGGTTCGCGAGGCGGGCGCGCTCATACAGAGTCGCCGTCGTTCCGCTTGCCTTGCGTTCCACAATATGAGAGGTAGTGCTACAAAATGAAACCAGCGTCAAGGGGAGCGGAACCGGTGGCGGCGGACGAAAACGCGACGACCAAGTCTCCCAGCGGCAGCCAAACCCTGTTCCGAGGCCTGGATCTGCTGGACGTGGTCGCCGAGTCCGGGACCATCGCTTTGCCGGCCCTGGCCAAGCAGTTGGGCCTGACCCGCAGCACGACTCACCGGCTGGCCACGGCCCTGGTCGAGCGCCGTCTGCTCTCGCAGGCGCCGCGCGAAGGTTACAGCCTGGGCTCAAAGCTGCTGGAGCTGGGCTACCTGGCCAGCCAGCAGATGGATCTGCCGCGTATCGCGCGCCCGCACCTGGAAAAGCTGTGGGAAGAGACTGAGGACACCGTCCACCTGGGCGTGCTCGACGATGAGCGCGCGCTTTATCTCGACAAGCTGACCGGCCGTCGCCGCATCAACATCAGCTCGCGCGTGGGCGATCGCCAGCCGATCCGCTCGACGGGTCTGGGCAAGGCCCTGGTGCTGGACGACACCGAGGAGCGCTGGCGCGCGCTGTACCGCTCGGAAGGCGTCGCCCTGCCGACGGCTCCGGATGAGAAGCAGTGGATCGACTGGATGCGCGACTACTCCAAGCGCGGCATCGCCTTCGACCTGGAAGAGAACGAAGACCGCATCCGCTGTGTCGCCGCGCCGATCCGTGGGGCCTCGGGCCAGATCGTCGGCGCGATCAGCGTCTCGGGCGCGGCGCAATACATGGACGACGACCGCATGAAGACGCTGGTCGACGACGTGCGTGACACGGCCAACGCCATTGGCCGTGACCTGGGCTGGAACGGAAAACGGCTGGCCCGCTGATGAGTAAAAACAAGAGGTAGTGATGCTGCTGAAGGACAAGGTGGTGCTGGTGACCGGCGCCTCGCAGGGGATCGGCAAGGCCGCCGCGATCGGTTGCGCTCAGCACGGCGCGGACGTGGCGATCAACTACCACTCCGACGAGGCCGGCGCCGCCGACGCCGTCGCCCAGATCGAGGCGCTCGGCCGCCGCGCCATCGCCATCAAGGGCGACGTCGCCAATGTCGAGACTTCCAAGTCCTTCGTGCAGGCCGCTGTCGACGCGTTCGGCAAGGTCGACGTGTTCGTCAACAACGCCGGCATCTGCCCGTTCCACGCCTTCCTCGACATGCCGCCCGAGGTCATGGAGCGGACGATGAAGGTGAACCTGTTCGGCGCCTACTACATGGTGCAGGCGGCGGCCAACCAGATGGTCAAGCAGGGTAACGGCGGCGCCATCATCGCCGTCAGCTCGATCAGCGCCCTGGTCGGCGGCGGCATGCAGACGCACTACACCCCGACCAAGGCCGGCGTGCACAGCCTGATGCAGTCGACCGCCATCGCCCTGGGCAAGTACGGCATCCGCTGCAACTCGGTGCTGCCCGGCACCATCGAGACGGCGATCAACAAGGAAGACCTGGCCGACGTCGCCAAGCGCGAATACATGGCCGGCCGCATCCCGCTGGGCCGCCTGGGCGAGCCCGACGACCTGGCCGGGCCGATCGTGTTCCTGGCCTCGGACCTGGCCAAGTACGTGACCGGCGCGGCGCTGCTGGTCGACGGCGGCGCCTTCGTGAACTTGCAGTAGTCCCGTGATCGTCTCGTCCACGACGGACTTTCGCGAGGCGGCGCGGCGCAAGCTGCCGCGCTTCCTGTTCGACTATATCGACGGCGGCGCCTATGCCGAGCGGACCCTGGGCCGCAACGTCTCGGACCTGGCCGACATCGCCCTGCGCCAGCGGGTGCTGAAGGACGTCTCGGCCGGCGATCCCTCGACCACGCTGTTCGGCGTCAAGCAGGCCCTGCCGGTGGCTTTGGCCCCGGTCGGTCTGACCGGCATGTATGCTCGTCGGGGCGAGGTGCAGGCGGCGCGCGCGGCGGCCAAGAAGGGCGTACCGTTCTGCCTGTCGACCGTGTCGGTCTGCGATGTCGACGAGGTCAGCAAGGCCTCGTCCGCGCCGATCTGGTTCCAGCTCTATGTGCTGCGCGACCGGGCCTTCATGCGCGACCTGCTGGCCCGCGCCAGCGCGGCCGGCGCTACGGCCCTGGTGTTCACGGTCGACATGCCTGTTCCCGGCGCCCGTTATCGCGACGCGCACTCCGGGATGAGCGGCCCCAACGCCGCCGCGCGCCGCATGGTGCAGGCGATGTTCAAGCCGCAATGGGCCTGGGACGTCGGTCTGATGGGCCGTCCCCACACCCTGGGCAATGTCGCCCCGGTGCTGGGCGCCAATTCGGGCCTCGAGGACTTCATGGGTTGGCTGGGGGCGAACTTCGACCCGTCCATCCAGTGGAAGGACCTGGAATGGATCCGCGACCTCTGGAAGGGCCCGCTGATCATTAAGGGCGTGCTGGACCCGGAAGACGCCAAGGCCGCCGCCGACATCGGCGCGGACGGGGTCGTGGTCTCCAATCATGGCGGTCGCCAGCTGGACGGCGTGCTGTCCTCGGCCCGCGCTCTGCCGGCCATCGCCGAGGCGGTCGGTGACCGTCTGACCGTGCTCGCCGACAGCGGTGTGCGCTCGGGCCTCGACGTGGTGCGGATGCTGGCTCTGGGCGCCAAGGGCGTCCTGCTGGGCCGGGCCTTCGTCTATGCCCTGGCGTCGCGCGGCGAGGCGGGCGTCACCCAGCTGCTGGACCTGATCGAGAAGGAGATGCGCGTCGCCATGGCCCTGACGGGCGTGCGCGACATCGCGTCGATCGACCGCTCGATCCTGGCTGAGCTGGAGCGGTGATCGCCGCGCTGGCCCTAGCGGTCGCGGTGGCGGCAACGCCGCCGCGCATCGTCATCGCCAGCGACTCCACCGCCGCCAACTACGGCCCGTCCCAGTACCCGCAGATGGGCTGGGGCATGGTGCTGAAGTGCTCGCTGGATCCGCGCGTCGAGGTCGTGAACCTGGCGCGCGGCGGCCGTTCGACCAAGACCTTCATCGAGGAGGGCCTCTGGGACCAGCTGCTGGCCCAGCTGAAGCCCGGCGATACCGTCCTGATCCAGTTCGGCCACAACGACGCCGACACCAAGAAGATCGTCCGCTTCACCGACCCGAACGGCGCCTACGACGTCAACCTGCGGCGTTTCGTGGCCGACGTGCGGGCCAAGCAGGGCGAGCCCGTGCTGGTCACCCCGATCGCCCGCTGGCTGTGGGAGAACGGCGCACCCAAGGACGCCCATGCGGCCTATGCGGCGACCATCCACCGCGTGGCGACCGACCTGAAGGTCCCTCTGGTCGACCTGGACGGCGACATGATGGCGGCGCTGAAGGCGAGGGGGCAGCTGGCCTCGCGCGGGCTCTATCTGCAGTACCAGCCCTACGATCAGGTCGTCCGTTATCCGGATGGGATCAAGGACGACACCCACATCAACGAACAGGGCGCGCGTCTAGGCGCGGCCTTGGTGGCGACTCGTCTGGCCAAGCTGAAGCTGCCGCTCTCGCGCTACGTCCATCCCGCGCCGCTGGACAACCAGGCCCGGCTGGGCGGCCCCAGCTGCCCTTAGGCGGATAAGAAAAATGGAGCGCCTCGCGGGGAGGCGCTCCATAGGCCCGCACGGGGGGAATGGCGGGTAAAAAGTGCGCAGCGGGGGCACGAGGAGGCGACCGCCCACTAACAGATAAAATCCCAATTTGTGAGATATCATCCGATATAATGAGATTGCTTGACAGCCTGCCGGGTGTCAAGCCAAAGGTGCGATAGAGCCCGAAGTGGCCTGACCAAATTGGGAGGTGTCGTATGTCGCGCTTGTTTGGGCCGCTCGCGCTCGCCGTGCTGGCCGCCGTCGCGCCGACCCAAGCCCTGGCCCAACGGGCCGAGTTTACGTTCAACGACGGCTGGCGGATGGCGACGGGCGAGATCGCCGGCGCCGAGACGCCTGGGTTCGACGACGTCGCCTGGAAGCCCGTCACCCTGCCGCGCGCCTTCAACGAGGACGAGGCCTTCAAGGTCGACATCCATGACCTGAAGGGCGGGATCACCTGGTACCGCAAGCGCTTCGTCCTGCCGGCCGTCTTCGAAAAGGCCTTCCTGGAATTCGAGGGCGTACGCCAGGCGGGCGACGTCTACGTCAACGGCGTGCTGGCCGGCGGCCACGAGAACGGGGTCACGGCCTTCGGCGTCGACGCCTCCAAGCTGCTCAAGCCCGCGCCGTTCGAGAACGTCGTGGCGGTGCGCGTCGACAGCGACTGGAAGTACAAGGAAAAGGCCACCGGCAGCGGCTTCCAGTGGAACAACAACAACTTCAATGTGAACTACGGCGGCATCCACCGCGCCGTGCGACTGCACCTGACCGGCGGCCTGCACCAGACCCTGCCGCTGTATGCCAGCCTGGGCACGACGGGCGTCTACATCTGGGCCGACGACTTCGACATCAAGGGCCGGACGGCGACCGTCAATGCCGAGTCCGAGGTCCGCAACGAGACCGACCGTCCGCGTACCTTCAGCTACCGCGTCACTGTCCGTGACGTGGGCGGCAAGACAGTCGGTGAGTTCACCGGCCCGACGCTCACCTTGGCGCCGGGCGAGACTCGCACCGTCTCGGCCAAGCAACGGCTGTCTGGTTTGAACTTCTGGAGCTGGGGCTACGGCTATCTCTATGGCGTCAACACCGCGCTGATCGAGGGCGGCAAGGCGGTGGACGAGGTCGTCACCCGCACCGGTTTCCGCAAGACCGCTTTCGGCCAGGGCATGGTCCGGCTGAACGACCGGGTGATCCAGGTGCATGGCTACGCCCAGCGGACCAGCAACGAATGGCCGGCCCTGGGAACGGACATCCCGCCCTGGATCAGCGACTTTTCCAACGCCCTGATGGTTGAGAGCGGCGGCAATCTGGTGCGCTGGATGCACATCACGCCAGCCCGGCAGGACGTGACCTCGGCCGACCGCGTGGGCCTGCTGCAGGCCATGCCCGCCGGCGACGCCGAGAGTGACGTCACCGGTCGTCGCTGGGATCAGCGCAAGGAGGTCATGGCCGACGCCATCGTCCGCTTCCGCAACAACCCTTCGATCGTCTTCTATGAGGGCGGCAACGAGAACATCAGCGACGAGCACATGGCCGAGCTGAAGGCCATCCGCGACAAGCTTGATCCGCACGGCGGCCGCGCCATCGGCTCGCGCGAGATGCTGTCCAGCAAGGTCGCCGAGTACGGCGGCGAGATGCTGTACATCAACAAGAGCGCCTCCAAGCCCGTCTGGGCTATGGAGTACTCGCGGGACGAGGGCGCGCGGAAGTTCCAGGACGACTTTACCCCGCCGTTCCACAAGGACAGCCCCGACTACAACCGCAACCAGGACAGCCACGCGGCCGAGAACGTCCGCCGTTGGTACGACTACTGGCGCGCGCGGCCGGGCGGCGGCGATCGGGTCAGCTCGGGCGGCGTCAACATCATCTTCTCCGACAGCAACACCCACTTCCGCGGCGACAACAACTATCGCCGCAGCGGCGAGGTGGATGGCATGCGTCTGCCGAAAGAAGGCTTCTATGCCCACCAGGTGATCTGGGACGGCTGGGTCGACGTCGAGCGGTCGCGCAGCCACATCATCGGCCACTGGAACTACGCGCCGGGTACGGTGAAGGACGTGCTGGTCGTCTCCAGCGCCGACAAGGTCGCGCTGGTGCTGAACGGCCGCGCCCTGGGCTTCGGCAACAAGAGCGACGGCTTCCTGTTCACGTTCCCGCAGGTGGCCTGGGCGCCGGGCAAGCTCGAGGCTGTGGGCTATGACGCCAAGGGCAAGGTCGTCTCGCGCCATGCTCTGGTGACTACCGGCGAGCCGGCGGCTCTGCGCCTGACGCCACGCACGGGTCCGGGCGGCTGGAAGGCCGACGGCTCGGATCTGGCCCTGGTCGATGTCGAGGTGGTCGACAAGCAGGGGAGGCGTGTGCCGACGGCGCTAAACACGGTCAGCTTCTCGACGACCGGTCCGGTGGAATGGCGCGGCGGCATCGCCCAGGGCGACAGCCTGGGCCGCAAGCCCTCGCCGCCGGCCTCGGGCGAACCCGAGAAGGCGGCGGGCGCCGACCAGGTGACCAAGTTCCCCGGTGCGGCGCGCTCGGACGACAACTTCATCCTCTCGAAGACTCTGCCGGTCGAGGCGGGGGTCAATCGCGTGTCCCTGCGCTCGACCCTTGAGGCGGGGAAGGTCGTGGTGACAGCCAAGGCCGACGGGCTGCCGGACGCCTCGATCACCCTCGACGTCGCCGCGCCGCTCAAGGCCGACGGCCGCTGGCCCGTGGGCGACGACGCCTTGCCGGTCAGCCTGGTGCGGGGCCCGACGCCGGCGACGCCGTCGTTCAAGCCCTGGCGCGTCACGGTGCGTCCGGCGCAGACCATCGCCGGCTCGAACGCCGACACGGTCGCCCTGGCCCAGGACGACGACGAGATGACCCACTGGGCCAGCGACGGCCAGCTGGCCAACGCCTGGATCGAGTACCGCCTGGACAAGCCCCAGGTGGTCGACGAGCTGGAGCTGAAACTGATCGGCTGGCGGCTGCGCTCTTACCCGCTGCGCGTCACCATGGATGGTGCGGTGGTCTATGAGGGGGTGTCGGCCAAGAGCCTGGGCTACGTGGTGCTGCCGTTGAAGGCGGTGGAGGGCTCGCGACTGCGGATCGCCCTGACCGAGCCGACGGTGGATCGCGACGCGTTCGGCAAGATCGTCGAGATCACCGGCGCGCGGGCGGGGCTGGACACGGGCGCCGAGAAGGTCGCGGCCGGCGGGCGACTGGGGATCATCGAGGCGGAGCTGCATCGGCGTATCCCTTGATTGCCTTCCTCGCCCTTGTGGCGAGGACCCATGGCGCCGCCAGGCGTGGCCCAATGGAAAGGGCGCGGCCAGTGTTGGCGCGCGCCCTTGTTTCTCAGCACGAGCTGAACCCTGGGTCCTAGGCACAAGGCCTAGGAAGGCAGGATGGATGGCTGGTCCTAAGGCTGCGCCTTCGCCACCTCGACAGCATACACCTGGCTCTGCCCGTGCATGTTCGACCTGAACACCAGCCACTTGTTGTCCGGTGTGAAGTTGACGTTCGGCTCCAGCCGATAGTCATGCGCGCGCATGTCCACCAGGCGCTCCGAATCCAGCACGCCCGGTGCGATCAGGTGCTCGGCCCCGGGCGCGTGGATGCCCGCCACGTCCGGCACGGTGCGGGGCTTCAGCAGCACGATCCACTTCCCATCCGGCGCATGGGCGACCATCTCGCTGTCGCCGCCGTCGCCGGCGAACAACTTGCCGTCCGACGATGAGTTGAAGTGCACCGACCAGTCGTTGCGCTGGACGTGCATCCAGTTGCGCTTGCCGGAGGCGACGTCGTAGCCGGCCACCCAGAAGTCCTCGCCGCGCGGGGTCTGCAGGTCGTACCAGACGGTCTTGCCGTCGGCGCTGAACCACTCGTGGCCCGCGATCTCCATGTTCATGGTGCGGGTGTGGATCTTGACCGGCTGGTCACCAGCCTTGTCCGTCCGGATCAGCCACAGGCGGTCGACCTTGTGCCAGGGACCCTCGTGGCAGAACATCAGGAGGCCCGGATCGGTCGGTGAGAACTGCAGGTGGTTCAGCCAGTCGGTGGCCTGGTGGACGACCTTGCGCTCGCCAGTGACCGTGTTGATCGTGAAGATCTCCATCGGGATGCGGCTGTCGAGGCGCGCGTTCAGCTGCACCTCGCGGCCCTCGGCATAGGAGAGCTCCTTGCCGTCGGCGCTCTTCACATCGTCGGGGTTCTTGGGCAGGGCGTCCATCATGTTGGGCGGGATCGGGACGTCGTTCCGCACCACCACGCCGGCCAGCAGCGTCTCGTCGGCATTGATGGTCTGCAGTGAGCCGCGATCCATCTTGGCGACCTCGCGGACCGCCTTGGTGTAGGGATCGACCGCCATCACGGCCTTGGGGCCGCCGGGGTTATCGGTCAGCGACTTCTCGTAATAGACCGAGCCGGTCTTGCGGCCGACATACAGCAGCCGGACCTTGCCCTCGACGATCCTGGTCAGGGCGCGGGTCTTCAGGTCCATGGCGACGATCCCGGTGGGAGTCGCGAAGACCAGCCGGTCGCCCTTGGGCGTGTAGCCGTTGTAGTTGAAGTACAGGCTGGAGCTGCCCGGTTCGCGCGACAGGCGGACGATCCGGTGGCCGGTGGTCTTGTCCACCCACTCCAGCGGCGGCTCGGGCGCGCCGGGCTTGCCCATGGTCATGACGTCCTGGGCGTTCGCGCCGCCGACCAGGAGCAGGGCGGCCAGACCGCCAAGAACAAACGACTTCATTGCGACGCCTTACGAGTGACGATGGCCGCGGGCTTGGGCTGTTTCATGCCTTCGCCCAGGTGGAAGCTGGTGTGCGGCGGCTGGTTATAGGCGGTGTTCTGCCAGGCGATCGAGACGCGGTACTGCGGGTCGTGCATCAGCGTCACCAGGCGGCGGTCGGTGGGATAGGGCGTGGCGTAGATCCGCAGGGATTTGTTGTCCTCGGCCCGCCAGATCACCTCTTCACGCCAGTCGCCCAGCAGGTCGGCCGACAGGGTCGGAGTCGCCTTCGTGCCGTTGTTGGAGGTCATGCCCTCGGCGGTCAGCAGCGGCTGAGCCTGGCCGGTCTTCCAGTCCCACTTGCTGATCTGGTTCTTGTCCAACAGTTCGCGCAGGGGGTCGCTGTCCCACCAGACCGCGAAGTTGGTCTGGCGCGGGTGCTTGGCGCCCTCGATCACCTGGCCCTGGGCGGTGTAGAGCGCGTCCGAGTTGCTGCCCCAGGCCTCGTCGCCGGGGAAGCGCGGGTCGATGTCGGCGGCCAGGCCTCGGCCGGTGTCCTTGTCGGTGGGCGTGCTCCACAAGACCTTGCCGGTCTTGGCGTCCAGCATGGCCGCGCCAACGCCGCCATTGCTCTTGGGGCTCTCGTGGACGCCGAACTTCTCCAGGCCCGGATGGGTGGGATCCAGGTCGCCGACATGCATGGTGTCGCCGTGGAAGAGGCGAGCGCTCCACAGGCCCTTGCCGTTGTCGTCCACGCTCATCGAGCCATAGACGATCTCATCGCGGCCATCGCCGTCGACGTCCGCGACGCTGAGCTGGTGGTTGCCCTGGCCGCCGAAGGCCTCGTTGCCCGGCGTGGCGCTGTCGAACAGCCAGCGCGGGGTCAGCTTGCCATCCCGGAAGTCCCAGGCCGCGATCGTGCTGCGACCGTAGTAACCGCGCGCCATGATGATGCTGGGCCGCTGGTCGTCCAGATAGGCGGTGCCGGCCAGGAAGCGGTCCGAGCGGTTGGCGTAGCCGTCGCCCCAGATCTCCGTCATCTGCTCGACGCTGGGAGCATCGGTGCGTGGATCGCGCTGGGGCGCGTAGGGAGCGCTGGCCAGGGCCTTGCCGGTCGCGCCCTCGAAGACGGTCAGATATTCGGGACCCTTGAGGATGCGGCCCTGGACCTTGGCGACCTTGGTCCCGTCCGGCTGGACGAAGGCGCCGGTGCGGTCGGCCTGGGGCCGCTCGCCGCCGCTTTCGCGCCAGTCGGCATTGGCGTCGCCCAGCACCTTGCCGGTCCCGTCGATCGTGCCGTCGCTGGTGCGCACGGCCAGCTCGGCCTTGCCGTCGCCGTCATAGTCGAAGACCTGGA
Organism: Caulobacter sp. GW821-FHT11E11; assembly: GCF_058808315.1. Classification (NCBI taxonomy): domain Bacteria; kingdom Pseudomonadati; phylum Pseudomonadota; class Alphaproteobacteria; order Caulobacterales; family Caulobacteraceae; genus Caulobacter; species Caulobacter sp. GW821-FHT11E11. Next base: position 356,800 of record NZ_JBXARO010000002.1, read on the forward strand.
ATTGGGTGTAGTGCGCCCCGGCCCGGATGTTGCGGCCCAGGTCGATGCGCCACAGGCGCTGGCCCTCCAGGGTGTAGGCGTCGAGATAGACGTCGCCGGCATAGCCGCCAAAGGCGTTGTCCTTCGAGTTGGTCGGGTCCCACTTCAGAATGATCTCGTAACGACCGTCGCCGTCCAGGTCGCCGACGCTGGCGTCGTTGGCCGTGTACGAATAGGCCTCGCCCGTAGGCGTCACGCCGGCCGGCGGCGGATCCAGCGGGATCGACAGATAGCCGTCGGTCCAGACACGGGCAGGGCGGCTGGCCACGCCTTCCTTGACCTTGGCGACCCGGCGCACCGTGTAGGCGCCCGCGCCGGCGGTCTTGTCGACGAAGTCGGTGCCGCCGCTCAGCGGCTTGGCGTTCAACCGCTTGCCGTCCTTGTAGAGATTGAAGGTCGCGCCGGCCGGGTCGTCGCCCAGCAAGCGCCAGCTGACCAGCACGCCGCCGTCCTTGGCGGGCACAGCGACCACGCCGCGATCCAGTGATTCCATCCAGCGCGGCGCGGCGTGGGCCGCTCCCGTCGCCAGCAGCGCGACCAGGCCGGCGGTCGCCGCGAATCTCGTCTTTCTCAGAGCCATAACGCGCCCTCCCTGAAAGCCCCTTCGTGACCCCGGGGCCGCGTGCGGCGGCTTCTTCGACTCCACGCCCGCGAGAGCGCGTTTCAGGATCGCTCAGGTTTACATCACGAAACCTACGTTATGTCTTCCCACAAATTGCGTTGACATCTCAACATATGGCACTACAGTAATTGTACTAATAATGCGCCATCGTGTTTGGTGCGGACCCCTCGGGGCCGAGACCGACCGGTAGGCGTGCGGGACCCCGTGGGGACGGGGTTTCGGCCATACAGGGAGGGACACCATGCAGCTCACACGGGCTCGCCGCCGCGCGGCCGCCGCTACCGTATCGATCCTGGCCTTGAGCGCCGGCATCGCACTGACTTCGCCGGCCCTGGCGCAATCCACGCCTCCAGCCAATGCGCCTGCCGCAGCCCAGGACAACACCGTCGAGGTGATCGTCGTTGGCGCCCGCGCCTCGCAGCAATCATCCATCCAGCGCAAGAAGCGCAGCAAGACGGCTCAGGACTCGATCGTCGCCGACGACGTGGGTTCGTTCCCGGACAGCAACGTCAACGAGGCCATGTCGCGCATCGCCGGCGTGGCCATCGAGCGCAACGGCTTCGGCGAGGGCGACGGCTTCGCCATTCGTGGCAACGGCGCGGACCTGACCCGCGTCGAGCTGGACGGCCTGGGCGTCGCGGCCTCAGGCTTCAGCCTGGCGGCCGGCGGCGGCGATGGTCGCTCGGCCGACATGCGCGAGCTACCCGCCGAGATGATCAAGAGCCTGGACGTCATCAAGGGCCAGACGGCTGACATGACGCCCGGTGGCCTGGGCGCCACGGTGCAGATCCAGACCCGCACGGGCCTGGACTTCAAGAAGCCCTTCCTGTCGGTGCGCGGCGCGGCCGCCGGCAACACCCTGTCGAAGAAGGCTGGTCCCGAGATCGGCGTGGTGGCGACGCGGAAGTTCTTCGACGACCGCCTGGGCGTGCTGGGCAATATCAATTCGACCAAGCGCTACAACGACAGCCATGCCCTCAACAGCGCCGGCTCGAACAACCAGCAGGGCTACACCCGCTTCGCCGACTTCGACAATTCGCCCGACAAGACCTGGGCCTATAACCCCGCGGCGACCACCGGTCCCGACGCCAGCACGCCTGTGGGCACGTGGGCGCTGGCCAGCGGTTCGGGCAATTTCAACGCGCCCACGCCGCTGGACATCGTCACCAAGTCGGCCAACGCCAAGACCAAGGCTGACTGTCTGGCGGCCTTCCCGCTGCTGACCGACACCCAACTCAACACCATTTCGCCGGGCACCAGCAACGCCAACCGCCAGGCGGCTCAGGCGGCGATGATCAACTCGCAGATCAGCTGCCTGAACCAGTGGAACGACTACGCGCCCAACCTGATCCGCGACCAGAACTGGTCGCAGTACGAGAAGCGGTTGGAGTGGGACCTGCGCCTGGACTACCGGGTGACCGACAACCTGACGATCTTCGGCAAGTACCAGGTCGCCAATCGCAGCCAGCATGAGGACAACCGCCAGCGCACGCGCGGTGGCATCACCTCGCTGGGCGTGGCCACCGCCAACCAGGTGACCTCGCCGCTGGTGACCAACACCTTCTATCCGACCGGCACGATCAACCCGCTCTCGTCGGTCGCCGGCTCGGGCTACTACATCTACAACAGCGGGATCCCGACGGGGGTGTCGGCGATCGACACGACGCCGGGGACCGTGGTCACGAACAACTCGTTCCCGATCTATGGCATCGCCGCCAACATCATCCCGGGCTCGATCAAGGTCGACAGCGCCCACCACCTGACCTCGTTCGACATCACCAATGCCGCCATCGGCATCGATCACATCGAGAACACTCAGGACTGGAAGACCAACTACCTGACCTACGGCGCCGACTACAATCGCGGGCCGCTGAACGTCGAGTTCCGGGGCGGCCGCACCGAGGCCAGCTACACCCGCTACGACCGCCGTTTCGCGCGCAGCTACACCTACGGCAACGCCACCATGACGGCGTTGGAGAACGGCATCTGGGACATCAAGACCCCGGCCGGTTTCGACGAAACCAACATGACGAACTTCGCGCAGATGCTGGCCCCGACGGCGCCGGGCATGGCCAGCTACAGCGCCCTGTCGCGCCTGCAGTGGAACCCGCGGATCGTCGAGAGCGGCGAGGACCAGTACAAGCTCGACGTCAGCTATCTGACCGACGGCAAGATCCCGTTCTTCACTCGCTTCAAGATCGGCGGCTTCTATCGCGAGGCCAACACCAACTCGTGGGGCGCCGGCGGCTACACGCCCGCGGCCGGGGTGTTCGTCCCGACCATGGCGCTGCGCAGCGACGTCCGCGCCTGCGAGAACCTGCCGACCACGACGGCGGCCAATGCCTGCGTCTATGGCTATGCGCCCAACCCGACGACCGGCAACACCTTCCTGTACGGCATCGAGACGGTGCCGCAGTCCAAGCTGATCTCGATCTTCCAGAACAGCCTGCAGAGCAATTCCGGCCCGTTCATGAAGGGCTATGACGGCACCAAGGGCCTGACGGTCTGGGACAGCATCGACGTGCCCAAGGCCTTCAGCGAACTGGCCAGCGCCGCCAACTACAACTTCGACTGCGTGAAGTCGTGCAAGGGCAGTGACGGCAAGGTCTACGACCAGCCTGTCAACAAGGCGCTGGAGAAGTACACGTCGTGGTACTGGATGGCCGAGTTCGAGCAGCAGCTGCCGCTGAACATGGAGCTGAACGGCAACCTGGGCATGCGCATGCTGAAGACCCAGGTGTCGGGCTCGGGCTATGTGGGCCTGACCTATACGCTGAAGACCCCGGCCTTCAACCAGGCCGACCCGACCAATCCGGCGGGCATCACCAGCGCCACCTTCACCAAGCCGGTCAGCATCAACCGCGAATATACCGGCTGGATGCCGGCCTATAACGCGGCCCTGTGGACCATCCCGGACAAGCTGGTGATCCGCTATTCTTGGGCCAAGACCATTGCCCCGCCGCCGCTGAACCGCCTGTTCCCGGCCGGCTCGTGCACCTATGACGAACGCCGCGAAGGCTTCCAGGACAGCGACGGCAGCGAGCAGGACATGGCCTGCACGAACACCTTCGGCAATCCGGACCTCAAGCCCTACACGGCGACCAAGAACAACACCTCGATCGAGTGGTATCCGAACCGCGACACCTCGTTCAGCCTGGCCTACTACCGCCAGAAAGTGCGGATCGGCGCGCCGGTCCAGGTGCCGCTGAAGAACGGCAACATCTTCGCCGGCAGCGACGAGATCGTCCCGGGCACCACCAAGCGGCTGTCCGAGTACGAGTTCGGCGTGAACACCTTCATCAACGGTCCGGGCTACGTGCAGTCGGGCTGGGAGTTCGTGGCGCGGACGGCCTTCACCTTCCTGCCGTGGGAGTTCAAGCACATGGGCGTCGACTTCAACATCTCGACCACCAAGTCGGGCACGGCGGCGGCCTATATCGACCCGCTGACCGCCGAGTCTCTGGATCCGGCCGGCCAGTCCAAGTACTTCGCCAACCTGGTGCTGTGGTACGACGATGACGTCACCAAGATCCGGATCGCCTACCAGACCCGTGACCGGGTACTGACCTGCATCTCGCCGTGCACTTCGACGGCCAGCTCGCCGGTGCGCAACTCGCCCAACACCAATGTCGGCAACTTCGTGGGCTTCCCGTACAATCCGGGCGAGCCGCTCTACTCGGAAAAGTACGAATATCTGGACGCCAAGATCTCGCGGAAGATCAATCCGAACCTCGAGATCTACGCCGAAGGTCGCAACCTGCTGAACGCCGCGCGTCTCAGCGTCGGCTCCGAGCGGGCCGGCTTCGCCAACGCCCCGAACCCCTGGTCGGTGCAGTACGGCGGCGCGCGCTTCGCGATCGGCTTCGTCTACAAAAACTAGAGTGGGAGCAGTGGCGTGAGGGTATCGCGACGGGGTTTGCTGGGTTCGAGTTTGGTGATCCCCGTCGCGGCGTTGGCCGGGGGAGGCGTGGCGCAGGCCGCCAAGCCTTCGCCAGCCTCGGCCGACTTCCACTGGCTGGGCGACGCCCCGCCATCCGCGCCCGGCGCGGCGGTCTGGGGTGCGCCGTGGCCGCGCGGGGCGGTCAAACCCAAGACAACCCTGACGGCGATCGGCGCCGACGGCCAGGCTCTGCCTTTGCAGACCTGGCCTTTGGCGTATTGGCCCGACGGCTCGCTGAAGTGGACGGGGCACGCGCTCGCCGGGCCGGCCGCCAAGGGCTTCCAGGTCAAGCCTGGCAAGCCGATCGCACCGTCCAAGTCCGTCGTGGTGCGCGAAACGCCGGAGCGGATCGAGGTCACCGCCGGTGATCTCGTCTGCCGGTTCGCGCGGACAGGCTCGAACCTGATCGAGAGCGTCAGCCTGACGGGCCGCGAGACCCTGCGCGGCGGCCGTCTCGTCGCGTTGAACCAGAACACCCCGCCTGGCGACCTATCACCGCGGGAGACGGGGGTCTTCGACGGTGCGATTGACGCGGTTACGATCGAGCAGCGCGGCCTGGTGCGGGCGGTGGTTCGCTTCGAGGGCCGCCATCGCGGCGCAGGCCGTGACTGGTTGCCGTTCACCCTGCGCGTCGCGGTCGACGCCGACGGGCGGCTGGCCCTGACCCACAGCTTCACGTTCGATGGCGACGGGAACAAGGACTTCATCGCCGGCTTGGGCATCCGCTTCGACGTCCCGCTGACCGACGAACTGCACAACCGCCATGTTCGCTTCGCCGGGGAAGGCGAGGGGATGTGGGGCGAGGCCGTCCGCAACATCCCGGGCTGGCAGCCGACCAAGTTCGCCCTGGCGGCCAAGTTCCAGGACCAGCTGCGCGGCGAGCGTGTGCCCGACCTGTCGGCCATGGACGCCAAGACCCGCGACCAGTTGCTGACCGTGCCCGCCTGGAACGGCTATCGCCTGTTCCAGGGCGACGCCGACGCCTTCACAATCGACAAGCGCACCAACACCAAGAGCAGCTGGCTGCGCGCCGACCATGGCGGCCGCGCGCCGGGCCTAGGCTATGTCGGTGGCGTCTCGGGCGGGATCGCCTTCGGCCTGCGCCACTTCTGGCAGCGCCATCCGACGGGACTCGAGATCGACGGCGCGACGACCGACGCCGCGACCGTGACCCTGTGGCTGTGGTCGCCCCAGGCCGGGGCCATGGACCTGCGCCACTACAGCGACAAGGCCCACGGCCTGGAGATCCAGTACGAGGATGTTGAGGAAGGCCACAGCACCCCGCTGGGGATCGCTCGCACCAACCAGGTCTTCCTGTGGCCGGTCGCCGCCACCCCGACGCGCGCGGCGCTGTCGGCCATGGCCAAGGCGACGACCGAGCCGGCCCTGCCGGTCGCCGCGCCGGCCTACTACCAGAGCGTCGGCGCGTTCGGCGGGGTCTTCGCCCCGGTCGATCGCTCCTCGTCCGTGAAGGCCAAGCTGGAGGCCGCCCACGAGCGCCTGCTGGGCTTCTACCAGCACGAGATCGAGCAGCGTCGCTGGTACGGGTTCTGGGACCACGGCGACGTGATGCACACCTACGACCAGGATCGGCACGTCTGGCGCTACGACGTCGGCGGCTATGCCTGGGCCAACAGCGAGCTGGTGCCGGACCTGTGGCTGTGGACCGCCTTCATGCGCACCGGCCGCGCCGACCTGTTCCGCATGGCCGAGGCCATGACCCGCCACACCGGCGAGGTCGACGTCCACCACCTGGGTCCCTTCAAGGGCCTGGGCTCGCGGCACAATGTCAGCCACTGGGGCGACGGGGCCAAGGAGGCGCGGATCAGCCAGTCGCTGCTGCGCCGCCACTACTACTACCTGACTGCCGACGAGCGGACCGGCGACCTGATGGCCGATCTCTACGACGGCGACCACGCGCTGCTGGCTGTCAATCCTGTGCGCAAGGTCGCCGCCAAGACCAAGTATCCGACCCAAGCTCGCTCGGGGCCCGACTGGTTCGCCTTCGCCAGCAACTGGCTGGTGGCGTGGGAGCGAACGGGCGACACCAAGTGGCGCGACAAGATCGTCAAGGGCCTGGACGCCATCGCGGCCTCGTCCCACGGCATGTTCACCGGCCCGCCGTTCGGCTACGACCCGGCCACGGCGACCCTCTACGACCTCGGCAGCGCCTTCACGAGCAGCTACCACCTGGTGACGATCATGGGCGGGGCCGAGCTGGTGTTCGAGCTGGACGGGCTGATCGACGATCCGGCCTGGAGCAAGGCCTGGGTCCGTTTCTGCGCGTACTACAACGCGCCCCTGGCCGAGCGGCAGGCGGCCCTGGGTCCGGCGGCCATCGACCGCTACTTCGCCTATCCCGTCTGGCACGCGCGCCTGACGGCCTGGGCGGCCGTGAAGCTGAAGGATCCCGTGCTGGCCAAGCGGGCCTGGACCGAGTTCCTGGCCAAGACCAAGACGGGTCAGGAAAACAGCCCCGAGCCGATCACCCACGTCGCGGGGAGCGGCGTGCTGAACCCGATCGACGAGATGGAAGGCGTCTCGACCAACCAGTCGGCGCAGTGGGCGCTGAACCTGTTCGAGCTGCTGGCCCTGGTCGGCGACGCCGCGCCCGACAGCCTACCGGCCGGCTGGGAGTAGGCTGAACACTTCGAACTGGCGGACCCGCAAATGGCTCTGCGTGGTCCGCAGGCCAAACCACCCGCGGGTGTAAGGCTGCGGATCTTGGTGCTCGAACAGCCGGCGGCCGTCGCTCCAGTATTCGATACGCTGGCCGTCGGCGATCAGCCGCACGGTCGTCCAGCGGTTGGGCATCAGCAGCTCATCGGTGGCCGCGTGGTCGTGCTGCGGCAGCATCGGCCGGTCGCCGGCGCGGCCGACATAGCGGCGGAAGCGGGTGCTGGTGTTGGTATTGCCGCCCTGGCCGACATAGTAGGTCTTCAGCGTGTCGTAGTCGGCGAAGGCGCCGGAGCGCGGATGGTCCAGGGGCGAACCGCCGTCGACCTCGCGGGCCATCCAGAAGCTGTTCAGGTCGCTGACCCGGTCGAATGGCCCGCCTTCCGAGACGGCCTGCGCCTGGTAGGTGATGGCCACGGGACCGGCCAACTCAGGCTTGAACCAGGCGGTGAGGCCGGCCGGGGCGACGATGTCGAGCGCGCCGTCCTTGGTCGTCACGGTCGCCGGCTTCTCGGCCTCGATCGTCCAGCGCTTCAGGTCGCGGAAGTCGTCAGTGTGGAGGCGCTTGCCCTGGCTCGCGAACGGCGTGGCGACCAGGCCTACCAGCATGGCGCGGCGGCCCAGGATCATGCGTCGACCTCGCGAACGTTCTCGAACAGGCGCTCGGGACGGGCGTCCGGGGTCGTGGTCTCGATGGTCAGGTTGTCGATCTTGAGGCCGTCGACGTGTCGCGCCCACAGGCCGTGGACCGGGGACGGGCCGAACATGCTGGGTTCGGGATAGGCTTGCGGCAGGTCGCCCGGCCGCCGCTCGGCCCACTCCGCCGCTCCGCCGCCGCGATAGGACAGGTGGATGTTCGACAGGGTCACGTCCTGGATCGGCGAGTCCGGCAGGCCCGCGATCGTGGCGGCGTAGTCGGGCAGGACGTCGAAAGCCTCGATGTCGCGCAGCACGATGTTGCGCATCGCCCCTAGCGGCGTGCCTTCCGGTCCTCGCCGCCGGTCGCCGACCCGCAGGAAGATCGGGGCGGTGGTGACTTCCCGCAGATGCAGGCGCTCGCAGACCACGTTCTCCATCGTGCCGCCGTCCACGACCTCCAGCGCCAGGCCCCGCGAGCGCGTGAATCGGCAGTCGCGGATCGAGATGTCCTTGAAGCCGCCATTGGACTCCGTGCCCAGCTTGATGCGGCCCGTGACGCGGTCCTGGTCGGGCGAGACCAGCTGGGTCCGGCCGAAGGTTCCGTCCAGCATGGTGCCCAGATCGAAGCCGCTGACCTCGCAGCGCTCGATGATCACCTGCTCGGTCGGGATCAGTTCGCCCAAGGCCAGGGAGCTCTTCAGCACGATGGCGTCGTCATTGGGCGTGTTGATCCGGCAGCCGCTGACCAGCACCCGGCGACAGGCGTCGATGTCCAGGCCGTCGCGGTTGGTGTCGACCACCAGGTCGCGCAAAATCAGGTCCTCGCAGCCCGTGGCCAGCACCGCGAAGTGACCGCCCTGGAAGATCGTCAGGCCCTCGATCCGCACCCGCTTGGCGCGCTTGAGGGCGATGGCCTTGTTGCCCAGGCCGGCCATGGCCTCGACCTGCGGCGACAGCTCGGCCATCGCCTCGGCTGACAGACCGGCCATGCTGAGCGGGAACTCGCCGTCCTGCTTTTTCCACCGCGAGCCGGGGCCTTCGCGGGTCAGGCCGGCGCCGTCGATGCGGCCGGGACCGATGATGGCGACGTCCTCGACGTCCTCGCCCCAGATCAGGCTGTTGCGCCAATGGCTGTGTCCAAAGTCCTGCCAAAGGTCGTGCGGATTGGGCTCGGCGGCGTCGTAGGTCCCGCCGTGCAGGGCCGGATCGGCGGCCTTCAGCACGCAGCCTTCCTCCAGCCTCAGGGTCACGCCGCTGAGCAGGCGGATCGAGAACGACAGGTGGCGGCCGGCCGGCAGCACGACCTCGCCGCCGCCGCGCGCGTGGGCGTGGGCGATGGCGGCGTTGATCGTGTCGGTGGCCAGTTTCACGCGTAGAGGCCGTGGCGCTTGAAGAAGGCGTCCAGGGCCAGGGCGACCGGCGCGATCTGGCCGCTGCGATCCTTGAGCCCGAAGCCGTGGCCGCCGACCTCCTGCAGGTGCATCTCGACCGGGATCTTCCTGGCGCGCAGGGCCTGCCACATCAGCATGCTGTTCTCGACCGGCACGGTCTTGTCGTCCGCCGCCGCGGCGATGAACACCGGCGGCGTGTCAGCCGGCGTATTCAGCTCGACCGAGATCGCCTGGCGTTGGGCGTCCGTCGGGTTCGCGCCCAGCAGCTGCTTCAGCGATTGCCCGTGGGCGTAGGGCGCCGTTCCCGTGATCACCGGATAGAACAGGCCGGCCGCGAACGGCCGGGTCGGCAGCTTGTCGGCCTCGTCGACCGGTGCGTAGGTCTCGCGAGCGAACTGGGTCGCCAGGCGCGCGGCGACGTGGCCGCCGGCCGAGAAACCGATCGCCGCCACCTTGGCCGGGTCGACGCCCAGCGACGGCGCGCGAGCACGGATTAGGCGCATGGCTCGCTGGGCGTCCTGCAGGGCGACGTCGGGACCGGCCGCCCAGCCGTCGGCGGGCAGGCGGTAGTCCATGACGAAGGCGGTGATGCCCAGGCTGGCCAGCCAGGCGTCGATCGACCCGCCGTTCTTGCCCACGGCCACGCGCACATAGCCGCCGCCGGGGATCATCAGCACCGCCGCGCCATTGGGCTTGGCCGGTCGGCGCATCGTCAGCCAGGGCTTGGTCACGTTCAGGAAGGCGGTGTCGTTCGGATCGCCGCCGGGCGTGCGCAGGATCACGCTTTCAGTGACGGTGACCTTTTCGCCGCCCGGCGCCGCGCCGGGCCACAGGTCGACGGTCTCGACGGCGCTCTCGGCGGCGCGCGCCAGGGTCGGCGCGGCCACGAGGCCGGCGGCGAGGCCCAGCAGGGCGCGGCGGTCAGCTTCCACGGGGAATTTCCTGGCTGGACGCGGCGCTGGCAGGCACGGCGAAGGTCTCGGGCGAGGGCGGCTTGGTCGGGTCGAACGCCGGCAGGTCCGTGGCGAGATGGGCGGCCAGGTCCGGCACGTTGGCCCGGATGCCCTCGACCACGCAGCGCGCCAGCTGATAGGCGCCGTAGTTGTTGTGGTGGGTGGCGTCCTTGCCGCCGTCGTTGAAGGCCTTCCAGGCGTTGTCGGGACCCAGGGCCTCGTAGAAGGCCGCGCTCATCATATGGAGATCGATCAGTGGTGCGTTCAGCGCCTGGGCCGTCTCGCGCACCGCCTGCGGATAGTCGCCATGGGTGTTCACGATCTTGCCGGCTTCGTCGAACTTGCGGCGGTGCATTGAGGTGACCAGGACCGGAGTCGCGCCGCGCAGCCGCGCCTCGCCGACATAGGCCCTCAGATAGTCGCGATAGGTGGTGGCGGCCTCGACATAGGTCTGGGGCCAGTTAGCCTTCTGGTCGTTGTGGCCGAACTGGATCAGCAGCCAGTCTCCGCGCTTGATCTTGCTGAGGATCTTGTCGAAGCGCCGCTCGACCAGGAACGCCTTCAGGGTCTCGCCGGACTCGGCTTGGTTGGACACCGACAGGTCGGGCTTGAAGAAGCGCGGCAGCATCTGGCCCCAGCCGGCGGCGGGCTCGAAGCGCTGGTCAGTGACGGTGGAGTCGCCGGCCAGGAACACGGTCGGGACGGTGACGGCCTCGATCCTCAGTCGGCGCACGGCGGCCGTCGGGCCGCAGAACTCCAGGGTCAGCTTGTCGTCCCAGTCGTAGCTGCCGTCCTCGCGCGCGTTCAGCGCCACGTGCTTTCCGCCGGGGGCATTGGGCGGCGGCGGGGCCAGCTCGGGCCGGCGGACATTGACGACGATGGTGCGGGTATGGGTCTTGCGAGCGCCGACGCGGACGGTCTCCAGCATCAGCCGCCGGGACTCGGCCTTGACCGTGGTCTCGGACGCCTTGTCGCCGCCCAGGTCCAGCGTGATCCGATAGTCGCCCTCGGGGACCTTCACCGAGAACAGGCGGCCGGGACTCGGCTCGAAGCCGTGGCCGACGGCGGGGTCATAGGCCCCGATGGATGTGGTGGTGAAATCGAAGACCCACACGGGGGCGTCCTCCCTGGCGAGCGCGGCGCTCGGCGCGAGAACGAGGCCAGCCAGCAGCGTGCGCCGATCCAGGATCATGCCGCCTCCCTATCGCGTGCAAAGTCCAAGGACTTTGGTAGCGCCGCCAGGGGAGGGGTTCAATGTCAAAATGCAGGACATTATCCTGCGATATGGGATTTAAGCTTGCGCGCGGACCGAGCGCTGAAACTGAGCCGGCGTGCGGTCGTAGTGCTGCTTGAACGCGGCGCTGAAGTGGCTGTGGCTGGAGAAGCCCAGGTCCAGCGCCAGGTTGGTCAGGTGATCGTAGCGGTCCAAGAGGTCCAGCGCTCGGGCCAGGCGCAGCCGCAGTTGATACCGATACAGCGGCACGCCCTCGACCTGCTGGAAGACCTGGGTCAGGTAGACCGGCGAGACGCCGACCTCGTCTGCGATCTCGGCCAGGGTCCAGCGGCGACCGAGGTCAGAGGCCAGCACCAGCTTGGCGCGGTCCACCAACTTGGTGCGGCCCCAGCTACCGGCGCTGGCGTGTGAGGTCCGCTCGCCCAGGGCGCGGCGCACCAGGGTCAGCGACAGGGTCTCGGCCTCCAGGGTCTCGATCGTGCCGCGCGTCAGGCTGTGGCGCAGCAGGGCGACCAGGGCCTGGGCGCGGGGATCGATGCCGCGCCTTTGGGACTCAAAGGCGACCTCGGGACCGCCGCGCGTCTGGTCCTTCGGCGTCAGCTCGGCCAGCATGTCCGGGCTCAGCGACAACGACAGGCAGGCGTCGCCGCCGTCGACCGGGTGACTGACCCGGAAGCCTTCGTCGCCATTGAAGAACATTACCTGGTTGGGCTCGGCCACGGCATCGCGGTCGCCGCCCAAGTGGTGCATGAAGACGCCGCGATAGGGGAACACCAGGTGCGCGCCGTGGGCGCATTCCTCGCCGCTCTTGTGCCGGCACGCGCCGTCGCAGACCACGTCGTACAGCGACACGGTGGGCGTATCGAGCAGGTGCTGGACGGCGTATCCGCTCATCGGATCCTCACGCGACCTTCCACAGCAGTCGCGCTTCCTCGGCGACGATATGGGGATACTCCTCGGGGAAGAACAGCTTGGCTTCCGCGATCCGGCGGATGTTTTCCACGCGCGGCAGGGTCCGGGCCAGGTACTCGCCGTCCGCCGGCGGGAAGATCGGGTCGCTCTGACCCCAGATGATCCGCACGGGGATGTCCAGCTGGCGCAACGAGGCCTCGACGCCGGCCAGCGGATTGGGCTTCAGGCCCAGGGCGTAGCGATTGGCCAGGTCCTTGCGCTCGACCGACTGCAGGATAGGGCCGAGATATTGCTTCAGCGCCGCGTCGGTCGGGTGGGCCGGGTTGCTGAAACACATGCCGCCCAGGCCGTCGGGCGCGCGGGCCTTGGTCGGGTCCTTCAGCCAGGGATCCAGCCAGGCGTCGGGCCAGATTCCCATCTCGGCCAGCTCGAACACCGGGGTCAGGGCCGGCGGCGGGCTGTTGGTCTCGACATCGCAATTGGTCAGCAGCAACGAGCGCACGCGCTTGGTGTGGCTGACGGCGAACAGTTGCGCCACCGCGCCGCCGCTGTCGTTGGCGATCAGATCGACGGTGTCGACACCCAGGGCGTCGAGGAAGGCGATAAGCATCTTCGCCTGGTCGGCGGGGGTCACGGACTTGCCCGGCAGCACTTCGGTGAAGCCCAGGCCCATGGAGTCCGGCGCCAGGCAGCGGCGATGCTGCTCGAGCCGGTCGATGGCGCCCCGCCACTGGAAGCTGCTCAGCGGAAAGCCGTGCAAGAACAGGGCGACGGGGCCGGTCCCGCGATCGATATAGGCCGTGCGGCCATAGGGCGTGACCTGGAAGCGGCGCTCGCGGGTCCAGCGCTCGGCGGCCTTGGCGTCATAGGCGGCGTCCAGCTGGTCGGCGCGGGCCTCAAGGCTCGACAGGGTCATGGCGACGAGACAGGTCGAGGCGGTCAGCCAGCGGCGGCGGGTCATGGCGGTGGTCATTGGGCTCGGGCTTCCAGGGCGTTGATGGCGGCCTGGGCTTCTCCCAAGGCCAGGGCGCATTCCGTGCAGCAGACCTCGACGGCCCGGCCGCCGAGGGTGACGGCGATGATGTCGGTCTCCAGCTCACAGTCGCAGGCGGCGCAGGTCTTCGCGTCCATAGGGGGCTCCTTGGATTGTCCCCTGAGGGGATGTCTTGAAAGGACGTGATCGGGGGCGACGGACGTGGAACGGCCAGGGCGATCGCGACGACCCGGCTCCGGTCGATCCGCTACGTCGCGGCTAGGTCATCAGAGGAATGGCAATCCGGTGGGGTTGTTGACCCGTCTGATAGACCTCAGGCGGGCGCCGCTTCGCTGTCGGATTCTTTAGCGATCGTCGCTTCGGGCTTGGTCATGCGCCACAGCACCAGGCCGATGCCGCCCAGGACCAGCTCGCGCAGGCGGCGCAGCAGCGATAGGGCCAGGGCCTGGTCGGGTGTCAGGCCCAGCGCGCCGCCCAGCAGCAGGTAGCCGCCTTCCTGCACGCCCAGGGCGCCAGGGATGGCGAAGCCGACGACCTTGGCCGTCTGGGCCAGGCCCTCGACGATCAAAGCCTGCAGCAGGGTAGGATTGAGGCCAAGGGCCCACATCGAGACATAGGTCTCGAACGCGCCGGCGATCCAGGCGGCCAGGTGCCAGGCCCAGGACGCGAACAGGTTGTTGCGCTGGCGGCCGATGACGCGGAAGGCCTCGCCCAGTTCGCCGACCCGGCCGGCCAGGGCGGTCCAACGCTGCGAGAACTGGCCCAGGCGCCGGCCGACACCGGCCCTGTGGGCGACGTAGGCCGCCGCGATAATGGCCAGGATGATGCCGACCAGGGCCAGGCCCGCCTGGGCCAGGCGCGGGTCGTGCAGGGTGACCATGGCGACGATCAGGCTGGTCAGCACGAACATGACCAGGCCCACCGTGCCGGCCAGGACGTCGACGATGCAGCTGGCCGTGGCCTCGGCCAGGGTCAGGCCGTTGCGGGCCGACAGCTTGGCGCGCACGACGTCGCCGCCGACCTGGGCGACGGGCAGCAGCGCGTTGACCGCCTCCTTGATGAAGCGCACGCGGAACAGGAACGACAGGGACGGGCGGCGGTCGGGCGGCAGCAGCACCTCCCAGCTGACCGTGGCCAGGAAGGTCACCGGCAGGTGGGCCAGGATGACGATCACCACCTGCCAGCCGACCTGGGCCACCAGCTCGCGCACCGCGCCGGCGCCATGGGTGGCCAGCATGATCGCTAGCAGCCCGACGCCGATGGTCAGCAGCCAACCCCTGAGCGCGGAGGGTTTCTTGGCCGCCTCTGTCTTCGTGCTTGTTTCTGGCGTCATGCCGCCGAGCGCGCGCGCTGGGCCGGGGCGGCGCCCAGATCGCGATAGACGTCCAGCACCGAGGCGCAGATGGCGTTCCAGTCGTAGCGGGCGCTGGAGACGCGGGCCGCGCGACCCAGGCGCAGGCGGCGCATCGGCTCGTTGACCAGGGCCACGATCGCCGCGGCATAGGCTTTGGCGTCCGCGCGTTGCGTCAGTACGCCGTCCTTGCCGTCGGCGATCAGGGCGCTGGTACTGGGCGCGCGCGGGCACAGCACGGCCAGGCCGGCGGCCATGCCTTCCAGCGTGGCGTTGCCGAAGGCCTCGGTCAGGCTGGGATTGAACAGCACGTCGGCGTTGGACACCGCGCGGCCCAGGGCCTCGCCGTCCAGGTGACCGGTAAAGATGGCTTCGGGCAGACGCTCCTCCAGGAAGCTGCGGGCCGGGCCGTCGCCGATAATCAGCGGCCGGATCGGCTGGCCGCGCAGGTTGACCATGGTTTCGGCGAGGACGTCCAGGCCCTTCTCCATGACCAGGCGGCCCAGGAAGGCGACGACGATCTCGTTGTCGGCGATGCCTTGCGCGCGGCGCCACTCGGCGTCACGGCGGGCGGGGGAGAAGCGGTCGCGATCGACGCCGCGGCCCCAGACCTCGACGCGCTCGCCCAGGCCTTGCTCGTGCAGCAGGTCCGCGATGGGCGCATTGGGAGCCAGCACGCGGTCGCAGCCGCGATAGAAGGTGTCCAGATACCGCTCGGCGCTCGAGCGCAGCCAGTCCAGGCCATAATAGGAGAGGTAGGTCTCAAACCGCGTGTGCAGGCTGGCGACCAGCGGCAGGCCGTGGCGGCGCGCCCACTTGCCGGCTTGCGAGCCCAACAGGTCGGGGGCCGAGAGATGGACGGCGGTCGGATTGAACTCGGCGAGGTCGGCGCGCAGGGCGCGGTTCAGGCCCAGGGCCAGGCGATATTCTCCGCGACCGGGGATCGCCACCGACGGGGCCGAGACCAGTTCGCCGGCCGGTTCGAAGGCGGGCGTGTCGGTGGTCGGCGAGTAGACGCGGACCTGCGCGCCCTGGCCGATCAGATAGGCGGCGAGGCGATTGAGCGCCTGGTTCGAGCCGTCTCGCGTGTAGTTGTAGTTCCCGGAAAATAGCGCCAGGCGCAGGCCCCGGGCCGGTTTTTCCTCAGCAAACTGACGAATTGATCTTTCCGCGAGCTGCACGACGCCTCCGTTGGTTACGCTCCGAGGCCCCCGCCCAATCCTCCGTATGACAATGGCCATATGGTGGGATGGTTCAGTTTCCGGAAGGGGCGCTTGTGTCGGCGAACGGACAATCGTCGGGCCAAGGTGAACCCAAGCTGAACCATAGGATGTGTGAAGCGACGACGGCTGGAACGCGGCCCCGGCGTCACCCGTTGGACGCGGTTTGTCGAAAAAGCGCGGGGAGGGCTTGCACCGCGACGTCATGACCGGCTTTGACAGGCCGCGCGCACTTGCCGTAGGGCGGGTTCGTGCGCAGTTATGCGCTCGCGGCCGCCAGGGTCGTGGTCCAACGATTCCTAGAGGGGCGAATTTCAGCCCCTATCCAGCGAGATTTCGAAACGTCATGCAGCCGGTCAAGACCCTTATCCTCAGCGCCGGCCAGGGCAAGCGACTGTCGCCTCTGACCGACGACCGGCCCAAGTGCCTGGTCGAGCTGGCCGGCAAGACGGTGCTGGAATGGCAGCTGCGTCACCTGCATCAGGCGGGCGTGACCGAGGCGGTGGTGGTCACCGGCTTCCGCGCCGATCTGGTCGAGGCCGAGGTCGCGCGCCTGGCGCTGCCGGGCATGAGCGTCCGCACGCTCTACAACCCGTTCTACAGCGTGACCGACAACCTCGCGACCTGCTGGCTGGCGCGCGAGGAGATGCGCGGCGGGCCGTTCATGATCCTCAACGGCGACACCCTGTTCGAGCCGGGCATCGCCGAGCGCCTGATCAGCGCCCCGGACGCGCCGATCACCGTGACGGTCGACCGCAAGGATGACGGCGTCTACGACAGCGACGACATGAAGGTGCTGACCGACGGCGAGGTCCTGCGCGCCATCGGCAAGACGATCACCGAGTACGACGCGGAGTCGATCGGCTTCCTGCGCTTCAACGAAGAAGGCTCGGCGCTGTTCATCGAGACGCTGGAAGCGATCATGCGCACGCCGGAGGGCCTGAAGCGCTGGTACCTGAGCGTCATCAACGAGATCGCCCAGAACCACGACGTCGTGCGCGTGCGCTCGATCCAGGGCCTGGAGTGGGCCGAGATGGACTTCCCGGAAGACCTGGTGGGCAACCGGGAACTGACGGCGAAGTGGGCGGCCAAGGAAGCCGCAGCGGTCTAGTCTGAGGTCAGCTTCCCCATGTGTACGCAATGTTGTACAGGTGGGGGATGCGAACCACGTCCTACAGCGATCTGCGCAAGAACCTCGCGGCGACGATCGACGCCGTGACGAATGATCACGAGCCGATCGTCATCACGCGCGACAAGGGCCGCCCGGCGGCGGTGCTGATGTCGATCGAGGACTTCGCCTCCTACGAGGAGACCCGCTACCTGCTCCGCAGTCCCGCGAACGCCGAACGCCTGCTGCAGTCGGTCGGCGAGCTCGAAGGCGGCGGCGGTGACGAGCGCGATCTGGCGGAATGAAGCTGATCTTCAGCGAGCAGGCATGGGAGGACTACCTGTATTGGCAGTCCCAGGACGCCAAGCTCGTCATGCGGATCAATAGCCTGATCAAGGAATGTCTGCGCACGCCCTTCCAGGGCACGGGCAAGCCCGAACCGCTGCGCGGACCGCTGGCTGGCTGGTGGTCTCGCCGGATCAACCAGGAGCACCGCCTGGTCTATCGTCCCACCGAGGACGGCTTGCTGATCGCGCAGTGCCGCTACCACTACTAGCCATGGCTATTGGGGCGGCGCCTCGCCCACCAACTCCCGAACCAGATCCAGGTCCGACGGCTTGTCGACATCGACAGCCGCCAGGCCGTCGTGCGCGCGTACGGCTGCGGCCTTGACGTTGGCCAGCTTGCCCAGCTTCAGCACGGCCTGGTCCAGGGTCAGCCAGTTCAGCAGGTAGCGGATCAGGAACGACGGCCCCAGCATGGCGGCGATCTTCCAGGGCTGCTTGCGCAGCGCCTCGACCTTGCGCCAGACGTGGACGACGTTCAGGGCGTTCTCGGTGCGCAGTAGGAACAGGTTGCAGCCCGAATAGCGGCCGTCCTGGAAGCGCAGATAGGTGCGCTTGGTCTGTGGCGCGGCGGCCTGGACACGTTCCTCGGGGGCCAGCAGCACGGCGACGTCGGCCCAGTCGGGCGTGTCGGCCAGGAATTGGGTGATCCACTCCGGCTTCAGCAGCGCATGATCGACGGTGGTGACCAGCAGCGGGAAGCCCAGTTCTCGCGCGGCGTTCTCGACGCTCTGGCTGGGACCCGAAGCGGTCGGCAGGACGACGACCCTGGCGCCGGCCAGGGCGGCCTTGATCGCTTCGTCGTTGGCCGCGACACCGATCGTCTCGGCGTTTGCCCCCCTGACCGCGTCCAGCACGCGGCTGAGCAGGGTCTTGCCCTCCAGGGTGATCAGGCCCTTGTGCGTGACCCCGGCATAGGCGGCGGCCGGATCGACCTCACCGCCGCGTGAGCCGGCCAGGATCAGGGCCTTGAAGCCGCTCAAAGCGCCTTCTCGTAGATGCGGTAGGTCTTGTAGTGCGTGCCGCCGACGTTCTCGGCGATGTGGCACATGGCCTTGTTGGCCTCCAACACCCACGAGATCTCGTAGCGATTGTAGCCCAGGCTCATCGCCATATCGCGGCTGGCCTTCATCATCCAGAACGGCAGCATGCGGCCGCGCTGGGTGGTCTGGAACTTCTTCTTCACGCCCATCAGCGGGATGCGGGCCGACTTCACGCCCTTGACCTTCAGGCGCCACAGCAGCTTGGCCCAGCCGAACGGCAGGAGCTTGCCCTTCAGGTCGGCGATGGCCTCGTTGACGTTGGGCAGGAAGACCACGACGCCGGCGGCCTCGCCATCGATCTCGGCGAACCAGATCAGGCGCTTGTCGATCACCTGCTTGAGCGCCTTGCCCAGCTGAGCGGTCTCGGCCTCGGTGGTGGCGGTGAAGCCCCAGTTATCGGACCAGGCGTCGTTCAGGATCTCGGTCAGGGTGACGACTTCCTGGTCGTAGCGCTTCATGTCCAGCTGGCGCAGCACCACGCCCGAGGGCAGGCCGCGCTTGACCCGGCGCTGGGCGATCTCGGGGATGTCGCCGGTCTCGTCGGCCTTGTAGGCAAAGACGTCCTGGGCCTTGGCGTAGCCCTGTTCCTCGACGCGCTTGCCCGTATAGGCCGGGTCGTGGCCCATCAGGATCATCGGCGGCGTGTCGAAGCCCCAGACCAACAGGCCGACCTCTTCGTTGATCGACAGGTTGAACGGGCCGACCACGTGGGTGCGGCCGCGGGCGCGCAGCCAGTCCTCGGCGGCGCGGAACAGCACCTGGAACACCGCCTGATCGTCCTCGGCGGCGATCATGCCGAAGTGACCGTCCAGGCGGCCCGGCGTCGGCTGCGGGGTTAGCTGGTCGATCTGGGCGCTGATCCGACCCACGTCACGGCCGCCGCGCGTGGCCAGGAACAGCTGGACCTCGGCGTGGGCGAAGAACGGGTTGGTCTTGGGCGTCAGGGCCTCGGTGCGCTCCATGAACAGCGGCGTGATCCAGTTGGGATCCTTGGCGTTCAGGCGGGCGGGCAGGGCGATGAAGCGCTTCAGCTCGTCCGGCGTCGAGACGGGAATGACGTGCAGGTCGGCGTTCGCGGAGTCGAAAGGCATCACCCCTCCAGGGCCAAGAAGGTGCGAACGGCCAATGCGCCGAAGATCGCGGGGGCGGCCCAGACGGCCAGGATCGGGGACAGGGAGCCGGACTCACCGAGCGCGGTCAGCATGCCGTTGGCCACGAGGAACACGAGGCCGGCGGCCAGGCCACCGGTCAGCAGGACGGCTCCTTGGCCGCTGCGGAAGTTGGCCAGGGCCACGGGCGCGCTCAGCAGCAGCATGACCAGCGATACGAACGGGCCGGCGAACGCTGCCTGCAGGTGGGTGGCGTAGAAGCTCTCCGGCCGGTCGGAGGCGCCGTTCTGCAGGGCGCGCTGGGCCGAGGCGGCGGTCGGCGCGGCGTCGTCGCCGAACAGGCCCTGCACGTCGCGCGGCCGCAAGCCGCTGGGCCAGCTCGTGGAGGCGGCCGTCGAGGTTTGGGCCAGGTCGCCGGTGAAGCGGGTGGTCTTGGGCTGGTCCAGGGTCCAGGCGCCGTTGGCATAGTGGGCCTTCGCCGCCTCGACCTTCTCCATCAGGATGCCCTTGGGATCACGCCGGAAGATGGTGACGCTATAGATCTCGCGGCCGCTGACCGAGGCGCTGGCCCCGATGACCAGGTCGGCGCCGGCCCGGAAGGTGCGCGGCGTGGGGACCTTGCGTTCGGCGACGGGGGTCGTGTTCTTCCACCAGTCGGCCAGGGCAGGGTCGGCGCGCGGGGCCAGATACTGGCCGCACAAGGCGTCTAGAAGCATCACCACCACGGCGGCGGGCACGGCCATGCCGACGATGCGATAGCCCGAGATGCCGGTGGCGCGCATGGCGACGACGGCGCTCTCGCGGGCCAGGCCCGAGAACGCGAACAGGCCGCCGGCCAGCACCGCGATCGGGGCGACCTGCTCGAATAGGCGCGGCAGGCGCATGAACGCGTAATAGGCCACGCCGGCCATCCCCAGGCCCCGGTCGAGGATGTCGGGCGTCACGTCCAGCAGGTCCAGCACCTGCAGGATGGCCATCAGGATCAGCGCCGCGCCCAGGATATGGCTGGCGATGGTCCGCAGGACGTAGAGCTGCAGTCTCATGCGGCTTGTCGCTTCTTTGGCAGGGGCAGGGCGCGAACGATGTTCGCCACGATCTTGTTGACGCGGCGGACCGTGCGCGAGACCGGGGTGTCGCCCGGTCGCGTGCGGCTACCCACGAACAGCCAGACGGCCAAGGCCGCGAAGACGGTGAACGGGACCCAGATGGCCGGGAACGGCGCGATCTTGCCGGCCTTGGCCAGGCCCTGGCCCATCAGCAGCGAGTGCTGGAAGGCCAGCAGCAGGAGGCCCGCCATCACCAGACCCGGCGCGCGATTGCCGCGCTTGGAGGCCAGGCCCAGCGGGAAGGCTAGCAGTGGCAGGAACGGCAGGAAGATGGCTCGCGCCCAGCGACCGTAGAACTCGCTGAGCAGGTTCGCTTTGGACACGACCGGGTTCGGCGAATGGGCCTGCTTGTACAGCTCGCCCAGGGTCAGCTCACGCTCGTCGCTGCCGCGATCGCGCAGGAGAACGGCGGCGGCGGACAGCGGCGTCTGGGTGGTCAGGCTGTCGAAGGCCAGGTTGCGGTACTGGCCGTTGACGTCGTGGGCGATCCGGCGGCCGTCCTTGAGGTCCATGGTGATGGTCTTGCCGCCGGCGTCCATCTTCAGGTCGGCCGAGGCGGCGGTGATGATCTCTTCCTGGCCGCGCGCGTCCAGGCGGCGGATGAACACCCGCGTCAGCCGCTGGCCGGCCAGGTCGGCGCTGTCGGCGGTCAGCAGCGAGCCCTTGTCGTCGATGAAGGCCCCGCCCGCCAGGCGTCCGTTCCAGCCGGCGTTGATCGCCGCGTGCATGACGGCGCGATAGGCGTAGCGGCTGTAGGGCTGCATGTAGCCGAACACGCCGACGCTGAAGACGCTGAGGAACACGGCGACGAGCAGGAACGGCGCGGCGATGCGCTCCAGCGACTGGCCGCTGGCCAGCAGGGCGTCGATTTCAGAGCCGTCCGACAGCTTGGTGATGACGATGAACAGCGCCACGAAGAACGCGACGGGCAGGGCCAGGCCCAGATAGTGCGGCACTAGGTTGGCGGCCAACTGGGTGACGTAGCCGAAGCGGGCGCTGCTCTGGGACAGCACGTCCAGCAGGCGCAGGACGCGCTCGAGCAGCAGGGCGACGACCGTGACGCCCAGGCACCCCACCAGCGGCCAGACCAGCAGGCGCAGCAGGTAGCGGTCTATCAGGCGCACGGGCCCGGTGGTCAGGTCCTTGGCGCTCACGCGACGACCCAGGCTTGGGCGAAATCCTGCGCCAGGCGCGCGACGGCCTCGTCCGACAGGGCCGCGGCCGAGCCCAGGGCGGGGGCCGCGGGCCAGCCGGCGTCAGGGAAAGACTGCCCTTCATGCTCGCGAACGCCCTCGTAGCGCGGAAGCACGTGGAAATGGACGTCTTTGTCGACCATCATCAGCATGAGGTAATTGATCTTCTCGTAGGCGATCTTGGCTTTCAGAAGGCGCTCGATCCCGGCCACCGCGACCTGCAGGTCGGCGAAGGCGGCGGGACTCACGTCGGAGAACGCCTGGACAGCTTCCTTGCACACCAGGACCAAAGACCCAAATGTCGGTTGCTTCGGACGAACCAGAATCAGCCAATGAGCGGTCTCCGCAACCTTCGAAGCGGGATAGCCGAACGCCAGGGCGGTGGGATTGGTCATGAGAAAGCCGGAACTTCAGGCCGATATCGCCTGCGGTAACAATAAGGACGCGGCCTTTTAGATGAAAGTACGTTCCGTTCTCGTCGGCGTAATGTTCGCGATGGTCGCGACGGCGGGAAACGCGCGCGCCGAGGGCATGGCCCGGGCGCTGGTCGACAAGGAGTGCGTCGGCCGCAAGACCGCCACCCGGCTGACCGTGCAGGTGGGCGCGCTGCGCTCGAACGCCGGCGACGTGGTGATCGTGGTCTATCCGGGGGATCCCAGCCGCTTCCTGAGTTCGCGCGGCAAGATCGGTCGCGCCAAGATCAAGACCTCTGCCCCGATGAGCCAGGCCTGTTTCTTCCTGCCTTCGCCGGAGGACGCCTACGCGGTGGCGGTCTATCACGACGCCGACGGCAACGGTGATCTCAGCCGCAGCCCGGCCGGCATGCCCACGGAAGGCTACGGTTTTTCGAACGACGCCCCGACCAAGTTCGCCTCGCCATCGTTCGACGCGGTGCGCTTCGGCGTGAAGCCTGTCGGCGAGACGACCATCCGCGTGAAGGTCCGCTACCCGTCTAGCCGCTGATGTCGGCCAGGCTGTAGCGACCAAGCTCGACCAGGCCGTCCTGGTCCAGCGTGATGCCGCGCGCCACGACGCGGATGTGGCGATCTTCGATCTCGATCATGTGCCAGCGGGCCGGTGAGTGACCCGTGGGCTGGGCTGAGGCCGACGGCACGCCCAGCACCGGGATGGCCGCGCCGTTCGGGCCGGGCACCGAGCCGATCAGCGACTCGTGGGCGTGGCCGTGCAGGACGAGGTCGGCGCCGCGCCTGGCCAGGATCGCGCGCAACTCGGCCTGGTCTTCCAGCTGCTTGCGCTTGGCCACCGCGCCCTTGTGCGGCGGGTGGTGCAGCACGACCAGGCGGAAGAGGCCGGCATAGGCGGAATCACCCAGCAGGGCGTCCAGGCGCTGCAGTTGTTCCTCGCCCAGGCGTCCGGTGGCCAGGTGTGGAGCCGTGCGGACGGCAGAGCACAGGTTGAAGATCGCCACGGGGCCGCGCAGTCGCACCTGGGGGAAGCGGGTCTCGCCCGCATCGCCCAGCCAGGGCGTCCAGGTCGCGAAGCGTTCGGCGCCGCCCCGGCCGGCCAGGGCGTCGTGATTGCCGGGGCTGACGGTGAAGTCGGCCGGGTTTCCCAGCGATTCCAGCCACGTGCGCGCGGCCGCGATCTCCGTACGCGAAGCAAAGTTGGTGAGGTCGCCGCTGATCACCACATGATCGGGCGAAACGGCCTTGAGGTCGGCGACCAGCGTCGCCAGCACATCGGGCCGGTGGACCTTGCGTTTCCGACGCCAGGCGATGCGGCTTAGCAGCCGCTTGGTGAAGACGTCCTTCCACCGAAACGCGCCCGGCGGGGGCGGCAGGTGGGGGTCGGAGAGGTGCGCGATGCGGTATATGGACAAGACGGTTCGGGTCGTTCTGGTCGAAGCGGGCGAAGCTGCGTATCAATCGGGTCGAGATTCAAGGGGTATAACTGTCTTTGGGTAGTGAAATTCAAAACGGGCCGCGCGCTCTGACCGTCGGCGAGGCTGGCGGTCGTATCTGGGGCATGAGCTCGCCCGAGCGCCTGTCGCGCATCTATCGCCGCCTGGGCCTGGTCGAGACGCCGGCCGTGGACCTGTCGAACGCCGTGGTCGCGGTCGACGCCGGCTGGGTGTTCGACGAGTCGCTGATCAAGGCTCTGGCCGGCCGCGAGGGCGCGGTGCTGGTCGATGACGTCGGCCGCGCCGTGGCCGTGCATGCGCCCGCCGACCTGGCCTATGCCGCGACTGAAGCGCTGAACGCCGGCCAGGATCCGTCGGGACTGGACCCGCGTCTGGTGCGCCTGACCGCGCTTGAGCTGGGCTCGGCCTACAACAGCGCCCTGCGCAAGCGTGAGCCGCCGGTGCTGGAGCGCCTGACGCCGGAGACAGTCCGGGCCGTCGAGAAGCGCCTGTTCCAGGGCTCGTACAAGGGCGTCACCGACTTCGTCACCAAGTACGTCTGGCCGACGCCGGCCCGGATCGTCACCCGCTGGGCCGCGATCGCCAAGATGACGCCGAACCAGGTGACCTTCCTCGGCTTTCTGCTGACCCTGGCCGCCACCTGGCTGTTCTGGCACGGCCAGTTCGGCTGGGGGCTGGTCTGCGCCTGGATCATGACTTTCCTCGACACCGTCGACGGCAAGCTGGCCCGCGTGACCCTGACTTCGTCCAAATGGGGCAACGTCTTCGACCACGGCATCGACCTCTTGCATCCGCCGTTCTGGTGGTGGGCGTGGTTCGTCGGCGTGTATGCGGTCGGCCAGTCGATCCCCTATGCCGGCCTCAGCCTGGCCATCGTCGTCGGCGGCTATGTCGCCCAGCGGGTGGAGGAGGGGATCTTCCTGTCCCTATTCAAGCTGGAGATGCACGCCTGGCGGCCGTTCGACAGCTTCTTCCGCCTGATCACGGCGCGCCGGAATCCGAACCTGCTCCTGATGACGGCCTGCGTCCTCGTGGGCCGTCCGGACGTCGGCTTCACCCTGGTGGCTATCTGGACCGCCGTGTGCTTCATCGTACACGCCGTCCAGATTCTACAGGGGCTGGCCGCACCGAAGGGCTCGATCCAGTCTTGGCTGTCGAAATGACGCGTATCGGGGTCGTCCGCAATCCGAAGAGCCACGGCAACCGGCTGCATCCGCCTGGGCCCACGCCCGAGGGCGTGATCCTGGTCGAGCCGTTCGGTCGCGACGCCCTGCGGACGGCGCTGGAGGACTTCGCGCGCGACGGCCTGGACCTGCTGGTCATCGACGGCGGCGACGGCACCGTGCGCGACGTCATCAGCCTGCTACCTCACACCTTCGGCGAGAACCTGCCGATGCTGGCGGTGCTGCCCTCGGGCAAGACCAACGTGCTGGCCATCGACCTGGGCACCCCCGACGACTGGCGGCTGGAGGAGGCCCTGATCGCCGCCCGCCGGTCCGAGCCGACGGTCAAGTCGCGCCCGCCGCTGCGGGTCAGCTGGGACGACGGCCGCCGGCCCTGCCTGCAGGGCTTCTTCTTCGGTGTCGGGGCCCCGGTGAAGGCCACCACCCTGGCCCAGCGGGTCCACAAGGTCGGCTTCTTCCATAACCTGGCGGTGGCCGTGACCATCGTCACCGCCGCCTTGCGCGCCGTGTTCGGCGGCAGCCGCGACGAGTGGCGCGAGGGCGTGCCGGCCCAGATCTCCCTGGACGGCGAGGCCCAGCCCGAGGGCGAGCGCTTCGCGGTGCTGGCCACGGCCCTTAAGCGCCTGCCGTTCGGCGTCATGCCCTTTGGCGCGCCGCGCGAGGGCTTGAAGCTGCTGGACGTCGATGCGCCTCCGCACCGCCTGCTGAAGGCCTTCCCGATGGTGCTGAGCGGCAGGGTCGTGCCGGCGCTGGAAGGCATGGGCTATCGCCGTCGCGACCCGCGCGAGATCAGCCTGGCCGGTGGCGCGCCGTTCGTGCTGGACGGCGAGGTGTTCGAGGGCGGCGCGCTGACGATCGGCCTGGGCCCAGCCTTGAGGTTCCTGGTCGGATGAGCCGCCTTCGCGACCTGGTCGCGGCCGAGCTCTCCGTTTCGACCCCCGCGCCGATCACCGCCTTCGCCGAGCACCTGGCGACGATCTTCCCGGACGCGCGGGCGGTGCTGTTCTACGGATCGATCCTGCGGACCGGCGACCTATCCGGCGTGCTGGACTACTACGTCCTGACCGAGCGGCCGCCCACGGGCTGGCGGGGATTCTTCACGCGCATCCTGTGGCCGGACGTCAGCTATCATGAGCTGGCCGTCGACGGAGAGGTGCTGCGGGCCAAGGTCGCCTCGATGACCTTGAGCCAGTTTCGCAAGACCGCTGGCGGCGGCGACTACGACACCACCATCTGGGCCCGCTTCGTCCAGCCTTGCGCCCTGATCTGGGCTGGGGAGGGCGCGCGGGACGCCGTGATCGACGCGGTGACCGACGCTTGCCGTACGGCCGCCCGCTACGCCCAGGCCCTGGGGCCGGTCGACGGCGCGCCACAGGCTTTGTGGACCGCGCTGTTCCAGGAGACCTACAAGGCCGAACTGCGGGTCGAGAAGGCTGGCCGCGAGGTCTCGATCCTGACCTTCGATCCGGGCCGCTACGACCGCGTCATGGAGGCCGTGCAGGCCGACCAGGGCGGGCCGCTGGAGACTGGTCAGCGCGCGAGCACCCGCAAGGCCTGGACGCCGCGCAAGCTGCTGGGCAAGCCGCTGAACGCCGCCCGGCTGATGAAGGCGTCCTTCACCTTCCAGGGCGCGGCGCGCTACGCGGCTTGGAAGATAGAACGGCACACTGGAGTGGCGGTCGAGGTCACGCCCTGGCGCGAGCGCCATCCGATCCTCGCTGCGCCCGGGGTGCTGATGAAGGTCTGGAAAAGCCGTCGCAGGGCCTAGGACAAACAAAAACGCCCGGGGCTGAACCCCGGGCGTTTTCGTTTAGCAATGGGAGCGTTGTCAGGCGCGAGCGCGCTTGAGGGGCTCGATGACGCCCAGGGCCGCGCCGATTTCGGCGAAGGCGCTGAGGACGGCGTCGATCTGTTCGTCGGTGTGAGCGGCGCTGACGCTGGCGCGCAGCAGCGGACGGCTGTCCGGCGTTGCGGGCGGCAGGGCCAGGTTCAGGTAGACGCCGGCCTGCAGCAGGCCGTTCCACATGGCGATGGCGCGTTCCTGGTCCGGGATGGTCGTGGCGACCACCGGGCTGGCCGTCGGGCCGGTGTGGAAGCCCATGGCGGTCAGGCCGTCGTACAGGCGCTTGGCGTTGCGGTTCAGGCGGTCGCGCAGCTCAGGCTGTTCGACCATGCGACGCAGGGCGGTGATGGTCGAGGCGACCACGGCCGGCGGCAGCGAGGCGGTGAACATGTAGGGACGGCAGACGACGCGCATGACGTCGAAGTCGTCCAGGTTCGAGACGCAGAAGCCGCCGATGGCGCCCAGGCTCTTGGAGAAGGTGCCGACGATGAAGTCGACGTCGTCTTCCACGCCGGCCGCCTCGGCCAGGCCGCGACCGGTCGCGCCCAGCACGCCCATCGAGTGGGCTTCGTCGACCAGCAGGTAGCCGCCCAGCTCACGCTTCACGGCGGCGATTTCCTTGAGCGGCGCGACATCGCCGATCATCGAATAGACGCCTTCGACCACGATCAGGCGCTCGCCGGGCGCATCGCCCAGGCGACGCAGGCGCTTGGCCAGGTCTTCGGGGTCGTTGTGGCGGAAGCGGATGACCTCGGCATGGCCCAGGCGCGAGCCGTCGTAGATCGAGGCGTGGCTGTCGGCGTCGAGGATCAGGTGGTCGCCTCGACCCACCAGGGTCGAGAGCACGCCCAGATTGGCCTGGTAGCCGGTCGTGAAGACCATGGCGTGCTTGCGGCCGTAGAACTTGGCCAGTTCGGTCTCGAGCTCGACGTGAGCCTCGAACGAACCATTGGCGATGCGCGAGCCGGTCGTGCCGGTGCCGCGCTCCTGGACGGCCTTCACCGAGGCGTCGATCGCCTGCTGGTCGAAGGTCAGGCCCAGGTAGTTGTTGGTGCCCAGCAGGATGGTGCGGCGGCCTTCGACGACACCCTCGGTCGGCGAGGTGACGGCGTCGAAGCGGACCTTGAACGGGTCGGCCCCGGCGTCCTGGATGGCCTTGTACGCGTCGCGATAGGCCAGGTGCTTATCAAACAGCCCCATCAGTTAAGCCCTAGTCCGGAGATCGTTGATCAGTTTGGAAAGATCGCCAGCGGTCTCGACAGAGGCCAGGCGATCGAGGGGAATGGAGATGTCGAAGGTGTCTTCGAGCTCCATGATGATGTTCATGAGGGCCAGGGAGTCCACGGCGAGGTCGCGGCCAATATGCGATTCCGCACGCACCTCGACAGGCCGTCCCAGAACCTTGGTCGTCGCTACCCCGATCTCGCGCAAGCTGAGATCCGTCACCGTTTCCATTCTAAATCAAACCTCCGGGAGCCCCACCCGTGACACTACTGTAACGGCGAGTCTGTCAGATTTCCGCCATATTCGAATCAGGCGCCGATATTTTCAGGCAACCAGCCCTCTGTCCGGTACCAATCGACGGTGTGAGCAAACCCATCGATCAGGCCGAACAGGCTGGGTACTCCCTCCGCCATCGGAGCGCTAGATAGTGACCAATCGGCGTGAAGCAACTCCTTGACCTTGCCGGAACCGAACACCGAGGGCGTTTTGGTCGCGTAAGACCAAGCATCCGCAAGGATTCCGGCCAAAATCAGCACCTTGTCGGGAAGCCTTGCCAGGCGCGGGGTTGCGCCCATTGTCGCACCCGCGGCGCTCATGATTTCCGCCCAGGTGTAACCGTCGCGCCGCACATCCGATAGCTCTACGAGGCCCGAAATCGGCTTTTTGCAATAGTTCGCAAGCTTGGCCGCCGCGTCCTGGACGTGGATCATGGCGATCCGGGTGTCGGGCGACAGCACCGGCAGGACCGGACTTTTGGCGGCGATCTTGAACAGGGCCAGGGTTTCGGTGTCGCCGGGGCCGTAGATGGCCGGCGGGCGCACGACCAGGGCGTCGGGCAGGACCTCGCGCACGGCGTCCTCGCCGGCCCGCTTGCTGGCGGCGTAGTTCGAGAGCTGAGGCTCGCGCGCAGCCAGGCTGGAGACCAGGATGAACCGGGCGTTGGCAGCTTTCGCGGCCAGGGCCACGGCGCGGGCCCCGTCGCGATTGACGATGTTGAAGCCATCCAGCGAGCCAGCCTTGATCAGGCCGGCTACGTGGATCACGACTTCCGCGCCCTGACACAGGCGATCCAGCGCACCCGGGGACTTCAGGTCGCCGACGACGACCTCGACCTCGATATCGCGCCAGAACGGATGGACCGGGTCACGGCGCACCAGGACGCGCGGCGTCCAGCCGTCCCGGGCCAGGGCGCGGACCAGGTGACGGCCCAGGAAGCCCGTGGCGCCGGTGACGGCGACGACGCGGTTAGTCACCGTAGTTCCCGGCCAGATAGGCGACCTTGGCCTTCGAGCGGCTGAGCTTGCCAGACGAGGTCTGGGGCAGGGCGTGGGCGCCGACCAGCTTCACCTTGGCGTCGACGCCGTGGCGGGTGCGCAGCAGGGTGGATACCTGTTCGACCAGGGCCGCGCGGGTGTCGGCGTCGCCGCCGCGGGCCTGGACCAGCACCACGATCTGGTCTTCCGGCTCGGCCGGAATGGCGAAGGCGCAGACGTCGCCGCTGCGCAGGCCGTCGATCTCGTGATCGGCGGTCCACTCCAGGTCCTGCGGCCAGATGTTGCGGCCGTTCAGGATGATCAGGTCCTTGGCGCGACCGGTGATGACGATCTCGTCCTCGATCTTGAAGCCCAGGTCGCCGGTGTCCAGCCAGCCGTCGGCCGACAGCACGCGGGCGGTCTCGTCCGGATTGGCGAAGTAGGCGCTCATGATGGAGGGCCCCTTGGCGAAGATGCGGCCGACGCCGCGCTCGGGCAGGACCGCGCCGTTCTCGTCGCGCACTTCCAGGAAGTGGTCGGGCAGGGCGGGGCCGCAGCGGGCGAAGTCGCGGGCGCGCTCGGAGCCTTCCGGCGCATCGACGGCCAGGCTGTCGCGCTCCAGGCGCTCGACGTCCAGGGTCTCGGCGCGCAGGCCCTTGCCCAGCGGGGCCATCGACAGGGCCAGGGTCGCCTCGGCCATGCCGTAGCTGGCCACGAAGGCCTTGGGCGAGAAGCCGGCGGGCTCGAAGGCCTCGACGAAGGCCTTTAGCGGCGGCATGCGGATCATGTCGCCGCCGAGGCCGGCGTTGCGCCAGCGCGAGAGGTCGTAATTGTCCAGCGGCTGGCCCTGCACGCGACGGGCGCACAACTCGTAGCCGAAGGTCGGGCTGTAGGCGATCGTCGCGCCGTTGCGGCCGATCAGGTCGATCCACAGCAGAGGACGACGCACGAAGGCGCCGGTGGGCAGCAGGTCGACCGTCATCTGGCAGGACAGCGGGGCCAGCAAGAAGCCGATCAGGCCCATGTCGTGATAGAGCGGCAGCCACGAGATGGCGCGGTCGCTGGGCTCGACCTGCAGGCCGTCGCGGGTGATCGCCACGCAGTTGGCCATCAGGGCCTTGTGCAGGACGAGGACGCCGGTCGGGGTGCGGGTGCTGCCCGACGAGAACTGCAGGTAGCAGGGGTCTTCCGGCTTGATCGTGGGCAGCTGCGCGCCGCCGTCTTCGGGCAGGTCGGCCAGGACGCCAGCGAAGTCCAGGCCGGCGCGCTCGCCGATCTCGGCCACCCAGTCCTTCAGGCCCACCGGACCGATCAGGATCTTGGCCTTGGCGGACTTGGCCAGGTTGGTGATCTGCTCGATATAGGCCGCGCGGCCGCCCAGCGGGGTCGGCAGGGCCATCGGCGCGGGCAGCAGGCCGGCATACTGGCAGGCGAAGAAGGCGCGCACGAAGTCGGCGTCGGTCTCGGCCAGCAGGGCCACGCTGTCGCCGACCTTCGCCCCCGTGGCTAGCAGGCGGCGAGCCAGCACGACGGCGTCGTCACGCAGCTTGGCGTAGGGGATGGCCTCGACCAGCTCACCGCGCAGCGAATACAGGTTGACGCCCGTCTCGCCGGTCGCGGCGAAATCGAGGGCCTGGGTCAGGGTCGGGAAGTCGGCGAACCGGACAGTACGCTCAGACGCCGTGGGGGTGATCATAGGATAGTCTTTCATCGTCTTTGTCGGTGCGCGCGGAGCCTTCCTCCGTCGCGAGTCGGGCGAGCCTGTGACGCGCCATGAAATACATGCCGGCCGCCATCGCCAAAGCGGACGCAACCAGGGCGGCGCCTGCTCCGGTCAGGCCGAAGGCGTGGATCAGCGGAACCAGGGCCGCCAGATAGGCCACGACGACCACCAGGCGAACGGCCAGAGCAGCGCCGGCGGCGCGCATCGAGACCAGCATCGGCTCCAGCGGCAGGGACAGGATGGCGATGGCCGCGGCGGCCACCTGCCAGTTCATGACTCCAGCGGCGCCGCCGAACGCCTTGCCCATCACGATTTCCAGGATCCATCGTCCGGCGACCAGGCTGACCAGCAGCAGCACGCCAGCCGCGGCGCCGCCGATCAGGCCGATCTGCATGGCCAGTTTGGTCATGGCCTGCTGACCGCCCGTCGTGCGCATCTTGGCCAGTTCGGGATACATAGCCGGCACCATCAGGCGGGCCGGCTTGGCCATGCCGTCTGCCACCTGCTTGCCGATCCGCCAGTAGGCCGCCTGCACCGGGCCCAGCATGGCGCCGACCACCAGGGTCAGCACGTGGGTGAAGCCGACATCGACGGTGCTGGAGAAGTTGGTGGCCATGGCGAAGCGCCAGACGCCGGGCAGACCTTGGCTGGTCGGACCCGCCAGGGTGAAGCCCTGCAGCAGGCCGCGCTTGTTCAGATCCCAGATGGCGATGGCGGCGATGTAGAAGAATGAGGCGAAGGTGCCGGCCGCCCAGGCCAGCAGGAACCACTGGATCGGCGCGTTGGTCACGGCGCAGATCGCGCAGCCGACCATCCGCACCAGCGAGCTGACCGCCTGCTGGGCCGCCAGGAAGCGGAAACGGTCGAACAGGCGCAGCAAACCGACGCCCGTGGCCGAGGTCATCACCCCGATCGACAGGGCGTACAGCGCGCCATAGCCCATCATGTCGGCCGGCCATTGCAGCTGGCGCCAGAACAGGAAGGCGCCGGCCACGCCCAGGGCGGTGCCCAGGACGCCGCTGATCAGGTCCAGCAGCAGCGACAGGCGCAGCACCTGATGGAACTTGGGCTTGTCACCGTCCATCGCCGGTTCGGCGCCGTAGGTGATCAGGGTCTGCCAAGACTGGAAGTGCGCCACCTCGCCCAGGAACTGAGCGAAGGCGTTGACCAGCACGACGACGCCCATGGCTTCCTTGCCCAGGCTGCGGGCGGTCAGGGCGATATAGGCCAGGCCGACGACGGCGTTGACCACGCGGCCGCTCAGCAGCTCGCCGGCGTTGCTCAGCACCTTCCTCAACGGAGAGACAGGTGGCGCGGCGTCGGTCATGCCGCGCGTTCCAGCTTGTCGACGATGGCGCGGGCCGCGCGGACCGAGGCGGGCGTGTTGCTGACGTCGAAGGTCTCGTCGATGCCCCAGGTCTGGGTCTCGCGATACTCCTCGTGGGTCGCGAAGGCCTGGTCCAGGCCCGGGCCCAGATGCTCGACGCTCTCCAGCACCGGGCCGTACAGCCAGTGGTGGAAGCTGGGATCACCGCACCAGGCCGCGCCGCTGCTGTTGAGGAACAGGCATGGCTTGGGCGTACGCAGGAACTCGTAGACCTGGCTGGAGACGTCGCCCAGATAGAGGTCGGCGGCCTTGGTGTAGGTCATGTCCGCCGCCGCCGGCCCGCCCAGGTCGACATGGATGCGGGGATTTTCGGCGAAGCTCTTGAACGCCGCGCGCTCTTCCATCGAGGCGGTCTCGAACAGCCGGATGTGCGGGGCGAAGATCAGGTTGTAGCGGTCGTTGGCCGCGAAGAACTCCAGCACCTGCTTGCCCCATTTGGGCCAGGAGCCGAGCTCGGTGTGGAAGTGCGGATTGTACAGCACCACCGGACCGGGGTGGTCGAAGCGCGGGATCTCGCGCTGGGGCAGTTCGTCGACCAGGTCGAACTTGGGATAGCCGACCATGGCGCAGGTGTCTTCGGTGACCCACCCCTCGCCGATCATGCGGTCGTACTGCTTGCGACCGGCGGCCATGACCAGGTCGAACACCTTCAGGCGCGGCTCGAACGGGCCTTCGCGGTCACCGGCCCCGTGCTGGGTATAGACCAACAGCGGATGGCGCACGCCGATGCGGCGGAGCAGGGCGGTGGTGCGCTCAGGCGTGATCACCGCGTCGTAGCGGGCCAGGCGCAGGGCGTTGGCGATTAGCATCGGCGCCTTGGGCGGGGCGCCGCTCTTGCTCAGGCGACGCAGCCAGGTCGGCGGCAGCAGGACGAGCTCGATCGGCGCGCCGCCCAGCTCGGCGATCAGGCCGGCGACATAGTCCAGCAGGTCGGGCGTGGTCGTGGCGATCTCGACCTTGATGGCCGGCCAGCGCCGAGCCATGGCGACGGCCACCGACAGGCTGTGCCAGACCTGATGGTGTTGCGCGATGTAGAGGAAGCAGACGCGTTTGCCGGCGGCCACGTCAGCGACCGGGGTCCAGCCGCGTGCGGACGCGGCCCTTCAGCACCACGCGGTCGCCCTTGTCGGTGACGTTGTAGCTGTTGGCCTGGGTGCTGCCCTGGGGCGCCGTGCCGGCGATGCCGGAATTGCCGCTGACCTCGCCCGTGCGCATGTCGATCAGCGCTTGGGGCGCGTCGAAGGCGTAGCCCTCGGCGCTGGTGATCTTCACCTCGTCCGACAGCAGCAGGGTGTGCTCGGTCTCGCGATAGACGCCGGTCTTGGCCGTGGCCTGGGTGGGATCGGGCGCGCCGTAGCCGCGCACCAGCAGCGGGGCGGTCAGCCGCACCAGGTTCTGGTCCTTGGCGTCGCGCTCGGCGTGCTGGGCGGTGATCAGGAAGGCGCGGCCGTCCTTCAGCACGCCCGTGAAGCGCGGCTTGTTCAGCACCAGGGGCGTGTCGGCCGCCTGGGTCTGAAGCTTGTTGGAGGCGAAGGTCCGCAGCGACGCTTGGCCGACCACGGCCACGCCGACGCCGACCGCGAAGACGGCCAGGGCGAAGCGCAGGCGACGGACCGGCGCCCGGCGGCGATTGCGGGCCCGTTCTGCGGCGCTTTCAGTTGGGGGGACGGCGGAAGCGCCATCGGTCTGGGTGAGCATTTGGGGAATGGATAATCCTACGCCGCCATTCGCCCAAGACCTTTGTTTTCCGGTGCGCGGTCCTGGCGCATGTATTTGGCTCGCAGATGGCGTCGGCTGAGGCCTCGTCAAGTGCGGGCGCCACGTGTGTTGTTTACGTCACCGAAGCGCGTGATGATCCGCGCCATGTTCGATCGACCCACGCAGCACAAGGATTTCGGCGTCTTCCTGCCGGTGGCGAACGGCGGCTGGATCGTCTCCAAGACCACGCCCACGCTGGACGGGCTGTACGCCCAGAACCGGGCCGCGGCGATCACGGCCGACCAGGTCGGCATGGATTTCGTGATGTCGATGGGCAAGTTCCGCGGTTTTGGCGGCGAGACCGACCACTGGGGGACCTCGCTCGAGTCGGTGACGCTGATGGCCGCCATCGCCGAGGCGACCAAGCGCGTGCGCATCTGGGCCACGGTGCATCCGCTGCTGCAGAACCCGGCCGTGGCCGCCAAGATGGTCGCCACCTTGGACCATATCAGCGGCGGCCGGGCGGGACTGAACATCGTCGCCGGGGCCTACAAGGCCGAGTTCGACCAGATGAGCGCCTGGGACGATTCGCTGACGCACGACGACCGCTACGGCGTGGCCGAGGAGTGGACGACCATCGTCAAGCGCCTCTGGACCGAGGACAGCGTCGACTTCGCCGGCAAGTATTTCACGATGAAGGACTGCCAGTCGCGGCCCAAGCCGTTGTCCAAGCCGCGTCCCGAACTGATCTGCGCGGGGATGTCGGATCGCGGCTTCCAGTTCTCGGTGCGCGAGGCCGACGCCTGCTTCATCGGCGGCCGGTCGCGCGAAGAACACCGCGAGGCTTCGCGCCGCGCCAAGGCCCTGGCCGCGGCCCTTGGCAAGAGCGTCCGCACCTACGCCATGTGCACGATCATCCACGCCGAGAGCGACGCCGGGGCCGAGGCCCTGGTGCGCCGCTATGCCGAGGGCGCGGACATGGGCGCGATCCTGTCGATGCTGGCCAGCTGGGGCGTGCCGGCCGATCGCCTGGACGCCGTGGCGCAGAAGCAGGGCGCGTTCATGACCCAGACCATGGTCGGCTCACCGGCCACCTGCCGCGAGCAGGTCGAGGCCTTCATGACCGAGTGCGAGCTGGACGGGCTGATGCTGATCTTCCCGGACTATGTGGAGGGGCTGTCGATGTTCGGATCCGAAATTCTGCCTCACCTGCGGTCGGTGTTCTCGTGAACCTTGAAAACTGGATCGCGCCCGACCGCACGGCGCTGCTGATCGTCGACATGCAGGTCGATTTCGCCTTGCCCGAGGGGCTGACCGGTCAGTGGGGCCTGGACCTCTCGACTGTGCCGGCGGCCCTGGCGGCGGCCGAGCGTCTGGCGGCCGCGGCCAGGGCATCGGGCGTCCCGGTGGCGTTCACGGGCCTGTTCACGACGCCGGAGACCGACTCCGACGCTTGGGACGAGCGGATGCGCCGGCGCGGCGCCGACCCCGAGGCGGGTCCGACGCTCTGCCGCGTGGGCTCGCCGGGTAGCGACTTCGTCGGGCCCCGGCCCGAGGCGGGCGAACCGGTCTTCCGCAAGACCCGCTACAGCCCGTTCTGGGACACCGACATCGATGCATGGTTGAAGGCGATGGAGGTCGACACCCTGGTGATCGCCGGCCTGACGACCGAGTGCTGCGTGGCCGACACCGCCAAGGACGCCTTCAACAACGACTACCACGTGTTCGTCGCCGTC
This sequence comes from Caulobacter sp. GW821-FHT11E11, assembly GCF_058808315.1. Classification (NCBI taxonomy): domain Bacteria; kingdom Pseudomonadati; phylum Pseudomonadota; class Alphaproteobacteria; order Caulobacterales; family Caulobacteraceae; genus Caulobacter; species Caulobacter sp. GW821-FHT11E11. Next base: position 392,604 of record NZ_JBXARO010000002.1, read on the forward strand.
GACGCCTGCGCGGCCTATGAGCCGGACCTGCACGCCGTGGCGCTGAAGATGATGGACCTGAACACCGCGATCCTGACCGACACAGCCAGCGTCGCCGCCGCGTGGGACGCATGATGGTCAGCCAAGCGGATCGGGACGCGATCGCCGCCGCCATCGATGAGAATGAGCTGACCGAACTGGCCCTGACCCTGGGCAACATTCCCAGCCGTTCGGGCCAGGAGCGCGAGGCTGGCGACTTCGTCCACGACTGGATGGCTCGCGAGGGCTTCTCGCCGCGCAAGGTCGGGGCGACGGAGGATCGGTTTAACGTCATCGGGACGTATGGCGGCCTGGGAGTGGGAAAGAACCTGCTGTTCACCGCCCACCTCGACACCGAAAGCCCGACCCGCGACCCCGACCTCGACGTCCACAAGTACAGCCCGGCCACCCTGGCCGATCCGGAGTGGGAGACGTGCTGGCTCGAGGACGGCGAGCTGCGCGGCTATCCGATCGCCAATGATCGCGGGCCGATGAGCTGTTTCCTGATCGCAGCCAAGGCGCTGAAGGCCGCCGGCTACGGCCTGGCCGGGAAGATGTACCTGACCGCCTGCCCGGGTGAGATCGGGCCCGAGCCGATCGAGCAACATCGCGGCATCGCCTATCTCGGCAAGGACATCGGCGCCCACTACCTGTTCCACCACGGCGGCGTCGCGCCCGACTACGCCATCGCCGCCGAGGGCTGCGACTTCGGCTGGACAAGCGTCGGCTGCGGCTATGCGGTGTTCCGCCTAAGGCTCTGGGGTGAGGGGACCTTCACCCCGCTGCTGCGCCATCCGGAAGCCGCCGGCGACCATCCGAACCCGATCTACCGCGTTGGCAAGCTGACCGACGCCATCCACGCCTGGACCCGCGATTGGGAGGCGGCCAGCCGCTACGAAAGCGCCGGCGGGATCGCCGAGCCCAAGGCGCAGCTGTGCGCCATCCGGGGCGGCGTGCCGTTCCAGTTCGGCGATGGAACCGAGGTGGTCAGCCTCTATCTGGAAGTAGGTCTCAACCCGTGCCAGAAGGCCGCCGACGTTCAGCACGCCCTGGAGGCCATGGCCCGCGCGGCCGGTGTCGGGCGGGTGGAGGTCGAGGCGATGGTCGTGCGCCATGGCTTCGAGGCCGACGCCGCCGAGGTCGCGCCGCTGGTTGGGGCGGTCGATGTCGCCACGCGGCTGGGCCTGGGCCACGCCGTCGAGCGCGCCAACCCGGTCTATTCCAGCATGTGGCGCGACCACAATGTCTTCAACATGCACCGCGTGCCGGCGATCACCACCGGTCCGCGCCGCTGGCGGCCCAAGCCCAAGGACCTGGCCGACAGCGCCCTGGTCTACGCGCTGACAGCGCTGGAGATCTGCGGGCGAGCCGAGTTGCGCGAGGCGGCGAAGGGCTCGTCGGTCTATCCGGACAATCCATTCGGCGCGTAACCCCGCATCGGCTCCATCGCCGCGCGGATATCGTCCTCCAGCATCCACAGGCGGTCCTGGCCCCAGTGCGCGGGCTGGCCGCTGACCCGGAAGCTGGGCGCGCCCCACAGGTCCGCGTCCAGCAGGGCGGCACGATTGGTCTCGACCCGATCGCGCCAGGTCTCATCGGCCAGGGCGGCGGCGGTTTGGGCGTCGGAGAGGCCCGCGCTGCGGGAGACGGCGTAGAGGCCTTTGTCTTCCGCCAGAGCGATCCCGTCGGCGAAGGCGGCCTTCAGGCCCAGCTCGGCGAACTGTTCGCCCAGGCCAAGCTCGAGGGCGTGATGCAGCACCGCCAACGCGCGCTCGGCGCCGGCTCCGACAGGATCGACGATCTTGCCGAACGGCAGGCCCAGGCGCTCGGCCTCACGCTTGCAGTCCAGGGCGATGTAGAGGGTCTTCACCCGCGGCACGGCCAGGCCCCGCATGACCATCGGCAGGATGGGGCGCAGCGCCAGCGTCGCGCTGTAGGCCTGGGCCAGCTGGCGAATTCGCGGCAGGACCAGCCAGGAATAGGGGCTGCGGAACGAGAACCACAGCTCGATGGTCGGCGCCGCCTGGCCCAGGGGCGGGCTTAAGGTCGGCTCCAGGGCCGGAGCCAGCGGCGGCGTCCCTGCCTCGCGGTCCAGACCCCGGTCGGCCAGGCGGCGCTCCAGCCAGCCCAGGCGATCGACGCCCCAGAACCACTCGCCTTCGAAATGGAACATGCCGCCCAGATAATGGCCGAGGTCGGCGCGTTGGCGCTCGCCGGCGATCAGGATGTCGTCGACCAGGCGCGGGTCCTGGCCGCTGGCCCAGGCCGCCATGCCCTCCAAGGTGCGGGTGTCGCCGGACCACAGCGCCGCTCCGGCCGCCGAGGCGACCTCCTCGAACCTGCCACGCTCCAGGGCGTCGGCCAGCACGATCTCCAGCCGCCGGACGGCCTCGGGATTGGGTAGAGCGGCCTTGGCGGGGAAGCCCAGGCCTCGGGCGCGGGCCAGACGGGCGGCGTCGCGCAGGCCGTAGATCCGCAGGCGCTCGCGGTCAGGCGCGGCCGAATCCTCGGGTGGCGGGACCAGCCAGGTGACGACCTCGACGTCGTAGCGGGCTCGCAGGCGCGGCAGCATCTGGGCCGCCAGGTGCGAATAGGGATCGTCGGCCTGGTGGAAATAGCGGACGGTCGGCCGTTCTCCGCGCAGCTTCGCGCCGAAGGCGGCGGCGTCGCGCGCCAACCGCCGGCGAGTCGGGCTGGTCAGGGCGGCGGTCACGCCACGCATGAGGATGGTGCGCAGGGACAAGGCGGTGGCCTCCTAGTGTCGGGAGGATGACATCTAGCGGCACGATGAATGTCAATATATGCTTCGAAGCTCGATAGGGGAGGCGCGTGATGAAGGCCTGGAAAGGGCTCCTGGCCGTGGGCGGAGGGCTGGTCGTCGCCAGCGCCGTCGCGTGGCATTTTCGCACCGACCTGATCATCCAGATCGCCAGGGCCAAGCAGCCCAAGACGGAAGCCAACCATTCAGTGACCTGGGCCAAGGGGCCTGACGTAGCGCCGGCGGAGGGGCAACGTCCGCCGAACGTGGTGTTCATCCTGGCCGACGACCTGGGCTACAACGACATCACCCTGAACGGCGGCGGCGTCGCGGGCGGGACCGTGCCGACGCTCAGCATCGACTCGATCGCCCACCAGGGCGTGACCTTCGCCAACGGCTACAGCGGCAACGCCACCTGCGCCCCGTCGCGGGCGGCGATCATGACCGGACGCTACGCCACCCGCTTCGGCTTCGAGTTCACGCCCACGCCGACAGCCTTCTCGCGCGTGGTCGGCGGCCATGGCGGCGACACGCTGCACCCGGCCCACTTCAACAAGGACCAGGTCAAGAACGCGCCCAAGGACGACAACACCGAGGCGGTGCCCTCGACCGAGATCACCATCGCCGAGGCGCTGAAGACGCGTGGCTATCACACCATCCACCTGGGCAAGTGGCACCTGGGCGGGGTGAAGGGCTCGCGGCCCGAGGACCAGGGCTTCGACGAGAGCCTGGGCTTCATGGCCGGCGCCTCGATGTTCGCGCCGGCAGGCGACCCGTCCGTCGAGGAGTCGCGCCAGGACTGGGACCCGATCGACAAGTTCCTGTGGGGCGTGAAGCCCTATGCGGTGCAGTTCAATGGCAGCAAGCCGTTCAAGCCCGCCAGCTACATGACCGACTACCTGACGGACGAGGCGGTCAAGGCGATCGACGCCAACAGGGCCCGCCCGTTCTTCCTGTACCTGGCCTACAACGCCGTCCACACGCCGCTGCAGGCCCCCAAGGCCGACTACGACGCCCTGACCCAGATCAAGGACCACCGGATGCGGGTCTATGCCGCCATGGTCCGCAACCTGGATCGCAACATCGGCCGGGTGCTGCAGGCGCTGAAGGACAAGGGCCTGGACGACAACACCCTGGTGATTTTCACCTCCGACAACGGCGGCGCGAACTATATCGGCCTGCCCGACATCAACCGGCCGTATCGCGGCTGGAAGGCGACCTTCTTCGAGGGCGGCATCCACGTGCCGTTCCTGCTGCGCTGGCCCAACCAGCTGCCGGCGGGCGCGGTGTATCGCAGCCCCGTGGGCCATGTGGACATCTTCGCCACCGCTGCCGGGGCGGCCGGCGCCACCGCGCCCAAGGACCGGGTGATGGACGGCGTCGACCTCGTCCCGTTCGTGAAGGGCCAGGCTGGCGGTGATCCGCACAAGGCCATCTACTGGCGCTCTGGCCGCTACAAGACCGTGCTGGCCGGCGGCTGGAAGCTGCAGGTGGCGCAGGAGCCCAACCGGGTCTGGCTGTTCGACCTGAACACCGACCCGACCGAGCGCCACGACCTGAGCAAGGCCCAGCCCGAGAAGCTGCGCGAGTTGCAGGCGACCCTGGCCCAGCTGGACGGCCAGATGGTCAAGCCTGCCTGGCCATCGCTGGTCTCGGGGGCCTTCTATATCGACCATCCCGGCGGCCAGAAGCCCAAGCCCAGTGACGAGTACGTCTATTGGGACAACTGAGGGCGGTCTCGGTTCTGGCGGTCCTGACGCTGGCGGGCTGTAGCCAGCCGACGCCCAAGGCTTGCCTGGCCAACCTGCCGGTCGCTGATCCCGCCCACCGCACGGCAGGCATGGTCCGGCTGGCCGGCGGCGACTTCCTGATGGGCGCGGCGCCGCTGCGGGCCGAGGAAGGGCCGCCGCAGTCCGTCAAGGTCGCGCCGTTCTGGATCGATCGGACAGAAGTCACCAATGCCGCCTTCGCGCGGTTCGTGGAGACCACGGGCTATCGCACCGTGGCCGAACGACCGCTCGACCCCGCGCGCTACGCCCATTTGTCGGCGGCGCAGCGGCGTCCGGCCTCGCTTGTCTTCGCCGGGGGGACGAAGGCGGCGAGGTCGGACGATCCCTCACAATGGTGGCAGGTGGTGCCCGGCGCTGACTGGCGGCATCCGACGGGGCCGCGTTCGAGCATCAAGGGCAAGGACGCCTGGCCCGTCGTCCACATCGCCTGGGAAGACGCCATGGCCTACGCCAGGTGGCTAGGCCGCGACCTGCCGACCGAGGCGGAATGGGAGTACGCCGCGCGCGGCGGCCTGGCGGGCAAGCGCTACGGCTGGGGTGACCAGCCCCAGGACGCGGCCCATCCGAAGGCCAACACCTGGCAGGGGCCGTTCCCGGCGCAGGATCTGGGGACCGACGGCTACAAGGCCAGTCCCGCGCCGGTCGGCTGCTATCCGCCCAACGGCTATGGCCTGGTCGACATGGCCGGCAATGTCTGGGAGTGGACCAAGGACTGGTTCCGGCCGGGCCTGGAGTCCGCCGAGGTGGTCGAGACCGGCGGTCCGCCGCAAATCCGGGCGCTGGACCCCGACGAGCCGACGACACCCAAGCATGTAGTCAAGGGCGGCTCGTTCCTGTGTACGGACGACTTCTGCTTCCGCTACCGGCCGGCGGCGCGCACGCCGGGGCCGCCCGACAGCGGGGCTTCACACGTCGGCTTCCGCACGGTGCTGAGGGACTAGTTCAGCGCTCCGGCCAGTTCGGGCTTCCACATCCGATCGTCATTGTGCAGCTCGCGCGGCTCGTAGCCGTGGGCCGGACGGGTGCGGATGTTCAGCTGGCCGGCCAGGCCCGCTTTCCGGTGGTGCTCGATGGCGTGCATTTCGGGCGAGACGGCCATGGCCTGGAAGGCGGCCAGGGACGGGTACTCGGCCAGGGCCACGGCGTCCCAGAGGTCGTCGACCTCGCCCAGGAGCAGGCCGGTGACCGCGCCGCTGTAACGGATTCGCCCGCCCAGGGCCTCGATCAGACCCGTGACGACCGCGCCGTAGCGGCCATAGGCCTCGCGGCCCGACAGCTCGGCGTCCGAGCCGTCGGCATACTCCGCCTTCTCCTTGAACTTCAACAGGTTGACCATCACGAACGGACCGTCGTCGGGCGCGCCGAAGAAGTCCTCGAACTGGTCGGAAGAGGGGAAGACGGCGTTGGTGACCTTCATTCAGCGGGCTCCGCGAACGCTTTGGGCCAGACTGTGAGCGGTCTGGTCCTCAAAGCGGGGTAACGGTGAAATCACACGGTTTCCAGGGCGTCCGAACTGGAAACGGGTAGGGACCCGGCCAGGGCGTCCAGCAGGGCGGCGATCTCGCCCGGGCTGTCCTCCTGCACGAAGTGGCCGCCCTTCAGCGTGGTGTGGGCGACTTTCTTGGCGCCGGGCACGCGGCTCTGGAATACGGTCTCGCCGCCGCGGGTAATCGGGTCAGCGTCGCTGAAGGCGGTGACGAAGGGCTTCTCGTAGCGCTCCAGCACGGCCCATGCCGCCTTGTTCTCGGCCACCGAGGCGTGCTCGGGCGTGATCGGCACCAGAGCTGGGAAGATCCGCGCGCCTTCCTTGTAGGCCTCGTTGGGGAAGGGGGCGTCGTAGGCGGCGCGCTCGGCGTCGGAGAGGTCGCGCGCCGTGCCGCCGTTCAGGATGAAGCCGATCGGTAGCTCGGGCGTGTTCTGGCTGAAGTTCAGCCAGGCCTCGAAGCCCTCGCTCTTGCCCGAACCGACCGGCAGGCCGGTGTTGGACACGACCACGGCCGAGAACCGCTCGGGGAAGGCCGCGACCAGCCGCAGGCCGATCAGCCCGCCCCAGTCCTGGCAGAACAGCACGATGTCGGTCAGCTCGTTGCGGACCAGCCAGTCGCTCATCCACGCCACGTGGCGCTCATAGGTGTAGTCGTAGCGCGAAGCCGGCTTGTCGGAGCGGCCAAAGCCCACCAGGTCCGGCGCGATGGCCCGGCGGCCACGCTCCGTCAGGCCCGCGATCACGTGGCGGTACAGATAGGCCCACGACGGCTCGCCATGCATCAGCAGGATCGGGCGCTGATCCTTGGGGCCCTCGTCGACATGGTGGATGCGCAGTGTCGTGCCGTCGGCGTCGAACACCGGGGTGTAGCGCGGCGCATAGGACCAGTCGGCCAGCCCCTCGAACCGATCATCCGGCGTCCGCAACACGTCCATGCACGTTCCTCCCATCCGCTCGACGGATTCATATTGACACTACGAGTGTCATTATGTGGTGATCAGGTCAATACGGGAGGCGGATATGCGCAAGGTCTGGATCGGGCTGGGCGTTCTGGGCGGCGTCGCGGTGCTGCTCGCGGGCGGCGGCTGGCTGTTGCGCGGTCGCCTGGCCGAGACGGCGATGAGCAAGGTCTATGAGCAGGTCCTGGTGGGCGACCCCATCGCGGCGTTGCCGGACGGGCTGCATGTCGGCCTGTGCGGCTCGGGCTCGCCGATGGCCGACCCGACGCGGACCGGGCCCTGCGTGGCGGTGGTGGCGGGCAAGGACCTGTTCGTCGTCGACTCCGGGCCGGGCTCGACCCGCAACCTGCTGCTGATGAACCTGCCGCCGCCGCGCGTCAGCGACGTCTTCATCACCCACTATCACTCCGACCACATCGGCGACCTGGGCGAGCTGATGCTGCAACGCTGGGCCGCCGGGGCGGCGCATCAGCCGCTGCCGATCCATGGCCCGCCGGGCCTGGAGCAGGTGGTGAAGGGCTTCCAGGACGCCTACACGCTGGATCGCGGCTATCGCATCGCCCATCACGGCGAGACCGTCGCGCCGCTGTCGGGCTTCGGCGGAACGCCGCACGCTTTCACGGCCGATCCGAAAGCGCCCGACGTGCTGGTGCTGGAGAAGCCGGGCCTGAAGGTCTGGGCCTTCCCGGTGGCGCACCATCCGGTGGAAGGCGCGGTCGGCTATCGCTTCGAATACAAGGACCGCAGCGTCGTCATCAGCGGCGACACCGGGCCGTCCGAACACCTTGTCCAGGCGTCGAAGGGCGTCGACCTGCTGGTGCACGAAGGCCTGGCCCCGAACCTGGTGGCCGACCAGCGCAAGGTCGCCCTGGCGGCGGGACGCGACAACTACGCCCGCATCTTCCACGACATCCTCAGCTACCACACCCCGCCGGAGGTGGCCGCGCGCGAGGCCAAGGAGGCCGGGGTCAAGGCGCTGCTGTTCTACCATATCATCCCGCCCGTTCCGGTGCGCGCGCTGGAGGGGCCGTTCCTGGGCCGCTCGCAAGCGATCTTCGACGGACCGCTGAAGGTCGGACATGACGGCGACTTCGTCTCGCTGCCGGTTGGGGGCACCGACATCAAGTGGTCCAACCGCCTGAACCTCCTGCCGTTTTGAGTGGCCGACCGCGCGCGGGCGGTCTAATCAAAACGAAAAGCAGGGAGAAGCAGCTCAGTGAGCTCCGCCGCGCGCCAAGGTCGTCCAGGAGCCGAGCCCGAGGCTCCCGCCACGGACGGTCGTCACAGGCGCTCGCAAGACAGCCGGGCCCGCATCGTCGTCGCCATGCTGGAGCTGGTGCGCGAGGGCGATCCGTCGCCTTCGGCCGAGCTGGTCGCCACCCGCGCCGACGTGGGTTTGCGCACGGTCTTCCGTCACTTTAAGGACCTCGAGAGCCTGTATCGCGAGATGTCGGCTGCGATCGAGGCCGAGCTGATGGCCCTGGTCCACACGCCGTTCAAGGGCGAGACCTGGCGCGAGCGGGTGCTGGAACTGGTCGAGCGTCGCGGCGGGGCCTACGAGAAGGTCGGGCCGTTCAAGCGCGCCTCGGAAGCCCACCGCCATCATTCGCCGGCCCTGGCCCTGGACAACGCCAAGATGGTTGAGATCTCGCGCGAGATCCTGCGCCGCCAACTGCCGCCCGAACTGGCCAAGGACCGCGTCCGCTTCGAGGCCATCGACCTGATGCTCAGCTTCGACGCCTGGAACCGGCTGCGCCGCGATCAGGAGCTGTCGCCCAAGCGCGCGACCGAGGTGCTGCAGTCGGTGATCGACGCCCTGCTGGACGCGCCGCTGGAAGACTAGGATTTCCGGGGGTGGGACGCCGGTCGGAGCTGCTCAATTCCCCGACCGGCAAGTTCGTCGACGGTAAGGGGCTGCCGACGTCCTCCACTCCGTAGACGTCTCTGCAAACGTTCGCCCTCCAGGCGATTTTCACTCAATTTGGGTTTTTCCGTTCAAGCCTTGCGGGGCGGCTCCTGTCACATCCTGGCAGCAGCGCGCACGTACCGTCCTTGTCAGGGCCGGGTGGAACACCGAAGTTCTGGGAACGTTGTCGTCGCCAGGGCTCAAGCTTGGCCCGCGGCTTCCCGCAGGAGTGCTCATGACCCCGGACGACATGCCCGCGATGACTTTCGCGGAGACCTCGGTTGAAGGGCTGGTTGACCGCTACCGCCTGGTGCGCCAGCGCACCGAGGCCCTGGCCGCGCCGCTGTCGCCCGAGGACCAAGCAGCCCAGTCGATGCCGGACGCCAGCCCGACCAAGTGGCACCGGGGCCATACGACCTGGTTCTTCGAGACCTTCCTGCTGATCCCGTTTCTGCCGGGTTACGCGGTCTATGACCCGACGTTCGGCTATCTGTTCAATTCCTACTACGAGGCCGTCGGCCCGCGTCAGCCGCGCCCGCAGCGGGGCCTCCTAACCCGTCCGTCGGCCCAGGCCGTCGGCGCCTATCGCGCCCATGTCGATGCGGCCATGGTCCGCCTGTTGGAAGGCCCGCTGACGCCGGAGATCCGTGAGCGGGTCGAGCTGGGCTTGAACCACGAGGAGCAGCACCAGGAGCTGATCCTGATGGACATCCTGCACCTGTTCGCCCAGTCGCCGCTGAGCCCTGCCTATCAGTCCGGCGTCGCGCCGGTCCGTCCGGACGCCGGTCCGCAGCGTTTCCACCGCTTCGCCGGCGGTCTGGTCGAGATCGGGGCCTGCGAGGCGGGTTTCGCCTTCGACAACGAGCGCCCGCGCCACAAGACCTATGTCGCGCCGTTCCGCCTGGCCGATCGCCTGGTGACCAACGGCGAGTGGCTGGCCTTCATCGAGGCCGGCGGCTACGGCCGCGCCGACCTGTGGCTGTCGGAAGGCTGGGCCAAGGTCAATGAAGAGGGCTGGGACGCGCCGGGCTACTGGCGTCGCGACGAGACCGGCGCCTGGACCACCATGACCCTGCGCGGCCGCCATCCGGTCGATCCGAACGCGCCCGTCGTCCATGTCAGCTACTATGAGGCCGCCGCCTACGCCGCCTGGTCGGGCCGTCGCCTGCCGACCGAGGCCGAGTGGGAGGCCGCCGCCACCGCCTCGGGCATGACCGCGATGCGGCAGCTCTACGGTGCGACCTGGCAGTGGACCGCCAGCGCCTACAGCCCCTATCCCGGCTTCAAGCCCGGTCCTGGCGCGCTGGGCGAGTACAATGGCAAGTTCATGGTCAGCCAGATGACCCTTCGCGGGGGCTGTGAAGCCACGCCGCCCGGTCACACGCGGGCGACCTATCGCAACTTCTTCCATCCCGGCAGCCGCTGGATGTTCGCCGGCCTGCGCCTGGCCGACGACGACCGTCTGGTCGAGGTCAAACCGGGCGACAGCTTCCTGGACGAGGCGATCGCGGGCCTGTCGGCCACGCCCAAGACCCTGCCGGCCAAGTACTTCTACGACGCCGAAGGCTCGCGCCTGTTCGAGGCGATCTGCGAACTGCCGGAATACTACCTGACCCGCACCGAGACGGCGCTGCTGCGCAAGATCGCGCCCGAGATCGCCGTGCGCATCCCGGACGGCGCGGCCCTGGTCGAGTTCGGCAGCGGCGCCAGCACCAAGACCCGCATCGTGCTGGACGCCGCGCCGCAGATCGCCGTCTACGCGCCGATCGACATCAGCCCAAGCGCGCTGGACGAAGCCGCCGCCAGCCTGCGCCAGGCCTATCCGAAGCTGAAGGTCGCCCCGCTGGTCGACGACTTCACCAAGGCCATGACCCTGCCCGAAGGCGCCAAGGGCCACACGCCCGTCGGCTTCTTCCCCGGCTCGACCATCGGCAACTTCGCGCCGGACGAGGCCGAGGCGCTGCTGCGCCAGGCGCGGACACTGCTGGGCGAGGGTTCGCTGTTCATCGTGGGGGCCGACGTCGCCAAGGATCCGGCGGTGCTGATCCCGGCCTATGACGACGCCCAAGGCGTTACGGCGGCGTTCAACCGCAATGTCCTGGTCCACATCAACCGCGAGCTGGGCGGGACGTTCGATCCCGAGGCCTTCGCCCACAAGGCTGTGTGGAACGCGAGCGAGAGCCGGATCGAGATGCATCTGGAGAGCAAGCGCGACCAGATCGTCATGGTCGGCGACTATGGCTTCCGGTTCGCCGCCGGCGAGACCATCCACACCGAGAACTCGTACAAGTACCCGGCCGAGGCCTTCGAGCAGATCGTCATGCGCGCCGGCTGGACCGTGGCTCAGCGTTGGGTCAGCGAGGACCCGACCTTCGCGGTCTACGCCCTCACGGCTTGAGGCAGGCTGCCATATACGCGCGAAAACGCGCCGGCTCCGAAGATCGGGACCGGCGCGTGAAGTTCGTTTCCGCCGCTCTGGTTAGAGAGCGCGTTCGCCGGGACGACCGCCACGCGAGGACGAACCGCCCTTGCGTCCGGCGTTGGCCGCCAAGTCTCGATCCTTGGCGAAGCTGCGCTTTTCGCTGGGCACGCTAGCTCCGCCCTTCCTAGCGATTTCGCGGCGGCGTTCCGGGTCCATGGCGGCGAAACCGCGACGACCGCGGGGACGTTCGCTATCGATGTCCATGTGGGGCTCCTAGTCGGACTGGTCTCAAGGCGGACGAGCTAAGACGCGGCGCCATAGGGACGGTCGTCCCCTGGATCGACCGGCGGCGAGGTGGGGGGCTCCTCGACGGGGACGACACCGGGCTCATACTCGGGCGGTTTAGGCTCGGGCGGGGGCGGGGTGTCTGGGTCGGTCACTGGTGTCGTTTCCTGCGCGTTCCGGTGAAGTAACCAGCGAACGCGCTTTCGGTTCACGGGGTTATCACACTAATTACGCCGCACCGGGACGGACCGGCCGTTAAGGAGTCGTCGGAGAATGGCCCGCAAGTCCAAGCAGATGGTCGATCGCGCGGCGTCTCACTGGCGTCTGGCCGCCGGTTTCGCGGCCGGAATTATCGCCTGGAGCGCGGCGAAATATTTTGGCGCGCCGAAGGGATCGCACCTGTTGCTGGGCTGGGACAGCGCCGCGCTGGTCTATCTGTTCACCACGTGGTTGCTGTTTCTCAAGGCCGACGAGGCAGAGGTTCGCCTGCGCGCCGCCCAGGAGGACGAGGGCGTGCCGGTCCTGCTGCTGATCGTGCTGGCCGCCATCGCCGCCAGCCTGGGGGCTGTGGTCGACGCCATGATCGCCGCCAGGCCCGCCGCCGACGCGACCAAGGCCTTCATCGGCGCCTGCGCCGGCGTGACCCTGGTGCTGTCGTGGCTGGTGCTGCAGTCGGCCTTCGTCCTGCACTACGCCCACCGCCATTTCGGCGACGGCAAGGGCAAGGGCGGCATCGGCTTTCCGGGCGAGCCGCCGACCAGCTACATGGACTTCGCCTACCTGGCCTTCAGCGTGGGGGCGACCTTCCAGGTCTCGGACAACAGCATCCTGACCAGCAAGCTGCGCCGCCTGGTCACCGCCCACGCCGCTGCGGCCTATTTCTACAACACCGCCATCCTGGCCCTGGGCATCAACATCATCGCCAGCCTGGTCGGGGGCTAGCCGGGGCGACCCATGCCGCCGCCACCGCCGGGGCTTCCACGGCCCCCACGACCGCCGCCGCCACGGCCCATCCCGCCGCCCTTGCCCTTGTTGCCCTTGGCGCCGGGGCGCAGGCCGGTCTGCGCGGGGGTCTTGGGCAGTTCTTCCAGCTTCAGGACGCCGTCCTTGTCGGTGTCGAGCAGGGCGAAGCGGGTCTTAGCGGCCTTGGTCGCCTCGTCCTTGGTGATGCGGCGATCGAAATTGCCGTCCGAGGCCATGACCGGCTCGGGCTCGGCGATCAGGCCAAACAGCGCCGCGCCCTGCAGGACGTTGGTGCCCTGCGGGCGTCGGCGCGGGGCGTCATCGCTGCCGCCATCCTCGCCCGGGCCCTGGCCCATCGGTCCGCGCCGCATCGAGCCGGGCGCCGCGCCGCCCACGATCTCGGGCGCGATGCGGGTTTCGTAGTTGGAGACCTCGAAGCCGTCGATGACGCCGTTCTTGTCGGCGTCGACCACGGCGAAGAAGCGCAGGGCGTCGGCCACGAACTCGTCGCGGCTCAGCGCGCCGTCATGATTGGCGTCGGCGCCGTCGAACCACGCCTTGACCGGGTAGGGGACGCCCGGCGGCGCGCGGAAAGGCTCGCCGGCCGGGCTTATGAACAGCTGCGGGCCGCTCATGGGACCCGGACCCTCATGGGGAGGTCCGCCATGCCCGCGCGGCCCCTCTCCACGCCCCTCCGGCGGCGCGGAGGCGCAGGCGGCGAGCGAGGCGGCGAGGATGGCGGTCAGGGCGAGCGAGCGAAGGGTCATGCGCGGGGTCTCCAGTCAGCCAAGCTTTGAAGCCCGCCAGAATGTCCTCGCGATGTCAGGCTTGGCCGTGGGACTTGCGCGGGCGCAACATTCGCCCCGGTTCGGCCGCAAAGCGCCGCCGAACCTTGCCTTCCGCTATCAGGCCGGCAGGAAGACGCAGGCGCGCAGGCCGCCGCTGGTGCGGTTGTGCAGGGTGACGTCGCCGCCGTGGGCGCGGGCCAGGGAGCGGACGACCGCCAGGCCCAGGCCGATGCCGCCGGTCTCGCGGTTGCGCGAGGGCTCGCCGCGATAGAAGGGCTCGAACACCCGTTCCTGCTCGTTGGCGGGGATGCCGGGACCGTCGTCCTCGATCTCGATGATGGCCATGTGGCCCTCGGCATAGACCCGGCCCCGGGCCACGCCGCCGTACTTCAGGGCGTTGTCGACCAGGTTGGCGACCAGGCGCTTCAGCGCCACCGGATCACCCTCGATCACCACCTTTTCCGAGCGGTCGACGGTGGTGTCGCCGCCGGTTTCGGCCGCTTCGTCCATCACGCTTTCCAGCAGCGAGGACAGCTCCAGCTTGGTGCGCTCGGCCGGGCGGCTGGTGTCGCGCACGAAGCCCAGGGTGGCGGCGATCATCGCCTCCATCTGGTCGATATCGGCAGCCAGCTTGGGCCGCACGTCGTCGGGCGTGGCCTCGATGCGGAACTTCAGACGGGTCAGCGGCGTGCGCAGGTCGTGGGCGATGGCCCCGACCATGGCCGTGCGGTCCTCGACGTAGCGACGCAGGCGTTCCTGCATCATGTTGAAGGCCGTGACGGCGGCCAGCACCTCGCTGGAACCGGTCATGTTCAGCGGCGGCGTGCGCGGGTCCTTGCCCAGGCGCTCGGCGGCGTCGGCGAAGGCGGTGATCGGCTGGGCCAGGCGACGGGCGAACAGCCAGGCCAGCGGCGTGACGGCGGCCACCGACAGCAACAGGATCAGCAGCACGCGCTGCTGCCAGCTGTCGAAGCGCAAGAACGTCGGCTTGGGCTCGACGACCAGCCAATGGCCGTCGCTCTGGCGGATACCAAGCTTGAAGTCGCCGAACATCAGCTGCTCGTCCTTGCCCTGCGGCTTGCCGCCAGGCTCGCGGGCGAATGGCTCGCGCGCCCCCCGCGGTGGCCCATCGGGCTTGGGCGGGGTGACCGGCTGGCGGCGCACGAAGAAGCGCGGGCCGTTGTCGATCTGGATCTCGATGCGATTGACCGGCACGTCGAGCAAACGGCTCATCTCGGCCTTGAACTCGGCGCGGCGAGGGTTGTCGGGGCCGATGGCGCGGACCGAGCCGTGATGCCGGATCACCAGGAGGCGGCCGTCGCGCGTCGGCACGGACTGGCCCGTCTTGAGGGCGCGCGCGATCTCGCTGGTCCGGTAGAACTCCGGCGGAGGCGGGGGCAGGTTGAAGATAACCGCGATCGAGATCAGCTGGGCCGCCACCAGGGTGATGATGACGAGCCCCAGGGCCTGGACGAACAGCGGCGCGCCGCGCCGGAGCAGAGTCATGGGGTGCGGACGACCTTGGCGGTGAACATGTAGCCTTCGCTGCGGATCGTGCGGATCAACTCGCTGCCGCCGCCGTCGTCCAGCTTGCGGCGAAGACGGCTGATCTGGACGTCGATGGCGCGGTCATAGGCGTCGCTGTCGCGGCCTCGGGCCAGGTCCAGCAGCTGGTCGCGGGTCAGCACCCGCTGCGGGCGCTCGACGAAAGCGCGCAGCAGCGAGAACTCGCCGCTGGAGAGGTTCACGACCACCGACTGCGGCGAGCGCAGTTCGCGGCGCACCAGGTCCAGGCGCCAGCCGGCGAACTCGCAGGCTGCGCCCATGGCGTCGTCGACGGCGCGCGGCTCCTGGCGGCGGCGCAGCACGGCGCGGACGCGGGCCAGCAGTTCGCGCGGATTGCAAGGCTTGGGCAGGTAGTCGTCGGCGCCCAACTCCAGGCCGACGATACGGTCGGTCTCTTCGCCCATGGCCGACAGCATAATGATCGCCGGGCCGTCGGCGCCGGCCGACAGGCGGCGGCAGATGGCCAGGCCGTCTTCGCCAGGCAGCATGACGTCCAGCACGATCAGGTCGATCGGGCCGCGCGCCAGGACCTGCTCCATGGTCCGGGCGTCCTGGGCGGTCTCGACCGCGTAGCCGTGGCGGGTGAGGAAGTCGGAGACGACGTCGCGGATACCGGGGTCGTCATCGACGATCAGGATGCGCGGAGCCGCACCCCGCGGTGCGTCGACGTCACTTTGGCCAATGGCCCCTGGGACGGTGTTCTGGACATTTTCCATGCGTCGTTCCTGTCACGCCCCCGTCACGCTCAGATTTCACGCCTGAAACAGCGACGCAACCCGGTCGTGCGATCTGATGTCGCACCGACGGCGCGCCTTCCCCCACCCTGGCGCGTCGACGGCATTGAGACCTGGTCCGTTTTAGCCCCCCTTGAGCGGACCGGGTCTTGATGACCATCCTAGCCGGGCGAGTGGTTCTTGGGCGCCTGGTAGCCGGCCCCTTGCGCCTGCATCGCCGCGACCACGCGGTCAGCCACGAACGGATTGCTGCGGCGCTCGGCCCCGAAGGTCGACATCGGCCCGTGGCCCGGCACGAAGCGCACTTCGTCGCCCAGCGGCCACAGTTTCTGGGTGATCGAGTCGATCAGGTCCTGGTGGTTGCCGCGGGGAAAGTCGGTCCGGCCGATCGAGCCCTGGAACAGCACGTCGCCGACCTGGGCGAACTTGGTCTCGCGATGGAAGAACACCACGTGGCCGGGCGTGTGGCCGGGGCAATGGAAGACCTCCCACTCGGTCTCGCCCAGGGTGACGGTGTCGCCGTCCTGCAGCCAGCGGTCGGTGACGAAGATCCGCGCCTCGGGCATGCCGTACATCTCGCCGGACTGCTGGATCTGGTCGATCCAGAACTGGTCGTCCTGGTGCGGGCCCTCGATCGGCACGCCGGTGCGGACCTTCAGCTCGGCGGCGCCGCCGGCATGGTCCATGTGGCCGTGGGTGATCCAGATCTTCTCCAGGGTCAGGCCCTTGTCGGCCAGGGCCTTGAGCAGGCGGTCGACCTCGCCGCCCGGATCGATCACGGCGGCCTTCATGGTCTTGGCGCACCAGACGATCGTGCAGTTCTGCTGCAGCGGGGTGACCGGGGCGATCACGGCGCCGATGGGCATGGTCATTAAGTGACCTCTAGAAAAAGGGCGGGCAAAAGAAAAGGGCGGGAGCCGAAGCGCCCGCCCTCTCTGACCTAAAGCCTAGTGGCCGCAGATCAAGATCATTCCGCGCCGGGCAGGCCGGTGGGCGGAGCGTCGTCGTCCAGTTCGTGGACTTCGCCGCGCAGGCCCTTGCCGACATGGCTCTTGCGGAAGCCGTAGGCGAAGTAGATCACGAGGCCGATCGCGCCCCAGACGGGCAGCACGGCCATCGCCTCGAAGGGCAGGTTGAAGTACAGCACCGCGCAGCCGAGCATGGCGATCGGGGCGATGACCCACACCAGCGGCGTACGGAACGGACGCGGACGGTTCGGATCCTTCACGCGCAGCACCATTACGGCGATCGACACCATGAAGAAGGCGAACAGCGTGCCCGAGTTCGAGATGTCGGCCAGCTGACCCACCGGGAAGAAGGCGGCGGCGATGGCGACGCAGACGCCGGTGAAGATGGTGACGATGTAAGGCGTCTTCCACTTCGGGTGGATCGTGGCGAAGCTCTGCGGCAGCAGGCCGTCGCGGGCCATGACGAAGAAGATTCGGGTCTGACCGTAGATCATCATCAGGATGACCGAGGGCAGGGCCAGGTTGGCGGCCAGGCCCAGCAGGTTGCCCAGGACCGGGAAGTTGATCTGGCGCAGGACGTGGGCCAGGGCCTCGTTCGAGCAGACCAGCTGGTCCTTGTTGGCGGCCAGGTTACAGGCGGCGGTGAAGGCGGCCGAGCCCGGCTGGACGACCGAGCCGTCGATGCCGTGCACCGGCTGAGCGCCGACGGCGCCGATCGCGCCCGCGGCGACCAGCAGATAGAAGACTGTGCAGAGGGCCAGCGAGCCGATCAGGCCGATCGGGACGTTGCGCTGCGGGTTCTTGGTCTCTTCGGCGGCCGTCGAGACGGCGTCGAAGCCCACGTAAGCGAAGAAGATCGAGGCGGCGGCGCCGATCACGCCCATGCCGCTGGTGCCGGCCGGGCCGGTCCAGCCGTTGGGGGTGAAGGGCGAGAAGTTGCCGGTCTTCAGGACCGGCAGGGCCATGATGACGAACACCGTCAGGGCGGTGACCTTGATGGCCACCAGCACGGCGTTGACGCGGGCGCTTTCGGTGGTGCCGATGACCAGCAG
Source organism: Caulobacter sp. GW821-FHT11E11 (assembly GCF_058808315.1). Lineage (NCBI taxonomy): Bacteria > Pseudomonadati > Pseudomonadota > Alphaproteobacteria > Caulobacterales > Caulobacteraceae > Caulobacter > Caulobacter sp. GW821-FHT11E11. The sequence goes on from NZ_JBXARO010000002.1 coordinate 410,299, forward strand.
GGCGGTCACGGCCAGGGCCACGATGATGGCCGGGACGTTGACGATGCCGGCGCTGAAGTCGGCGACCGGCATGAAGCCGTTCATCGACCAGGCGGGACCGTGTCGCAGGGCGTCAGGCCAGTGGAAGCCAAGCGCATTCTCGATCAAACCGAGGAAGTAGCCCGACCAGCCGACCGACACGGCCGAGGCCGCCACGGCGTATTCCAGGATCAGCGCCCAGCCGACCATCCAGGCCAGCAGTTCGCCCATGACGGCGTAGGAATAGGTGTAGGCCGAGCCCGAGACGGGGACCATCGAGGCCAGTTCGGAGTAGCAGAGCGCGGCGAAGGCGCAGACGGCGCCGGCGATCACGAAGGACCACATCATGCCCGGGCCGGCCTTCTGGGCGGCGGCGGCGGTCAGAACGAAGATACCCGTACCGATGATCGCGCCGACACCCAGCAGCGTCAGCTGGATGGGACCAAGCGAGCGGTGAAGGGATTTTTTCTCAGCCGTCGCTAGGATCGCATCAAGCGATTTAACGCGCCACATAGTTCCTCCTGATAGGCAAGACTCCCCCGGGGGTCGCCTTTAGAAAATTTTGCGGACCGTGACCCGTTTATGAGCATGGGGTCAAGGTCGAGCAGCGGATGCGCGTAAATGTTCTCCGCGCCCGTGCCTAGTCCAGCGCTGCTTGGCGGCGGGGGCGGCTGCGGCTAAAGCGGGCGCGATGTTGCCCATTTTCGAGGCCCTTCCGGCGCTGAAAGGCGCCCTAGCACAGCGGGAGACCGCCGTTCTCGTCGCGCCGCCCGGCGCGGGCAAGACCACGGCCGTGCCCTTGGCGCTGCTGGAAGAGTCGTGGGTCCAGGGCCGCAAGATCATCGTCCTGGAGCCCCGCCGCCTGGCCGCCCGCGCCGCCGCCTCGCGGATGGCCGCCAATCTCGGCGAATCTGTCGGCGAAACGGTCGGCTTCCGCGTGCGCCTGCAGTCCAAGGTCTCGGCGAAAACGCGGATCGAGGTGGTCACCGAGGGTGTCTTTACCCGGATGATTCTCGACGATCCGGGCCTGGATGGCGTCGCCGCCGTGCTGTTCGACGAGTTCCATGAGCGCAGCCTGGACGCCGACCTCGGCCTGGCCTTCGCGCGCGACGTCCAGAGCGTGCTGCGCGACGACCTGCGGCTGCTGATCATGTCGGCGACCCTGGACGGCGCCCGGATCTCGGCCCTGCTGAATGACGCGCCGGTGGTCGAGAGCCAGGGCCGGATGTTCCCGGTCGACACTCGTTATCTGGGCCGCGACGAGCGCCAGCGCCTGGAAGAGCGCGTCGGCCGCGCCGTCGAGCGGGCGCTGGCCGAGGAGGGGGGCTCGATCCTGGTCTTTCTGCCGGGCCAGGGCGAGATTCGCCGCGCCGAGAGCTGGCTGAACGAGCGCCTGCGCCGGCCGGACGTCGATGTCGCGCCTCTGTACGGCGCGCTCGAACCCGCCGTGCAGGACCGCGCCATCGCCGCCGCGCCGGCCGGCCGGCGTAAGGTGGTGCTGGCCACCTCGATCGCCGAGACCAGCCTGACCATCGAGGGCGTGCGCGTGGTGATCGACGCCGGCCAGGCCCGGGTGCCGCGCTACGATCCTGCCTCGGGCATCACGCGGCTGGAGACCGTCCGCGTCAGCCGCGCCGCCGCCGACCAGCGCCGAGGCCGCGCCGGCCGCACCGAGCCCGGCGTCTGCTACCGCCTGTGGGACGAGCCCGAGACCCGCTCGCTGCCGGCCTTCGCGCGGCCCGAGATCCTGGAGGCCGACCTGTCGCGCCTAGCGCTGGATCTGGCCCGCTGGGGCGCGCGCGACCCTTCGGGGCTCACCTTTCTGGACCCGCCGCCCGCCGCCGCCTTCGCCGAGGCGCGGACCTTGCTGACCCGCATCCAGGCGCTGGATGCAGCAGGCGACCTGACAACCCACGGTAAGGCCCTGGCCGAGATGCCGTTGCCGCCGCGCCTGGCCCACATGGTCGTCCGCGCCGCCGCCTCGGGCCAGGCCCGCGAGGGGGCCGAGATCGCCGCCCTGCTGACCGAGCAAGGCCTGGGCGGCAAGGATGTCGACCTGCGTCGGCGGCTGGAAAATCTGCACCGCGACCGCTCGCCGAGAAGTCGCGACGCCATGGCCCTGGTCGAACGCTGGAGCCGCGCAGCCGGCCGCCCCTCCGGCGCCAAGACGCTGGAGACCGGCCTGATGCTGGCCGAGGCCTATCCCGAGCGCGTGGCCAAGGCGCGCGGCAAGCCCGGCGAGTTCCAACTGGCTGGCGGGCGCGGCGTCTATCTGGAGCCAACCGATCCGCTGGCCCGCGAGAGCTGGCTGGCTGTCGGCGAGCTAGGCGGCGGCGACAGCCGCGACCGCATCCTGCTGGCCGCCGCCGTCGACGAAGCCGACCTGCGAGAAGCCTTCGCCGATCGCCTGGTCGCCGAGGACCGCCTGGAGACCGCCGGCGGCAAGGTCCGCGCCAAGCGCCTGCTGCGCCTGGGCAAGCTGGTCCTGAAAGAGCAGCTGATCGACAACCCCGACCCGGCCATGATCGCCGGCGCGCTGATGGACCAGGTCCGCGTCGACGGGCTGCCGAGCCTGAGGCTGGGGCAGGGCGTGCAGAGCTTCCGCAGCCGGATCGCCTTCCTGAAGGCGCTTGATGATGCGGCCTGGCCCGACCTCTCGGACGCCGCCCTGGTCGCTCGCCTCGACGAATGGCTGGAGCCGCTGCTGCTTGGCCGCTCGTCATTGGCCAGCGTTGATGAGAGCAGCCTGGACGGCGCGATCCGGTCGCTGGTGCCCTGGGACCTGCAGCGACAGGTCGACCAGATGCTGCCCGCCCGCTTCCAGGCCCCGACCGGCACCACCGTCGCCATCGACTACGCCGCCGAGGCCGGCCCGCGCATCGACATCCGCGTGCAGGAGCTGTTCGGCCTGACCGAGCACCCCAGCATCGCCGGCGGCAAGGTCCCGCTTGTGCTGTCGCTGCTGTCGCCCGGCCACAAGCCGATCCAGATCACCCGCGACCTGCCGGGCTTTTGGAAGGGCTCCTGGCGCGAAGTGAAGGTCGAGATGAAAGGCCGCTACCCCCGCCACGTCTGGCCGGACGACCCGGCCAACACCGCACCGACGACGCGGGCGAAACCGCGCGGGACCTAGTCCCCGTAGGGTATCAGGAACAGGATCGACAGGTCCTTTTCCGGCCGCCAGTTGGTCTTGCGCATCTCGAAGCGGGTGGGGCCGGTCTTGCGGACGCCGTCGCCGCAGAAGCTGACCAAGGTGCTGGCCGCGCCCTTGTCGACGGTCAGGCGGAAATCGCCGATCGGCTTTTTCCAGTTGCCGCCGGTGACCAGGACGTATTTGATCCAGTGCTCGGTGTAGCGCGGGCCTTGGCCGTCGTGGACGGTGCGGGCCAGGGTCGTCTGGATCGAAGGATCGACGCAGTAGGTCTTGGCCGTCTCCTGGTCGCTGTCCTTGCCCAGTCCCAGCATCGTGCCGACTGTGGCGCCGACCGAGGGCGTGTAGCGGTGCTGGATCGTCACCGGCTTGCCGGCCGGGAAGGTCTGCATCCAGTGATAGGTCGAGCGCAGCACCCAGACCGGTTCGCCCTCTTCGTCGATCAGCCCCAGCTTGAGCGCCTCGTCGCGCTTCGCCTTGGAAAGCTTACCGATCGCCGCCGAGGCCGCGTCCTGGTGCACGGCCAGGGGGATGTGGTTGGCGATCAGCCAAGCGGTGCGGTCGACGCCGTCGGCCAGGGCCTTCTGCTCCAGCTCGGTCTTGACCGGTTTGCCGTCGACGGTGGTGGCGAAGGCCAGGATGTTGGCGGGCGCGTCGACCGGGACCGAGACGTCGCTCTTGAACATGTCGGGGCCGCCCAGGTCGGGCATCGGGAAGGCCACGCGGATGGTGACGTCGCGACCGCTGGTGTTGAGGAAGCCGTAGGTGACCAGGACGGCCTCCTGCGAGATGAAGAGGTCTTCGCTCCGCATCTCGATGGCATCGTTCTTGGTGATGACCAGGCCGCCGGCCGCCAGTTCGGCCGAGGTGTCGTTAGCGTGAGCGGAAGCCGAAAGCGTCAGGGCCAGCAGGACGCCCGCCAGAATCCGCATCGCTTTAGCCCGTGACCGTGTAGATCATGATCCCCGTGGCCACCGACAGGTTCAGGCTGTCGGCGCGGCCGCGCATCGGGATCTTGACGTTGACGTCGCAGGCAGCGGCCAGTTCGGGCGGCAGGCCCTGCTGTTCGTTGCCCATCAGGATCAGCGACGGCTTCACGTAGTCGGCGGACTTGTGGTCGACCGTGGCGGTCAGCAGGGTGCCGACCACGCTGCCGGGCCAGGTCTCGCGCCAGGCCAGGAACTCCTGGATGCTGGCCTTGGCGATCTTCACGGCGAAGATCGAGCCCATGGTCGCCCGCACGCCCTCGACGGAATAGGGGTCGACGCAGTCGCCGACCAGGATCACCCCGCCGCAGCCGGCCGCGTCGGCGGTGCGGATGACTGTGCCTAGGTTGCCAGGATCGCGGACGGCCTGCATGGCCACCCAGCAGGGCGCGCTCTCGGGCACGATGGCCGACAGGGGCGTGTAGACCTGCTGGAACACAGCGACGACCGCCTGCGGGTTGTCGCGGCGCGAGACCTTTTCCAGGATCTCGCGATTGACCTCGATGACCTCACCGCCGGCCTTCAGGCACGAGGCGACGGCCTTCTTCAGCATCGGATGGTCGGCCGCGTCGGGGCCGTACATGACGATCTTGGGCGCGTGACCGCAGTCGATCGCCTCGATGACGATCTTCAGGCCCTCGGCCAGGAACAGGCCGCTCTCTTCCCGTTCCTTGCGCATGTGCAGGGCGCGGACGGCCTTGACGGTGTTGTTGGTCAGGGAGGTGACGGTCTTGGCTTGGTTGGGGGCGTTCATTATCAGGCCTCCGACGACCAGCGGGCGAAGAAGGACAGGCCGATCTGGCGGTCACCTTTTTCCTCCACCAGCGACAGCTCGCCCCAGTCGATGACGCCGCCGCGGCCTTCCAGCTCCTGAGCCAGCAGGCCCGACATCGCCGCGCCCGAGACACGGGCGGCATAGGCGTTCATCAGCAGGAACGAAGCGTCGCTTGAGAGCAGGGCGGCGCAGTCCTTGCTCAGGGCGGCCAGGTCCTCGAACAGGCGCCAGACCTCGCCATCGGCGCCGCGACCGAACTTGGGCGGGTCCAGGATGATGCCGTCATAGGTGTTGCCGCGCCGGACCTCGCGGGCCACGAACTTGCGAGCGTCCTCGACGATCCAGCGGATGGGCTTGTCGGCCAGACCGGCGAACGCGGCGTTCTCACGCGCGAAGCCGACCGACTTCTTGGAGGCGTCGACGTGGGTGACGGCCGCGCCGGCGGCGGCGCAAACTAGCGAGGCCACGCCCGTATAGCCGAACAGATTCAGGATCTTGGGCTGAGACGCTGAGGTCTTGCACAGCGCCCGGACGCGCTCGTCCTGCCAGGCCCAGTTGGCGGCCTGCTCGGGGAAGAAGGCCAGGTGCCGGAACGGCGTGAACTGGCCGTGGAACTTGGCGCCGCCCCAGGCCAGGTCGAACTTCTCGATCGGCTTGCCCTTGAAGCGCCAGCGGCCGGCCTCGTCCTCGTCGCTGGGATCGAAGACGGCGTCGGCGTTGTCCCAGACCTTCTGGTCCAGGCGCGGGGCCCAGAAACACTGCGGCTCGGGGCGGACGACCGTGTAGCGGCCATAGCGCTCAAGCTTCTTGCCAGCGCCGCTGTCCAGCAGGGCGTAGTCGGCCCAGCCGGTGGTGCGCATGACGATGGGGGCGGGAGCGATCTTCGGAGCCATCGCCCGCCCATACCGCCTTACGGGTGGGGAGGTCCAGAGCGCGGCGTGTGTCGCGTCTTGTCCCAGCGGTGCGGCGCGGTGATGAACTGGTGCAGCGCTTTGACGGCGGCGGCGCTCTGGCACAGCCAGTAAAGCGGCATGCCCAGCAGGTGCAGCGACTTGGGCCGACCGCCGGCTCGCATGATCCCGCGCGCTCCCGCGATCGCCGCCGAGCCCCAGCCCAGCATGTACAGCATCAGGTCCCACACCGAGACGCCGAAGGCCGCGTCCGGCGCGTAGTCGATCACGGCCGCCACGATCGCCACCGCCATCACCGGGCCATGCAGGTGGGAGGAGGCGACCGATTGTGCCAGCGTGAGGACCAGGGCCACGGCGTTGCGCGGCTGCAGCGGCACGGGACCGCGCGCATGGACGGCCAGGGTCTGCATGTGACCCTTGATCCAGCGGGCCCGCTGCGGGAACCACTGCTCGACCGTGGTCGGGGCGGTCTCCCAGGTGGGCCGGCCGATCACGCCCAGGCGGTAACCGGCGGCCGCCAGGCGAAAGCCGACGTCCGCGTCCTCGGTGACATTGTAGGGATCCCACCCGCCGATCCGGCGCAGCAGGTCCGTCTTGAAGTGATTGCTGGTGCCGCCCAGCGGAAAGGCCAGGCCCCAGCGAGCCAGGGCTGGCAGCAGCACTTCGAAGTGAGCGGCGTATTCCAGGCGAAACTGCGAGGGCAGGAACCGCGAGAACCCCCGCGCCTCGATCCGTAGCGGCGCTTGAAGGCAGGCGAGGCGCGTGTCCGAGACCGCGAACCGCGCGGCGGCTTCGCGCAGTTGGCCCGGCTCGGGCATGTCCTCGGCGTCGTAGATCACGACCAGCTCGCCGCGCGCGCGGTCCAGGGCGTGGTTGCAGGCGCGGGGTTTGGTCTTGGGCGTGCCCGGCGGCGCGATCAGCACCTGGACGAAGGCGGGCAGGGCGATGGCGCGCACGGCCGCCTTGGTGATCTCGTCGTCGGCCTCCAGCACGATCAGGGCCTGGAGGCGGTCGCGCGGATAGTCGATGGCGATGAGGTTCTGAACCAGCTCGGCCACGACCTCGGCCTCACGGTAGAGCGGGGCGATGATCGTGTAGGTCGGTAGGTCCGCGTCTGCGAGCGCAGGCGATGAGGCTGGCGGCAGCGGCGTGCAGGCCGCCGCCAGACGCGTGGCCCCGCCCAGCAGGAAGACGCCGAAGAACAGGTGATGGATCGCCGTCATGGCGCTGGTCGGATCCAGCGCCACGCCCAACGCGGCCAAGAGGCCGGCCAGGGCCACGCAGGCCGCCTGCCCCCGCGACAGGGTCTGGTGCGCCCCGTCGCGCGCCCCGACATCGACTGGTCCGGCTTGCCCTACAGACGCAGGTCCGCCCATCGGCGTGGACGCAAGGTCCAGCCGTCTTTCCTCGCGCGCCATGGAGATCCCTGAACGCTGCTCGCCCCAACGGCGCGCATAACGGAATCGCAACCGAAGGCTGTCAAATGGAAAAATGCGCGTTTTGGGATGTGTTCCTCGCGCGCGCGAGGCCGGGTTCGCCGAAATTCTCCTGCCACGCACGTTCTTGCGACGGCTGAGTGATTCCCGTTTAGTGTCGGACCGGGGAAATGCAGGGGAAGCCAAGTCCGTGACGGTCGTTCTGAAGAAGCCTCACAAGTCCGCGCGAAAGCCCAAGGGCGACGGGCACTTGCGCCGAGGCGAGATCCTGGCGGCGGCCGAGAAGATCTTCATCGCCGAAGGGTACGCCGGCGCGACGATCCGCAAGATCGCCGATGCGGTGGGGGTTTCGTCGACGGCGCTCTACATGCACTTCCGCGACAAGGATCAGATCCTGCTGGAAATCAGCAACGACGCCATCGAGCGGTTGCTGGAACTGAACACCCAGATCGCGGCCCAGCCGATCGATCCGGTCTCGCGGGTGCGGGTGATGCTGGAGGCGTACATGAAGTTCGCCCTCGACAACCCCAACACCTACCAGCTGGTGTTCTGCAGCACCGGCGAGCACGTCTCGTCGGACAAGAGCGCCGATGTCATGGCGCTGGGCGACCGGTGCTTCGAGAAATTCAGCGAGCCGGTGCACCAGATCGCCGCCCAGGGCCGCCTGCGCTCGGGCTCGGCGGTCGAGGCGGCCGAGGTGCTGTGGAGCGGCTGCCACGGCCTGGTGTCGCTGTTGATCACCAAGCCCTCGCGGAGCTGGTCCGATCCCGATCACCTGATGAAGGTGATGCTGGACGGCCTGTTGTACGGCCTGGTCACGGACTGATTTCGTGAGCGCCGCCAAGGCCTTGCTAGCGCTTTTGGCGGCGTTCGCGCTCGCGCCTGGCGCGGCCTTCGCTGCGCCGCGCGTGATGTCGCTGGATTCCTGCGCCGACCAGTATGTGCTGGCCCTGGCGCCACGCGAGACCATCGTGGGCCTGTCGTATCGGGCCATCTCCAGCGACAGCTACATGCGGGATCGCGCCGGCGGCCTGCCGCTGCGCCGGGCGACCTTCGAGAGCCTGGTGGCGGCGCGGCCCGACGTGGTGGTGCGCCTGTGGGGCGGCGACGCGCGGCTCTCCAAGGCCTTGGACAAGAAGAACATCACCACCGTCGCCCTGGATGACGCCGCCGATTTCGACGGCGTGCGCGGTAATGTCCGCAAGGTCGCCGCCGCTCTGGATCGCCGCCCTGAGGGTGAGGCGCTCATCGCTCGCATGGACACGAAGCTGGCCCGTTCAGCAGGGGCGGGGCAGGGGCGGCCAGCGCTGTACCTGACGCCCGGCGGCTACACGGCCGGCTCGGGCACGCTGATCGACGCCATGTTCAAGAGCGCCGGCTACAGGAACGCCAGCAAAACGCCGTACTTCGCGCCGGTGTCGCTGGAGCGGATGGTCATGCAGCCGCCGGCGGCGGTGGTGCTGGGCCTGTTCGACCGCATTCGCGCCGGCGCCGACCGCTGGGGGCCGGGCCGCCATGCCGCCTTGCAGAAGGCGGTCGCTACCCACACCGTGGCCTCGTTGCCCGCCGCGGTGGTCGGCTGCCCCGGCTGGTTCGCCGCCGACGGCGCCGAAATGCTGGCCAAGGCCGCGCGATGAGCGTCACCCGCCTCTGTCTCCTGATGCTGCTGGTGCTGGCTGGCGCGGCGGTGCTGGCCGTGTCGCTGGGCGAGACGCCGCTGGCCCTGGCCCAGTACGCCCAGGCGCTCAGCCATCCGGCCTCGCCGCCAGGCGAGGTGCTGTGGACCATTCGTGCCCCCCGCGTGGCCGTTGCGGCCCTGGTCGGCGCGGCGCTGGGCCTGGCGGGCGCGACCATGCAGGGGCTGCTGCGTAATCCTCTGGCCGATCCCGGCGTGCTGGGCGTTTCGGCTGTCTCGGGCCTGGGCGCGGCCCTGGCGATCTCCGCCGGCCTCACCATCGTCCCGGGCGCGATCGAGATCTCGGCGCTGGTGGGCGCGCTGGTCGCCGGGGCGATGGTCGTCGCCCTGACGGCGCGGTTCCGCGAGCCCGAGGCGCTGATCCTGTTCGGCGTGGCGTTGTCGGCGTTCGGCGGCGCCTTGACGGCGCTGGTATTCAACCTGTCGCCCTCGCCGGTGACGACGGCCGAGATCCTGGCCTGGCTGATGGGCTCGGTCGAGAACCGCGACTGGATGGACGCCTTGCGGGCGCTGGTCCCGATGGCGGTCGGTACGGCGCTTTGCGTGCGGGCCGGGCAGGGACTGCGGATGCTGACCCTGGGCGAGGAGGCCGCGCGGATGTCGGGCCTGCCGATGTCGCGCCTGCGGGTCTTCGCCGTCGCCGGCGCGGCCCTGCTAAGCGGCGCGGCCGTGGCGGCGGCGGGGGTGATCGGCTTCGTGGGCCTGGCCGCGCCGCATCTGGTGCGGGCGCTGGTCAAGGACGACCCCCGGCGGATCCTGTGGCCCTCGGCCCTGGCCGGCGCTCTGCTGCTGGTGCTGGCCGACCTGGCCGCCCGCCTGATCCCGACGGAGCAGGAGCTGAAACTGGGCGTGGTCACAGCCCTGTTCGGCGCGCCGGCCTTCGCCCTGCTGGCATGGCGGGCCTCGCGGAGCTGGCGGGCATGAGTGTCTGGACACTGAATGACCTGACCGCGCGCCAGGGCCGCAAGACGGTGCTGGAGGCAGCGTCCCTGACCGTCGCCGCCGGCGAGGTGGTCGGCGTGGTCGGTCCGAATGGCGCGGGCAAGACCAGCCTGCTGCGGGCGGGCCTGGGCCTGCTGCCTCTGTCGGCCGGCGAGGCGCGGCTGTCGGGCAAGGCGCTGGCCGAGCTGAAACCGGATGAGCGCGCCAAGCTGGTCGGCTACCTGCCGCAAGACCGCCGCGTGGCCTGGAACCTGCCGGCCCGCATGGTCGCGGCGCTGGGGGCAGGCGATCTCGCCGACGATGCGGCGGATGTCCTGGCGCTGGCGTGCCTCGAGCGCGTGGGCGCCAGGGCGCTGGCCGATCGCGGCGTGCTGGACATGTCGGGCGGCGAGCGGGCCCGGGTGCTGCTGGCGCGGCTGCTAACCACCCGTGCCCCGCTGCTGGTCGCCGACGAGCCGGTGGCGGGCCTGGATCCCGACGCCCAGCTGCTGACGCTGGACCTGCTGCGCGCCGAGGCCGGCAAGGGCGCGGCGGTGGTCGTGACCTTGCATGACCTGGGCCTGGCCGCCCGGTCCTGCGACCGCATCATCGTGGTCGATCACGGCCGTATCGTCGCCGAGGGCAAGCCGCGCGAAGCCCTGTCGCGGTTCATCCTCAGCCACGTCTTTCGGCTGGATGGCGAGCTGGTCCAGACCGACGTCGGGCCGGTGCTGGCGGCGAAACGCGTCTAGGGCTGCGCCGTCGCCGTGTCGGCCGAGGCCACCGACGGGATGTAGACGTAACCCCCGCGCTTGAGGTCCGCCGACAGGGTCAGCGGGCTGACGCCGCCGTTCAGGCGGGCGCGGTAGACCATGGTCGTCTCCAGGGTGCGCATCACGTAGTTGCGGGTCTCGGAGAACGGGATGCACTCGATGAAGTCCAGCGGATCGGTGCCGGCGCCGCGCGGGTCGCCGCACAGGCCCGCCCAGGCGGCGGGGCGGCCAGGACCGGCGTTGTAGGCGGCGGCGGCCATGATGTACGAGCCGCGGAAGCCGCTGATCATGTCGCCCAGATACACCGAGCCCAGGCGCATGTTGTACGAGGCCTCGCCCAGGCGATCGACCGAGTGGTTCTCGCCCAGCTTGCGCGCGACCAGCGAGGCCGTGGCCGGCATCAGCTGCATCATGCCGCGCGCGCCGACACCCGAACGGGCGGCCGGATCGAAGTTACTTTCCTGGCGCGAGATCGAATAGACGAAGGCCGTCTCGGCCGCGCCCGGACCGGGCGTGAAGTGATGGTCCAGCAGCGGATAGCCGCGCTCGGGCAGGATCATGCCGCGCTGGGCGGCGGTGCGGACGGCCCGCATGGCCAGGTCCTGGTCGCCATAGCCGCGCGCCAGGTCGACCAGCAGCGCTGACTCCTCGGCGTTGGGCAGGGTGTCGTCGATATACAGAACCAGGCTGCGGAAGAGGTCGCGGCTGCCGATGTCGGCCAGGATCCGCGCGGCGCGCACCTGCTCGCGGCCGTAGAAGCGGGCGCGGTCGGCCTGGGTGATGACCGGGTCGCGGTCCAGGCGCAGTTCCTTGATGCCGGCCTTCTCGGCGGCCAGCTGGCCGTAGAAGGTGGTGATGTGGCGCGCGCCCTCGGAATAGAAGGCCTGGGCGGCGATCAGGTCGCCTTGCGCCTCGGCCGCGCGGCCCTGCCAGTAGAGAGCCCGGCCACGGGTGATCGGCGAGGCGCCGACGGCGGCGATCTGGGCGAAGTGGGCGGCGGCCGCGTCGGGGTTCTTCAGGCGGGTCAGGGCGATCCAGCCGGCGTAGAACTCGCTCTCGGCGATGTCGGCCGGGGCCAGGGCCTGGGTGTTGTCGGCGGCGGCATAGGCGGCCGCGCTGTTGCCCGACTTCAGGGCCGAGACGATGAGTTGCTTGCGCTCCTTCCAGATCGCGGTCGAGGCTTCCTCGGTCGGCGGGACCGGGAAGTTGACCACCATCGGCAGGGCCAGGGTGTCCATGCCCGCGCGGCGCAGATAGGCGGCGCGCTCGAACACCACGCCCGGCGAGGCCTGCAGGTCGGGGGTGAGGCCGTTGTACAGCGTGTTGGCGCTGCTGGAATTGGAGCGATAGGCCATGCGCACGCGGGCGGTAGAGGCCTGCGTGTCCGACAGCATGGCGACCATGTCGCGGGCAGCCGGGCCTTGCTGGCCGTACAGCAGGATGTCGGCGCGGCGGGCGTAGTCGTCGGCGGTCAGCACGCCGCCGAAGCGGGCGATCATGCTGCGCTGGGTGTCGGCCTCGAACACCTTGTCGCGGAAGGTGCGGCGGATGAGGTCGGTGGCCTGCTGGTTCCTGCCGGTGGCCTGATAGGCCGAAGCCAAGGCCATGGCGCCGTCGGCCGTGGCGGGCTGGGCGCCGCCGAACCAGGCGATGATGCGGGCGGGATCCAGGCCCGAGGTCGACAGGGTCTTCTCGGCGGCGGCGTCGCGGCGGCTGCCGCGCGGCCAGCCCGACAGATCCCGGCGGGCGGCGTCCAGCTCAAAGAAGCTCAAGGCCTCGGCGTTGTTGTCGACCAGCTGCCACTGGGCGATCTTCTTGGCGATCGGGTCCTGCAGGCTGTCCATGGCCATGCGCGCGCCCGAGACGTCGCCGCGCTTCGACGCGGCCAGCGAGGACTGCAGGTTGGCCGAGTCGGTGTCCGACAGGGCGCCGGGCGCGGCGGTCGGCGGCGTGGTGATCAGGCCGGGCTGGCTCTGGTACGGCGTCGCATAGCCCGCCGTCGTCTGGGCGTCAGCCGCCCCCACGACCAAGGCCACGATGCAGGCTCCCCCGAGCAGAATCCGACGCGCCACTGAAGCCAAAGCACTCTCCATCACCGGCCCCCGAAAGGCCTTGTACTCGAATCTAGAGCCGTCCCCTATGCGACGATTCAGGCTCTAATAGGTTTAAGAGCCGTTGGCGGGGCTTGACCGCACCCGCTTGGCCCATCAAATCCCCACCTCTGTCCCGACACGCCGGTTGCGGTGCGGCGGGGCACGGACATATTGTCCGCCCCCATCATCCTGCCGCAACCGATGCGGCGTCTGCTCACGGCAATTTGCAAGTCATGGTCCAGTCTCACTTCAAGGGCGTCATTCCGGCCCTGGTCACGCCGTTCCGGGACGGTGAGGTGGATGAAAAAGCGTTCGTGACCCTGGTCGAACGCCAGATCTCGGGCGGCGTCCACGGCCTGGTGCCGGTCGGCACCACCGGCGAGACCTCGACCCTGTCGCACAACGAGCACAAGCGCGTCGTCGAGCTGTGCGTGAAGACCGCCGCCGGCCGCGTGCCGGTGATCGCCGGCGCGGGCAGCAATTCGACCGCCGAGGCCGTCGAGCTGGCCGCCCACGCCAAGGCCGTCGGCGCAGACGCCTGCCTGGTCGTGACCCCGTACTACAACCGCCCCAGCCAAGAGGGCATGTACCAGCACTACAAGGCGATCAACGACGCCGTGGAGCTGCCGGTGTTCGTCTACAACGTGCCGGGTCGCACGGGCGTCGACATCTCCAACGAAACCCTGGCGCGCCTGTCCAAGCTGCCCAACATCATCGGCATCAAGGACGCCACCGGCGACCTGACCCGCATCAGCATGCAGCGTCTGCTGTGCGGCCCCGACTGGGTGCTGCTGACCGGCGATGACCCCTCGGCCCTGGGCTACATGGCTCACGGTGGCCACGGCGTGATCTCGGTGACCTCGAACGTCGCCCCGGACGCCTGCGCGGCCTTCATGAACGCCTGCATGGCCGGCCAGTGGGAAACCGCGCTCTACTGGCAGGATCGCCTGGTGCGCCTGCACAAGGCCCTGTTCCTGGACAGCTCGCCGGCCCCGACCAAGTTCGCCATGGCCCAGCTGGGCCTGTGCTCGGACGAGGCGCGCCTGCCGATCACCACCTGCGCCGAAGCCGTGCGTCCGACGATCCTGGAAGCGATGCGCGAGGCCGGTCTCGAGTAATGACCAAGCCGATCGCGGAGAACCGGCGCGCCCGGTACGACTACTTCATCGAAGAGGTCTTCGAGGCCGGCATCATGCTGACCGGCACCGAGGTCAAGTCGCTGCGCGTCGGCCGGGCCAACATCGCCGAGTCCTATGCGTCGGTCGAAGGGCGCGAGATCAAGCTGATCAACGCCGACATTCCGCCCTACGGCCACGCCAACCGCTTCAATCACGAGCCGCGCCGGCATCGTAAGCTGCTGCTGCATCGCAAGCAGATCGACAAGCTGATCGGCGCGGTCCAGCGCGACGGCCGGACGATGATCCCGCTAAAGCTCTATTGGAACGAGAAGGGCCTGGCCAAGCTGGAGATCGGCCTGGCCAAGGGCAAGAAGAACCACGACAAGCGCGAGACCGAGGCCGCGCGTGACTGGCAGCGTGACAAGGCCCGCCTGATGAAGAGCGGCGGCCGCGACGACTAAAGGGGGCTCTCGCTTAGGAGAGCCCGCCCAGGCTGATGAAGCCGATGGCCAGGCCCAGGGCGAACGCGCCAGCGCTCACCAGAAGGTAGGTTCGGACTTCGGTACGCAACTGATTACGCGTGATCTGGGCCATGACGTGGCTCCGGCTAACCGCGCCATCCCAAGCGCGGCAAATCAGTCCCTGATGAATATGTTAGCCCTACCAGGGGCGAATGATTGTCAACGATTGTAAAGGCTTGGCGCGGCGCGCCTAAGACCATTCGGGGGCTAGCTTTAAATCGGCGGCGATGGCCCCCTCTGTCGCGGATTCACGACCTGGGGAGAGCTGCGATGAAGACGATGGCCAAGGCCTTCACGATCTGCGCGACGGCGTTGCTGCTGGCGCTCTCATCAGGCGTCGCCAACGCCGCCGAGCCGTCCGGTTTCGCGAGCGGCGCGGATGTCCAGGCCCAGCTGCGTGAGATGCTCGCCGCGATGAAACCCGACCAGGGCTTCATGTGGCGGCCCCTGGTCCGCGACGGCGCCACCGTGGCGGCGATAGAAATCTGGAAGAAGCCGGGCCGTCCCGCCATTCACCCCACGGACGCGGAATACGCCATCGTGCTGGAAGGCGCGGGCACGCTGGTTTCGGGCGGGACCATGACCGATCCAAAGGCCAAGAACGCCAATCTGATCGAGGGCGGCCAGATCGACGGCGGCGTGACACGAACCCTCGGCGCCGGCGACGTCATCCTGATCCCTGCGGGCGCACCGCACTGGTTCGGGATTACCGGCGACCGACTGGTCCTGCTCGGCATCAAGTTGCCTGGCGCGAAATGACCGATCCGACGGTTGTCGGGCTTCAGGCCAAGGCTGGCAGTTCGTAGACCTTGGAGGGGACGCCGCGTTCGAACAGGTCGCCGCAGATGGCGAGGGCCTGTTTGTAGGCGGTTTCGACGTTGTCGAAGTGGCCGGCCAATCGGCCGCCTTCGGTAACGACCCAACCTTCGGTGACGTGAGCGATTTCTATACGCTGGCAGTGGGCGGCGTCAGGCATGACGACGAACTCCCCGAACTAGAATCGCGCCCCTGAGCTCGAGCGCGCGTTCATCCTTAACGCGAACCCGCTGCCTTGCATTGTCAACGATTGTAAACCGTGTGCGGACATTTGTACAGGCAAAGTGATCGTAGGGGTTGCATGCACCCCTAGCCGTTCTCCAGCGCCAGCAGGGCGAAGGTGGCCAGCCAGTGCTCGCCCATATAGTCGCCGGAGACATGCGGGATGGCCGCCGCCAGGTGATTGAGGGCGGCGTTGATGGCCAGCGGCTTGGCCGGGTCGAGCTCGGACATGGTCGCCGCCAGGGTCCGCCAGCACCAGGCGCGCGACAGGTTCAGGCCGTCCAGGTGGGCGATCTTGCCGTCGCTGCGGTCGCTGACCCGGACGGGGGCGAACAGGGTGGCGGGCTGCTTCTGGGCCAGGTCTGGCAGGAAGCGCGGGAACCACAGCTCGAAGCGTTCGCGCGACAGCAGGCGGCGCATGGCCTCGGCCTCGATCAGGGCGGGCGACAGGAAGTCGTCGCCGGACGGCTCCCAGGCTGGGCAGGCCGCGTCCTGGCCGTACCAGGTCAGGGCCCGGCTCTGCATCAAGTCGAAGAAGGCCTGGTCGCCGGTCATCTCGGCATATTCGTAGGCCAGCACGAGCGCGAAGGCGGTGTTGTAGTGCGTGCCCGTGCGGACGGGATAGTCGGCGATCGGCAGGAAGGCCTCGAACCGCGCCTTGAAGGCCAGGGCCAGTGGGGCGTGGGCGGCGGCCCAGGGGCGGGGGTGGCGCAGCAGTTCGGCCTGCAGCATCAGGCTCCACGCCCAGCCGTAGGGGCGCTCGAAGCCCCGGCTCTCGGGGCGATCCAGATAGGCGACTTCGCCGGCGACCTTCTCCTCGGTGAAGGCGTCGTCGAACAAGGCGATGATCGTCTCGGCCTCGGGCATCTCGGGACGCAGGCGCAGCAGGGTGGCCAGCAGCCAGTAGCCGTGGACGCACGAGTGCCAGTCGAAACTGCCGAAGAAGATCGGATGCAGGTCACGCGGCGAACGGACGTCGTCCGGCCCCGCCATCACGTGGTCCAGCTTGTTGGGATACTCACGCGTCAGGTGGCCCAGCGCGATCTTGGCGAAGCGCGAAGCGGTGGAGCGGGCGAGGCTCATGCGTGAAAAGCGAGGGCGTTCATCAGGACCACGTTGACGACCAGCATCAGCACCGCGGTCGGCGCCTGGGCGCGGATCACGGCGTAGCGGTCCTTCAACTGTAGCAGCGCCGCCGGCACAAGGTTGAAATTGGCGGCCAGCGGCGTCAGCAGCGTGCCGCAGAAGCCCGACAGCATGCCGATGGCGCAGACCACGGCCGGATCGCCGCCGAAACGGCCGATGACCAGCGGCAGGGCGATGCCGCCGGTCATCACCGGAAAGGCCGCGAAGGCGTTGCCCATCATCACCGTGAACACGGCCATGCCCAGACAGTAGGCGGCGACGGCGGCGAAGCGGCTGTCGACGGGCGTCAGCTGCACGGCCAGCTCGCCGATGGTCTTGCCCACGCCTGCGACGGCGAACACCGCGCCCAGGGCGGCCAGCATCTGGGGCAGCAGGGCGGCCCAGCCGACCAGGTCCATCAGCCGCCGGCCTTCCTGCAGGGGCGCGGAAGCCGGCTGGCGGAACATGACCTTGGCCAGGATCGCCGCGACCAGGGCCGCGAAGGCTAGCGAGATCAGCGTCGCCTGCTTGGGATCGATGAATGACAGGCGCTTCAGCGTGATGGAGCCGACCAGCACCAGGAGCGGGATGACGAGGGCCGGGATGAACAGCCGGGCGCCATAGGTCGCGGCCAGGCTCTCGCGCTCGGCGGGCGAGGTGGTCTTCGGGACGCCGACGCCCAGCTGTCCGGTTCCGGCGATCAAGGCCAGGGCCAGCGCGAGGATGCCGTTCCCCAAGTCGCCGAAACGGTCGCCGAACAGGAAGCTCAGGGCGAACAGGCCCCAGAAGGCGGCGTTGCCGAAGCGCTTGCTGTTCTCGCGGTCGACGGCGCTGAGCACGGCGAAAGCGCCGAACATCAGACCGGCCAGTAGGTAGACGAGCGGCAGACCGATCATGAGCGGATCTTCCGGTCGAACATCAGCAGTCGCGCGCCATGGATCACAAAGGCGGCGATGGCGCTCGGGATCGCCCACATCGACAGGTGCAGCGGCTCCACGGTGATGCCGCTCTGGTCCAGGAAGCCGACGATCAGCAGGATCGAGCCGATAGCCAGGAAGATGTCCTCGCCGAAGAACAGGCCGACATTGTCGGTGGCGGCGGTCATCGCCTTGACCGTGTCGCGCCGGTCGTCTTCGAGCGGCTCGGCAGCGGCTTCGGCCATGGGTGAGACCAGGGGGCGGACGGTCTGGGCGTGGCCGGCCACCTGGGTCATCCCTAAGGCCGCCGAGACCTGGCGCAGCGCCAGATAGGCGATCAGGATCCGGCCCGGCGTCGCCGCGCGCAACCCCTGGATCGTCTTGCGCGCCTGTTCCTTCAGGCCTGCCCGCTCCAGCACCGCGATGGCCGGCAGCACCAGCCAGGCGACGCTGACATAGCGGTTGGTGTTGAAGGCCTTGCCGAACGCGGCCAGCACCTCGACCGGCGACAGGCCGGCGGCCAGGCCCGAGGTCAGGGCGGCGGCGATCACGACCAGCAGCGGATTGAAGCGCAGGGCAAAGCCCAGCACGATCACCGCCACGCCCAGCAGGGTCAGCATTGGCTCCGACTCGTCCCCTCGTTCGAAGGGACGGTCCGACGCAAGGATCAGCCTGGCAAGCCGGCAGCCGCATTTATCGGGGCACTTGACGGGCCGGCGCCCTGGCGCGACGCTCTAAGTCAACAATGATAACCTAGGGAGGCTAACCATGGCCGACGGCTCCCAACCGATTACGTCCCTCAAGGGCAAGGTCAGCGAAGCGGAGTGGCAGGCGCGGGTCGATCTCGCCGCCCTCTATCGTCTCGTGGCCCTGCACGGCTGGGACGACATGATCTTCACCCACATCTCGGCCCGCATCCCGGGTCCCGAGCATCACTTCCTGATCAATCCGTACGGGATGTTCTTCGGCGAGATGACCGCCTCGTGCCTGGTCAAGGTCGACCTGGACGGCAACGTCATCGACAAGACGCCTTACTACATCAATCCGGCGGGCTTCACGATCCACTCGGCCATCCACGCCGCGCGCGAAGACGCCCACTTCGTCATGCACCTGCATACGGACCAGGGCACGGCGGTGTCGGCGCACAGCGAAGGCCTGCTGCCGCTGACGCAACATTCGCTGATTGTCTTGCCTCAGGTCGCCTATCACGATTATGAAGGCATTGCGCTCAACTTGGACGAGCGGGAGCGGCTGGTGGCCGATCTCGGGACCAAGAAGCTGATGATGCTCCGCAACCACGGCACACTGTCGGTGGGAGCCTCGGCGGCCGAGTGCTGGTTGGGGATGTTCTTCTTGGAGCGCGCGTGCACGCAGCAGGTCATGGCGTTGTCGATCGGACGCAAGAACGTCCTCCTGGCGCCCGACGCGGCGCAGGAGGAAGTGCGCAAGCAGACCGGCATGGGCATGGGCATGATCGGCGGCCTGGCGTGGCCGGGCTGCCTGCGCAAGCTGGACCGCGAGCTGCCGGGCTACGCGGACTAGGTTTCGTCACGAAGATTGGAAAAGCCGTCGCGATCCTGGCGATCGCGGCGGCTTTTTCGTGCCCGGCCTCAGTCGCGCTCGCCGGCGCCTGGCCGATGGAGAAAGGCGCCACCCTGGTCATCGCCAAGTATGAGCGCTCCACGGCCGACCAGGGCTTCGACCCGGACGCGATGCTGGTCGACATCGGCCACCGCCGCGACGAGGCGCTGTCGGTGTTCGTTGAGCACGGCCTGACCCCGCGCCTGACCCTCCAGGCCAAGGCCGGCGTCACGCGGGGCCACGATCCCTGGGTGAAGTATTCAGGGCGCGGACCCATCGAGGCGGGCCTGCGTTGGGCGGCGTGGCAGGACGAGCGCTCGTCCGTGGCCGTCTATGTCGGCGCGGGCGAGGCGGGGGCGGGACGCAACGCCGGCTATGCCGCGCCGGGGCAGGGGAGCCTGGATCTGGAAGCCCGCGTCCTCTACGGCCGCTCGGGCGTGTGGAAGGGCCGCGAGGTCTATGTCGACCTGCAGGCCGCGCGACTGAAGCGCCAGGGGCTGGCCGACGAGACCCGCATCGACTCGACCCTGGGCCTGCGACCCGCCAAGGGCTGGCTGCTGCTGGCCCAGACCTATGGCGGCCAGGCCGACCGGGACACGATCCGGGCGCGCTGGCTGAAGGGCGAATTCTCCGTCGTCAGATCTTTGGGATCGTGGAGCGTCCAGGCCGGGTGGCGCGACACGCTTTCCGGGCGCGAAACCGCCCGCGATCGTGGCGTCGTGCTCGCTTTGTGGCGGCGTCTCTAGCTTGTTTCAGATCTGCAACAGTCAGTCATCCGCGTGTCACTGGACGTCGCTTTAGGCTGCGGTGCATATCTCGCCGCACTTATAGCTTCGCCGAGTCATCGGCGCCCGGAGCGTTTTCTTGATCCGCAGGCACTTCTTCCTCGTGGTGGCGCTGTCCGCCGTTGTCCTCATGCTGGTCGTGGGCGGCTTCAAGCTGGCCTTTGCGAACAAGGACGCCAAGGGCGCTGGCGGTGGCGGCCGGGCAACAGCTGTCTCGCAGACGGTGGTCGGCGAAAAGCCGTTCACCGACCGCATCGAAGTGCTGGGCGCGGCCAAGGGCCGCCAGTCGGTGACGATCACCTCCAACACCCCGGAACTTATCACCGCCGTGCACTTCAGTGACGGCCAGGCCGTCACGCGCGGCCAGGTGCTGGTCACCCTCAAGGCCGACCAGGAAGACGCCGGAATCTCGGAAGCCAAGGCTCGCCTGGCCCAGGCCGAACGCGACTACGCCCGCTGGAAGACCCTGGCCGACAAGGGCATCGCCCCGCGCGCCACGGCCGAGCAGTATCTGTCGGCTCTCGAGGTCGCCAAGGCCTCGGTCGGCACGGCCCAGGCCCAGAAGCTGGACCGCGTGCTGCGCGCGCCGTTCTCGGGCCGCGTGGGCATCTCGGACGTCGCGCCGGGCATGCTGATCGCCGCCGGCACGCCGATCGTCAGCCTGGACGACGCCTCGGTGATCCGCGTCGATTTCTCGGTGCCGGACCGCTACCTGTCGACCCTTCGCGTGGGCCTGCCGATCGCCGCGCGCCCCGACGCCCTGCCGGGCGAGACCTTCCAGGGGACGATCGCCCAGATCGACACCCGCATCGATCC
The DNA here is from genome assembly GCF_058808315.1 of Caulobacter sp. GW821-FHT11E11. Classification (NCBI taxonomy): domain Bacteria; kingdom Pseudomonadati; phylum Pseudomonadota; class Alphaproteobacteria; order Caulobacterales; family Caulobacteraceae; genus Caulobacter; species Caulobacter sp. GW821-FHT11E11. Next base: position 430,960 of record NZ_JBXARO010000002.1, read on the forward strand.
CGCCACCCGCGCCATCAAGGCCCGCGCCGAGTTCCCGAACGCCGGCGGCCGGCTGAAGCCGGGCATGCTGGTCAAGGTGTCCATCGACCAGGGCGTGCGCAACGCCCCCGCCGTGCCCGAAGCGGCCGTGCAGTTCGAAGGCAACCAGGCTTCGGTCTACCGCATCGCCAAGGGTCCCAAGGGCCTGGTCGCCCGTCGCACCGACGTCGACACCGGCATCACCCAGAACGGCTTCGTCGAGATCCGCGGCGGCCTGAAGGCTGGCGACAAGATCGTCGCTGACGGCCTGAACCGCGTCCAGGACGGCGCCGCCATCGGCGGTGGGAATGGTGGCGGCCAAGGCGGCAAGGGTGGTGAAGGCAAGAAGCGTGAAGGCAAGGCCGGCTGATGCTGTCCGACCTTTCCGTCCGTCGCCCAGTCTTCGCCGCCGTCGCGGCGATCATCCTCTGCGTCATCGGCTTCGCGGCGTTCACGTCGCTGCCGATCCGCGAGCTGCCCAATGTCGATCCGCCCGTGGTGTCGGTCTCGACCGCCTATCGCGGCGCCTCGGCCGAAGTCATCGAAGAGCGCATCACCCAGGTGATCGAGCGCCAGGTGGCCGGCATCCAGGGCATCGACCGCGTGAACTCCAGCAGCCGTGACGGCCGCTCGCAGATCACCATCACCTTCAACCTGGACCGCGATCTGGACGCCGCCGCCAACGACGTGCGCGACGCCGTCAGCCGGGTGACCAGCAACCTGCCCGACCAGGCCGATCCCCCGCAGATCGCCAAGGCCAATGCCGACAGCTCGCCGATCATCATCCTGAACCTGACCTCGACCACGCTGGATCCGCTGCAGCTGGCCGACTACGCCGACCGCTACTTGGTCGAGCGGATGTCGACCATCGACGGCGTGGCCCAGGCCAACCTGTTCGGGGCCAAGATCTACGCCATGCGGATCTGGCTGGACGCCAACGAGATGGCCGCCCGCGGCGTCTCGGTGGACGACGTCGAGAACGCGCTGAATGCCCAGAACTTGGAACTGCCGGCCGGTTCGCTGGAAAGCGCGTCCAAGGACTTCACCATCCGCGTGGCCCGCTCCTACGCCAAGCCGGAGGAGTTCGCCCGCCTGCCGCTGCGCCCGGCCGACGCCAACGGCTTCGTGCTGCGCCTGGGCGACGTGGCCCGCATCGAGGAAGGCCCGGACGAGCGCCGCCGCCAGTTCCGCGGCAACGGCATCGACCAGGTCGGCATCGGCCTGACCCGCCAGTCGCAGGCCAACGACGTCGCCATCTCCGAGGCCGTCCGCAAGGAAGTGGACGTCATCAACCAGAGCCTGCCGCCCGGCACCAAGATGGTCGTGGCCGTGGACAACTCGATGTTCACCGCCGAGGCCATCCACGAGGTGTGGATCACCATGGGCATGTCGATCGGCCTGGTCGTGCTGGTCAACCTGATCTTCCTGGGCAGCTGGCGCTCGGCCATGATCCCGTCGATCGTCGCGCCGATCTGCATCCTGTCGACTTTCATCGTCCTGGCTCCGCTGGGCTTCTCGCTGAACCTGCTGACCCTGCTGGCCCTGGTGCTGGCCGTCGGCCTGGTCGTCGACGACGCCATCGTCGTGGTCGAGAACATCCAGCGCCGGGTGGACGAGGGCGAGCCGGCCCTGGTCGCCGCCGAGCGCGGCACCCGCCAGGTGTTCTTCGCCGTCGTCGCCACCACCATCGTGCTGATCTCGGTGTTCGCGCCGCTGATGTTCCTGCCCGGCTATATCGGCCGCCTGTTCGTCGAACTGGCCGTGGCCATCGCCGCCGCCGTCGGCTTCTCGGCACTGCTGGCGCTGAGCCTGTCGCCGATGATGGCGTCCAAGCTGCTGCGTCCGGCGCATGGCGAGGGCTGGCTGGCCCGCCGCGTCGACAAGGCCATGGACGCGCTGAAGAACTCTTACCGCGCCTCGCTGGAAAGCATCCTGGGCGGCTGGTCGGCGGCCCTGGCCGGCGGCCTGGTGGTGATCCTGGCGGCCTTCGCCTTCTTCCTGTTCACCCACATCCCCAAGGAGCTGGTGCCGCCGGAAGACCGTGGGCGCGTCGACATCCAGATCAGCGCGCCGGAAGGGGCTGGCTACGACTACACCGCCTCGATCGGCTCGCGCGTCGAGAAGATCATCTCCAAGTACCGAGAGAACGGCGAGGCCGAGCGCACCATCCTGACCATCCCGCGCTTTGGCCAGAACCAGTTCAACAGCGGCAACGCCGTCGTGGTCATGAAGCCCTGGGGCGAGCGCAAGAAGACCGCCGACGAGGTGGCCGCCGAGCTGAACAAGGACCTGTCGAAGATCACCGGCGTGCGCGCCGTGGCCAGCGTGCGGGGCCCGTTCCAGCGGGGCGGCGGCGGCGGCGGTGGCGGCGGCACCAATGTCGACCTGATCGCCGTGGGCAACGATTACGTCCAGCTGGCCGAGTGGCTGAAGCCGATCCTGGCCGAGGCCCAGGACAATCCCGGCCTGTCGCGTCCGCGCCTGGACTATGAGCCGACCGCGCCGCGCCTGCTGGTGCAGATCGACCTGGACAAGGCCGCCACCCTGGGTGTCTCGGCCCAGTCGGTGGGCCGCGCGCTGGAGACCATGTTCGGCTCCCGCCAGGTCACGACCTACATCAAGAACGGCCAGGAATACGACGTCCTGCTGCAGACCAACCTGGAGCAGCGCCGCAGCGTCGAGGACCTGAACCGGCTGAATGTGCGCACCAACTCCGGCGCGCTCGTGCCGCTGTCGACCGTGGTGACCACGCAGCTGCGTGGCGACACCCCGGACCGTCCGCGCGTCGACCGCCTGCGCTCGGTGACCCTGACCACCCAGCTGAACCCCGGCTACACCGTCGGCGACGCCGTGACCTTCTTCCAGCAGTTGGCCGATGAGCGCCAGGCGCCAGGCGTCAGCATCAAGTGGGGCGGCCAGGCCAAGGACTATCTGGAAGGCTCGGGCGGCATCGCCATCGCCTTCGGTCTGGCCCTGCTGCTGGTGTTCCTGGTCCTGGCGGCCCAGTTCGAAAGCTGGATCCACCCAGCCGTGATCATGCTGACCGTGCCGCTGGCGGCGCTGGGCGGCCTGTTCGGCCTGCTGGTCATGGGCTCGACCATCAACACCTACAGCCAGATCGGCCTGATCATCCTGGTCGGCATCGCCACCAAGAACGGCATTCTGATCGTCGAGTTCGCCAACCAGCTGCGCGACGAAGGCCTGACCGTGCGCGAGGCGGTGATCGAGGCGGCGGCCCTGCGCCTGCGTCCGATCATCATGACCTCGATCGCCGCGGCCATGGGCGCCTTGCCGCTGATGCTGTGGGCAGGCGCTGGCGCGGGAAGCCGCAAGACCATCGGTTCGGTGATCTTCACCGGCTCGATCTTCGCGACCCTGCTGACGCTGTTCATCGTTCCGGTGTTCTATGACCTGCTCGCGCGCTTCACGAAGTCGCCGGAGTGGACGGCGCGCCAGATCGAAGAGTATGAAGCCGCCGAGAAGAACGGTGAGGGGCAAACTTCACCGGCATAAACCGGTGAGGAAGCATGGCTGATGGCCACCTGACGGCCAAGCGGCAGGAAATCGCTCTGCTGCGCCGTCTCGAGGAACGGATTCTGTGGTTGGCGGCGTGGACGATCCACAACGCCAACCATCTCCGCGAAAGTCGCGACGGTCTGAAGGTCGGGGGGCACCAGGCGTCCTGCGCCTCGATGACCACGCTGATGACGGCCCTCTACATGAAGGCGCTGCGGCCGCAGGACCGGGTGGCGGTCAAGCCGCACGCCAGCCCCGTCTTCCACGCCATTCAGCACCTGTTCGGCCGCCAGAGCCTGGACAACCTCAAGCGCTTCCGGGCCTTGGGCGGGGCGCAGTCCTATCCCTCGCGCACCAAGGACGTGGACGACGTCGACTTCTCGACCGGTTCGGTGGGGCTGGGCGTGGCCATGACCGCCTTCGCCTCGCTGACCCAGGACTATCTGGCCGCGCGCGGATCGGTGAAGCCTGAGAAGATGGGCCGGATGATCTCGCTGCTGGGCGACGCCGAGCTGGACGAGGGCAACATCTACGAAGCCCTGATCGAGGCCTGCAAGCACGACATCCGCAACACCTGGTGGATCGTCGACTACAACCGCCAGAGCCTGGACGCGACCACCCAGGACCGGATGTTCACCCGCTATGGCGAGATCTTCGAGGCCGCCGGCTGGACGGTCGAGACGCTGAAGTGGTCCAAGCGCCAGCGCGAGGCCTTCGCCAAGCCGGGCGGCGTGGCGCTGCACGACTGGATCGAGACGGCGCCCAACGACCTGTTCGCGGCTCTGAGCTACCAGGGCGGCGCGGCCTGGCGTGAGCGGTTGAACGCCGACCTGGCCGATAGTCCCAAGACCCTGGCCCTGATCGCCTCCTACAAGGACGTCGACCTGGCCGAGCTGATGACCGAGCTGGGCGGCCACTGCCTGGAGACCTTGCTGGAGGCCTTCGAGAAGGCGGGGCAGGACGACCGGCCGCGGTTCTTCATCGCCTATACGGTCAAGGGCCTGCGCCTGCCGTTCCAGGGCCACAAGGACAACCATGCCGGCCTGATGACCCCGTCCCAGATCGCCGAGCTGCGCGAGCGCCTGGGCGTCGTGGAGGGCGAGGAGTGGGATCCGCTGTCGGGCCTCTCGGCCGCCGAGCGCACGGCCCTGAAGGGTCTGGTCGCCCGCGCGCCCTTCGCCGCCGAGGTCGAGCGCCAGCACGTCGCGCCGACCATACCGACGCCGACCGCCGACGAGCTGCTCAGCGCCGTGGTCGGCGGCAAGAACGACAACGAACAGTCGACCCAGGCCGCCTTCGGCAAGGTGATGTTCGAGATCGCCGCCCGGAAGGACGAGTTCGCCGGCCGCGTCGTCACCACCTCGCCGGACGTGACGGTGTCGACCAACCTGGGCGGCTTCGTGAACCGCCGGGGCGTGTTCCAGCGTCGCGCCCACGAGGATGTCTTCAAGCGCCGCCGCATCCCCTCGGCCCAGGTCTGGTCCAAGGCCGAGACCGGCCAGCATGTCGAGCTGGGCATCGCCGAGAACAACCTGTTCATCGCCCTGGCGGCGCTGGGCCTGACCGCGCCGCTGTTCGGCGAGCGGCTGTTCCCGGTCGGGACCCTGTACGACCCCTTCATCGCCCGGGGCCTCGATGCCCTGAACTACGCCTGTTACCAGGACGCCCGCTTCCTGCTGGTCGCCACGCCCTCGGGCCTGACGCTCGCGCCGGAAGGCGGCGCGCATCAGTCGATCAACGCCCCGGTCATCGGCATGGCCCAGCCAGGCCTGGACACCTACGAGCCGGCCTTCGCCGACGAAACGGCGGTGTTGATGGCGCATGCGTTCGAGCGGATCCAGGCGACGGACGGCTGCTCGACCTATCTACGGCTCTCCACGCGGGTGATCGACCAGCCGCAACGGGTGGACGACGCCTGGCGGCAAGGCGTGATCGATGGGGCCTATTGGCTGAAGGCTCCCGCGCCCGGCGCGCGTCTGGCCCTGGTCTACAGTGGCGCGCTGGCGCCTGAAGCCCTGGCGGCGTTCGAGGCGCTGGCCGAGGACATGCCCGAGGCCGGCCTGCTGGCCGTGACCTCGGCCGACGTGCTGCACCGCGACTGGACCGCTTCCGGCCGCGCCCGCTGGACCGGGGAGGGCGCTCGGACCTCCACGATCGAGATCCTGCTGGCCCCGCTGGACCGCGACGCTGGCTTGGTGACCCTGACCGACGGCGCGCCGCTGGCCCTGTCGTGGCTGGGCTCGGTGCGCGGTCAACGGGTGCGGGCGCTGGGGCTGGAAGTGTTTGGCCAGTCAGGCGACCTGCCGGATCTCTTCGGCAAGTACCGCCTGGACGCCGAGGCCATCCTGGACGCCTGCGCCGACCTGTTGGCCTAGAACCCGCCGACGATCGTCATGCCGGTCAGCAGGCGGTCGCGGAAGTGATAGGTCAGGGTCGCGCGGGTGTCGGTCCAGACGTGGCCGTCGGGGCTCTCCACCGAGTACTGGGCCTCGACGGTCAAGGCGTCGGCGGTGTCGGACAGCACGCGGATCAGCTGGATGTTGGGCACGATGGTCGCGAAGATGTGGGCGAACTGCGCCATCGTGGCTTCCAGGCCAACGAAGGGCGGGCCGCTCTCCAGGGTGTCGGGCCAGATCACGTCGGGGTGCAGAACCGCGCGGATGCCCGCCAGGTTTTGGGCGTTGAAGGCCTCATAGGCTTCTTCCAGCACGGCCAGCAGCGCGCTCATGGTCCGTTTCCGTCCGCATCCTCCCTGGAACCGACATCCATGCGCCAGAAAAGGCCGTCACGGAGCGTGTAACAATGCCGCACGCACAGGTCCGACCACAGCTGGCCGGTGCGGTTCCAGACCACCTGGTTGGCGTCGACGACGATACGGCCCTCGTCATCCAGATGGATCTCGACCGGCGTGATCTCCACGCGGATCGAGGCGTCGTTATAGGCCCAGTAGTCGCGGATGGCCTCGGGGCTGGTCAGCAGGCCGCCGCGCGTCACGTCCGGCCATTCCAGGTCCGGTGCGACCAGGGCGCGGAACGCCGCGAAGTCGCGCCGCTGGTTGGCGTCGTAGAGACGCTGGACCAGGGCTTCGATCTCGGGCGGGGCCGGGCGCATCAGTTAAGGGGCCGGTTTGTAGCCGGTCTCGACCTTCAGATAGGCGATGAGGTCGATGCGGTCCTTGGCGTCGTGCAGGCCCGCGAAGGTCATTTTGGTGCCGGGCAGGAACTCACGCGGACTGGAGAGCCACTTGTCGAGGTGCTCGGCGTCCCAGGTGAAGCCGGCGTTCTTCACGGCCTCGGAGTACTTGTAGTCGGCCTTCGAGCCCGCCTTGCGGCCGAACACGCCATAGAGGTTGGGGCCGGTCATGTCCGGGCCGCCCTGCGTGATGGTGTGGCACGAGCGGCAGAAGGCGAACTTGCTCTGACCGTTCGACAGGTCGCCGGTGTTGTAGGGCGCGGGGAGGGCGGCCAGAGCCGCGGCCTTCTGGGCGTCGGTCGGCTTGGGCGCCGACGCCGGAGCCTCCGCGGAGCCGCCACTATCCTTCGAACAGGCCGAAACGGTCAGGCTGAGGGCGGCCAGGACGCCCAGTTTCAACATACGCATGGTGACCCCCGACTGACGTTTCGCCGCATGGTCTGCGACGGCGCGACGCATTCCAAACCCTTATAAAATCAGGGCCGTGAGCTTGTCACGGAACAATGTTCCTTAAGGCGAGCTCTGCCGCGCCCCTGCGACAATCGCCGGTATCTACGTGATTCTTCACACGAAAAGTGAAATCGCAAACCGTGGGTCTGCACATAACTGTTTGACGAGCGTTAACCATAAAATCTACCACTTTTCTCACGGAGCGGGCTGGCTCCGGACGGGCAGGGAAGAACGACCATGGACTGGAGCGAAGAGCGGACCGCGACCCTGAAGAAGCTGTGGCTGGAAGGCCTCAGCGCGAGCCAGGTGGCCCGTCAACTGGGCGGCGTCAGCCGCAGCGCCGTGATCGGCAAGGTGCACCGTCTGGGCATCACCGTCCGCGAAACCCCGGTGCGCAACCGCGTCACCAGCGTCCGCGTCCCGTCGCGGGTTTCGGCCCGCCGGCCGATCCGCGAGACCACCGCCGCCCCCCACGTCGCGCCCCGCCTGGAGCGCACCGAGGAGGACCTGCTGCCGACCTCGGGCATCCTGGAGCTGGGCTCGCACTCGTGCCGCTGGCCGATCGGCAATCCGGAAGGCGACGACTTCGGCTTCTGCGGTCGCCCCAAGCTGACCAGCCGCGGCTCCTACTGCGAGCAGCACACGGCCGGCGCCTTCCGCCGCCTGGGCAACGCCAAGGCCGTCGAGGCCTGGGCCCTGAAGGGCCTCAAGGAACGCGTCCAGCCCAGCCAGATCTAAGGCTGCCTGAAACCGTCCTTCCGCACCGAATTCCACATTCCCTCGAGATCACCGAGTAGAACCCCCATGAACATGGTCCTGATCGAGAACGCCGCCGGCAGCAGCCAAGTGATCACCATCATCGAGGAGTTCGCCGGCCACTCGGTGTCGCGTGATCTGAACCCCGGCGACCACGCCAGCATCCCCGTCACCCAGTTCAAGTCGATCACCGTCCGTGAGACGTATCCGGACGATTGGTTGACCCGCGGCGTCACCCGCAACCGCGCGACCGCCCACGCCTGAGACCGGTACCACCTGGAAAGCGCATTTTGGCGCTCAGGTTTCCCGCTTAAATTGAAAGAGATGACCCCGCGAAGCCTTTCGCGGGGTTTTTCGTTTGGCGTATGGGCGCCGCAGATTGCGTGAGCGTTAACCTTATGAGACACAGAGCGCCGTTTTGGGGGGCGAAACGACTATGCGTAAGGGGGACGAGCGAGCCGGCTTGGTCGAGGACCATGCCCTGCCGCTGCCGAGCTATCTGAGTTACTTGCTTTATCAGACCGAGCAGCACCGCCGCGCGGTCGCCGCCGACCTGTTGGCGCAGCACGGCCTGACCTTCGCCAAGTGGGTGGCGATGATCTCCCTGCGCCGGTTCGGGGACCTGTCGATGACCCGGCTGGCCAAGCTGGCCGCCACCGATCGCACGACCCTGACCCGGTCGATCGACAGCCTGATCGCCGACGGCCTGGTGGCGCGCGAGGCCTCGCCCAGCGACCGTCGCATCGTGGTGGTGTGCCTGACCGACGCCGGCCGCGACTTGCTGGAAAAGATCCGCGCCGAGATCCGCCCGCTGAACCGCGAGGTCTGCGCCAATCTGACCACGGAAGAGCAGGCGGCCATGACCGGCTACCTGCAGAAGATGCTGACCGGCCTGATCGTCGAGCCCGACTGGAAGCAGGACGTGATCGGCTTCTCTACGCCGGCGCCGCCGGAGACGGTCTAGCGAAGGTCTGGCGCAGCGTCGCGCCGGCCCACGCGCCGATCAGGCACCAGCAGAGGACGGCGCTGACGCCGACGACCGGTGGAGCGTCCATGACGTGGATCTTGTCGCCCCAGGGCCAGTGCAGGACATAGATCCAGTTGATGATGGCGACGGCTTGGTCCGTGAGCACGTGGATGATCGCGGCGGCGGCGCCCAGTCGCGGACGCCAGGCGGCCAGCAGGGCGCACAGCAAGGCCTTCTGCAGCAGCCAATAGCTGTAGATAGCGGGCGACCCGAGCCCGTCCAGCAGGTCGTAGATCGGAATCTCGGCGCGGAAGGTCAGTCGGCTCCAGATCGGCAGGGTGCTGGCCAGGACGACGGCCCAGAACAGCCCATCCACCCGCACGCGCCAGCCGGCGGCGCTGAGCAGGCCGCCCAGCGCCCAGGACAGGCGGCCTTCGTCCAGCACGTCCAGCTCAGCCCGCATCGCCTGGCACATCGTCCGTCGGTTCGGCGGCGCGACCCATCCAGCCAGCTTCAGGATGGCGCGGGACAGCGAGACGGTCATCGACATCAGACGGCTCCCTTCGGCGTCAGCGCCGGGATGATGGGGGCGGGAAGGGGATTGTCGCGCAGCACGGCCTTGCCAGCGGCGGTCAGGCGGTAGGCGTGACGCGGCGGCCGGCCGGCCCGGTCGGGCTCCAGCCAGCGACTTTCCAGCAGGCCGCGTTCGTCCAGCCGCGCCAGGATCGGATACAGGCTTCCCGACTTCAGCCCGGTCGTCCCGGCGATCTCCAGGCCGTAGGACCAGTCGCCGTCACGCAAGGCGTGCAGGACGGCGAGGGTCTGAGCGGACGGGCGGCGCTGGCGCGAGGTCATGCCATAACTCTACATAGGTAGAGATTTCTCGCAAGCCTGGTTGTGTGGGCCAGCGTGGACAATCAGTCGTCGAACTTCACCCGCCCGCGGCCAGACTTCACCGTGCCGCGCTTGGCCTTGCCGTCCAGGCGTTTCAGCTTGCTGGAATAGGTCGGCTTGGTCGCCTTGCGGGGCTTGGGGCGCTCGGTAGCGCGGCGGATCAGGTCGACCAGGCGTTCCTGGGCATCCTGGCGGTTCATCTCCTGCGAGCGCGAGCCCTGCGAGAACAGGATCAGCACCCCGTCCTGGGTCAGGCGGCTGCCGGCCAGGGTCTCCAGCCGCGCCTTGACGTCTTCGGGCAGGGCCGGGGAGTTGCGGACGTCGAAGCGCAGCTCGATCGCGGTGCTGGTCTTGTTGACGTGCTGGCCGCCGGGGCCCGAGGCGCGGGTGGCCTTCCAGACCAGCTCGTCCTCGTCGATCCGCAGCCAGGACGTGATCTCGATCATCGGGGCGGCGCCGCGCGCTTGGCCTTCACCACCAGCTGGTCCAACGCCTGCAGGAACCGCGAGCGGTCGGCGTTGGCGAAGGCGGCGGGGCCCTTGGTGACCTCGCCCATCGACCGCAGGTGCTCGCCGATCGACCGCGAGGCCAGGGCCGAGCCGATCATGTCGGGGCTGAACACCCGTCCGTTCGGGGCCAGGGCCGCGCCGCCGGCCTTGAGCACGCGGTCGGCCAGGGGGATGTCGTTGGTCACCACCACGTCGCCCGGCCCGCAGCGCTCGGCGATCCAGTCGTCGGCGACGTCGGGACCGGCGTCGACCACGATCTGCTCGATCACCGGCGTCGCCGGCACACGGATCCAGCTGTTGGACACCACGAAGGTCTTGAAGCCATGCCGGGCGGCGACCTTGTAGGCCTCGTCCTTCACGGGGCAGGCGTCGGCGTCGATGAAGAGGATGGCGGTCATCGAAGCCAAACCTACCGCTGAAAAAGAAACCTGGAGGAGAGTGGTGCCGGCGGAGAGGATCGAACTCCCGACCTTCGGTTTACAAAACCGCTGCACTACCGCTGTGCTACGCCGGCATTGGGCCTGAAGACCCGAGGTCAGGGCTTATGCCGCTTGATGCGGCGGGGGGCAAGGGCGACCTAAAGATCAAATCGCACCCCCTGGGCCAGCGGCAGCGCCCCCGAATAGTTCACCGTCGCCGTCTGCCGCCGCATGTACTGCTTCCAGCTGTCCGACCCGCTTTCGCGGCCACCGCCGGTCTCCTTCTCGCCGCCGAACGCGCCGCCGATCTCGGCGCCCGAGGGGCCGATGTTGACGTTGGCGATGCCGCAGTCGCTGCCGGCGGCCGACAGGAAGGCTTCGGCCTCGCGGACGTCGTTGGTCATGATGCAGGAGGACAGACCTTGTGGGACGTCGTTCTGGATCGCCACGGCCATGTCCAGGCTGTTGTAGGGCGCGACGTGCAGCAGGGGCGCGAAGGTCTCGCGCTGCATGCAGGGCGCCGGCGCGGCGTGGCGGGCCAGGGCGGGGCGTACATAGAAGGCGTCCGGATGCTCGTCGATCAGCAGGCGCTCGCCGCCGCTGACGCTGCCGCCCTCGGCGCGGACCTGGTTCATGGCCTCGACGAAGGCGTCATAGGCGGCCTTGTCGATCAGCGGGCCCAGCAGGGTGCTCGCCTCGCGCGGATCGCCGACCCGCAGGCGTTGGAAGGCCGTGTCGACCGCGTCGGCGACCTTGTCGACCAGGGTCTCGTGAACGATCAGCCGGCGCAGGGACGTGCAGCGCTGGCCCGCCGTGCCGGCCGCCGAGAAGACGATGGCGCGCAGGGCCAGCGACAGGTCGGCCGAGGGCGTGACGATCATGGCGTTGTTGCCGCCCAGCTCCAGGATCGAGCGGCCAAAGCGCTCGGCGACCAGGGGCGCGACGGCCTTGCCCATGCGGGTCGAGCCGGTGGCGCTGACCAGGGCGATGCGCGGATCGCGGGCCAGGCGCTCGCCGGCGTCGCGGCCGCCCTGGATGACGGCGCAAAGGCCGTCGGGCGCGTCCTCGAAGCGGTCCAGGGCGCGTTGCAGGATGGCGTGGGTCGCCAGGGCCGTCAGGGGCGTCTTCTCGGACGGCTTCCAGATCACCGGATCGCCGCAGACCAGAGCCAGGCAGGCGTTCCAGGCCCAGACGGCGACCGGGAAGTTGAAGGCGCTGATCACCGCCACCGGACCCAGCGGATGCCAGGTCTCGCGCATGGCGTGGCCGGGGCGCTCCGACGCGATGGTCAGGCCGTGCAATTGACGGGAGAGGCCGACGGCGAAGTCGCAGATGTCGATCATCTCCTGGACCTCGCCCGCCGCCTCCGACGCGATCTTGCCGGCTTCCAGGGTGACGAGGGCGGCGAGGTCAGCCTTGGCGGCGCGCAGTTCCTCGCCGAACAGCCGGACCAGTTCGCCGCGACGCGGAGCAGGGACGGTGCGCCAGGGTTCGAAGGCGTGGCAGGCCGCCGAGATCTTGGCGCCGATCTCGCGGGCGTCGTCGAAGGCCACGTGTGTCAGGACCTGGCCGTCGATCGGACTGCGGACGGGATGACCGCCGTCGGCGGGCAGGGCGGGGACGCCCAGCTTGCTCAGCAGGTCGCGGGCGTGGACGGAGGGAGAGGGCTGGCTCATCGCCCGAGCACACGCCGCCGCTGGGATACGGTCAACCCCTCGAAGTTGCGTGAGACACAACGAGCCGGTAGGGACGGGCCAAGCAGGAGATCGACCATGGCCCAGGGCAAACTCATCGACGGCAAGGCCTTCGCGGCCGATCTGCGGGCCAAGGTCGCCGAGGACGTCGCGGCGCTGAAGGCCGAGCATGGCTTGACGCCCGGCCTAGCCGTCGTGCTGGTCGGCGAGGATCCGGCCAGCCAGGTCTATGTGCGCAGCAAGGGCCAGCAGACGGAAGAGGCGGGGATGTACTCCGAGACCCACCGCCTGCCGGCCGAGACCACCCAGGACGAACTGCTGGCCGTGGTCGCCAAGCTGAACGCCGACCCCAAGATCCACGGCGTGTTGGTGCAGTTCCCGGTGCCGCCGCACATCAGCCAGATGGACGTCGTGGCGGCCCTGTCGCCCGACAAGGACGTCGACGGCCTGACCGTGACCAATGCCGGCCGCCTGGCCAGCGGCCTGCCGGCCCTGGCGCCCTGCACGCCGACGGGCTGCATGATGCTGATCAAGGACACGATCGGCGACCTGAAGGGCAAGAACGCCGTCGTGATCGGCCGCTCGAACCTGATGGGCAAGCCGATGGCCCAGATGCTGCTGGCCGCCGACTGCACCGTGACCATCGCCCACTCGCGCAGCCAGGACCTGCCAGGGATTGTGCGCCAGGCCGACATCGTCGTGGCCGCCGTCGGCCGGGCCGAGATGGTCAAGGCCGACTGGATCAAGCCGGGCGCGGTGGTCATCGACGTCGGCATCACCCGCTTCCCGGCTCGCGATCCCGAAGCCGCCGCGGCTGGCAAGACCCGCCTTGTCGGCGACGTCGCCTTCGACGAGGTTAGGGAAATCGCCGGCGCCATCACGCCGGTTCCGGGGGGCGTGGGGCCGATGACGATCGCTTGCTTGCTGGCCAATACGCTGACGGCGGCCAAACGCCTGGCGGGGATCGCCTGATGCGGAGGGCGCTGGTTCTCGTCGCCTCCGCCCTTTTCCTCACCGCTTGCGGGGCCAAGACCCCGCCGCCTACGCCCGAGCAGGCTCTGGCGCTGCGTCCGGCCAACGCCAAGCTGGCGGCGCTGTACGAAACCTCGTGCCACGCCTGTCACGCCGTTCCCGGCACGGGCGCGCCACTGGTCCATGACCGCGCCGCCTGGGATCCGCGCTGGAAGCAGGGCGAGGCCGTGCTGCTGGACCACTCGATCCAGGGCTTCAACGCCATGCCGGCCACCGGACAGTGCGTGGCTTGCACGCCGGACGATTTCCGGGGTCTGATCCGATTCATGGCGGGGCGCGAAGACTCCGCTGGATAAATCGGGAGGCAGCATGATCTCGAGGCGCGGAGCCCTGATCGCGGGCGGAACCGGAGCGGCAGTCGTCGCCGGCGGCGCGGGGGCGGCCTATGTCGTCGCCACCGGAGACAAGCCCGAACCGCCGTCGCCGGCCTCGGTCAATGCCGACGGCAAGCTGCTGTGGCGCAACTGGTCGGGCGTGCAGCACGCCTATCCCGCCGCCCGCCTGGCGCCCAAGGACGAGGGCGAACTGGCCACGGCGCTCAAGGTCGCCCAGGCCCCGATCCGGCCCGTCGGCGCCGGCCACTCGTTCACCGCCCTGGCCCCGACCAGCGGCACCCTGGTCTCGCTGGACGCCATGGCCGGCCTGGTCGGCTGGGAGGGCGACGAAGCCATCGTCCGCACCGGCACGCGGCTCGGAGCCCTCGGCCCGCTGCTGGCCGAGAAGGGACGGGCGCTGCCGAACCTGCCCGATATCAACAAGCAATCGCTGGGCGGGGCTCTGGGCACCGCTACCCACGGCACGGGCCAGGCGATCCAGGCCATGCACGGCAGCGTCACCGGCCTGCGGCTGGTCACGCCGTCGGGCAAGGTCATCGACGCCGACGCGACTAGGAACCCCGAGATCTTCCAGGCCGCCCGCGTCTCGCTGGGCGCGCTGGGCGTGATCAGCCAGGTGCGGATCAAGACCAGCGCCAACCGCCGCCTGCGCCGCAAGGTCTGGCTGGAGCCGTTCGAGGAGGCGCTCGCCAAGGCCGACGAGCGCTGGGCCCGGCACCGCAACTTCGAGTTCTACGCCGTGCCCTTCACCGGCCTGGCCGCCAATATCAGCCACGATGAGACCGACGATCCGGCAGAGGCTCGTGGTCCCGACCAGGACACCGAGTTCCTGCAGGCGCTGCGGGGCCTGCGCAATCTGCTGGGCTTCGCCACGCCGCTGCGCAGGGCCGCGGCCAAGGCGCTGCTGTCGACCGCCAAGCCCGAGACCGCCGTCGACGAGGGCTGGAAGCTGCTGTCGACCGAACGGCCGGTGCGCTTCAACGAGATGGAATTTCACCTGCCGGTCGAGAACCAGCTGAGGGCGCTGCAGGAAGTGGTGGCGACCATCGAGAAGGAACGTCCCGACGTGTTCTTCCCGATCGAGGTGCGCCGGATCGCGGCCGACGACGCCTGGCTGTCGCCGTTCCAGGGCGGGGTGCGCGGCTCGGTGGCGGTGCACGCCTATTACCGCGACGACTTCAGCTTCCTGTACGAACTGATCGAGCCGATCTTCCGCCGCTACGACGGCCGGCCGCACTGGGGCAAGCTGCACACGCTGAAGGACCAGCAGTTGGAGGCGGTCTATCCGCGCTGGAAGGATTTCCTGGCCGTGCGCCAGGAACTGGATCCGGAGGGCCGGATGCTCAATCCGTACCTGAAAGGGCTGTTTGGCCTGACCTAGGGGGTCAGGCCGCGGCGCCCAGATATTCGGTGACGCGGGCTTCCAGCTCGGTCACCAGGGCCTTGCCCACCGGGTGGGTGTCGACCTTGATGTCGTCGCGGACGCAGGCCTTGATCGCGTCGATGTGGGCGTCGACCAGGAACATCGGCGCCGAAAGGCGGGTGTCCGGATCGTCGATCAGCTTGCACAGCGAGGCGGCGAGGCGCGTGATCAGCGGAAACTCGTAGGTCGCGCCGAGACCCTTCAGGTCATGGGCGCGAAGATACAGGGTCTCGACCGTCTGGGCGTTGAGACCCTCGCTGCGCACGCCCTGGCGAGCAGCTTCCAGCTTGGTGATTTCGTCGTTCAGCCATTGGGCGAAGTTGCCCGACAGGCTCTTCAGAGCCGCCTCGGCCTTGGCGATCGCGGCCATGTCGATGCCGCCGCGCCCGCCCACCTTGAGCTTGAGCATATTCGGCACCTGAATGACTTCTGCGGTCTTGTTCGTCACGGAGCGCCTCCCCAGTGGCGGATAGTTGGAGAACGCTAACATAGCAGGCGTTAACATTGGATGAGACCGGAGTTTCCCGCGACCCAACGTCTCAGGGGGCGCCGGCGAGGTCTCAGGTCAGGCCGAGAACTGTTCGGCCAGAACTCTTTCCTCCAGGCTGCGACCGGCGTCGAACAGCATGGACAGCGAGGTGCCGCGGTCCTCGGAGATATGGACCTCGATCACGTCGCGGACTTCGAAATTGTCGGCCACGGCGCTGACGGGGCGCTTGTCGGCTTCCAGGATCTCGAAGGTGACGCGGGACGACTGCGGCAGCAGTGCGCCCCGCCAGCGACGGGGGCGGAAGGCCGAGATCGGCGTCAGGGCCAGCACCTGGCCGTCGATCGGAATGATCGGGCCGTGGGCCGACAGGTTGTAGGCGGTCGAACCGGCGGGCGTGGCCAGCAAGGCGCCGTCGCAGACCAGCTCGCCCATCCGCACCTTGCCGTCGATCGAGATGCGCAGCTTGGCGGTCTGACGAGTCTGACGCAGCAGCGACACCTCGTTGATCGCCAGGGCCCGGTGCTGGGTCCGGCGCGAATCGATGGCGACCATGGCCAGCGGATGGATGACGGCGCGCTCGGCGGCGTTGATCCGCTCCAGCAGGTCGTCTTCGGAGTACTCGTTCATCAGGAAGCCGACCGAGCCGCGGTTCATGCCGTAGATCGGGGTCTGGGTGGCGATCGCCTCGTGCAGGGTTTCCAGCATGAATCCGTCGCCGCCCAGGGCCACGATGACCTGGGCGTTCTCGTCGCCGACGTCGCCATAACGGGCGGTGAGACGTTCCCGCGCTTCCTGAGCTTCGGGTCGGTCGCTGGCCTTGAAGGACAGGCGAGTCACGAAGGGTTGCGCTTGGTACATGGGGCCAAGTGGCGGGAAGGCCGCCAGCTTGTCAAACCTCAGATCAGGCTTGGCCGACAGCCTGGCGGAAGGCCATGCCGGCGATGTCCGGCGTGAAGGGGCCGAAGGCGCTGGCGGCGCGGCGCACGCCTTCGTCGCCGCCGCCCGGACGGCCGCCGTTCAGCTGGCGGACGTGCTCCAGGATGGTCGGGAAGACGCTGCGGTCGATGCCCACGGCCGAGCAGGCCAGGGCCAGAAGTTCGGGGCGGCCGCTGTCGATGGCGCGGCGGATCTGGGCGGATTCGAACTTGCCCAGGCGGGCCAGGGCCATGACGAACAGCTGCAGCCGGCCTTCACGCAGCACGCGCAGCAGGTAGCCGGGGCGGAGCTGTCCGGCGGAGTCGAGCTTCTCGATCAGCGAGCGCTCCATCTCCTCGCGGTCCTCGTCCTGTTCGACGGGGCCGACCTCGCTGTCGCTTTCGCCGCGATGGGCCGCGCGCAGGGCGTCGTTGACCGCCGTCTGCATCTTGGTCGGATCGAGGTGGAAGCGGGTCGACAGGGCGTCGCGCAGGGCGCGGCCGACCAGCAGGTAAAGCTGCTCGGCCAGGTCGCTGGACAGCTTGGGATGCTGGGCCAGGGGCGAGCGCAGGGCGACGACCTCGCGCGAGCGGCTGACCAGACGGCTCATGGCGTCGGGCGAGATCTCGGCGGTGTCGTTGGAGGCCAGGGCCGTCAGCACGGCCGGCTCGTCACGGCTGATGATCGCCTCGACCACGGCGCCGGGCAGGCGCGGGCGGCGGGCGATCTCGATCTGATGCTCCAGCGTGGCCTGGACCAGCAGGCGGATCAGGTCGTGATCCTGCAGCACCGGGCTGCGGGCGATGATCGGGCGGGCGATCTCGATCTCGTCGAGGGCCATGATGTTGACCAGGGCGGACGGCGCCCAGTCGGCGTCGGCCAGGCGTTCGGACAGGCGGCGGCGGATATCGCGCTCGGCCTCGACCACCAGGGTCATGAAGATGGAGTTCAGCAGGGCCTGGATGTCGGGGTGGGTCGGCTCGCCACGCGCCTGGCCAGCCTCGCACAGGTCGATGATCCCCGTGAGCAAACGTTCACGGTCGCCTGCCTCGCGACTGCGAGCCAGCTTCATAAGCGATGCGATCTCGACGGCTTGGATGGCCCGCCTCCTTCGAATCCGGAAGACCGGATGAGGATGACCTTGCCGTCCCCAAATGAAAACATGCTTAAACGGAACAAAGACACCGACACAGCGTAACGCGTCGAGATGTCGCAAGCTTGAGCGGAGGATACGTGTCCCAAGATCTGATCCTGGCCCTGGACCAGGGCACGACCAGCACCCGGGCCATCCTGTTCGACCGCGCCGGCCAGCCTCTGGCCGAGGCCTCGCGGCCGCTGCGCCAGAGCTATCCGCACGACGGCTGGGTCGAGCACGACGCCGAGGAGATCTACGCCGCCTGCGTGGCGGTGCTGCGCGAGGTGGCCGAGACCTCGGGCAAGGCCGACCGTATCGCCGCCATCGGCATCACCAACCAGCGCGAGACGGTGGTGATCTGGGACCGCAAGACCGGCCGCCCGATCCATCCGGCCGTCGTCTGGCAGGACCGCCGCACCGCCGAGGTCTGCGCCCGGCTCAAGGACGAAGGCCACGAGCCGCGCGTCACCGAGGTCACCGGCCTGCTGCTGGATCCGTACTTCTCGGGCACCAAGATCGCCTGGATTCTCGACAAGGCGCCCGGCGCGCGGGCTAGGGCCGAGGCGGGCGAGCTGCTGGCCGGCACCATGGATTGCTGGGTGATCTGGCGGCTGACCGGCGGGGCCGTGCACGCCACCGACGCCACCAACGCCTCGCGCACCCTGCTGTTCGACATCGCCGCCCAGGACTGGTCGGCGGATATGCTGGAGCTCTTCAACGTCCCGGCGGCGCTGCTGCCCAAGGTGCTGGACTGCGTCGACGACTACGGCGCGACGAAGGCCGAGGTGCTGGGCCGCGAGGTCCCGATCCGGGGCGTGGCCGGCGACCAGCAGGCGGCGCTGATGGGGCAGGGGTGTGTGGCCCCCGGCCAGATGAAGGCCACCTACGGCACCGGCTGCTTCATGCTAATCAACACCGGCGAGGACCGGCCGATCTCGCGCTCGCGGCTGCTGACCACGGTGGCGGCGCGGGTGAACGGCAAGACGACCTACGCTCTGGAAGGCTCGATCTTCGTGGCCGGCGCGGCGATCCAGTGGCTGGGCGAGGGGCTGGGCATCACCGGCGGTCCGCGCGCGGCCGAGGCCCTGGCGCGGGCGGCCAAGGCCGACCATGGCGTCGTCGTCGTGCCGGCCTTCACGGGCCTCGGCGCGCCCTGGTGGGACGCCAATGCGCGGGGCGGCATCTTCGGCCTGACCCGCGACGCCGGCCTGCCCGAGATCGCGGCGGCCACCTTCGACAGCTGCGCCCTGCAGAGCCGCGACCTGATCGAGGCCATGCGGGCCGATGCGCCCACGGCGTTCGGCGAGGCGGCGCAGCTGCGCATCGACGGCGGTATGTCCAAGAGCGCCTGGTTCTCGCAAAGGCTGGCCGACCTGACCGGCATCTCGGTGCGTCGGGCCAGCTACCAGGAGATGACGGCGCTGGGCGCGGCCCTGTTCGCCGGGGTCGGGGCGGGACTCTACGCCTCGGTCGAGGCGGCGGCTGAAGTCAGCCCCGCCGCCGAAACCCTGACGCCCTCGATCAAGGGCCACGAGCGCGAAGCCGCCTATGCCCGCTGGCTGGACGCCGTGCCGCGCATACGACTTTAGTCGCACACCCGATTGCGGTGACAACGCTGTCCACGCATAAAGGTCTGACCAATCAAGAAGCGGAACTCATCATGACAACCCGCCGCGCCGTGCTGGGCGCTGGAGCCGCCCTGTTGGCCTCGAGCCAGGCCTTCGCCGTTCCGACGGCCTATCCCAAGATCGGTCGCATCCGCCGCCTGTCGCCGGAGCTGGACGTGATCCTCGACGCCAACGCCCCCATCGAGCAGATCGCCGACGGCATCACCTGGGCCGAGGGGCCGACGTGGGTGTGGGAAGGCAAGTACCTGCTGTTCTCCGACGTGCCCGGCAACGTCATGCACCGCTGGGACGCCAAGAGCGGCAAGACCGATTTCCTTCGGCCCTCGGGCTATGACGGCCCGCCGACCAAGATCTTCCGCGAGGCCGGCACGAACGGCGCGATCATCAGCCTGGCCGGCGAGCTCTTAGCCGCCGACTGCGGCAATCGCGGCATCGCCAAGATCGATCTCGCGACCAAGAAGAAGACGATCCTGGCCGGGACCTACAAGGGCAAGAAGTTCAACAGCCCCAACGACCTGGTCGAGGTCCGCGACGGACCGCTGAAGGGCTCGCTGTACTTCACCGATCCGCCCTATGGCCTGGAAGGCGGCGACGCCTCGCCGGCCAAGGAGCTGCCGTTCAATGGCGTCTATCTGCTGCGGCCCAATGGCGAGGTGGCGCTGGTCGACGACAAGCTCTCGTTCCCCAACGGCGTCGGCTTGTCGCCGGACGGCAAGCGCCTGTACGTCGCCATCTCGGACCCCAAGCGGCCGGTGATCATGGCCTACGACCTGGGCGCGGACGGCCTGCCGACCTCGTCCAAGGTGTTTTTCGACGCGACCGAGCTGAAGGCGGCCGGCGGTCCCGGTCTGCCAGACGGCATGAAGGTCGATGCCAAGGGGCGCCTCTTTGCTAGCGGCCCGGGCGGCATCCTGATCCTGACGCCGGAGGCCAAGCTGCTGGGCGTCATCGAGACGGGCGGGCCCGCCGCCAACTGCACGTTCGGCGAGGACGGCAAGACGCTGTTCATCACCTCCAACCACGTGGTGGCCAAGGTGCGCACCAAGACCTCCGGCCTGGCCTGGTAAGGGAAAACATCATGGACGAGATCAGCAAGCGGACATTCCTGGCGGCTGGTCTCGCCGCCGCTCTGCCCTTCGGCGCGAAGGCCGCCGAGCCCGGCCGCAAGCTGGGCTATGCGATCCTGGGCCTGGGCTACTACGCCACCAAGATCATCATGCCGCGCTTTGCCGAGTGCGAGCACTCCAAGCTGGCAGCCCTAGTCAGCGGCACGCCCGAGAAGCTGAAGACCTTCGGCGAGCAGTACGGCGTCCCGGAAAGCCACCGCTACAGCTACGAGACCTTCGACAAGATCATCGACAATCCCGACGTCGACATCGTCTACATCATCACGCCCAACAGCCTGCACCGCACCTTCACCGAGCGGGCGGCCAAGGCCGGCAAGCACGTGATGTGCGAGAAGCCGATGGCCAATACGGTCGCCGACTGCGAGGCGATGATCGCCGCCTGCAAGAAGGCCGGCCGCAAGCTGATGATCGGCTATCGCAGCCGCTTCCAGGCTCACAACATCGAAGCCATCAAGCTGATCCGCGACGGCGCGCTGGGTCCGGTGCGGACCGTGGTGGCCGACCATGGCTTCACGATCGGCGACCCCAAGCAGTGGCGGCTGAACAAGGCCCTGGCCGGCGGCGGCAGCCTGATGGACATCGGCATCTACAGCCTGAACGCCGCCCGCTACCTGACCGGCGAGGAGCCCGTCGCCGTCAACGCCGTGGAGTCCACCGACCGCAGCGACATCCGCTTCAAGGAGGTCGAGGACGTCATCAGCTTCCAGCTGAAGTTCCCCTCGGGCGCGACGGCCAACTGCTATTCGGCCTACAGCGCCAACTTCAATCGCTATCGGGTGACGGGGCCCAAGGGCTTCGTCGATTGCGAGCCGGCCACCAGCTACGAAGGCCAGTCGATGCGCGCCCGGTTCAGCGGCCAGAACGGCCCGCGCGAGCCGGCGCCGCAGGCCAAGAACCAGTTCTCGGCCCAGTTGGATCACCTGTCGGAATGCATCCTCACGGGCCGCGAGCCGATCGTGTCGGGCGAGGAGGGGCTGAAGGACCTGCGGGTGATCGAGGCCATCTACCGCGCCGCCCGCGAAGGTCGGACGGTGAAGCTGTGAGGGCTCTGGTTCTGGCCTTGGCGCTGCTGGCGCCCGGCCTGGCCCAGGCCCAGCAGCAGATCCCGCTCTGGCCCAACGGCGCGCCAGGCTTCGAGAGCCGCAAGGACATTCCCGAAGTTCCCGGCGACTATTGGCTCAAGAGCATCAACAACCCCTCGGTCACGGTCTATCTGCCGCCCAAGGAGATCGCCACCGGCGCGGCCCTGGTCGTGCTGCCGGGCGGTGGTCACAAGATCCTAGTCATCCGCTCGGAAGGTTCGGACGTCGCCAAGGTGCTGAACCCCACCGGCGTGGCGGTCTTCGTCGTCAAGTACCGCCTCTTTCGCGAGGAGGGCTCGCCCTACACGATCGAGCACGCCCGTCAGGACGCGGTGCGAGGCGTGCGGTGGGTTCGCAGCCACGCGGCCGAGTACGGCGTCGATCCCAAGCGGATCGGCCTGATGGGCTTCTCGGCCGGCGGCGAGACGGCGAACCTCGAGATCTACCAGGGCGCGTTGGCCAGCGATCCGAAGGTCGACGCCATCGACCAGGTCAGCGCCCGGCCTGACTTCCAGGTGCTGGTCTATCCGGGACCGCTGGGTGTCCCCGACAAGGTGCCGGCCGATGCGCCGCCCGCCTTTATGGTCGCCGCCAACGACGACGAGTGCTGCTCGGCGCCGCTGGTCGACCTGCTACTCAAGTTCCGCGCCGCCAAGGTGCCGGTCGAGCTGCACCTGTTCCAGGCCGGCGGCCATGCCTTCAACATGGGCCTGCGCAAGGAACAAGCCTCGTTCAAGCATTGGCCGAACCTGCTGGTCGACTGGCTGAACGACAACGGCTGGATGAAGCCCCGCTAGGGATTTTCGTCCAGGTACGCCTTCACCCGCTCGAACAATGCCTCGAACATCGGCGTCGTCAGGCGGCCGGTGTTCGTGTTGAGCCGCGAGCAGTGATAGCTGTTGAAGATCCGATAGGGGCCGGCCTGGAATTCCGAACCATGGCCCGGGATGCCGGCCGAGGCCTTCAGGCCCAGGGTCTTCAGGATGTTGCGCCGCGAGACGTCGCCCAGGGTGACGATGACCTTCAGGTTCGGGAACATGTCCAGCCGCGCCTTCAGGAACGGCCGGCAGGTGTTCTCTTCCGAGGTCTCGGGCTTGTTGCCGGGCGGGGCGCAGCGGACGGCGTTGGTCACGGCCGCGCCGACCAGCTTCAGGCTGTCATCGGGCCGCGCCTCGAACTTGCCGGTGGCGAAGCCGTACTTGATCAGGGTCTCGTAGAGCAGGGTCCCGGCATAGTCGCCGGTGAACGGCCGACCGGTGCGGTTGGCGCCCTTGCGGCCAGGAGCCAGGCCGGCGACCAGCAGGCGCGCGTCCTTGTCGCCGAACGAGGGGGCGGGGCCATTGAACCAGTCGGGATAGAGCGCCTGGTTCTCGCGGCGATAGGCCACCAGGCGCGGGCACAGCGGGCAGTCGCGCGGCGGCTCGGCGGGGTTGGGAACGACTTCGCCGACGATGTTGGAATGTTGCTGCATCTCAGTACTCGTCGTCGGCTTCGCGTTCGGCCGGGGTGCGGTTGTCCGCTGCAGGGCGCGGCTGGATCCGTTGCGGGCGGCCGATGATGCTGCCCAGGTCGGACAGGTCGACGAAGTTGTCGGCCTGGCGGCGCAGGTCGTCGCTGGTCATCGGCGGCTGGCTTTTCATGGTCGAGACCACGGTGACGCGGCGGCCCTTGCGCTGGACGGCTTCGACCACGGCGCGGAAATCGCCGTCGCCGGAGAACAGGACGAGGTGGTCGGCCGTTTCGGCGATCTGCATCATGTCGACGGCGATCTCGATGTCCATGTCGCCGCGCCAGCGCTTGCGGCCCTGGCTGTCGGTGAACTCGCGCGCCGGCTTGGTCACCAGGGTGAAGCCGTTGTAGTCGAGCCAGTCGACCAGCGGCCGGATCGGCGAATAATCGTCGTTCTCGGCGATCGCGGTATAGTAGTAGGCTCGGATCAGGACGCCGCGCTTTTTGAACTCGTCGAGCAGCTTGCGGTAATCGATATCGAAGCCCAGGGCCTTGGCGGCGGAATAGAGATTGGCCCCGTCGATGAACAGGGCCAGCCGGTCGGTAGGATAGAAGGTCACGGTAATCCCTTGAAAAATCAGGTCTCTAGAAATGACTTGGATGAGGCCGTGATCGTGGCGCTCGGGTGCAATCTGCCGGGAGCCTATACGAGTCGCGAGGCCTTGTTGGAAGCGGCCCTGGAGGCCCTGCCGGGCGAGGGGCTGGAGCTGGTCACGCGCTCGACCTGGTGGGCCTCGGCGGCCTGGCCGGACCCCGCTGGCCCGGAGTATCGCAACGGCGTGGCCATCGTCCGGACGGCCCTGGATCCGTTCGAGACCCTGAAAGCCCTGCACCGGATCGAGGAGACCTTCGGGCGGGCGAGGGGAAAGGCCAACGCCGCTCGCACCCTCGATCTAGACCTCGTCGCTCACGGTCGCACGGTGCTGGAGGACGACGTCTGGGTGCCGCACCCTCGGGCTCACGAGCGCCTGTTCGTGATGGGGCCGCTGGCCGAGCTGGCCTCGGCCTGGATCCATCCGGTCAACGGCGAGCCGGCTTTCCGCCTGGCTGCCAACGCCGCCGTGGGGCGCGACGCGCGCTCCATTGCCAAAGTTTAATCCCCGATCGGCTCAAGCGGCGCCCATAGTCCGGCCAAATTTCCGCGCCAAGCGTCCCAGACTCTCATATGGACCTCGCTCACCCATGACCCTGACCCGCTCGCTGCTCGCCTGCGCCGCTGCCTGCGCACTGTTGACCGCCGCTCCCGCCTTTGCCCAGAGCCAGAGCGGCGTCGACCAGACCTCGATCGACAAGTCGATCAAGCCGGGCGACGACTTCTGGACCTACGCCAACAACGAGTGGATCAAGACCCACCCGATCCCCGCCGACCGCAGCCGCTATGGCAAGACGGCGGTGATGGTCGAGGAGGCCAGCAAGCGCACGGTCGAGCTGATCCAGGACGCCGCCAAGGGCGGCAGCGGCGACGGCAAGAAGGTCGGCGACTACTACGCCAGCTACATGGACGAGGCCGGCATCGAGGCGAAAGCGTTGACGCCGCTGAAGGCTGACCTGGCCCGCATCGCCGCCATCAAGAACAAGAAGCAGCTGGCCACGGTGCTGGGCGGCAATGTCCGCGCCGATGTCGACGCGCTGAACTCGACCGACTTCTATACCGACAATGTGCTGGGCCTGTGGGTCTCGCCGTCGTTCGACGACACCAGCAAGTATGCGCCGTTCCTGCTGCAGGGTGGGCTGGGCATGCCCGACCGCGAGTACTACCTGTCGGACAAGGCCTCGATGGTCGAGGCGCGGGCCAAGTACCTGGCCCACGTCGAGAAAATCCTGACCCTGGGCGGCGTCGCCGACCCGGCGGGCAAGGCCAAGGCGATCATGGCGCTGGAGACCCAGCTGGCCAAGGCCTCGGGCAGCCGCGCCGACAGCGCCGACGTCCAGAAGGCCAACAACAGCTGGACCCCGGCCGACTTCGCGTCGAAGGCTCCGGGCCTGGACTGGGCCGCCTTCTTCGCCGCCGCCAAGCTGTCGGGCCAGCCGCGCTTCATCGTCTGGCATCCGACCCTGGTCACAGGCCTTGGCAAGGCGGTCAGTGACACCGGCCTGGAGACCTGGAAGGACTACCTGACCTTCCATCTGCTGGACCACTACAGCAACGTGCTGCCCAAGGCCTTCGTCGACGAGCGCTTCGCCTTCTACGGTCAGGGGCTGCAAGGCACGCCGCAGCTGTCGCCGCGCTGGAAGCGGGCGGTGAACTCGACCAACGCCACCCTCGGCGAGGCGGTCGGCAAGCTCTATGCCGACAAGTACTTCTCGGCGGAATCCAAGGCCGCTGTGACGGCCATGGTCGACAACATGAAGGTCGCCTTCGAGAAGCGCATCGACGGCCTGGACTGGATGGACGCGGCCACCAAGGCCGAGGCCCGCAAGAAGGTCGCCGTGCTGAAGGTCGGCGTCGGCTATCCCGACACCTGGCGTGACTATTCCGGCTACTCGGTCGTGCGCGGCGACGCCTTCGGCAACGTCAAGCGTTCGGAGCAGTTCGACTACGCCACGGCCCTGGCCAAGCTTGGCAAGCCCGTCGATCGCGGCGAGTGGGTGATGACCCCGCAGACCGTCAACGCCGTGAACCTGCCGATGCTGAACGGCCTGAACTTCCCGGCCGCCATCCTGGCCCCGCCGAACTTCGACCTGACCTTCGACGCCGCCGCCAACTACGGCGCGACCGGGGCCACGATCGGCCACGAGATCAGCCACAGCTTCGACGACCAGGGCGCGCAGTTCGACAGCCAGGGCCGCCTGCGCAACTGGTGGACGCCCACGGACCTGGATCACTTCCAGAAGGCCGGCGAGGCCCTGGCCGACCAGTTCGACACCTACAAGCCGTTCCCGGACCTGGCGGTGAACGGCAAGCTGACGCTCAGCGAGAACATCGCCGACGTCGCCGGCCTGGGCGCGGCGCTGGACGCCTACCATGCCTCTCTGGGCGGCAAGCCCGCGCCGGTGATCGACGGCCTGACCGGCGACCAGCGCTTCTTCCTGGCCTATGCGCAAAGCTGGCTCGGCTATTCGCGCCCGGCGGCCCTGCGCCAGCAGATCATCACCGACGGCCACGCCCCGGACCAGTACCGCGCCTTCACGGTGCGCAACCTGGATGACTGGTACGCGGCTTTCGACGTGAAGCCGGGCGACTCGATGTATCTGCCGCCCGAGAAGCGCGTGAAGGTCTGGTAGACGCGTCGCGCTGGACTTTGACTCGCGAAGGGGGCATAAGCGCCCCCTCGCGAAAGCTAGAACATCGTGCGCGGCGTTGCGTGTCGCCGCACGGAAGCCTATTTTGCGATTGCTAATCGGCAGCCCGAGGAACTCATGGCCCGCGTCACCGTCGAAGATTGCGTCGAGAAGGTTCCGAACCGCTTCTCGCTGGTCCTGCTCTCGGCGCACCGCGCCCGCGCCATCTCGGCCGGCGCCGCGCTCATGGTTGACCGCGACAACGACAAGAACCCCGTCGTCGCCCTGCGTGAAATCGCTGACGACGTGATCGACCACGAAGGCCTGAAGGAACACCTCATCAGCACGCTGCAACGCGTCGATGAGCACACCGAGGCCGAGGAAGAAGCCGAAACCCTGGCCCTGCTGGCTGATCCGAGCCACATGCAGATGAGCGAGCTGGAACTGGTCCGCGCTCTGCAGAGCGACCGCGATGGCGGTCAGGAGGAGCGGTACTGAGCCCCGAAGGCGCAGACCCTCTGACTCTGGAGGCGGCCACTTCGACCGCTTCACCCGAACGCGCGCCCGATTCAGAATCGGGCGCGTCTTCGTCTGTAGCTCCGGCAGCCGCCGTCGAGCCCGCGCCTAAGCCGCGCCCCAAGTTTCTTCGCCAGTATGAGCTGATCGAGCGGGTCCACGCCTACGACCCGACGGCCGACGAGGCCCTGCTCAATCGCGCCTATGTCTACGCCATGCGGATGCACGGCTCGCAGACCCGGGCCAGCGGCGACCCCTACTACGCCCACCCGATCGAGGTGGCGGGCATCCTCACCGAGTACCGGCTGGACACCGCGACCATCGTCACGGCCCTGCTGCACGACGTGATCGAGGACACCCCGGTCACCAAGGAAGAGATCGCCAAGCTGTTTGGCGAGGAGATCGGCGAGCTGGTTGAGGGCGTCACCAAGCTCTCCAAGCTGGAACTCCAGGCCGAGCACATGCGCCAGGCCGAGAACCTGCGCAAATTCATCCTGGCCATCTCCAAGGACGTCCGCGTCCTGCTGGTGAAGCTGGCCGACCGTCTGCACAACATGCGGACGCTGCACTTCATCAAGAACCAGGCGAAACGCGAGCGGATCGCCCGCGAGACCCGCGACATCTACGCGCCGCTGGCCCGCAACATCGGCTGTCACCGGATCTGCGTGGAGCTGGAGGAGCTGTCCTTCCAGCACACCAATCCGGTGGCCCGCGACGCCATCATCCGCCGCCTGGACACGCTGCGTGAAGAGCAGGGCGGGGCGGTGGCCCTGGTCAGCCAGGAAATCGGCGCGCGCCTCGAAGCGGCCAATCTACCGGCCCGTGTCTTCGGCCGTGAGAAGTCGCCCTATTCGATCTGGCGCAAGCTGCAGCGCAAGTCGATCGGCTTCTCGCAGATGTCGGACATCTACGCGTTCCGCGTGATCGTCGACAGCGAGGAAGACTGTTACCGCGCCCTGGGCGTCGTGCACCGGGCCTGGTCCAGCGTGCCGGACCGCTTCAAGGACTACATCTCGACGCCGAAGCGGAACAACTACCGCTCGGTGCACACCACGGTCGTCGGGCCGCGCGGCATGCGCATCGAGATGCAGATCCGCACCGAGAGCATGGACCGCGTCAACGAAGAGGGCGTCGCCGCCCACTTCCGCTACAAGGACGCCTCGTACGGCCTCGACCTGGAAGGCATGGAAGCCGCTGGCGGCCGCGATCCGCTGGCCAACCTGCGCCAGTTGGTCCAGGTGCTGGAGCACGGCGGCGACTCTGAAGAACTGGTCGAGCACGCCAAACTCGAGATGTTCCTCGACCAGGTGTTCGTCTTCACCCCCAAGGGCAAGCTGGTCAGCCTGCCCCGAGGCGCGATGCCGCTGGACTTCGCCTATGCGGTCCACACCAGCGTTGGCGACACCTGCATCGGCGTGAAGATCAACGGCGAGCTCAAGCCGCTGCGCACGCCGTTGGTCAATGGCGACGTGGTCGAGGTGGTGCGCGGCTCCAAGCCCGTGGTGCCGCCGGACTGGCGCTCGCTGACCGTGACGGGCCGGGCCCGCTCGGCCATCCGCCGTCATATCCGCCTGGCCGAGAAGGAAGAGTTCCTGCGCCTGGGCAAGTCGTCGCTGGAGCAGGTCTTCGAGCGGGCCGGCAAGAAGCTGAAGGACGTGTCGCTGCGGCCGATCCTGGAGCGCTTCGCCCTGGAAGCCGACGAGGCGCTGTTCGACGCCGTCGGCCGTGGGCGGGTCTCGCCCAGCCAGGTGCTGGAGACGGCCTATCCGGGCATGAAGGACTCCGATCGCGAGGCGGCCACGGCCCGTCGCAAGATCGAGGGCGGCCAGAACGCGACGCTGTACGTGCGTGGCGGCGGCCTGACGCCGGGCGTCTCGCTGCACTTCGCCCACTGCTGCAGCCCGGTGCCGGGCGACCGCATCGTCGGCATCCTGCGCGAAGACGGTGAGGGCCTGGACGTCCACACCATCGACTGCCCGCGCCTGGCCGAATACGAAGACCGCGAAGAGCTGTGGCGCGACCTGAACTGGACGCCCGAGGCCGAACGCTCGACGATCTCGCTGACCCGCCTGCACGCCACGATCCAGAACGCCCCGGGCGTGCTGGGCCTGGTCTGCACGATCATCGGCGAGGCTGGCGGCAACATCGTCAACCTGCGCATGCACCACCGGCAAAGCGACTTCTTCGACACCGACATCGACGTCGAGGTCCGCGACGCCAAGCACCTGACCAACATCTCGGCCGCCCTGCGGGCCTGCCCGTCGGTCGAGACCGTGGACCGGACGCGGGGCTAGCGCTTCAGCGCCGCCACCGCGTCGAGGCTGCCGACCGTCATCGGCGAGGGCAGGGCGTCCAGGGCGAACCAGCCCCATTCGTGGATCGCGTGGGCTTCCTGGATCACCGGATCGCCTTCGAAGCTTTCGACCGAATAGGTGATCGCCACCCAGTGATAGTCCGGCGCGACCATGTCGGTGACCGCCAGGACGCGGCCGGCCTTGATGGTGATCCCGAGTTCCTCGTTGATCTCGCGTTCGGCGCAGACGTGGGCGGCTTCGCCCCAGTCGAGCTTGCCGCCGGGCACGCCCCAGTGGTCGGCCTCGGGGTTCTTGACCCGCTTGACCAGCAGCAGCCGGCCCTGATCGTCGAGGATGGCCGCGCCGCAGCCGACGCGAGGGCGTTGAGGTTCTTGGCTCATGGGCCGGGTAGAGCTCAAAACGCCGGTCCCAGGCAAGCCAGCGTTTGAAGACTCAGGCTCCTGCTTCTATATCCAGCCCTCATGACCAACGATGACGTCCTCGACGAATTCCGCGCCGCCGGCGCCCTGCGCGAAGGCCACTTCGTGCTGTCTTCCGGCCTGCACAGCCCGGTGTTCCTGCAGAAGAACCTGGTGTTCATGCGGCCCGAGCGCTGCGAGCGCCTGTGCAAGGCCCTGGCGGAGAAGATCATCGCCACGGTCGGCCAGGTGGACGTCGCCGTCTCGCCGGCCGTCGGCGGCATCATCCCCGGCTATGAGACCGCCCGTCACCTGAACGTGCCGTCGATCTATGTCGAGCGCGAGGGCGGCGGCTTCAAGTTCCGTCGCGGCTTCCACCTCGAGCCCGGCCAGAAGGTCGTGATGGTCGAGGACATCGTCACCACCGGCCTGTCGTCGCGGGAATGCATCCAGGCGATCGTGGACGCCGGCGGCGACGTCGTGGCCGCGGCCTGCATCGTCGATCGCTCGGGCGGCAAGGTCGATGTCGGCGTGCCGCTGATCTCGCTGTGCAGCCTGGAAGTGCCGGCCTATCCCGCCGACGCCCTGCCGCCTGAACTGGCCGCGATCCCGATCGAGGATCCCGGCTCCCGTCGTCTGAAGGGCTGAGCCATGCTGCGTCTGGGCGTCAACATCGACCACGTGGCGACGATCCGGAACGCGCGCGGTTCCTCCTATCCCGAGCCGGTCCGGGCCGCCGAGCTGGCCCTGGCCGCTGGGGCCGACGGCATCACGGCGCACCTTCGCGAGGACCGCCGGCACATCAGCGACGCCGACATCGCCGTCCTGACCGATCTCTGCCACAAGCGTGGCAAGCCGCTGAACTTCGAGATGGCGGTCACCGACGAGATGATCGGCATCGCGCTGGGCGCCAAGCCGCACGCCGCCTGCCTGGTCCCGGAACGGCGGGAAGAGGTCACCACCGAAGGCGGCCTCGATGTGGTCAAGGGCCAGAACCGGATCACCGACGCCACGAGCCGCCTGCGCACCGTCGGGGCGCGGGTCTCGCTGTTCATCGAGGCCGATCCCGAGCAGATTCGCGCCTCGGCCGCGGCCGGCGCCCAGGTCGTCGAGCTGCACACCGGCGCCTATTGCGACGCGGCCCGCGAAGGCCATGTCGAGCGGGCCGAAGCCATCCTCGAACGCCTCAAGAAGGGCGCGGCCCTGGCCGCCAGCCTTGGCCTGGAGGTCCATGCAGGCCACGGCATCGACTACGCGACGGTGAAACCCATCGCGGCCATCCCCGAAGTCGCCGAGCTGAACATCGGCCACTTCCTGATCGGCGAGGCGATCTTCGTGGGCCTGCCGCAGGCCATTCAACGGATGCGCGCCCTGATGGACGCCGCCCGGCTGGAGGCCGCGGCGTGATCATCGGGATCGGCTCGGACCTGTGCGACATCCGCCGGATCGAGAAGTCCCTGGCGCGCTTCGGCGACCGGTTCACCAACAAGGTCTTCACCGAGATCGAGCGCAAGCGATCCGAGCGCAAGCCCGACCGCGCCTCCAGCTACGCCAAGCGGTTCGCGGCCAAGGAGGCCTGCTCCAAGGCCCTCGGCACGGGCCTGAAGCGCGGCGTGCATCTGGCCGGCATGGGCGTGGTCAACCTGCCGTCCGGCAAGCCGACCATGGCGCTGACCGGCGGGGCGCTGAAGCGGCTTGAAGAGATGACGCCGCCGGGCATGGAGGCGGTGATCCACCTGTCCCTGACCGACGATCACCCCTACGCCCAGGCCTTCGTTATCATCGAAGCGCTGCCGAAGGCGTGAGCCGCCCAAACACCGCCGCAAAGCCAAGCTAACGCGCCGCACTTGCCGCCACACTTGCCCCTTGGGCCAAGCCCGTCTAGCAAAGCCGAACCGGTTCGCCCGGAAAACATCTTCGAAGAGCTCAGCGCCCGCATGACAGACGCCGCCGACGACATCACGCCGCCCGAAGAGAAGGGCGTCGTCGCTGAGCTGATCGAGATCATCAAGACCGTCGCCTACGCCCTGGGCATCGCCCTGGTGCTGCGGGTCCTGCTGTTCCAGCCCTTCACGATCCCGTCGGCCTCGATGGAGCCCAACCTCTATCAGGGCGACTACATCATCGTGTCCAAGTTCAGCTACGGCTGGAGCAAGCACTCGATCCCGTTCAGCCCGCCGATCATCAAGGGCCGGATCCTGGGCCATGCGCCCAAGCGCGGCGACATCATCGTCTTCAAGCTGCCGCGCGACAACCGCACCGACTACATCAAGCGCCTGATCGGCATGCCGGGCGACAAGGTCCAGATCCGCGGCGGTCAGGTGTTCATCAACGGCAAGGCCCTGCCGCGCAAGGAACAGGCCCCGGCCCTGGTCGACACCGGCTACGGCTTCACCCAGCAGGTCCAGCGCTTCGCCGAGACCAATCCGGAAGGCCGCCAGTACAACACCCAGGACTTCGGTCCCGACAGCCGTGGCGACAACACCGGCGTCTATACCGTGCCCACCGGCTGCTACTTCTTCATGGGCGACAACCGCGACAACTCGGCCGACAGCCGCTTCGACCCGGGCGTCTCGCCGTACAAGGAGAGCGCCTGCAAGTGGGACTATGAGCTGGACCAGTACATCGGCGACGAGGTCGGTGTCGGCTTCGTGCCGGAGGAAAACCTGGTCGGCCGCGCCCAAATCATCCTGCTGTCGTGGAACGCCGAGGCAAGCCTGTTCAAGCCGTGGACGTGGTTCCTCAACGCCCGTCCCAGCCGCTTCTTCCACGTGCTGAAGTGATCTCGCAAAATGGATAGACGGGTCGCCGCCGTCGGCGACCTTGAGCGCCGGATCGGCCATCAGTTCAGGGACCGCGAACTGCTCGAACGCGCCCTGACGCACGCCAGCGTCGGGGACGGGGCCAAGAAGGTTCGCGACAACGAGGTTCTCGAGTTCATCGGCGACCGCGTGCTGGGCTTGCTGGCCGCCGAGGCCCTGGCCGATCGCTTCCCGAAAGCCAAGGAAGGCGAGCTGGCTCCGCGCCTGAACGCCCTGGTCAGCCGCGAGACCTGCGCCCGTGTCGCTCGCAATGCCGAGCTGGGCTCGGCCCTGCGCCTGTCGGCTTCGTCCAGCAAGATCGGCGGTCGCGAGACCGACTCGATCCTGGCCGGCGCCACCGAGGCCCTGATGGCCGCCCTCTATCAGGACGGCGGCCTGGACGTGGCCCGCATGGTCTTCCTGGACCTGTGGAGCCAGGAGTTCGACAGGGCCGGCGAGGGGCGTCCGCGCGATCCCAAGACCGCGCTGCAGGAATGGGCGCAAGGCAAGGGCCGGCCGCTGCCGACCTACCGCGTGCTGGACCGCACCGGTCCCGACCACGCGCCGGTCTTCACCGTGGAAGTCACCGTCACCGGCGTCGATCCTGCCATCGCCAAGGGCAAGTCCCGCCAGGAGGCCGAAAAGGCCGCCGCCAAGGCCCTGCTGGAGCGTGAAGGGGCCGAGTAGGCCGCCAAGCGGAACCAAGGCCTGGGCCACGCGCTGCTCCTGCGGGGATTTCCAGGAGCTGTTCATGAGCCATTTGATACGAGCGACCACGGGTCTGATGCTGATCGCCACGCTGGGCGGCTGCGCCATGGGAGGCCGGATGAGCGCCGGCGGACCCAGCAGCGACGAACGGATGTGGGCCACCACCTTCGCCTCCTGTCGCGACCAGGTCCGCGCCGGCAAGACCGACAACTTCAAGATCTCTCCGGCCTCGCCGGCGGCCCGGTCGACGCAATCGGGCGATACCGGCCTGCGTCTCAAGCCGCCTTACGATCGCGCCAAGGGCAAGCAGCGGCACGCCCGCAACGCCGCCGTCGAAGCCGCGACCGAGCGGTGCATGGCCACGAACGGCTACCAGCCTTCGTAAGGCCATGCGGTCGCCGCTTCACGCGGCGACCCGCTGAAGGCATGTGGGAGGCGACGGAGCGGCCGGGCGAACCCGGAGACCGTAAGGTTTGTTGTGTTTCGGCTCGCTGACCGCTCCGCCAGGCTGTTCTTGCCCGTGAGGATGGGAGGCGTGAGCGTCTTTCAGCTCGGGTCCCCACTAGCCCCCGGACGGGCGCGGACCAAGTCGATCGGCTACATCCGTCTCGACCCCGACGATCCACGATAGGCGGCTTATACGATCACCGCCCTGTCGCTCCGCTGATGGCTTTGACCCCGGACGACCTGTCACTCGCGTGCGATCCTAAAGAGTAATCCACGCAACCTGACGAAACCGCTCGGGAACCGCCAGCGGCCCCGCTCAACCTATTCCCGCCGCCGCTTTGGGCCGGATCCAAGCGCCCTCCCTTGCGACGGGAACGGCTATGAGTATGGGCTGGCGCTGAGCGCGGATCATTCAAGCCTGCGTAAAATCGACAAGCGATTGATTTTCCAGCGTCCGGTTTCGCGAACGCCGAGCATTGGCGCTGCTCAATCCCCATGCTTTGACGAGAAGCGAAGCGGCCGGAGCCTCGGTGCGTCGCTAGGATAATCAGTATCTCTCAAAGCAATCGATCGATACTTTTGAAGTATATCGATGCTGAATTTTACAATTTAAGACATTCTTTACCTGGAAATCTGAGATTTCCACAGAAACCAAAATGAGTTCCTGGCAATTGCCTTTGCGAAATGGCCTGATCTCTACATAGGATTTATTCCGACGCCGCAAGGCGTCTCCCATCAATCGACGACTTTCTTGATCGCGGTCCGG
This sequence comes from Caulobacter sp. GW821-FHT11E11, assembly GCF_058808315.1. Classification (NCBI taxonomy): domain Bacteria; kingdom Pseudomonadati; phylum Pseudomonadota; class Alphaproteobacteria; order Caulobacterales; family Caulobacteraceae; genus Caulobacter; species Caulobacter sp. GW821-FHT11E11. The sequence continues at coordinate 465,224 of NZ_JBXARO010000002.1, forward strand.
TGGCCCACGGGGGGCGACGACGGCGTGCGGCAAGGAGACCTTGGAACGTCGTAGAAGAGATGCGCCCCGTGCCCAGTATCGTGCGTTCGAGCGACCGAAAGCCGGAAAACAAGGTGCTGGTGGTCGTCACGACCATCCTGCAGTTGTCGGCCATCATTCTGGTCTGGCTTTTGGCGATCGTGCCCGCGGCTTTGCTAGCGCTGGCGGCGATCCTCGGAAAGACGGTCGCGCGGGTGTTGCGGGGCGCTCGGAAGCCCTCACCGACGTCATAGGCTGCGCTTAGAAGCCCGCGCTCCAACTTCAGACGGACATCGATGCCCGACTCCCAAACCCGCCGCGAAGCCCGGATCTGAGAACCCGCATGGAGCTTCGCCATATTCGCTACTTCCTGGCCGTCGCCGAGGAGCAGAACTTCACGCGAGCCGCCGCGCGGATCGGCATCGGCCAGCCGCCGCTGAGCCAGCAGATCCGCGACCTGGAGACCGAGATCGGTTTTGCGCTGTTCCGCCGCCGGCCGCACGGCGCGACCCTGACCGAGGCCGGGGAGGCCTTCCTGCCCGAGGCGCGCAAGATCCTGGCCCAGGCCGAGCGCGCGGTGCGCGCGGCCCGGCGGGCGGGTGGTGGCGACGATGGCGCGCTGCGGGTGGGCTTCACCTCGTCGGCCAACTTCCACCCGATCGTCACCGAGGCCTTCACCGTCTTCCACTGGAAGCATCCCGAGGCCAGCCTGTTGGTGGAGGAGGGCAATACCGCGCGCCTGCTGGAGCGGCTGCGCAACGCCGAGCTGGATGCCGCCTTCGTGCGTCCCGACAATGTCGAGGACGACAGCGGCCTGTCCCTGGTCCCGCTGGGCGACGAGCCGCTGATCGTGGCCTTGCCGGTAGGCCACGCCCTCACGGTGCGGGCCAGCGTGCCGCTGTCGGCCCTGCGCGCCGAGCCGTTCGTGATCTTCTCGCGCGGCATCGGCCAGACCTTCCTGCGGCGGATCGCCGAGGCCTGCCGCCAGGAGGGCTTCGAGCCCGTGGTCGCCCAGGAGGCGCCGCAGATCGGCGCCATGGTCAATCTGGTCGCCGCCGGCCTAGGCGTGGCGATGGTCCCGGCCTCGATCGCCCAGCTGGCGGTGAAGGGTGTCGTCTACCGCCCGATCGACGGCGAGCCGCCGCGCGTCAGCCTGGCTCTGGCCACCCGCGCGGGCGACATCCCGGCCAGCGCCCGCAACTTCCTGGCGCTGATCCCGAGCGCCGAAAGCGGGGCCTGACGCGGCCTCGCTACCGCCGGAACGCCATCGGTGCTACACGCACGCGCAATGACTGACACCACCTCCCAAACTAAGGCCGGTTTCGCGGCCATCATCGGCGCGCCGAATGCCGGCAAGTCCACCCTGGTCAACCGCATGGTCGGGGCCAAGGTCTCGATCGTGACCCAGAAGGTCCAGACCACCCGCTTCCCCGTGCGGGGCGTCGCCATCGAGGGCGACACCCAGATCGTGCTCGTCGACACCCCCGGGATCTTCAGCCCGCGCCGCCGCCTGGATCGCGCCATGGTCCGCTCGGCCTGGGCCGGCTCGGAAGACGCCGAGGCCACAGTCCACCTGGTCGACGTGCAGGCCGAACTGTCCAGCCGCGCCGACAAGGCCACGCCGGGCGAGTTCCGCTCGGCCCAGGACGTCCAGACCATCATCGAGGGCCTGAAGGCGGCCAACCGCAAGGTCATCCTGGCCCTGAACAAGATCGACGGCGTCAAGCGCGACACCCTGCTGGCCATCGCCAAGGATTTCTTCGACCAGGGCGTCTACACCGACGTCTTCATGATCAGCGCCACGACCGGCGCCGGCGTCGAGGACCTGACCGCCAAGCTGGTGACCCTGATGCCGGAAAGCCCGTGGCTGTATCCGGAAGACCAGACCGCCGACCTGCCGGCCCGCCTGCTGGCCGCCGAGATCACCCGCGAGAAGGTCTATCTGCGCGTCCACGAAGAGCTGCCCTACGCGGCCAGCGTGGAGACGACGGCCTTCGAGGAGCGCAAGGACGGCAGCGTTCGCATCGAGCAGACCATCTTCGTCGAGCGCGAAGGCCAGCGGATCATCGTGATCGGCAAGGGCGGCCAGACCTTGAAATGGATCGGCCAGGCCTCACGTGAGGAGCTGTGCGACATCCTCGACCGCAAGGTTCACCTGTTCCTTCACGTGAAGGTCAAGGAGAACTGGGCGGAGGAGCGCGGTCTGTTCAGCGATATCGGACTGGATTTCGATGTTTGATGCTCCGTTGGCCGTCTCGGCCGTTGATCTGGACGCCTACTTCCAGCGCATCGGCTATGACGGCCCCCGCGAGCCCACGATGGCGACCCTGCGCGCCATCACGCTGAAGCATCCCGACCTGATCCCGTTCGAGAACCTCGACGTCCTGCTGGGACGCGGGATCAGCATCGTCCCGGCCGACATCGACGCCAAGCTGATCGGCGCCGGGCGGGGCGGCTACTGCTACGAGCAGAACGGCCTCCTGAAGCGCGTGCTGGAGGCCCTGGGCTTCCAGGTCGAGGGCCTGATGGCCCGCGTGATGTGGATGGCCCCGGAAGGCGCGCCGCCGCGTCCGCGTTCGCACCAAGTGCTGGGCGTGACCATCGACGGCGAGACCTGGCTGGCCGACGCCGGCTTTGGCGGCTGCGTCCTGACCGCGCCGCTGCGGCTGTTCTCGGACGAGATCCAGGACACCCCGCACGGCAAGTTCCGCATCGTCGATGTGCAGACCGACGGCGTCGCCGAGCGCCAGGTCCAGGCCGATCTGTCGGGCCGCTGGGCGCCGCTGTACCAGGTGTCGAAGGGCGGTTGGGCGGCGGTCGACTACGAGCAGGCCAACTTCTTCACCTACACCCATCCCAGCTCGCACTTCACCTGGAGCATGACGGTGGGCCGCACGACGGCCAATGCCCGTTACGCCCTGAAGAACAACCGCTTCACCCATCGCGACCTCACCGGCGCGGTGGTCGAGCAGCGCGACCTGACGGTCGACGAGCTGGAAGCGACGCTGCGCGACGTGATCGGTCTCCCCGTGGAAGCGGACTGGAAGCCGGTGCTGGAGCAGGTCGTGGCCTGGGGAACGCCCGCTTGAGCATGGAGTGGGAGGACGAAGCCTACGTCCTCTCGGCCCGCTCGCATGGCGAGACGGGGGGCATCGTCGAGCTGTTGACGGAAAGTCACGGCAAGTTCGCCGCCCATGTGGCCGGCGCGGCCTCGCGGCGGATGAAGCCGTTCCTGCAACCCGGCGCGCGGGTCATCGCCCGCTATCGCGCCCGGGTCTCCGACCAGCTGGGTTCGGCCACCCTGGAGCCGATGGGCGAGGGGCCTTCGTCCCTGTTCGATGACAGCCTGGCCCTGGCCGGTCTGTCCTCCGCCGCCGCGATCGCCGCCTCGGCTCTGCCCGAGCGCGAGGCCCATCCCGGCGCCTTCCACGCCCTGGAAGCCCTGATCCGCGTGCTGGAGATCCCCGAGATCTGGCCGGCGGTCTATGTGCGCTACGAGGCGGGGCTGCTGCAGGAGCTGGGCTTTGGCCTGGACCTCTCCAAGTGCGCCGCCACCGGCAGCTTCGACGACCTCGTCTATGTCAGCCCGCGCACCGGCCGCGCCGTCAGCCGGGCGGCGGGCAAGCCCTATCACGACAAGCTCTTGCCGCTGCCGCCGTTCCTGCTGTCGGCTCAGGGCGGACTGGCCGAGGGTGACGTGAAGGCCGGCTTGGACATCACCGGCCACTTCCTGGAGCAGTTCGTGTTCGGTCCGCTGAACCGCCCGCTGCCCACGCCGCGCCTGTGGCTGCTGGACCGGCTGACGGAAGCCGGCCGACTTTAAGAACCGTCACGAAAGCGAGCTATCGGCGGAACTTCAGTTTCCCGGAGTTCCGCCATGTCCGTTCTAGACCGCTACGCGCTGAGCCGTCGTCGCCTGCTGAGCGTGTTCGGCGCCTCCGCCGTCACCGCGTTGTCGATCCCGCTGGAGAGCCGCAAGGCCCTGGCCCAGGTCCCGTTCCGGACCTATCCGTTCCAGCTGGGCGTGGCCTCGGGCGATCCCGCGGCGGACGGCTTCGTGATCTGGACCCGCCTGGCGCCCGAGCCGTTCGAGATCGGCTACGGCATGCCGATGGCCCCGGTCGCGGTCGACTGGGAAGTCTCCGACGCAGCCGGCATGCGCAACGTCGTCGCCAAGGGTGTGACCATCGCCCCGCCGGAGTTGGGCCACGCGGTTCACGTCGAGGTCGGCGGCCTGCTGCCCAATCGCGACTACTGGTACCGCTTCACCGTCGGCAAGGAACGCAGCATCATCGGCCGCGCCCGCACCACGCCGGCCCTGGGCGCGGCCCTGGACCGCGTCCGTTTCGCCGTCGCGGGCTGCCAGCACTACGAGGCCGGCTACTACACGGCCTACCGGCGCCTCGCCGAGGACAATCCCGACTTCGTGTTCTGCTACGGCGACTATATCTACGAAGGTCGCGGCAACCGGACTGGCAACGGCGCCAATGGCCCGACCGAGAACGTCCGCCAGCACTTCGGCAGCGAGATCTATAGCCTCGACGACTACCGCCGCCGCTACGCCCAGTACAAGATGGACACCGACCTGCAGGCCGCCCACGCCGCCGCGCCATGGTTCGCGGTCTGGGACGACCACGAGACCGACAACAACTGGGTCGGCGATCTGGACCAGGACGGCACGGACCCGAAGATCTTCAACCTGCGCCGCCAGGCCGCCGTGCAGGCCTATTACGAGAACATGCCGCTGCGGGCCTCGAGCTTCCCGGTCGGGACCAGCTTGCAGATCTATCGCCGCGCCGCCTACGGCCAGCTCTTGAACCTCAATCTGTTGGACACCCGTCAGTTCCGCACCGACCAGCCCTGCAACGACAAGCAGTCCTGGTGCGACGCCATCACGTCGCCCAAGGCCGAGGTGATCGGGGCGGCGCAGGAGAAGTGGCTGATGGACAGCCTGAGCGGCTCCAAGGCGACCTGGAACGTCCTGGCCCAGCAGATCATGATGATGGACCTGGATCGCGACCCGGGCGAGGGCGTGATCGTCAATCCCGACAGCTGGGCGGGTTACCGCATCCCCCGCAACCGCCTGCTCTCCAAGATCCGCGACGCCAAGGTCGGCAATGTCGTGGTCCTGACCGGCGACGAGCACCAGAACTTCGCCGGTGACCTCTATGTCGACGGCGCCAAGCACGAGGGCGCGCCGATCGCCTCGGAATTCGTGGCCACCTCGATCAGCTCGGGCGGTGACGGCGTCGACCAGACCGCCAACTTCGCCAAAATCCAGGCCGCCAATCCGCAGCTGAAGTTCAACAACAGCCAGCGCGGCTATGCGATCTGCGACGTGACGCCGAAGGCCTATGTCACCGAGTTCAAGGTGCTGGACGCCATCTCCCGCCGCGACGGCAAGCTGTCGACCCGCGCGAAATGGGCGCTGGAGGCCGGAAAACCGGGGATCGTTCAGGCCTAACCCGTCGAATCATCGGGGGGATTTCTGCTAGGGTCATCCCCTGGAGTACGAATCCCCTCGATGAACAAGCCTGTCCTGCCCCCCGGCGGTCCCGACGACGGTGATCGCATCCTCGATGAGCCGCTGACGGAAGCCCTGTCGCGGCGCTACTTGGCCTATGCGCTGTCGACCATCGGCTCGCGGGCGCTGCCCGACGTGCGCGATGGCCTCAAGCCCGTGCACCGTCGCGTCCTGTACGCGATGAGCAACATGCGCCTGAACCCCGAGTCCGCCGCGCGCAAGTGCGCCAAGGTGGTCGGCGAGGTCATGGGTAACTTCCACCCGCACGGCGACCAGTCGATCTACGACGCCTTGGTCCGCCTGGCGCAGGAGTTCAGCCAGCGCATCCCGCTGGTCGAGGGCCAAGGCAACTTCGGCAATATCGACGGCGATAGCGCCGCGGCCATGCGTTACACCGAGTGCAAGATGACGGAAGCGGCGACGCTTCTGCTGGACGGCATCGACGAGGACGCGGTCGACTTCAAGCCGACCTATGACGGTCAGGACGAGGAACCCTACGTCCTGCCGTCGGGCTTCCCGAACCTGCTGGCCAACGGCTCGTCGGGCATCGCCGTTGGCATGGCCACCTCGATCCCGCCGCACAACGCCGCCGAGCTGATCGACGCCTGCCAGCTGCTGCTGAAGAATCCCGACGCGACGACCGAAGACCTGCTGGAGAAGGTGCCGGGTCCGGACTTCCCGACCGGCGGCGTCATCGTCGAGCCGCGCGCCTCCCTGCTGGAGACCTACGAAACCGGTCGCGGCGGCGTGCGCATCCGCGCCAAGTGGGAGAAGGAAGACACCGGTCGCGGCACCTACCAGATCGTCGTCACCGAGATCCCGTACCAGGTGAAGAAGTCGGATCTGGTCGAGCAACTGGCCGACCTGATCGACAGCAAGAAGGCCGCTCTGCTGGGCGACGTCCGCGACGAGAGCGCCGAGGACATCCGCCTGGTCCTCGAGCCCAAGTCCAAGAACGTCGAGCCCGAAGTGCTGATGGAGAGCCTGTTCAAGCTCTCGGCGCTGGAGAGCCGCTTCCCGGTCAATATCAACGTGCTGGACGCGCGCGGCACGCCGGGCGTCATGGGCATCAAGCAGGCCCTGATGGCCTTCCTGGCCCACCGCCGCGAAGTGCTGACCCGCCGGGCCCGTCACCGCCTGGCCAAGATCGAAGCTCGTCTGCACATCCTGGACGGCCTGCTGATCGCGTATCTGAACCTCGACGAGGTCATTCGGATCGTCCGCTACGAGGACAAGCCGAAGGACAAGCTGATCGAGGTCTTCAAGCTCTCGGACCTCCAGGCCGACGCCATCCTCAACACCCGCCTGCGCCAACTGGCCAAGCTGGAAGAGATGGAGATCCGCCGCGAGCACGCCGAGCTGGTCGAAGAGCGCGACGGCATCCTGGCCATGCTGGCCAGCGACGAGAAGCAATGGAAGCTGGTGGGCAAGGGCCTGTCGGAAGTCCGCGCCACCCTGCTGAAGATCAAGCACCCGCTGGACAAGAGCGGCCGCCCGACGGGGGCCATCGGCCGCTCGATCTTCGAGGACGCGCCGGTGGTCGACGCCGACGCCGCCATCGAGGCGCTGATCGTCCGCGAGCCGATCACGATCATCCTGTCGGAGCGCGGCTGGATCCGCGCCGCCAAGGGCAAGATCGACGATCCGTCCGAGCTGAAGTTCAAGGAAGGCGACAAGCTGGGCTTCCTGGTCCCGGCCGAGACCACCGACAAGCTGCTGATCTTCTCCAGCGACGGCCGCTTCTTCACGCTGGGCTGCGACAAGCTTCCCAGCGCGCGCGGCCATGGCGAGCCGGTGCGGATGATGATCGAGCTGGACGACAAGGTGAAGATCATCGACGTCTTCCCGTTCAAGGCTGGCCGCAAACGCATTCTGGCCTCGAAGCTGGGCTATGGCTTCCTGATGCCCGAGGAAGAAGCGCTCGCGAACCGCAAGGCCGGCAAACAGGTCCTGACCGTCGACGCCGCCGGCGCCGCCTTCTGCCTGGAAGCCGTCGGCGACCAGTTCGCGGTGATCGGCGACAACGGCAAGATCCTGATCTTCCCGATCGAGGAACTGCCGGAAATGCCGCGCGGCAAGGGCGTCAAGCTGCAGGCCTACCGCGAGGGTGGTCTGCGCGATGGCCTGTCGTTCAACGCCGAGACCGGGGCCTACTGGATCGACACCGCCGGCCGCCGTCGCGACTGGGCGGAGTGGAAAGAGTGGATCGGTCGCCGCGCCGGGGCCGGCAAGCTGGTTCCAAAGGGCTTCGCCACCAACAAGCGGTTCAAGCCGAAGTGATGAGCGCCAAATGAACACGGGACGGCTGCGTCGTCGCACGCTGCGCCTCCTGGCCAGCGTGTTCGGCTGCGCGGCCGTCGCCGCGACTCCGGCCCTGGCCCTGCCCAAGGGCAAGCCGGAGGACCTGGGCTTCTCCGCCGAGCGGCTGAAGAAGCTCGACGACCACATGCAGGCGATGGTCACCAACGGTCAGGTGGCCGGCGGCGTGACCCTGCTGGCCCGCCACGGCCGCGTCGTCCACGCCAAGGCCTTCGGCAAGCGGGCCCTGAACGGCGAGCCGATGCCGTTCGACGCCATCTTCCGCATCCGCTCGGAGACCAAGCCGGTCACGGGCGTGGCCATGATGATCCTGTACGAGCAGGGCAAGTGGCAGCTGGACGACCCGATCAGCCAGTACGTGCCCGAGTTCGCCAACCTGCGGATCGCCACCGGCGTCGACGCGGCCGGCCAGCCGATCCTGGCCCCGATCACCCGCCCGCCGACCATGCGCGAGCTGATGACTCACACGGCCGGCTTCGCCTATGGCCTGGCCGACGACCCCAACAGCCCGGCCGACCAGGCCTACTATCGGGCCGGGGTGCTGCAGTCGTCGTCGCTGACCGACCTGGTACAGAAGGTCTCGGGTCTGCCGATGTTCTCCGAACCCGGCCAGCTGTGGCGCTACAGCGTGGCGGCCGACATCCAGGGCTATATCGTCGAGAAGCTGTCGGGCGAGCCCCTGCCGATCTTCATGGAAGAGCACATCTTCAGCCCGCTGAAGATGAAGGACACCGCCTTCTACGTGCCCGAGCAGAAGCAGCCGCGACTGGCGGCGCTGTATGACGGCGACCCGGCGACGGGCCAGCTGGTGCCGGCCGTCGAAGGATCCTGGCGTGACGTCAGCAAGCCGCCGGCCGCGCCGCTGGGCGGGGGTGGGTTGGTCTCGACCGCCGAGGACTTCGCCCGCTTCGCCCAGATGATCCTGAACAAGGGCCAGCTGGGCGGCGTGCGGATCCTCAAGCCCGAGTCCGTGGCCCTGATGACCCAGAACCACCTGCCGCCGGGCTTCGTGGTGACGACCAACGGCACGACCGGCGTGCTGAAGCCAGGCCCCAAGCCGTTCCCGTTCGCCGCCGGCATGGGCTACGGCCTGGACATGGCCGTGGCCGTCGATCCCGCCGCCTCGGGCGCCCCGGTGGGCGCTGGCACGGTCAGCTGGGGCGGCAGCGCCGGCACCTGGTTCTGGATCGACCCGGTCAACGACCTGTTCTTCGTCGGCATGATCCAGCGCCTGGGCGGGGTGGGGCCGGGCCTGGACGCCCAGTCGCGGGCCCTGGTCTACCAGGCCGTCGAACGCCCGCCGGTGGTGATCCCGCCGCCGGGGCAGCAGCCGGCCAAGCCCCCGACGGTGAAGACGACCGCGGCGCGGTAGGGCGCTCCTTATCCGCATATTCTATCCACCGTCATTCCCGCCCTTGTGGCGGGAACCCCTCTGTCCGCCGCAGGTGCAGAGGGCCGTTTGCGTCTCACGTGTCAGCTGAACCAGGGGTTCCCGCCACAAGGGCGGGAATGACGGGAGGTGGGGGATGTCAGTGAACCCTTTCTCGCGCCCAAAGAAAAAGCTCCCCCCGCGGTGGGCGAGGGGAGCTCCATCACGTCCTAGAAGGGCTGAAGTTCTAGGCCGCGAACAGGATATCGGCCACCTGGCTGAACTTGCCGACGGTCAGGCCGGTGACGCCGGACAGCTTGATCAGGCCATCGCCCGCATCGACGCCGGCCACGCCGTTCTGGTGGAAGATGTAGGTGTCGCCGTTCCACTCGAAGACGGTGTTGCTGTTGGCCGCGGTCAGGCCGGCATAGGCGGTCAGGGCGTCGTCGAAGGTGGCGGTGGTGATGAAGAACAGCTGCTTCTTCTCGCCCGGGCCGACCGCGCCGGGGAAGGTGATCAGGTCGAAGTCCTTCTGGAAGTCCTCGATCACCGGGATGTCGGTGGCCTTGCCGTCGACCAGGTGCAGGCCGGCGAACGAGCCGATGTCGATATTGTCGTAGCCCGAGCCGGTGATGATCTTGCCGTCGAACTTCTCCAGGAAGATCGTGTCGTTGCCGGTCCCGGTGTCGATCAGGCCGCGCACGACGCCGTTGTCGACCCGGACGACGTCGTTTCCGCCGGCCGTGCGGATGTGCTTGCCCGCGTCCAGGCCGCCGACGTCGGAGATCACAGGCGTGATCACGTCGTTGCCGTCGCTGGCCAGGACATGGGTGTCGTGGCCGGGCTCCTGGTTGAAGGCGTCGACGTTCCAGTCGTGGGCGAAGGTCGCCTTCTCGCCGGGCAGGCCGGGATCGGAGCCGCCGCCGGGGGCGTAGTCGCCGCCCTTGCCGTACAGCGAGAGGAAGGCGTTCACGGTCGAGACCTTGCCGTCCAGGCCGACGTCGGCGAGGTAGGCCTTCATGGCCTCGACATAGGGGCCCTTGCCGCTCTTGACCGCCTCGGCCATCAGCCAGCCGACCATGGCCGCGCGCGTGCCCAGGCCGTTGCCGCCGTCATGGCCGATCTCGGCGAAGTATTCGCCGCGCGTATAGGTCCCGCCGCGGCCGTTGGGCACCTCGTCCGACAGCACGTCCAGCGCGTCGCGCGGGGTCTCGACGCCGAACAGCTTCAGATACGCCTTGCGATAGGTGTCGTAGGCCGAGTTGCTCTCGCCGTAGTCGTGCAGGAAGTTGTCCTTGGCCTCGCCGAACTTCACCAGGTTGACGGCGAAGTTGATGAAGCGGTTCTCCAGGCTGAACTTGGCGTAGTACTCGCTGTTCAGGTTGTTGGGATTGCCGCCGTTGGTCGAGACCAGATAGTCCAGGCCGGACGAGCCGAGCGTGAGGTCGCCCAGGAAGCCGTAGGTCATGACCGCCACTTCGGTGGTGGCCTTGGCGCTATCCTGGATCCAGTTGACCGCGCTGGCATAGGTCCAGATGTCACCGGCCTGCTGGCCATTGCGCGCGATGTCGATGCCCTGCGCCATCAGCGTCAGCTGCGCCTGGGCATTTGCGGGCAGGTCCGAATTGGCGGGCAGCCGGTGAACGTTGCGGTAGATCGAGACCAGGTTGTCGATGGTGGCCATGGTTGGGTTGTCCCCGATGTATTTCGTAATCCCTCGTGCAGTAAAAAATATACATGAACGCCGTTCGATCAACCCAGCTTCACATTAAAAGCCCTTAACGTGAGACGAGCCGGCGCGCGGCCGCCCCGGTCGCTGAAAAAGCGGGTTTCATCGCGGGAAGGCGCGCTCTAAGGTCTCTCAAACATTTGTTCGGGAGGGCGTGTTGGCGTTTCGTAGAGTGATCGCGGCGGTGCTGGCCGCGACGTTGATGACGGGCGGCGCGACGGCCGCCTATGCCGCTGCTCCCGCGTCCATCGTGGCCGCCGCGCCCGAAAGCGCAGGGTTCTCGGCTGAGGGTCTCAAGAAGCTGGACGCTCACATGCAGGGCCTGGTCGACACCGGCCACCTGCCGGGCGTCACCACCATGCTGGTCCGCCACGGCAAGGTCGTGAACTTCGAGGTCCACGGCAAGAAGGGCTTCGATGGCCCGCCGATGACCAAGGACACCGTCTTCCGCATCTACTCCCAGACCAAGCCGGTCACCGGCGTGGCGATGATGATCCTCTTCGAGGAGGGCAAGTGGAAGCTGGACGACCCGGTCAGCAAGTTCATTCCCGAGTTCGCGTCCTTGCGCGTCTTCAAGGGCGTCAACGCCGACGGCTCGTTCGACACCGTGCCGTCCGATCGTCCGCCGACCATGGGCGAGCTGATGAGCCACTCGGCCGGCTTCGCCTACGGCCTCAACCCCGACAACCCGATCGACAAGGCCTATGTCGACACCGGCGTGCTGGGCGCCAAGTCGCGCGATGAGTTCGTCCAGAAGGTCGCCGCCCTGCCGCTGGTCGACCAGCCGGGCAAGCGCTGGAAGTACAGCGTCGCCGTCGACATCCAGGGCCTGATCATCGAGAAGCTGAGCGGCCAGTCGCTGGGCGACTTCATGAAGTCGCGGATCTTCGACCCGCTGAAGATGACCGACACCGGCTTTTGGCTGCCGGCCGCCAAGAACGACCGCCTGGCGTCGCTGTACCTGTGGAGCCAGAAGCAGCAGAAGCTGGTCCCGGCCGAGGGCTTCATGGTGCTGGACATCACCCAGCCGCCGGCCATGCCGTCGGGCGGCGGCGGCCTGGTCTCGACCAACGCCGACTACGCGCGCTTCGCCCAGATGCTGCTGAACGGCGGCGAGCTGGACGGCCAACGCATCCTCAAGCCCGAGACCGTCAAGCTGATGCGCACCAATGTGCTCAGCGATACGATCATGAGCTCTGACCCGTCGTTTAACACGGCCAGGGGGAAGGGCTTCGGCCTCGACTTCGCGGTGGTGCTCGATAGCGCCAAGGCCGGTCCGTACGGGCAGGGGACCTACAGCTGGGGCGGCGCGGCCGGCACCTGGTTCTGGATCGACCCGACCAACGACCTGTTCTTCCTCGGCATGATCCACATCCTCAACAAGGGCGGCGATCCGGCCATCAAGGACATCGACGATGACAGCGCCAAGCTCGTCTACGACGCCCTAATCGACCCGTCGAAATAACAAGAACAAGCCTGGGAGAAACGCCATGAAGGCCGCCGTCTATTACGAGACCGGGGCGCCGGACGTCTTTCGCTACGAGGACGTCGCCGATCCAGCCCTCCACCCGCAGGGCGTGATCATCCGCGTCGAGGCGGTCAGCATCGAGGGTGGCGACACCCTCAATCGCGGCGGCGGCCAGATGGCGGGCAGCCCGCACATCGTCGGCTACCAGGCCGCCGGCGAGATCGTCGAGGTCGGGGCCGAGGTCACCCACCTGAAGGTCGGCCAGAAGGTCGTCACCGTGAACGCCTTCGGCTCGCACGCCGAGCTGCGCGCGGTGCCGGCCCGCAACGCCTGGCCGATCCCGGACGGCTTCGACATCCACAAGGCCTCGGCCATCCCGGTGCCGTTCGGCACGGCCCACGAGTGCCTGTTCGGCGCGGGCCGCCTGAAGGCCGGCGAGACCGTGCTGGTCCAGGCCGGGGCAGGGGCCGTGGGCCTGGCCGCCATCCAGCTGGCCAAGCAGGCCGGCGCGACGGTGATCGCCTCGGCCTCCAGCGACGAGCGGCTGGAGCGCCTGAAGGCGTTCGGCCTGGATCACGGGATCAACTACGGCCGTGACGACCTGGTCGAGCAGGTCATGAAGCTGACCGGCGGCAAGGGCGTCGACCTGGTCGTCGATCCGGTCGGCGGCGCGACCCTGCAGGGCAGCCTCGGCGCCCTGGGCTATCGCGGCCGCATCTCGCTGGTCGGCAATGCCGGGCGCGAGCCGATGAAGGTCGACGTCTCGTCGCTGATGGGCGGCAATCGCTCGCTGACCGGCGTCTTCCTGGGCGCCGAGATCATGACCGACCGCGTGCACGACATGATCCAGGAGATGATCGACCGCGCCGCCAAGGGAGAGCTGGAGGTGGTCATCGACAAGACCTTCCCGCTGTCCGACGCGGCGGGCGCCCACGCCTATATCGAGAGCCGCCAGGCCGTCGGCCGGGTGCTGCTGATCCCATGAACCGCGTCCTAGCGCATACCGGCGCCAAGTATCCGATCGTCCAGGCCCCGATGGGCTGGATCGCCCGCTACCCGCTGGCCTCGGCGGTGTCGCGGGCGGGGGGCCTCGGCATCATCGAGACCTCGTCCGGCGAGACCGAGACCTGCAAGGCCGAGATCACCAAGATGGCGGCCAGCGGCCTGCCGTTCGGGGTGAACCTGCCGATCCTGTTCCTGCGCGACGACGCCATGCTGCGCTTCGTCTGCGAGAGCGGGGTCAAGTTCGTCACCACCTCGGCCGGCAGCCCGGCCAAGTTCGTCGGCCCGCTGAAGGACGCCGGCATCGTCGTCTATCATGCCGTACCGACCGTCGATGCGGCGCTGAAATGCGTCGACGCCGGCGTCGACGGCCTGGTGGTCGAGGGCGCCGAAGGCGGCGGCTTCAAGAACCCTGAGGAGGTCTCGACCCTCGTCCTGCTGCAGGCGATCCGCGCTCGGACCGATGCGCCGCTGATCGCCGCCGGCGGCATCTGCGACGGACGCGGCATGGCGGCGGCTTTCGCGCTGGGCGCCGAGGCCGTCCAGATGGGCACCCGCTTCGTCAGCTCGGCCGAAAGCCCGGTGCACGCCAACTACAAGGCGGCGATCACCGGCGCGAAAGAGACCGGCACCTGGGTGCTGAACAAGAAGGCCAGCCCCTGCATCCGGGCCATCAAGTCGGAGCTGACCAAGGAGATCCACGACGCCGGCGTCATGCCGCCCGACGTGCTCAAGAACATCCTCGACGTCTATTTCGGCGGCGACATGGAGGCCGCGCCCGCGCTGGCCGGCCAGACCGTCGGCCTGATCGACGAGGTCAAGACGGCCGAGCAGATCATCACCGAGACCGTCGCCCAGTTCCACGACATCACCGGACGCCTCGGCGCCCTGGCCGCTACGCGCGGCTTCTAGGAGTTACGACTATGCAAGACCTCTTCTCGCTCGAAGGCCGCGTGGCCGTGGTGACCGGCGGCTCGCGCGGCATCGGCGCGATGATCGCCAAGGGCTTCCTCACCTACGGCGCCGCGCGCGTGTACATCACCGCCCGCAAGGCCGCCGCCTGCGACGCCGCCGCCGAGGAGCTCAGCCAGTACGGCGAGTGCGTCTCGCTGCCGGGCGACGTCTCGACCATGGAAGGCATCCAGGGCCTGGTCGACCGCCTCAAGGAGCGCGAGAGCAAGCTCGACATCCTGGTCAACAACGCCGGCGCCGCCTGGGGCGCGGGCTTCGACGAATTCCCGGAGGCCGGCTGGGACAAGACCGTCGACCTCAACATGAAGACGCCGTTCTTCCTGACCCAGGCCCTGATCGGCGAGCTGCGCGCCGCCGCCAAGGATCGGGTGGCCAAGGTCATCAATATCGCCTCGATCGACGGCCAGTCGGTGACCAAGGACGAGACCTATCCCTACGGCGCGTCCAAGGCCGGCCTGCTGCACATGACCAAGCGCATGGCCCTGCGCCTGGCGGCTGACAACATCGCCGTCAGCTGCATCGCCCCCGGCGCCTTCGCCTCGGACATGAACAAGGTCGCCCGCGACCACGCCGACGCGGTCGCCAAGGCCATCCCGGCCGGCCGCATCGGCACGGAAGAAGACATGGCCGGCGCGGCCATCTACCTGGCCTCGCGGGCGGGTGACTACGTGATGGGCGGCGCGGTGACGGTGGACGGCGGGGTGAGCTTCGCGCGGTAACTGCTCATCATCCGATTTCCCCGGCGAAAGCCGGGGGCCAGATGCAAGAGCGCCCGCGTTCCGGACAGGATCGCGGGCGTTTCTGCATAAGCCTGACAGCCCGATGATCTGGGTCCCGGCTTTCGCCGGGAAAGTCGGACTTAGGAGAGGTCCTCGATATCCGCCGGCTCCGCATCGCTGAGCGGCAGGTCACACGGATCCTTGGCGCCGCCGCGCATGCTGCTGGGCGGCCTCGCGCCGCGTTCGCGGGCCGACATCAGCGACCAACCGCCCGGCTTGAGGATCTCCAGCGGCGAGAAGCGCGCCTTGTAGGCCATCTTCTCGCTGCCCGGGACCCAGTAGCCCAGATAGACGTAGGGCAGGCTGCCCTGCTGGGCCTGGACGATGTGGTCCAGGATGATGAACGAGCCCAGGCTGCGGCGAACCTGGTCGGGATCGTAGAAGCTGTAGACCAGCGACAGACCGTCGGCGAGCACGTCCACCAGCACGCAGGCCACGAGGTCGCCCGGGCCGCGGTCCTGCGACTTCTTGCGATATTCGATCAGGTGGGTGCGGACCGCGGTGTCCTCGACCATGGCCACGTAGTCGGGCCAGGTCATCTCGGCCATGCCGCCATTGGCGTGACGGGCCAGGAGGTAGCGGCGCAGCAGCTCGAACTGCTCCAGCGTGGCCTCGGCCTCGACCAGATGGCGCTCGAGGTCGTCGTTGCGGTTCAGGACTTTCCGCTCCGAGCGCGACAGCACGTACTCGGCGGCCGGCGCGCGGGCCGACTGGCAGGCGCGGCAGGTCTCGCAGGCGGGGCGGTAGGCGATGTTCTGAGAGCGGCGGAAGCCGACCTGGGTCAGGCTGTCATTGACTGTGGGGCCATCGGATAGCGGCAGGTGGGCGAACACCTTCCGTTCCTCGCGACCGGGCAGGTACGGGCAAGGCGTGGGCGCCGTCAGAAAGAACCGAAGCTGTCGCGTCGGAAAATGCTGCGTCACTGTAGCCCTAACCCCTGTCGTAGATGTCGATCAGCCCTGAACGAGATTAGGGGGCATTGCGTTCAGTTGCGCAAGCTTCGCCGCGCACGCACGCGGCGAACGGTCACAGGTTGCCGCCTCTACTAGAGATTATCCGGCAGGACGGGCTTTTCGCGCAACAGCACGATCGAGATCCGGCGGTTGCCGGCCAGGGTCGGGTCGTCGGCGTACAGCGGTTCGGAATTGGCCTTGCCCGACACCTGATAGATGCGGTCGTCGTCCACGCCCGCGCCGCGCAGCACCACGCGCGAGGCGTCGGCGCGTTGGGCCGACAGGGCCCAGTCGCCGTCCTGCTTCTTGCCATACGCGTTGGCGCTGGTGTGGCCCGAGATGGTCACGCGGTTGGGAAGCTGGTTGATCACCTTGGCGACGGCGCGCAGCAGAATCTTGGCGCGGTCGTTCGGCTCCTTGCCGTTTTCCTTGAACATCGAGCGGCCTTCCTGGTCGACCAGCTGGATGCGCAGGCCTTCCGGGGTCTGGTCGATCATGATCTGCTTCGACAGCTCGGCCAGTTCCGGCATGTCCTGCAGCGACTGGCGCAGCGACTGGGCGGCCGAGGCGAAGGCGTCCTGTTCCTTTTTGGCCAGGGCGTCGCGCAGGGCCTGCTCGCTGGCGGAGTCCAGGGCGGCGGTGTCGGTGCTCTGGCCTTCCTTGTCGACGTGGTCGGGGGCTTCGGGGGCCATCTGCTGGATGACCGACATCTTGCCGTCGGCCTTGGCGCCGTCGTCGCCCAGCGAGGTGCCGCCCAGGATGCCGCCCGAGCCGCTGGTGGTCGACGAGATCGAGGCCGGCGCGAAGTAGTCGGCGATGCCCTGCTTCTGTTCTGGGCTGGTCGTGTTCAGCAGCCACATCAGCAGGAAGAAGGCCATCATCGCCGTCACGAAGTCGGCATAGGCGACCTTCCAGGCGCCGCCATGGTGCCCATGACCGCCGCCCTTCTTGATCTTCTTAATGATGATCGGCTGTTCGCTGTTGACCGCCATCGTGCTTAAGCCTGCTTAACCATGAAGCCGGAACCTGCCCGAAGGTCGTTAAGATGGGGTTGCCGCCAGGCCCGCCGGGCGCGTAATCCGGGCGCTCAGCGAGTGGAGCAGCGGCATGAAGACGGCGTTTATCGGCCTGGGCGTGATGGGCTTTCCGATGGCGGGCCACCTGAAGGCCGCCGGCCACGAGGTCGCCGTCTACAACCGCACCGCCGAAAAGGCCCGTAAATGGGCCGAAAAGCACGGCGGGCAGGCTTTCGACACCATCGCCGAGGCGGTGGCGGGCGCTGAGGTCGTGCTGCTGTGCGTCGGCAACGACGCCGACGTCCGCGACGTCGTGGCGCAGGCGCTGCCGGCCCTGGCTGACGGCGCGATTGTCATCGATCACACTACCACCTCGGCCACCGTGGCCCGGGACATGGCCGAGCTGCTGGCCAAGACCGGCCACGGCTTCGTCGACGCCCCGGTCTCGGGCGGCCAGGCCGGCGCCGAGAACGGCCAGCTGACGATCATGGTCGGGGCCGAGCAGGGCGCCTATGACCGCGTGCTGCCGGTCATCGACGTCTACGCCAAGGCCGTGCGCCGCATGGGCGAGGTCGGTTCGGGCCAGCTGACCAAGATGTGCAACCAGATCGCCATCGCCGGCGTCGTACAGGGCGTGGCCGAGGCGCTGCACTTCGCCAAGCGCGCCGGCCTGCCGACCGACGACGTCCTGGCCGCCATCTCCAAGGGCGCGGCCCAGTCGTGGCAGATGGAAAACCGCTGGCCGACCATGGCCCAGGGCAAGTTCGACTTCGGCTTCGCGGTCGACTGGATGCGCAAGGACCTGGGGATCGCGCTGGAGGAGGCGGGCCGCAATGGCGCCAATCTCGAAAGCACGGCGCTGATCGACCAGTTCTACGCCGAGGTCCAGGCGATGGGCGGGAACCGCTGGGACACGTCGAGCCTGGTGGCGCGACTAGAGAAGTAGGGCTGCCAGCTCGGCCGCATCCCATTCGGGATCGCGTGGGGCGACGACGATCGGCGTTTGCCGTTCGAAGGCGCGGAGCATGTCCACGGTCTGAGCCAGGTCCGGCGCGTCGAGGCTTTCGCTGACCACGATCGCAGCGACGGTCAGGCCGCGTGCGCGCAGGACCTCCAGCGCCGTCAGCAAGTGGCTGGCCGTGCCCAGGTAGCTGCCGGCCACCAGCAGGACGGGCAGGGCCAGGGCGGTCATCAGGTCCAAGTTCGTCGCGTCGTCGGTCATCGGCGACATGACCCCGCCGGCGCCTTCGACCAGGGCGAGATCGACGTCGCGAGTGTCCAGCCAGGTGCGGCAGTCGGCGACGAGGTCGGCCATGGCCAAGGTGTCGCCCTCCAGCCGGGCGGCCAGGTTCGGGGCCAGCGGCGCGCGGTAGAAGCGGGGGGAGATCTGGGCCCAGGCGTCGGGACGGCCTAGCGCGGCGGCGAGGCGGGCGGGGTCGCTGGTCTCGGGCTGCGCGGGATCGAAGCCGCTGACCACGGGCTTGAAGGCGTCGACACTGAGGCCCCGAGCGCGGGCGGCGCGGAGCAGGGCGCAGGCGATGTGGGTCTTGCCCAGGTCAGTGCCGGTTCCGGCGACGAAGACGCTTTTCATCGCAGCGCCGCCACGGCGTCGGCCAGGCGGAAGACGTCGGCGTCAGCGTGCTCGGCGCAGAAGGCCACGCGCAGGCGGGCGGTGCCTTCGGGCACGGTCGGGGGGCGGATGGCGACGACCAGGAAGCCTTGCGCTTCCAGGGCGGCCGAGGCGGCGAGGGCGGTGTCGGCGTCGCCCATGATCACCGGCACGATCGGGCTCTGGGCGTCGGATAGGCCCACGCGGCGGGTGAACAGGCGGGCCTTGGCCAGCGGCTGCTCGGTGAAGGCGGCGTCGGCCTCGATCAGGTCCAAGGAGGCCAGGGCGGCGGCGGCGGAAGCGGGCGGCAGGCCGGTGGCGTAGACCAGGGTGCGGGCGCGGGTCTTCAGCAGGTCGATCACCGCCTGCGAGCCGCACAGGTAGCCGCCGTACGAACCCAGCGCCTTGGACAGGGTGCCCATCTGCAGCGGGATGTGGGCGTCCGGGAACAGGGCGGCCGAGCCTTTGCCCTCCGCCAACACTCCAACCCCGTGGGCGTCGTCGCTGAGCAGCCAAGCGTCGTGCTGCTCGCAAAGGGCGGAGAGCTGGTCCAGCGGGGCGATGTCGCCGTCCATGGAGAACACGCCGTCGGTGGCGACCAGGGCGCGGCGCGCTTGGTGGCGCTCGGCCTCCAGCAGTCTCGCCAGGTCCTCGACGTCGTTGTGGGCGAAGCGGACGATCTTGGCGCCCGACAGCTGTGCGCCCGCCCAGATGCAGGCGTGAGCCAGGGCGTCGACGAAGATCACGTCGCCAGGGCCGACCAGGGTGGGGATGACGCCGGTATTGGCCAGATAGCCCGAGCCGAACACGCAGGCCGCTTCAGTACCCTTAAGCCGGGCCAAGCGGCGCTCCAGGTCGCTGAGCAGCGGATGGTCGCCGGTGACCAGCCGCGAGGCGGCCGCGCCGGCGCCGTAGTTGAGCGCCGCTTCCGCCGCCGCCGCGCGGACGAGGGGGTGTTGGGACAGGCCCAGATAGTCGTTGCACGAGAACGAGATCAGCCGCTTGCCGTCGCGCTCGACCACGGCGCCGTCGTGGCGGCGGGTGGGCTTGAGGCGGCGGCGCAGGCTCTTGGCGTCCAGGGCGGCCAGCTTCTCGCCGGCGAAGGCGTCGAGGCTCTGCATGTCGTTTCCCTTTGCGGCCGATGGAGCGGGGGCATAGGCAAGGCGCCCCGAGTCCGCAAACGGAAAGCGTCATGACCCAACCCGACTGGCTGACCGCCGGCGCGCCGCACGTCTGGCGTCCGTACTGCCAGATGAAGACCGCGCGGCCGCCGCTGCCGGTCGTGGCGACCAAGGGCTCGCGGCTGGTGCTGGCCGATGGGCGCGAGCTGGTCGACGGCCTGGCCTCGTGGTGGACGGCCTGCCACGGCTACAACCATCCGCACATCGCCGACGCCTTGCGCGCGCAGATCGAGACCATGCCGCACGTGATGTTCGGCGGCCTGGCGCACGAGCCGGCCTATCGCCTGGCCGCGCGGCTGGCCAAGCTGCTGCCGGGCGAGCTGGACCACGTGTTCTTCGCCGAGAGCGGCTCGGTCTCGGTCGAGATCGCCATGAAGATGGCGCTGCAGTTCCAGATCAATCGCGGCGTCTCGGGCCGAACCAAGTTCCTGGCCTTCCGGGGCGGCTATCACGGCGACACCCTGGCGACGATGACGATCTGCGACCCGGAGGAGGGCATGCACAGCCTGTTCGCCGGCGTCATGCCCGACCAGGTGATCGCCAACCTGCCGCGCGATGCCGACAGCGAAGCGGCGCTGGATGCGCTGCTAACGGCGCGCGGTCACGAGATCGCGGCGATCCTCGTCGAGCCGCTGGTCCAAGGCGCGGGCGGCATGCTGCTACATCCGCCGGAGGTGCTGCGCACCCTGCGCCGCCTGGCCGACAAGCACGGCGTGCTGCTGGTGTTCGACGAAATCTTCACCGGCTTTGGCCGCACCGGGACCCTGTTCGCCATGCAGGCGGCGGGGATCGAGCCCGACATCGTCACCCTGTCCAAGGCCCTGACCGGCGGCACCCTGCCGCTGTCGGCGGCGGTGGCTTCTCGGAAGGTGTTCGAGGCCTTCTGGTCCGACGACGCGGGCGCGGCCCTGATGCACGGCCCCACCTACATGGCCAATCCGCTGGCCTGCGCGGCGGCCAACGCCTCGCTCGATCTGTTCGAGGACGGCGGCTGGGCCAAGGACGTGGCGCGGGTCTCGGCGGCTTTGGCCGACGGGTTGGAACCGTGCCGGGCGGGGCAGGGCGTGGTTGATGTCCGGATCCTGGGCGCGATCGGCGTCGTGGAGTTCGAGGCGCCGGTGGCGGTTGGCGAACTCTGCGCCCGTTTCGCCGAACTGGGCGCCTGGATCCGGCCGATGGGCAAGGTGGTCTATCTGACCCCGGCCTTCGCGACGCCGGATGCGGATCTCGATCTGCTGACAGCCGCTGTCCGCAAGGTGGTCGGCGTCGATTGACCCAGGCCGGCTGGTCTGGTCCAAGCACGGCCATGTCCTCCAAGTCGTCTCCGCTTACGGTCGTGGAATATCTCGCCATCCTGGCGATCATCCTGACCTGGGGAGTCAACAACGCCGCCGCCAAGGTGGCGACGGCCTATCTGCCGCCGATGATGATGGGCGGGCTGCGGTTCGCCTCGGCGCTGGTCTTCCTGTTCCCGTTCATCCGGCCGCCGTTCCCCGAGCCCAAGAAGCTGCTGCTGATCGTGCTGCTGACGGGCCCGATCCATTTCGGCGTCATCTATGTGGCCTTCAGCATGGCCGACGCCCTGAGCCCGCTGGTGGTGGCCAGCCAGCTGTGGATCCCGTTCACGGCCATCTTCGCCTGGCGGATGCTGGGCGAGACCATGCGCCCGCCGGCGGTGATCGGGCTGATGATCGCCTTCGTCGGCGTGGTCTGGATGAGCCTGGACCCGCACGCGGCGGGCGACTTGCCGGCGATCTCGCTGATCGTCGTCGCCAGCGCCTGCTGGGCCGTGGCCACGGTGCTGGTGCGCAAGACGCCCGGCATCAAGCCGCTGAAGCTGCAGGGCATGACGGCCCTGGTCGCCGCGCCGGTGCTGCTGACCATGTCGGCCCTGTTCGAGACCGATCAGGTCGCCAAGGCCCAGGCCGCCCCGCCAATCGCCTGGCTGTGTGTGCTGTTCGCCGGCGTGGTGTCGACCATCGGGGCCAGCGCCCTGCTGTTCTGGCTGGTCCAGCGGCGCGAGGCCGGGCGCGTGACGCCCTATTTCCTGCTGACCCCTCTGGTGTCGTGCACGATCGGCATTCTGTTGTTGGGCGACAAGCTGACCGCCCAGCTGGTGATCGGCGGCGGCGCGACCATGGTCGGCGTGGCGCTGGTGGCCCTGACCGAGAAGCGGGCCAAGGCGGCGCAGGCCGTGGCCGAGACCGCTAGCCCTTAGGCGGCGGGCATTGCGTCGCTGGCTGGCGGCGCAGCAGGGCCGGTGTCGCCGCGACCTCGCTCTGGCCGCCATCGTCGGCATAGACGCCGGTCAGCAGCTTGCCGCTGACGCCCAGCGGCTGGCCGGCTCGGGTGCGGATCAGGAAGAGGCCCTCGAGGTCATCCAGGTGCTCGGCGCCGACGAAGCCCGCGCCCACCGTCGCATAGCCTTTGATCGCCGCGCCCGAGCCTTCGAGGATCCAGCCGGGCGGCTTGCGGCAGACCGAGACGATGTCCGCCCCGGTCAGTTGCAGTTCGAAGCTCTGGAGGTTCTGGTTGACGTTCGTCGGCGCCCAGGCGATCGACACTAGTTCGGTGACGGACGCCGGCGCCGGCTTGGCGTCCTTGGACGTCTTGGAGTCATGGCAGGCGGCCGTCGCGGCCAGCACGACAGCGAGAAGCGACAGCCGCCAAGTGCGCATGACTACTTGATCACGCCGCAGGCCGCGCGGGCGCCGGCGCCGCCGATCGGCTGGGTCTTGTGGTCGTCGGGGCTGGCGTGGACGACGATCGCGCTGCCGTCGCCGTCCAGCAGGGCCGGGCGGCCGCCGGCGCCCTTCAGCGACACCAGGGTGGAATAGACCTCGGCCGTGGCCGCGCCGTCGGCGCCGGCGAAGACGTTGGGCAGGTCGCCGCTGTCGTTGGAGTCGGGGTTCAGCAGGCCGTGTACGGTCGTCGCGGCCGTGTGGACGTGGGCGCCGGCCGACTTGAAGTCCGGCGCGCCGCAGTCGCCCTTCTCGTGGAAGTGGATCGCATGCCAGCCCGGCGCCAGGCTCTTCAGCTCCAGCTTCAGCAACACGCCGTGGGGCGCTTCGGTCGCCGTCACGACGCCGGCGTCCTTGCCGTCGCCGGTCTTGACCACGGCGGTCGCGGTGGTCTGGGCCAGGGCCGGGGAGGCGGCCAGCAGGGCGGCGAGGACGACACCGGTGGCGGCGTGGAGGCGGATCATGCGTTTTTCCTTCGGATTCAAGCGAACATTGAGCGTGGCAGCCGAAAGTGTAAGCGGTTTCGGCGGCAGCCACGCTCAACTATTTGAAACAGAGCCTGTTTTTCCATTTCCGATGGAAACATCGAAAATGGACAGGCTCTGGGGATGAAACGGCCGTGAAGGTGGCGCCTTCCTTATCCCAATGCTAACAGTTTCAGACTGTTCCGTGTCCGATTCTGACGGCGAAAAATCCCCTTGAGCGACGAACACACCACGATCCCCGCTGACGGTCCGCGCGGGGATGTCGCCCCGATCAATATCGAGGACGAGCTCCGCCGCTCTTATCTCGACTACGCCATGAGCGTGATCGTCAGCCGCGCCCTGCCGGACGCGCGCGACGGTCTCAAGCCCGTGCACCGTCGGGTGCTGTTCTCGATGCACGAGCAAGGGCAGACGCCCGAGCGTCCGTACGTCAAGTCGGCCCGCGTGGTCGGTGACGTCATGGGTAAGTATCACCCGCACGGCGACGCCTCGATCTACTTCACCCTGGTCCGCATGACCCAGTCGTTCTCGATGGGTCTCGTCCTCATCGACGGCCAGGGCAACTTCGGTTCGGTCGACGGCGATATGCCCGCCGCCATGCGTTACACCGAGTGCCGCATGGCCCCGCCGGCCATGTCGCTGCTGGCCGACCTGGACAAGGACACGGTCGACTTCGCCGACAACTATGACGGCAAGGAGCAGGAACCCACCGTCCTGCCGGCGCGGATTCCCAACCTGCTGGTCAACGGCGCGGGCGGCATCGCTGTCGGCATGGCCACCAACATCCCGCCGCATAACCTAGGCGAGATCATCGACGCCTGCCTGCTGCTGATCGACGACCCCAGCGTCACCACCGACCAGCTGCTGGACTTGGTGCCCGGTCCCGACTTCCCGACCGGCGGCGAGATCATCGGTCGCGCGGGCCCGCGCCAGGCGCTGCTGACGGGCCGCGGCTCGGTCATCATGCGCGGCGTCGCCAGCGTGGAAGAGCTGCGCGCCGGCCGCGAAGCCATCATCGTCACCGAGATCCCGTATCAGGTGAACAAGGCCAACCTGGTCGAGCACATCGCCGAGCTGGTCCGCGACAAGAAGCTCGAGGGCATCGCCGACATCCGCGACGAGTCCAACCGCGACGGCATGCGCATCGTCATCGAGCTGAAGCGCGACGCCTCGGGCGAAGTGATCCTGAACCAGCTGTACCGCTTCACGGCGCTGCAGAGCTCGTTCGGCGTCAACATGCTGGCCCTGAACCGCGGCCGTCCCGAGCAGATGGGCCTGCACAAGCTGCTGCAGCTGTTCGTCGAGTTCCGCGAGGAAGTCGTCGTCCGCCGGACCAAGTTTGAACTGGGCAAGGCCCGTGATCGCGGCCACGTGCTGGTCGGCCTGACCATCGCCGTCGCCAACATCGACGAGTTCATCCACATCATCCGCTCGTCCAAGGACCCGACCGAGGCCCGCGAGCGGCTGGTGGCCAAGTCCTGGCCGGCCGGCGACATGCTGCCGCTGGTCGAGCTGATCGCCGACCCGCGCACCGTGCAGGAAGAGGGCGGCCTGATCCGCCTGACCGACGAGCAGGCCCGCGCCATCCTGGCCCTGACCCTGTCGCGCTTGACCGGCCTGGGCCGTGACGAGATCGGCAACGAGGCCACGGCCCTGGCCGACGCCATCCAGGGCTATCTCGACCTGCTGTCCGACCGCGCCAACATCATGGCCGTGGTCCGCGAGGAGCTGGTCGAGGTCCGCGAGAAGTTCGCCATCCCGCGCCGCAGCCAGCTGGTCGACGGCGACGCCGACATGGAAGACGAGGACCTGATCGTCCGCGAGGACATGGTCATCACCGTCACCATGAGCGGCTACGTCAAGCGCACGCCTCTGGCCGCCTACCGCACCCAGCACCGGGGCGGCAAGGGCAAGTCGGGCATGGCGACCAAGACCGAGGACGCCGTCACCCGCGTGTTCTCGGCCTCGACCCACGCGCCGCTGCTGTTCTTCACCTCGGGCGGCAAGGTCTACAAGATGAAGGTGTGGCGCCTGCCGCAGGGCGTCGCCAATTCGCGCGGCAAGGCGTTCGTCAACCTGCTGCCGATCGAGCCGGGCGAAACCATCACCTCGATCCTGGCCCTGCCGGAGGACGAGGCGACCTGGGGCGGCCTGGACGTGATGTTCGCCACCCGCTCGGGCAGCGTGCGTCGCAACAAGCTTTCCGACTTCGTGGACGTCCGCCGCAACGGCAAGATCGCCATGAAGCTGGACGACGGCGACGGCATCGTCGGCGTCTCGGTCTGCAACGCCGACCAGGATGTGCTGCTGACCACGGCGGCCGGCCGCTGCATCCGCTTCTCGGTCGACGAGGTGCGCGTGTTCGCCAGCCGTGACTCGACCGGCGTGCGCGGCGTGAGGCTGGCGAACGAGGACACCGTCATCTCGATGGCCGTCCTGCGCAGCGTCGACGCCACCCCGGCCGAACGCGCCGCCTATCTGAAGCACCAGCGCGCCATGCTGCGCGCGGCGGGCGAGGAGGGCGAGGACGCCCCGGTCGCCGTGGAAGAGGGCGAAGAGGACGGCGACGAGACCACCCTGACGCCGGAACGCATCGCC
Organism: Caulobacter sp. GW821-FHT11E11; assembly: GCF_058808315.1. Lineage (NCBI taxonomy): Bacteria > Pseudomonadati > Pseudomonadota > Alphaproteobacteria > Caulobacterales > Caulobacteraceae > Caulobacter > Caulobacter sp. GW821-FHT11E11. Next base: position 490,987 of record NZ_JBXARO010000002.1, read on the forward strand.
GAACTGGGCGCGGCCGAGGAAATCCTGCTGACCGTGTCGTCGGAAGGCTTCGGCAAGCGCACCAGCGCCTATGATTTCCGTCGTACGGGCCGTGGCGGCCAGGGCCTTGCCGCGCAGGACCTGAGCAAGCGTGGCGGCCGTCTGGTGGGCTCGTTCCCGATCGAGGACAGCGACCAGATCCTGATGGTAACTGATCAAGGTCAACTTATTCGGGTGCCTGTCTCGCAAATTCGTGTTGCAGCGCGGAATACTCAAGGCGTAACCATCTTCCGCACCGCGCAGGACGAGCACGTCGTCAGCGTCGAGCGCCTCGCCGATTCCGGCGGAGACGACAACCAGGGCGAGGACAGCGGGGCGGACGAGACCCCGTAAACCCTCGTAACCAGAAGCAGGGGGTTGCATGCGGGTTGGGCTTTATCCGGGGACCTTTGATCCGGTCACCAACGGTCACCTCGACATCATCGGTCGGGCCGTGAAGCTGGTCGACAAGCTGGTGATCGGGGTCGCCGTGAACATCGGCAAGGGGCCGCTGTTCTCGCTGGAGGAACGGGTCGCCATCCTGGAGAAGGAAACGGCGCACCTGACCAAGATCGCCCAGATCGAGGTCCGGCCGTTCGAGAGCCTCTTGATGCACTTTGCCCGCGAAGTGAACGCCCAGATGATCGTGCGCGGCCTGCGGGCCGTGGCCGACTTCGAATACGAATTCCAGATGACGGCGATGAACCAGCAGCTGGATCGCGAGATCGAGACCGTCTTCCTGATGGCCGACCCGCGCCACCAGGCCATCGCCTCGCGCCTGGTGAAGGAGATCGCCACCCTGGGCGGCGACATCTCCAAGTTCGTGCCCGCGAACGTGGCCGAGCAGTTGGTGGCGAAGGTGCGGAAGGGCTGAAGCGGAACTTTTCGGCGAGCCTGCGCTTAGGCGTTCTGAACGACCGGTCATCATCGGCGACCGGTTTCAGAGGGAGCTTAAGCCATGCCGGGCCAGACGCAGGACGTTTCAACCGCTCGCCGTGAGCACGACGCCAAGGTCGAGGCCATCGCCAAGGCCAAGGCGATCGCGCCGCACATCGCCGCTCGCATCGGCAGCACGCCCAAGACCACGTTCCGGGGCGACCCCGACGTCTTCGGTCGTCTGGTCGAGGATCATGACCGCCATCGCGCGCTGCTGGCCATGATCGAGGAGACCCAAGGCGACTCCGAGGATCGCCGGGTGCTGTTCGAGGAACTGACGCGCGAGCTCAAGGCCCACGCGGCGGCCGAGGAGCAGGCGTTGTGGTCATCGGTGCTGCGCGATCCGGCGACGACCGACTTCGCCCGCCACGCCATTTCCGAGCACAAGGAAATCGACGACATGCTGGCCGACCTGGCGGCCCGCGACATGGGCTCGCCCGGCTGGCTGCGCCGGTTCGCGGGGTTGAAGGAGGAGTACCTGCACCATATCCGCGAGGAGGAGCAGGAGCAGTTCGTCGCGGCGGAAGAGCATCTCAGCGCCAGCGACGTGCGCCACATGCGTCAGGTCTTCGAGCGTCGCAAGAAGGCCGAGAAGGCCAGCGCGGTGATCGAGAAGAAGATCAAACTCAAGGACTAGGGGCCGCGCGCCCCGCCGAGATCCCGGTGAAGCCCCGCGCTCTGCCCCGAAGCGGCCGGAATCGTGCGCTTGAACGGTCGCCGCACTTGTCGGGGAGGCCGTGTCGTTCTACGCCCACCCGGCCTATTCTGTTCGGGGAATTCGATGAAGCTCGCCATGACCGCCGCCGCGTTGGCGCTTACCGCCACCACGGCCTCAGCCCAAACGGCTGCGGACTGGCGCACGCCCGACCCCAACAACGTCATCGTCGTCGAGACCAACAAGGGCCGGATCATCGCCGAGCTCTATCCGCTGGCCGCGCCGAACCATGTCGAGCGCGTGCGCGGGCTGGTGAAGAGCGGTTTCTATGACGGCCTGACCTTCTTCCGTGTGATCAGCGACTTCATGGCCCAGACGGGCGATCCGCAGAACACCGGGCAGGGCGGTTCGGACCAACCGAACCTGGTGGCCGAGTTCACCTTCCGCCGCGGCGCGGACACGCCGGTGGCCCAGAGCTTCAAGGTCGGCAGCAGCGAGGCCGGCTGGGTCGACGCCCTGCCGGTGACCAGCCAGAACTCGGCCCTGGCCGTGATGACCGCCGACCGCAAGGTCGCGACCTGGGGCAACTTCTGCTCGGGCGTCTTGGGCATGGCCCGCGCCGGCGATCCCGACAGCGCCAACAGCCAGTTCTTCTTCATGCGCCAGGCCAACGCCTCGCTGGACAAGACCTACACCGCCTTCGGCCGCGTGCTGCAGGGCCTGGAGGCCGTGCGCGCCATCAAGACCGGCGAGCCGGTGCCGGACCCGCAGGACAAGATGATCAGCGTCAAGCTGCTGGCCGACCTGCCGTCCGACAAGCGTCCCAGCGTCCAGGTGATGAATACCGGCTCGGCCGCCTTCAAGGCCCTGGTCGCCAAGCGCCAGGGCGAGCTGGGCGGCAGCTTCACCAACTGCGACGTCGACGTTCCCGTGCAGGTGAAGTGACATGACCCTGGCGTTCGCCCTGATGGCCGTCGGCGTGGCGGCGGCGGCTCCGGCCAAGCCCACCGAGGCGGACTGGCGGACGCCGGCGCCCGAGACGGTGCTGGTCATCGACACCAACAAGGGCCGCGTGCTGGTCGAGATGATCCCCGAGGTCGCGCCCAATCACGTGGCGCGCCTGCAGGACCTGACCCGCGCGGGCCTCTATGACGGCCGGACCTTCTTCCGCGTCATCGACCGGTTCATGGCCCAGACGGGGGATCCGACCAATACGGGGGAGGGCGGCTCGGACCGTCCCAACCTGAAGGCCGAATTCACCTTCCGCCGCACAGCCGACACGGCCTTTGTCGCCATGGCCGCGCCGGCCGGGCTCGAGGTCGGCTTCGTCAAGTCGCTGCCCGTCGTCAGCCAGGCATGGAGCTGGTCCGAGATGACCAGCGACAAGAAGGTCTCGGCCTGGGGGACCTATTGCCCCGGCGTGCTAGGCATGGCGCGCGACGAGGACAACAATTCGGCCAACAGCCAGTTCTTCCTGATGCGCCAGCCGTATCCATCGCTGGACAAGCGCTACACGGCCTTCGGCCGGGTGATCAGCGGCCTGGAAGCAGTGCGCGCCATCAAGGCCGGCGAGCCCGTGCCCGCCCCGCAGGACTTGATGCAGAAGGTCCGGCTGCTGAGCGACATTCCCGAAGGCGAACGTCCCAAGGTCCGGGTGATCGACCCCAAGGGCCCCTGGTTCGCGGCCGAGACCAAGCGCCTGCGGACCCTGAAAGGGGCCGATTTCTCCGTGTGCGACATCGACCCGCCGGTCGAGATCCGTTAGCCGCTACCGCTTTCCGGCCCAAACTTGGTTCACAGACGTGCGTGAACCGCGCTAGAAGCGCGTCACAACACTTGGCATCCAAGGGAAGACCATGTCGGCCGACCTCGAAAACACCCTGATCCTGACCCTCGAGAGCGGTCCGGTCACGATCAAGCTGCGTCCCGACCTGGCGCCGGGCCACGTCGCCCGCATCAAGGAACTGGTGCGCGAGGGCTTCTATGATGGCGTTGTCTTCCACCGCGTGATCCCGGGCTTCATGGCCCAGGGCGGTGATCCGTCGGGCACCGGCCGCGGTGGTTCGGACAAGCCAGACCTGAAGGCCGAGTTCAACGACGAGCCGCACGTGCGCGGTGTGGTCTCGATGGCCCGCACCCCGAACCCGGACTCGGCCAACAGCCAGTTCTTCATCGTGTTCGACGACGCCACCTTCCTGGACAAGCAATACACCGTCTGGGGCCAGGTGACCGAAGGCATGGACCATGTCGACGCGCTGCCGAAGGGCGAGCCGCCGCGCGCGCCGGGCAAGATCGTCAGCGCCAAGATCGCCGGCGACGCCTAAGCGCTCGACGACCAGCTGAATTTGGGAGCGGCCTCGGACCTCGTCCGGGGCCGTTTTCTATTTGCGGCGGAAGGTCACGACCATCGGCCGATGGTCCGAGCCCAGCGACGGGCCGCGCTCGACGTTCACCGCGTGCCACTCCGAGCCGGCATAGACGTGGTCGATCGGCAGGAACGGGGCCGGAGCGGCGATCAGGCGCGAGAACTTGCCGGCCGGCCACGAGGCCAGGGCGCGGGTCCAACGGCGCAGGCCTAGGGCCTTGTCCTGACGCTTGAGGGTCCAAGACCAGGGCGTCGAGTTGAAGTCGCCGGTCAGGATCGTGCTCTTCTGGCCGAAGGGCGCCAGGGTCCGGGCCAGCTTGCGGCTCTGGGCTTGCTGGAGCCCGGCGGGCACGGGCCAGGTATAGTGGGTAGCGACGACGGTGAAGGCGCCCTTGGGATCGGCCAGGGTAGCCCAGGCGCCGGCCAGATAGGGCTGCTCCGACGGCATGCCACCGCGGGCGATCATCTTCTTGCGTGAGAAGATCCAGGTCTCGCAGCGGGTATTCTTGTCGCAAGAGGAGAAGGGGTAGGCGCTGCGCAGGCCCTTCACGGTCGACCAATCGCCTTCCTCGACCATCACGACGTCGGCGTCCTGCGCCAGAATCCAGGCGAGGGTTTTCTCGGGCGTCCGGTTCTCGTGCCAGATATTGAACTGGATGATCTTCAGATCGCTCGCGGCGGGCGTCGCGGGCTTGAAACGCGCGGCGGCCCAAAGCTCCGGTAGCATCAGCACGGCGCAGGCGGCCAGGGCCGTTCCGCCCAGGCCGACGATCACCCAGCGCTCGCCGTCGCGCGCGAAGATCCCGCCCAGCACGATCGCGCCGACGCTCATCGCCAGCCACAGCGGAGCCGCGTGGGTGAAGGCGTCCAAGCGGTCGCTCCAGGCGCCGCCCAGGCAGGCGATGGCCATGCCGGCGCCGACCAGACCCAGCATCAGGGCCGTGCCGCGAACGAGAAGACTCAAGAGCTGAACGATCAGGCGCATACGCCGCCCATAGCACGGCCAGTGTGAAGGATGCGTCGCTTACTCGCCCGGATGGTAGAAGAAGCTGAGGTTGCGGATCCGCTCGGCGCCGATCTGCAGGGATCCGGTGAACACCTGCTTCTGCAGGCCGCCGTTGGGGCCTGTGCTTCGGGCGGTCTTGTAGGCGGCCAGGTCCGGATAGAGCTCCAGCACCACCTCGCCCAGGCGCTTGTCGTTGGCGTGGAAGCGCACGGTCTTGCCGTCGACGCTGTAGCTGTCGGGCATCAGGCGCAAGCTGACCTTGTGATAGGTCTGGCCCAGCTCGTTCTCGGCCGTCGGGCTGGTGACGTCGTCGAAGGCCAGGAAGATCGGGGCGTAGGTCTCGGTGCGCTTGCCGGCTTCCCAGTCGGCGAAGTCGGACGGCTGGCCGATATCCAGCGAGGTCAGTTTCCAGTTCCCGGCTTGGACGGGGGTCTCGGTGAAGTAGAAGCCGGTCAGCTCGACGGCGGCGTCATGCTTGAAGGTCGCCTCGGCAGTCGCCGGGGTGGCGACGGTGCGCTCTTCAGCGGGAGGGACCGGCGCGGCCGGCGCGGCGGTCTTCTGTTCGCAGGCGGCGAGCAGCAGCAGCGGCGCGAGCGCCGGGATCAGCAGGCGTTTCATGGCGTTCTTCCCCCGAAGATTGTCGTTATGCGAAACCATGCCCCTGTATCGCCAGGGTTGTCCATTGCGCTAGCGTGAGGGCGTATGTCTTGACGTCCTCAGCCCATCGTGCGCTTGAAGCCCGCCCATGCGCCTTTCCGACTTCGATTTCGACCTGCCCGAGGACCATATCGCCCTGCGTCCGGCCGAGCCGCGCGACGCCGCGCGCTTCTTGGTGGTCCGTCCGGGGCAACCGCTGGCCGACCACGTGGTTCGCGAGCTTCCCGACTTCCTGCGTCCCGGCGACGCCCTGGTGTTCAACGACACCCGCGTGATCCCGGCGCGCCTGTCGGGCCTGCGCGAGGGTCGCACGACGGGCGGCGGCGACGGTGCGCCCATCGCCGTCGAGGCCACCCTTCATCGCCGCATCTCGCCTAGCCGCTGGAGCGCCTTCATGCGCCCGGGCAAGCGGCTGAAGGTCGGCGACCGCGTGGCGTTCGGTTCCAGCGAGGACCGCGCCTGCGAAGGCGACCGCCTGGACGCCACGATCGCCGAGAAGCACGAGGGCGGCGAGGTTGTGCTGGCTTTCGACGTCTCGGGTCCGGACCTCGACATCGGCATCGCCAAGCACGGCGACATGCCGTTGCCGCCCTACATCGCCGCCAAGCGGGGCGAGGACGAGCGCGATCGCGCCGACTACCAGACCGTCTATGCCCGTGAGGACGGCTCGGTGGCGGCCCCGACAGCCGGCCTGCACTTCACGCCCAGTCTGCTCGAGGCCCTCAAGGCCAAGGGCGTCTCGCTGCACTTCGTCACCCTGCACGTGGGGGCGGGGACCTTTCTGCCGGTCAAGACCGACGACCTCGCCGACCACAAGATGCACGCCGAGTTCGGGGAGGTGACCGCCGATGTCGCCGACGCCCTGAACGCCGTCCATGCCGCCGGCGGCCGCATCGTCTGCGTCGGCACCACCAGCTTGCGCCTGCTGGAAAGCGCCACCGGCGAGGACGGCGTCATCCGCCCGTTCGCCGATGAGACCGCCATCTTCATCACCCCCGGCTACCGCTTCCGCGCCGCCGACGTGCTGATGACCAACTTCCACCTGCCCAAGTCGACCCTGTTCATGCTGGTCAGCGCCTTTGCCGGCCAGGCGACCATGCGCGCGGCCTATGAGCACGCGATCGCGACGGGCTACCGCTTCTATTCCTACGGCGACGGCAGCCTGCTGTTCAAAGACGAGGCCCGCTGATGGCGTTTCCCTTCGAGATCAAGGCCACCGAAGGCAAGGCTCGGACCGGCGTCCTGAAGACCCCGCGCGGCGATATCCGCACGCCGGCCTTCATGCCCGTGGGCACGGCCGCGACGGTGAAGGCCATGACCGTCGACCAGGTCAAGGACACCGGCGCCGACATCATCCTGGGCAACACCTACCACCTGATGTTGCGCCCCTCGGCCGAGCGGGTGGCGCGGCTGGGCGGGCTGCACAAGTTCATGCGCTGGGACAAGCCGATCCTGACCGACAGCGGCGGCTTTCAGGTCATGAGCCTGTCGGGCATCAGCAAGCTGACCGAGGAGGCCGTGACCTTCTCCAGCCACGTCGACGGCTCCAAGCACGTGCTGACCCCCGAGCGCTCGATCGAGATCCAGGCCGACCTGCTGGGCAGCGACATCGTCATGCAGCTGGACGAGTGCGTCGCCTGGCCGGCCGAGGAGGCCAGAGCGCGCAAGGGCATGGAGCTCTCCGCTCGCTGGGCCCAGCGTTCCAAGGACGCCTTCGGGACCCGCGACAGCCAGGTGCTGTTCGGCATCCAGCAGGGCTCGACCTTCGAGACCCTGCGCCGCGAGTCGTCCGACCGCCTGCGCGAGATCGGCTTCGACGGCTACGCCATCGGCGGCCTGGCGGTCGGCGAGGGGCACGAGGCCATGTGCGAGGTTCTGGACTACGCCCCCGGCATGCTGCCGGAGGATCGCCCTCGCTACCTGATGGGCGTCGGCAAGCCGATCGACCTGGTGGAAGCCGTGGCGCGCGGCGTCGACATGTTCGACTGCGTGCTGCCCACACGCTCGGGCCGCCATGGCCAAGCCTGGACCTGGGACGGCGCGATCAATCTGAAGAACGCCAAGTTTGCCGAGGACGAGTCGCCGCTGGATCCCGACAGCGACTGCCCGGCAAGCCGCGACTATTCCAAGGCCTATCTGCGCCACCTGTTCAAGGCCGAGGAGATCCTGGGCCAGGTGCTGCTGTCCTGGCACAACATCGCCTTCTTCCAGGCCCTGACGGCGGCCATGCGCGCGGCGATCGAGGAGGGGCGCTTCGAACAGTTCCGCCGCGACTTCCGCGCCCGGCACCTGAACGAGGGCTAGTAGCGAGGTCCTTGCGGGACCGGCGCGACCTCTTCCTTGTTGATCGGGAAGCGCGGCTTGCGCGGACCGTAGGGATCACGGGGCGGCGGCATGCCCGGATCGACCACCGGCGCCGCGACCGGCGGCTTGTGCTGTGGGGTGGCCGGCGGATTGCAGCCGCGCGCCTCGCCCAGGCCCTTCAGATAGGCCCGCCGCACCGCGCCCGAGGCCACGGCGCTCTGCACCAGCCGGTCGTGGCGCTCGGCCCCGGTCAGTTTCCTCACCCAGCCGCGCATGGGGATCATGTCCTGCGCCGCGCTGGCCACCGCGCCCAGGGCCGCGCCGCCGGCCGCCTTGCGACCGCGATCCATCAGGTCCTCGTTCTCGGAAGGCGGATTGCGGTCGATATCCTCGCCCAGCGCCACGTCCAGCGGCTGGACCAGGCTGATCAGCGCAGCGCAGTCGGCTCTGGCTGGGCGCTGGTAGGGATCGTCCATCGCCTCCAGCAACACGCGCGGGATCTTGGTGCGGACGATGTTCACGTCGCGCAGCGGCGCGGTCATGGCCCCGCCGATGCCGTCGCGATTGGCTTCCGAGGTCGACCTGATTCGTCCGTCGTCGGTCGGCTGGACGGGCGAATCCTGAGCGGAGGAGGGCGGGGCGCCCAGCAGGGGCGGCTTCTCCTGCTGGCCGGCAAAGGCCGTTCCAGCCAGGCCCGCGCCGCAAAAGACCGCCAAAAGCAAGGTTCTACGCATGACTCACCCTAACCCGCTCACAGCTTTACCGTCTTCCCTCGGAAAAACGGCGAAACCATGCTTGCGGCGCGGAAGGCCCCCGCCTATGGTCCGCGCCGCTTCCAACCGGCTCCCGCCGGACGTTAGCGGGCCGGTAGCTCAGTGGTAGAGCATTCGACTTTTAATCGAATGGTCGTGGGTTCGAACCCCACCCGGCCTACCAATTCAAACCTCTGATCTGACAGAGGTTCTGCGGCGCGAGATACGCCGTGTTCCTGAGATCCACGGTCGAATGCCCGGCAAGGGCCAAGCGATGCGACGCGTCTTTCGCTTGGGCGCCGTCTCGCCAGTTTTTCTCCACCCCCGACCGGGGTTTTCTCATTTGCCCCATTCCCCTGGTAGAGATTTAAGCGGCTCAGTTTCAGCAGCGCCGCCGGGACCCTTCTCCGTTCCGGCGCGTTCAACCTTTGCCTTGAGCTATGTGGCGAGCCCGGACCCTGGACGACGATCAGACGATGACCGCCGACACGGCCCCGCGCCGGCCGTCCGGCTCCAAGGGCAAGCGGCCGCTGTTCCGCAGGCGTTCGGCTATTCCGGGCTTTGGCCTGACGATGGGCGTGACGCTGACGGTGCTGTCGCTGATCGTCCTGATCCCCTTGAGCGCCGTGGTCCTGAAGGCCGCGCAGCAGTCGCCGGCCGAGTTCTGGGCCGTGGCGACGTCGCAGCGGTCGATGGCCGCCTACCGCCTGAGCTTCGGCGCGGCGTTCGTGGCGGCGGTGATCAACAGCATCTTCGGCGTGCTGACCGCCTGGGCGCTGGTCCGTTACGAGTTTCCGGGCAAGACGATCATCAACGCCCTGGTCGACCTGCCGTTCGCCCTGCCGACGGCTGTGGCCGGCATCGCGCTGGCGACGCTCTACTCGCCCAATGGCTGGGTGGGGCAATTCCTGACGCCCCTGGGCATCAAGGCAGCCTATAACCCGGTCGGCGTGACCATCGCCCTGATCTTCATCGGCCTGCCGTTCGTGGTCCGCACCATCGAGCCCGTCCTGCGCGACGCCGCCGAGGACGTCGAGGAGGCCGCCGCCAGCCTGGGCGCCAATCGGGTCGACACCATCCTGCGCATCGTCCTGCCGGCCTTGGCGCCTGCGTGGCTGACCGGCTTCGCCATGGCCTTTGCCCGGGGCGTGGGCGAGTACGGCTCGGTGATCTTCATCGCCGGCAACATGCCCTACAAGTCCGAGATCGCGCCGCTGCTGATCATCATCCAGCTGGAGCAGTTCGAATATGCCCGCGCCGCGACGATCGCCGTCGTGATGCTGGCCGTCTCGTTCACGATGCTGCTGGTCATCAACGCCATCCAGGCCTGGGCGCGGAGGTTCGACTGATGGCTGGCGTGTCTCACCGCAAGGCTACCGACGATCCGCTGTGGGCCAAGGTCCTGGTCATCGGCACGGTCATGGCCTTCCTGGCCCTGGTGCTGATCCTGCCGCTGGTCGCCGTCTTCGCCGAGGCGCTGCGCAAGGGCTTTGGCACGGCCTTGGAGGCGATCAACAACACCGACGCCCTGGCGGCCGTGAAGCTGACCCTGATCACCGCCGCGATCTCGGTGCCGTTCAACGCCGCCTTCGGCCTGTGCGCCGCCTGGGCGATCGCCAAGCACGAGTTCCCGGGCAAGTCGCTGCTGATCACCCTGATCGACCTGCCGTTCTCGGTGTCGCCCGTCGTGGCTGGCCTGATCTACGTGCTGATTTTCGGCCTGCAGGGGTGGTTCGGCGACTATCTGGTCGACAACGACATCAAGATCATCTTCGCCGTGCCCGGCATCGTGCTGGCGACCGTCTTCGTCACCTTCCCGTTCGTGGCCCGCGAGCTGATCCCGCTGATGCAGGAGCAGGGGACCAGCGAGGAGGAGGCGGCCGTGTCGATGGGCGCTGGCGGGCTCTACACCTTCTGGCGGGTGACCGCCCCCAACGTGCGCTGGGGCCTGATGTACGGCGTGCTGCTGTGCAACGCCCGCGCTATGGGCGAGTTCGGCGCGGTGTCGGTGGTCAGCGGCCACATCCGCGGCCTGACCAACACCATGCCGCTGCACGTCGAGATCCTCTACAACGAGTACGACTTCGTCGGCGCCTTCGCCGTCGCGGCCCTGCTGTGTCTGCTGGCCGTGGTGACCCTGGTGCTGAAGACCGCGGTCGAGGCCGCCCAGCCGGGCGCGCGCGGCGGCCGCGGCGGACACTGAACGGACTGAAGACCCATGACCATCTCCATCCGCTCCGTCGAAAAGAAGTTCGGCCGCTATCCGGCGCTGAACAAGGTCGATCTCGAGATCAAGGACGGCGAACTGCTGGCCCTGCTGGGGCCGTCGGGGTCGGGCAAGACGACGCTGCTGCGCACGATCGCGGGCCTGGAGTTCCCGGACGCCGGCCAGGTGCTGTTCGACGGGCAGGACGTGACCTTCGCCTCGGCCGCCGATCGCCGCGTGGGCTTCGTGTTCCAGCAATATGCGCTGTTCAAGCACATGACCGTGGCCAAGAACATCGCGTTCGGCCTGGATGTGCGGAAGGGCAAGGACAAGCCCGACAAGGCCGAGATCGCCCGCCGCGTCGACGAGCTGTTGAAGCTGGTCGAGCTGGACGGCCTGGGCAAGCGCTACCCCTCGCAGCTATCGGGCGGCCAGCGCCAACGCGTGGCCCTGTCGCGGGCGCTCGCCGTGCAGCCCAGCGTGCTGCTGCTGGACGAGCCGTTCGGGGCCCTGGACGCCACGGTCCGCAAGTCGCTGCGCAAGGAGCTGCGCCGAGTCCATGACGCCACCGGCGTGACCACCATCTTCGTGACCCACGACCAGGAAGAGGCCCTGGAGCTTGCCGACCGCGTGGCCATCCTCAACAAGGGCGTGATCGAGCAGATCGGCACGCCCGACCAAGTGCATGACACGCCCGAGACCGCCTTCGTCTGCGGCTTCGTCGGCGAGGCCAACGGCTTCGAAGGCCAGGTCAGCGGCGGCCAGTTCAACGCCGGCCTGCTGCGCCTGCCGGCCGTCGGCGTGCGCGAGGGCTCGGCCACGGCCTATGTCCGCCCGCACGACTTCGTGCTGGACGACAGCGGCTTCGAGGTGCGGGTCGAGCGCGCCCACGTGCAGGGCGCCCTGACCACGGTCAACGCCACGGCGCTGGACGGACGTCCCATCGAGATCAGCGCCTCGCGCGCCGAAGCCGCCCGTTTCCAGGGCACGGTGAAGATCGCGGCCCGCAAGGCGCACGTTTACGCTGCCTAAGCTTCTCTCGGTTATACCGGTACCGGACGAACGCGGTTCAACGTAGGCGCGCGTTGCGTCCGGTTGCGCTAAAATCGTCTCAGGACGACTCGGCGGGAGTTCTTAGGTCGCATGGTCATGGTCGAGCCCACCGGCGCCGAGCGTCGCGTCCACCCCCGGATGCCGGCCGCGCGCAAGATCTACATCGTGGATGATCCACGCTCGTGGAAGTGCTCGCTGCTGGACGTCGCCGAGAAGGGCGCGCGCCTGTCGACGGCCGGCATCGCCACGCCGCCGGACAAGTTCATCTTCGTCGATGCGGGCGGACGCCGGGTGCACCTGGCGCATGTCGTCTGGCGCTCGGGCACCGAAGCCGGCGTGCAGTTCCTGCAGACCGAACGCATCGGTCCCCGAGCCGGCGGCGCCGCCGGCGCGCTGGACATCGCCCGCCGCTTCGCCGCGACCCTGACCCCGGAAATCCTTCAGTAGAGTGATCCTTCAGTAGGTCACTGCTGCTGCTGCTGCTGCTGCTGTTGCTGGTGCAGCTCCTGCTTCAGGGCGGCGTCCGGACGGCGACGGCCGCCGGCGAAGCTGGGACGGGCCATGCGCAGGAATTCCGGCTCGGCTATCGCCGCGCGGGCCCGGCGCACCGTGACGCCCACCGCCAGCTGGCTCTCGGCATTGCCCTTGTAGACCCCGCGTGACGGGGTGACGTCGGCATAGTCGCGGCCGACGGCCACGGCCACGTGCCGCTCGCAGGTCATCATGTTGTTGGTCGGATCCAGCCCCACCCAGCGCAGGCTGGGCAGGAAGACCTCGACCCAGGCGTGGGTGGCGTCGGGGTCCGAGCGATCGCCGGCGTCGCGGTCGGTGAACAGGTAGCCCGAGACGTAGCGCGCCGGGATGCCCCACTCGCGGCAGACGGCCAGCATGATGTGGGCGAAGTCCTGGCAGACGCCGCTGCCGGCCTCGAGGGCCAGGTCGATCGGGCTGTCGGCGTCGGTGACGCCGGGCTGGTAGTCGAAGGCCTTGTAGATCGTTTCCGACAGGGTGCGGACCGCCGTCAGCGGGTCCTTGCGCTTCAGGTCGTCCAGGTCATGCGACTTGATGAAGCCGCGCAGCGCTTCGGTGGTCTCGACGAAACCGTGCGGGCGCAGGAAGTCGAAGCACTCGCCGCGCACGAACTCGCTGCGCAGCCGGTCCCATTCGCCCATGTCCAGGTGGTCGGGACGTTCGCCGGTCGGCTCGGTCTCGACGGCCGAGCGGGCGATGATGGTCAGCTTGTCGTGCGGCTGGGGCACGTCGAAGTGATAGACGGCGTTGCCGAAGCTGTCGGCGTACGAGAACACTTGGGCGGCAGGCTCCAGGTCCAGCTCGAAGCTGACCAGGCGTTGGCGGGCGGTCTTCTGGGGCTGCATCCACAGCTCCATCAGGCTTTCCCGGACGGGCTTCTCGTAGTGGTACTGGGTGACGTGGCGGATTTCGAGCAGCACTGGATTCTGTCCTAGGCCGGAAGACGCATTTCGAGCGGATAGGCCACGAACGTCTCGTAGATCGCTTCGTGGATGCGGGCGCACTCGTTGACGACGGTGGTCAGTAGCGGGCCGGCGCCGACGGCTTCCAGCTCGTCGAGGTCGGCGAACTGTAGGCGGGCCTTGAGGCGGCCAGCCAGGCGTTCGGGACCGGCGCGCTCACCGCCGCCGCCGCGGGCCATGGCCGACAGGTGCTGCTCGATCTGGGTGGTCGCGAAGCGGATCGAGCGCGGGAAGTCCTCGTCGAAGACCAGGAACTCCAGGATGTGCCGGGGCTCGATCTCGGCGGTGTAGACCCGCAGATAGGGCTCCAGCGCGCAGGCCATGCGCAGCACGCTGACCAGGGCCACGTGGTCGTCTACCTGGCCGTGGGCCGGGCTTTCGGCGAAACAGACCTCCAGCAGGCGCGAGACCAGCTGGGCGCGCTCCATGTAGATGCCCAGCATCATGAACCGCCAGCTTTCGCCGTGGCTCATGGTGGTGTCGGCCGCGCCCTTGAACAGGTGCAGGTCGGCGATGACGTCGTGCAGGAAGTTGGCCGAGCCGTCCGAGAACTCCTTGCCGGCCTTGGCGTCTGTGACCTTCAGGTACAGCAGGTTCAGCCGCTCCCAGGTCTCGGTGGTGATCTGGTCGCGCACCTGGCGGGCGTTCTCGCGGGCGCGGGCCAGGGAAGAGACGACAGAGTTGTGGTCCTGACGGTCCAGCACCAGGGCCTGGGCGGCCTCGAACGAGTTGATGCTTTCGCCGTCATTGGCCTCGCCGACGGCGGCCATGGCGATCCAGACCGCCTGGGTCCCGGAGTCGGTCTGGTCCAGCTGGGCGTTCAGCATGACCGATGACAGGCGCGACAGGTGCTCGGCCCGTTCGATGTATCGACCTAGCCAGTAGAGGCTGTCGGCCACGCGCGCGAGCATCATGGGCGGGCGCTCCCGTTCGTCTGGCCATTGGAGTGGCCGTTCTCTTCAGTCAGAACCCAGGTGTCCTTCGACCCGCCGCCCTGGCTGGAATTGACCACCAGCGAGCCGCGCTTCAGCGCTACGCGGGTGAGGGCGCCAGGCGTGACGATGGTCTTCTCGCCCGACAGGATGAAGGGACGCAGATCGACGTGGCGCGGCTCGATGCGGCCGTCGACCAGGCAAGGCGCGGTCGACAGCTGGATGGTCGGCTGGGCGATATAGTTGTCGGGATCGGCCTTGATCGCGTCGGCGAAGTCGTCGCGCTCCTTCTGGCTGGCGTGCGGGCCGACCAGCATGCCGTAGCCGCCCGAGGCGCCGACCGCCTTGACTACGTACTTGTCCAGGTTCTCCAGCACGTGGCTCATCTGGCGCTTCTCGCGGCAGAGGAAGGTCTCGATGTTGGGCAGGATGGCGTCTTCGCCCAGGTAGTAGCGGATGATGTCGGGGACATAGGCGTAGACGGCTTTGTCGTCGGCGACGCCGGTGCCGGGGGCGTTGCAGATCACCACATTGCCCGCGCGATAGGCGTTGAACAGGCCGGCCGCGCCCAGCGAGCTGTCGCGCCGGAAGGTGAGGGGGTCGATGAAGTCGTCGTCGACCCGGCGATAGATCACGTCGATCCGGCGGATGCCGCTGGTCGTGCGCATGTAGACCATGTTCTCGTGCACCACGAGATCACGGCCCTCGACCAGCGGCACGCCCATCAGGCGGGCCAGGTAGGCGTGCTCGTAATAGGCGCTGTTGTAGACGCCCGGCGTCAGCACCACGACCTGCGGCTCGTTACGCCAGTCGGCGGCCATGCTCTTCAGCGTCGACAGCAGCAGGTCGGGATACCGCTCGACCGGCCGCACGCCGGCGGCGCGATAGGTGCCGGGGAAGGTGCGCTTGGCCGCGTCGCGGTTGGCCAGCATGTACGAGACGCCGGACGGGACGCGGAGGTTGTCCTCCAGCACCGCGAACTGGCCGTCCTGGCAGCGGATCAGGTCGCTGCCGCAGACATTGGCGTAGGCCTTATGCGGCACATACAGGTGCTGCATTTCGCGGCGGTACGAGGGCGCGCCCAGCACCAGCTCGCGCGGCACGACGCCGTCCATCAGGATCTGCTGGTCGCCATAGATGTCGGCCAGGAACAGGTTCAGCGCCTGCAGCCGCTGGGTCAGGCCCGCTTCGATCCGCTTCCACTCGTCGGCGGGGATGATGCGCGGGAACAGGTCGGTCGGCATCACCCGCTCGGTGGTGTTGTCCGCGCCATAGACCGTGAAAGTGATGCCCTGCAGCAGGAAGGACCGCTCCAGCGTCCGCTGGCGGCCCGCCAACTCTTCCGCGCCCAGGGTCGACATACGCCCGTGCAGCGGATCGTAGTGCGGCCGGACCTCGCCGTCGGGCGTGAACATCTCGTCGTAGGCGACCCCCGGCAGGTACGCCGCCTCCGTCATCGGCAGGGTTGGTGCGTCGTCCAGGGTTTGGGTCTTCGCCGCCACGCTTTTGTCCACGTTCTCATTGCTTTGGACGCGCCGCTGGAGGCGCCGCGTCATCCCGACTCTAGAGCGTTGCAAGCGTCTCGCGCGGCGGATTCGTCGTTCGCCGCGAAGATGCGCACGACTGCCCAGCATTTGGGCGCCGATCGCTCGCTTTGAGAAGCGCCGCTAGGGTCAAGTTCGTTGCATTTCCTGTCGTGACACGGCGCAAACCCCAGACTACAGCAGGGGCGGGGGCGCTTCGCGCGGGGAACGTGATTTGGTGCTTGGGCGGACTTCCCTCGCGTTGACGGCGGTGACTTTGCTGGCGGCCTCGGCTGCCCGCGCCGACGAACCGATGGCCCAGATCCAAGGCGTCGACGACAAGGCCTTGCGCGAAGCCATCCAGCGCGCCCTGACCGAATCCAAGCATCCGGCCCAAAGCCGCGCCGAAGCCCGCCGCCGCGCCCGCCAGGCCGGCGAAGATTCCATCGCCGTGCTGCGCGCCGAAGGCTACTACGCCTACACCGTCGAGCCCGACGTTCTGGACGGCGAGCCGCCCCGGGCGGTGGTCAAGATCACGCCCGGCCCGGCCTTCGTCATCGCCGATCCGCGCATCGACTGGTCGGGCGCGCCGCCCGACGAGGGCACCCGCCAGCGCGCCGCCGCCGCCATGCGCCTGACCCAGGGCGAGCCCGGCCGCGCCGCCGACGTCGTTGGCGCGGAGGGGCGCATCGTCGCCCAGGTCGCCAAGCTGGGCTATGCCGACGCCGCCGCCGAGCCGCGCGAGGTCATCGTCGACCACGCCGACCACACCGTCCGACCGGCCTTCAAGATCGCCTCGGGAACCCTGGTCCGCATGGACGGCATTGAGGTCGTCACCAAGGGCCGGACCAATCCCGCCTGGGTCTCGCACCTGGCGCCGTGGAAGGCCGGTGAGGTCTACGATCCCGAAGACGTCGCCGAGCTGGAACGCCGCCTGCGCGACACCAGCGTCTACGACTCGATCTCGGTCTCGCTGGCCGAACCGGAGAAGGCTACGCCCGAGGGGCTGCGGCCCGTCGTCGTCACCCTGGCCGACCGCCGCTCGCGCACCATCGAAACCAGCGCCGGCTATTCGACCAGCGAAGGCGCGGGCGTCGACGTGCGCTGGAGCCGCTACAATCGGCTGAAACGCGCCGACACCACGACCTATGCGGTGCGCTTCGCCAAGCTGGAGCAGCGGCTGGGCGCGGAGATCTCGCTGCCCCACTGGCGGCGGCCGCAGCAGACCCTGAAGCTGAACAGCTCGGTCTTCCGCAACGACACCGACGCCTATAACGAAACCGGCGCCACGGTCGGGGTCGACCTGACCAAGCGGCGGCAGACCACGTCCTATCGCACCTTCGGCGTGTCGATGGACCTGTCCCAGACCAAGGAGCAGATCAGCCGCAACGGCTCGGTCGCGGGCCGCAAGCTGAATCTGGTCACCGTCGCGGGCCTGGCGGCCTATGCCTGGGACTTCTCCGACAGCATCCTGGATCCCAAGCGCGGCTGGCGTCTGGAGGCTCGCGGCGAGCCGACCTACGTGGTCGGCGACACGACGCTGCCGTATCTGAAGCTGACGACCCAGGGCTCGATCTACCTGCCGGTCGGCAAGGGCGCGAGCACCGTGCTGGCCACCCGGGTCAAGCTGGGCGCCATGCTGGGCGGCAGCATTCCCGACGTCCCGGCCTCACGGCGCTTCTACGCCGGCGGCGGCGGCTCGGTGCGCGGCTACGCCTACCAGGCCATCGGCCCGCGTCTGACCGACAACACGCCCCAGGGCGGCGTCTCGCTGGTCGAGACCTCGTTCGAGCTGCGCCAGAAGATCACCTCGAAATGGAGCGGCGTGGCCTTCATCGACGCCGGCGCCATCGGCAGCGGCAAGACCCCGCGCCGCGAGGACTTCCGGGCCGGCGCCGGTTTCGGTGTCCGTTACGACCTGGGCTTTGGCCCGATCCGCGCCGACATCGCCGCGCCGCTGGGCCGCCGCAAGGGCGACCCGGCGTTCCAGATCTATCTCAGCATCGGGCAAAGCTTTTGAGCCAGGAGCAGGACAAGCCTGACCTGACCGAAACGGTCGTCCACGCCGCCGAGGCGACGGGCGAGGCCGCGGTGAAGGTCGCCAAGAAGGTCGGCTGGGGCGGCGCTCTGCTGATCGCCTCGGCGATCCTGGCGGCCATCCTGATCGTCATGGCCGGCGGCCTGCGCTTCGTCCCGATCACGCCGCAGGGCCGGATGTTCCTGGAGGCCCGCGCCTCGGGCCTGAAGCTGGGCCGGATCGGCAAGCTGCATATCGAAGGCCTGTCGGGCGACATCTGGAAGGACTTCGGCGTTCGCCGCCTGACCATCACCGACGAAAAGGGCGTCTGGCTGGAGGCCCACGACATCCGGGTCGCCTGGCGCGCCACCGAGCTGTTCGGGCGCCGCTTCCACGCCGAGCGCGTCGACGCTCGCGACGTCATCGTCCTGCGCCGTCCGACCATGACGCCCAAGGGCCCCAAGTCCGGCGCCGCGCCGGTGTCGGTCGATCTGGACGCCTTCAAGTTCCGCCTGGTCACCCGGCCCGAGTTCAGCGGCCGCGAGGGTGACTTCGACGTCGGCGGCGACTACGAGATGGCCCGGCAGGGCGGGCAGAAGGGCAAGCTGGCCGTCGCCTCGCGCCTGCATGTCGGCGACCACCTGAACCTCGACTTCGACCTGGGGCGCTCCAAGACCCTGCACTTGAAGGCCGACGCGACCGAGGCCAATGGCGGCGCCATCGCCGGCGCCCTGGGCCTGCCGGCCGACCGCACCTTTGACCTCAAAGCCAAGGCCGACGGCACGATCAGCCGCGCGGCGTTCAACATCCTGGCCCGCTCGGGCAAGACGATCCCACTGCAGGCCGACGGCGCCTGGACCGAACAGGGTGGCTCGGCGCGCGGCCGGCTGGACCTGGGCGCCTCGCGCTGGACCGAGCGGCTGGAGAAGATGTTCGGCCCCGAGGCCAACTTCACGCTCGACGGCAAGAAGGCCACCAAGGACGGCCTGTCGAACCTGAACCTGGACATCCGCGCCCAGAACCTGACGCTACAGGGCCACGGCCTGGCCGACCTGGCCAAGAAGCGCACCGGTCCGGACGGCATCGCCTTCACCGCCCAGGTCGCAGCGCTGAAGCGCATTGTGACCATCCCGCAGATGGGCCGCGGCCTGGTCGACGGCGTCTTCCGCCTGGAGGAGGGCGGCTTCTCGGTCGAGGGCGATGTCGACGTCGCCGACCTGGAGTTGCTCGGGTACCGCCTCAAGCGCGCCAAGGGGCCGGCCATGGTCCGCCTTGCCAAGGGCGAGCTGGAGATCAAGGCGGCGGCGACCTCATCGGGCGGCGGCGGCACGGGCTTGCTGGCCCTGCTGGGATCCAGCCCCAAAGCGACCTTCGAGGGGGCGCGGGTCAAGGGCGGGCGCTTCCTGATCAAGGCGGCCCGCATCGACGCCCCGAACCTGATCGTCACCGGCAAGGGCGAGCGCGGCGTGCTGGGCGGCCTGTCGTTCGACGGCGAGATGCGCGTGGCCAGCATGGGCCCGGTGCGCGCCGGCGCGAAGGGTTCGCTGCTGGCCAAGTGGACGGCCTCCAGCTTCGCCAACCGGCCGTGGAGCTTCACCGTCGACAGCCGCGCCGCCAACTTCGCCACCGGCTATGCCGAGATCGACCGCCTGCTGGGCGCGACCCCGCGTCTGGCCGGCAAGGGCGCCTGGAACGATGGTGTCCTGAGCATCGCCGACGCCAAGCTGGACGGGACCAACGCCAGCCTGAAGTCCTCGGGCAAGATGACCGTCGCCAAGGCCCTTGGCCTGGACTTCAAGCTGGACTGGACCGCGACAGGTCCGTTCAGCGCCGGTCCGGTCGAGATCGCCGGCAAGGCGGCGGGCGACGGCCACATCGGCGGCACGCTGGCAGCGCCGCAGGCCGAGCTGAACGCCGACTTCGACAGCATCGACCTGCCGCGCCTGCCGCTGACCAAGGCGCACCTGACCCTGACCTTCGCGCGCGGCGCCAACGCCACTGACGGCGTCGCGGCGCTGCAGGCCGACAGCCAGTACGGCCCGGCGCGCGGCCGCACGGCCTTCCGTTTCTCGCAAGGCGGCATCGAGCTGTCTGAACTGGATGTCGACGCCGGCGGCGCAAAGGCCAAGGGCGCGATGTCCCTGCGCGACGGCCTGCCGGCCACCGCCGACCTGACGCTGGCCGTCGGCCCTGGCGCCTTCCTGCCGCAAGGCCAGGTCAAGGGCTCGGCCAAGCTGGTCGACGCGCCCGGCGGCGGTTCGGCCGCCGCGACTCTGGACCTGACCGCCGAGGAGGTCGCGTTCGGCGCCTGGAAGGTGCGCTCGGCGCGGATCAAGGCCGACGGCCCGCTGGCCCGCCTGCCGCTGTCGATCGACGCCCGCGGCGACGCCCCCGGCGGTCGCTGGCGCATCGGCGGCACGGGCGAGCTCGCCCAGGCTGGCAAGGCCTACGACCTGGCCCTGGATGCCGCCGGCCGCATGGGCCGCACCGAGATCAAGACCCGTGAGACGGCCAAGATCCATTTCGGCGACGGCCCGACCCAGGCCCGCCTGCGCCTGGCCATCGACAAGGGTCGCGCCGACATCGACGCCGACATTGGCGGCGCGACGGCGATGCTCAAGGCCGAGTTGGCCGACGTGGCCATCACCGCCTTCAACCCCGACCTCGAGGGCGACATCAACGGCGCCTTCAATCTGCGCGGCCAAGGCGAGACCCTGACCGGCGACTTCGACATGCGCCTGGCCAACGCCCGCGAGCGCGGCGCCAAGATCGAGCAGTCGCTGGACGCCAAGATCCATGGCGACCTGACCGACAACCAGCTGACCATCGTGGCCGACGGCGACAACCGCCAAGGCCTGAAGGCTGAAGCCAATCTGGTGCTGCCGGTCGAGGCCTCGGCCAAGCCGCTCAGCCTGGTCGTCAGCAAGAAGCGCGGCGTGCAGGGACGCTTCTCGGCCCAGGGCGAGATCAAGCCGCTGTGGAACCTGTTGATGGGCGCCGACCGCTCGCTGTCGGGCCGGATCAACCTGCAGGCCAGCCTGGGCGGCACCCTGGCCGACCCGCGCCTGATCGGCCAGGCGACCCTGGACAATGGCGGCTTCGAGGACGGCCAGACCGGCCTGCGCCTCAAGAACGTCACCCTGCGCTCGGCCCTGGCCGACAACGCCATCGACGTCAGCCAGGCCATCGGCGAGGATGGGCAGGGCGGCACGATCTCAGGCGCCGGACGCATCAGCCTGGCGCGTGACGGCGTCGGCAGCTTCAAGCTCGACCTCAAGGGCTTCCGCCTCATCGACAACGACCTGGCCTCGGCCGTGGCCACCGGCTCGGCGACCGTCAACCGCTCGGCCGACGGCAAGATCAAGCTGGCCGGCGCGGTGACCATCGACCGCGCGGACGTCTCGGCCCAGAGCAAGACCCCGGTCGGCGTCGTGGCCATGGACGTCATCGAGCGCAATCGCCCGCAGGACCTGGACCAGGGCCTGCAGCGCCGCCCCAACACCGGCGGCATGATCCTGGACCTGGATCTGAAGGCCTCGCGCCGGGTGTTCGTGCGCGGCCGCGGTTTGGACGTGGAGCTGTCGCTGGACGCCCATGTCGGCGGCACCTCGCTGGCCCCGTCGCTGAGCGGCGTCGCCCGCGTGGTGCGCGGCGAGTACGACTTCGCCGGCAAGCGGTTCGAGTTCGACGACGACGGCACGGTCTATCTGTCCAGCCAGCTGGACCGCATCCGCCTGGACCTGTCGGCCTCGCGTGAGGACGCGTCCCTGACCGCCGTGGTGCGGATCCAGGGCACGGCGGCCAAGCCGGAGATCACCCTGACCTCCAAGCCCGAACTGCCCAGCGACGAGGTGCTCAGCCAGGTGCTGTTCGGCTCGTCGGCCGCCCAGCTGTCGCCGATCGAGGCCGCCCAGCTGGCTTCGGCCCTGGCGTCTCTGGCCGGCGGCGGCGGCTTCGACGTGATCGGCAACCTGCGCAGCTTCGCGCGGCTGGACCGCCTGGCCTTCGCCGAGAGCGCCACGGGCATGACGGTGTCGGGCGGCAAGTACGTGACCGACGACGTCTATGTCGAGATCATCGGTGGCGGCCGCGAAGGTCCCGCCGCGCAAGTCGAGTGGCGGATTCGCCGGACCCTGTCGCTGGTCTCCAGGATCGGCGGCCAGAACGACGCGAAGCTTTCCGTTCGCTGGAGAAAGGACTACTAAAAGGCAAGGCTGTTGCGCGGGCGACCGGTTACCTCATCAGAGGTGAGCACGTTTTACCCGCGGCCCTTGGTTATCGTGACTGAGGGAGGACCGGCCTATATGCATCTCAATTCAGAAGATCGCGCCGTTCTGGATCACATCGCGCGTGACGGCGGCCAGATCGTCGACCGCGCCGTGGACTGGTGCGCGACGAACTCCGGCAGCCGGCACCTGGCGGGCTTGGAACGTCAGAGGCAAATCCTGCTCGACGCCGCTGCGCGCCTGCCGGCAGCCCCGATCGACGTGCCGCTGTCGCCCTCGCGCGAAGTCGCCGCCGATGGCCGCGAGACCGAGTTCGCCCATCCGCCGTCGCTGGCCGTCGTGGTCCGTCCCGAGGCCCCGGTCCAGGTCGTGCTGACTGGCCACTACGACACCGTCTATCCCGAGACGAGCCCGTTCCAGCGGGTCCGCACCCGCCCCGACGGCGCGCTGCACGGTCCCGGCATCGCCGACATGAAGGGCGGCATCTCGGTCATGCTGGCGGCGCTGGAAGGGTTCGAACGCTCGCCTGACGCCGCGAACGTCGGCTACCGCGTGCTGCTGTCGCCGGACGAGGAGATCGGCTCGATCGCCTCGGGCCCGGTGCTGGCCGACTTCGCCCGGCGCGGCCATGTGGGCCTGACCTACGAGCCGGCCCTCGCCGACGGGGCCCTGGCCTCGGCGCGCAAGGGCTCGGGCAATTTCCACATCGTCATCCATGGCCGCGCGGCCCATGCCGGCCGCGACTTCGCCGCCGGCCGCAACGCGGTGATCGGCGCGGCCCGCGTGGCCGAGAAGCTGCACGGCCTGAACGGCCTGCGCGACGGCGTCACCGTCAATGTCTCGCGCATCGACGGCGGCGCGCCGCTGAACATGGTGCCGGACGTGGCGGTGGTGCGCTTCAATGTCCGCTTCCCGGAAGCCGAAGCCGCCGCCTGGTTCGAGGGCGAGGTCGCGCGGATCGTGTCCGAGATCGGCGACGATTTGCACGCCCACCTGCACGGCCTGATCACCCGCGGCGCCAAGCCCTTCAACGCCGCCCAGCAGCGCCTGTTCGGGGCGGTGAAGGACGTTGGCGCGCTACTGGGCCAGGACATCGCCTGGAAGCCGTCCGGCGGGGTCTGCGAGGGCAACAACCTGTTCGCCTCGGGCCTGCCGAACGTCGACACCCTGGGCGTGCGGGGCGGCGACATCCACAGCGAGGCCGAGCACGCCTTTCCCGAAAGCTTCGTCGAGCGCGCCCAGCTCTCGGCCCTGATCCTGATGAAACTGGCCAGCGGCGAGATCGACGCCCGCGCCATCCGCGCAGCCATGGAGTTGACCTGAATGCTCGTCGTCCGTCCCGCCGGTTCCGCCGACTTCGACGCCCTGATGGAACTGGCCGTGCTGTCGGGGCGCGGCTTCACCAGCCTGCCTGAGGATGAGCCGACCCTGCGCGCGCGCCTGGCCCTGTCGGAAGCCAGCTTCCAGGCCAATGTCGCCCCGCCCGAGGCCTGGTACACCCTGATGCTGGAGGACCTGGAGACCAACGACGTCGTCGGCGTCGCCGGGGTCAAGGCGGGGGTGGGGCTCAAGCGCCCGCACTTCTCGTTCCGGGTCGTCACCCTGGCCCAGTCGTCGCCGACCCTGGAGAAGCGCTTCGACCACCGGGCCCTGGTGCTGGTCAACGAGTGCGCCGGCTGGTCGGAGGTCGGCTCGCTGTTCCTGCGGCCCGAACGCCGCAAGGGCGGGGCGGGGCGGCTCTTGGCCCAGTCGCGCTACATGCTGATCGGCCTGGAGCCCCAGCGCTTCGCCGAGATGGTGCTGGCCGAGCTGCGGGGCTGGTTTGACGAGGACGGCGGCTGTCCGTTCTGGGACCACGTGGCCAGCAAGTTCTTCCGCCTGGAGTTCGACGAGGCCGACATGATGAGCGCCTCGACCGACGGCCAGTTCATCCTGGACCTGGCGCCGCGCCATCCGATCTATGCCGAGCTGCTGCCGGAGCAGGCCAGCGCGGTGCTGGGCCGCGTCCACCGCGAAGGCGAGGCGGCGCGGGCCATGCTGGAGACCGAGGGCTTCCGCTACCAGGGCCTGATCGACATCTTCGACGCCGGGCCGACGGTCGCCGCGCGCCGCGATGACATCAAGACGGTGCGCGAGGCGCGGGCCTTGCGCGTGAAGATCGGCGAGGACGCCTTTGGCGAGGAGGCCCTGGTCTCCACCGGCGCCGTGGCCCGCTTCCGGGCCGTGCGCGCGCCGGTGCTGATCGAC
The DNA here is from genome assembly GCF_058808315.1 of Caulobacter sp. GW821-FHT11E11. NCBI lineage: Bacteria > Pseudomonadati > Pseudomonadota > Alphaproteobacteria > Caulobacterales > Caulobacteraceae > Caulobacter > Caulobacter sp. GW821-FHT11E11. The sequence goes on from NZ_JBXARO010000002.1 coordinate 515,377, forward strand.
GGCGAGGCGGCGATCCTGGGCCGCGATGCGGCGCAGGCTCTGGGCGTGGGTGAAGGCGACATGGTGCGGGTGAAGGCATGAGCGGGCTCTATATCGACGGCAAGTGGCGCTCGGGGCAGGGCGCGGAACTGGTCTCGACCGATCCGGCGACTGGCGAGGTCGTCTGGCGTGAGGCCACCGCGACGCCGGCCGACGTCGCCGAGGCCGTGGCCGCCGCGCACCGCGCCTTTCCCGCCTGGGCCGACCAGCCGCGCGAGGAGCGGATCGCCGTCCTGCGCCGCTACAAGGAGATCCTTGTCGAGCGCACCGATGCCTTCGCGCAGGCTCTGAGCCGCGAGACCGGCAAGGCGCTGTGGGAGACCAAGGCCGAGCTGGGGTCGATGGCCGGCAAGGTCGATCTGTCGATCAAGGCCTATGACGAGCGCACCGGCGTCACCGAGACCGCCATGCCGTTCGGCCGCGCCGTGCTGCGCCACCGGGCCCATGGCGTCATGGCGGTGCTGGGGCCGTTCAACTTCCCCGGCCACCTGCCCAACGGCCACATCGTGCCGGCCCTGCTGGCGGGCGACACGGTGGTGTTCAAGCCCTCGGAAGAGACGCCCCTGGCGGGCCAGCTGATGGCCGAAGCGCTGGAGGCGGCGGGCGTGCCGGCGGGCGTCGTCAACCTCGTCCAGGGCGGCCGCGAGACCGGCCAGGCGCTGATCAACCAGCCGATCGATGGCCTGCTGTTTACCGGCTCGGCCACGGCCGGGACCTTCTTCCGCCGCCACTTCGCCGACCGGCCCGACGTGATCCTGGCCCTGGAGCTGGGCGGCAACAATCCGCTGGTGGTCTGGGACGCCGATGACGCCGAGGCGGTCGCGGCCCTGGTCGTGCAGTCGGCCTTCATCACCACCGGCCAGCGCTGCTCGTGCGCGCGGCGGCTGATCGTGCCGGACGACGCTTTCGGGCGGAAGGTGATCGAGGCGACGGCAGGCCTCGCCGAGCGTCTCTCGATCGGCGCCTGGAACGGCGAGGGCGAGGCCTTCATGGGCCCGCTGATCTCGGCCCGCGCCGCCCAGGCCGCCCGCGCCGTGGCCGACACGATGGGCGGGGACCGCATCCGCTCCTTGGGCTCGGTCGAGGGGCTGAGTGAGGCCTTTGTCACGCCCGGCCTGGTCGATGTCACCGGCGTCGACACCCCTGACGAGGAGCTGTTCGCGCCGTGGCTGCAGGTGCGTCGCGTGGCCACTTTCGATGATGCGCTGAAGAGTGCAAACGCCACGCGCTACGGTCTGTCGGCCGGGCTTATCTCCGCTGAGTCAAAGCGTTGGGACCAGTTCCTGAACCGCATCCGCGCGGGCGTGGTGAACTGGAACCGGCCCACCACGGGCGCGGCGGGCTCGATGCCGTTCGGCGGGCTCGGGGCTTCGGGCAACCATCGGCCCAGCGCCTACTACGCCGCCGACTACTGCGCCTATCCGGTGGCCAGCTTCGAGGCCGGGGCGGTGCTCGACACCTCCAAGGACATCAAGGGTCTGCGCGGATGACTGGCGCGGTCGAGGCCAATTGCGACGGCCTGGTCGGGCCGACGCACAGCTATGTCGGCCTGTCGCCCGGCAACCTGGCCAGCCAGAAGAACGCCGGCGAGGTCTCCAACCCGCGCGGCGCGGCGCTCGAGGGCCTCGGCAAGATGCGCCGGCTGTCGGATCTGGGCGTGCCGCAGTTCGTACTGCCGCCGCACGAGCGTCCGGCTGTAGGCCTGCTGAAGTCGCTGGGCTTCTCGGGCTCGGAAGAGGCGGTGATCGAGGCCGCCTGGAAGGACGCGCCGGCCTTGGCCGCCGCCGCCTGCTCGGCTTCGCCGATGTGGGCCGCCAACGCCGCGACCGTGACGCCCAGCGCCGATACGGCCGACGGCCGCGTGCACTTCACGCCGGCCAACCTGCTGACCAATCTGCACCGCAGCCTGGAGGGGCCGCAGACGACGCGCGTTCTGCGCCGCCTGTTTTCGGACGCGGCGCGCTTTTCCGTCCACGACCCGCTGCCGGCCCAGCCGCACTTCGCCGACGAAGGCGCGGCCAATCACGTCCGGCTCTGCGCCGACCACGGGGCGTCGGGGGTGAACCTGTTCGTCTGGGGCCGAGAGGCCTGGGCGCACTGGGACGGCAAGTTCCCGGCTCGCCAGACCCGCGAAGCCTTCGAGGCCATCCAGCGTCGCCATGGCGCGGCGCGGGCCGTGTTTCCCCAGCAAGGCAAGGCGGCGATCGAGGGCGGGGCGTTCCACAACGACGTGGTCTGCGTCGGCACGCGCGACTGCCTGTTCTTCCACGAGCGCGCCTTCGAGGATCGCGCCGGGATGGAGCGCCAGGTCCGCGCCGCCGCCGCCGACCTGTTCGAGCCGGCCTTCGTCGAGGTGTCGGAAGCCGACCTGCCGATGGCCGATCTGGTGGCCAGCTACCTGTTCAATTCGCAGCTGCTGGTCGTGCCGGGCGAGGACCGCCTGGTGCTGCTGGCCCCGGCCGAGACGCGCGACAACCCGCGCGCCTTCGCCGTCGCCGAGAGCCTGGCCTCGTCCAACGGCCCGATCGGCCGCGTCGAATATGTCGATGTCCGCCAGAGCATGCGCAACGGCGGCGGGCCGGCCTGCCTGCGCCTGCGGGTGGTGCTGACCGACGCCGAGCTAGAGGCGACCAATCCCGCCCAGCGCTTCACGCCGGGCCTGCACACGACCCTGGCCGACTGGGTCACGCGCCGCTATCGCGACCGCCTGGCGCCGGCCGACCTGGCCGATCCGCTGCTGCTGACCGAGAGCCGCGAGGCGCTGGACGAGCTGAGCCAGATCCTCGACCTTGGCGGTGACTTCTATCCGTTCCAGAGGGGCGCGTGAGTTTCACGATCCGACCCGCTGCGCCGGCGGACCGCGGCGCCATCGTCGCCGTGCACCAGGCCGCCGCCACGACGCCCGGGAACCTGGCCCGCGCGCCGGAGGAGGTGACGCCGGCCTATGGCGACTACGCAATCGCCAGTGACATCTGCCTGGTCGCGGTCGAAGCGGACGGGACCGTGGTCGGCGAGATCCACGCCAAGCGCGAGACCATCGCCTTGTTCGCCCATGTGCTGGGCGGGCTGACGGTGGCGGTGCATCCGAACGCCCAAGGCCAGGGTATCGGCTCGAAGCTGTTCGAAGCCCTGATCGACTGGGCGCGAGCGGCGCAGCCGGAGATCCTGCGCATCGAGCTGGCGGCGGGCGCGGGCAATCCCGGCGCGGTGCGGCTCTATGAGCGGCTGGGCTTCAAGCACGAGGGCCGACAGGTCGCACGCGGCCGGCTGCCGGACGGCCGGTTCGAGGACGACATCCTGATGGGGTTGCTGCTCTAGCCGCGCAGCGCGGCCAGGGCCTCGGGGAAGCGCCGCGACAGCGGGACTTCGAGATCGCCCAGTTCCACGGCGTAGTCGCCTGAGCCCTCGGGCTTGAGCCCCGTGACGCGGGCCTTGTTGACCAGCCAGGACTTGTGGGTGCGAACGAAGCCGTGCGGGGCCAGGCCTTCCAGCACCGCGCTCAGCGACGAGCGGGTCAGCGGGCGGCGGCCGTCGGCCAAGACGAACTCGGCATAGTTGCCGGCCGAGCGCACGGCCAGGATCTCGACCACCGGCACGCGGATCAGCCGGGCGCCGTCCTGGATGTCGAAGGTGGCGGGCGGGGCAGGGGCATAGGCTTCGGCCGGCTTCTGGGCGCTGCGGCGCAGGGCCAGCCAGTAGATGATCGTCGCCAGGCCGTACGACATCATGTCCTTGCGGAACTCGTACGGGAACTCGGTCGACAGCGGCCCGAAATCGTAGCCCTCGTGCAGGAGGACGGCGTGGCCCAGCTTGCGCAGGACCACGAAGCCCGAGACGTGCAGCACCGAATAGACGAACACCGCGACCATGTGCGCCGGGACGGCGACCCACCAGCGCGGCTGGCTCCGCACCATCCAGAAGGCCATGGCCGCCGGGATGCCGAAGATCACCAGGGTGACCAGCGCGCTGCTGCCCTCCCAGATCGACGGCGCGATGACGCCCAGCCGGGGCGCGTCGTGCTGGATGGTCAGGACGTTGACCACCGAGATCGCGCTGATCAGGCAGGCCCCCAGCAGCCAGGCCCGGCCCAGCCACAAGCGCTCCTCGCCGGTCATCCCGAAAGCGCCGCCGCTCGTCCCTGAAGCTTTTCCGGTCGTCCCAGCCAGCGACCGCTGATCCCCGGACGCTTGGCCGGCTTGGGCGTCGTGCGGCAGGTCCTTGGCGTCGCTCTTCACCCCGGACGCCTCTTCATGACCACGACCTCACCACCCCTGGACCGGCGCTATGACCTCGACTGGATTCGGGTCGGCGCGTTCTTCCTGCTGATCCTCTACCACACCGGCATGTTCTACGTGCCGTGGGATTGGCACGTGAAGACACCGTATCCGGTCGAGGCGCTGGAGCCCTTCATGCTGATGACCAATCCGTGGCGGCTGACGCTGCTGTTCCTGGTCTCGGGCGCGGCGACGCGGTTCACGGCCGACAAGGTCAGCGTCGGGAAACTGACCACGGCGCGGATCGCGCGCCTGCTGCCCCCTCTGATCTTCGCCATGTTCGTGATCGTGCCGCCGCAGTCCTACTACCAGATCGTGGAATATATCGCGGCCCATCCGGGCACGCCGCTGACCGTCGACAACTTCTGGGTCCGTTACGCCACGGCCTCGGGCCACTGGTGCGGGGCGGATGGGAACTGCCTGATCACTCCGACCTGGAACCACATGTGGTTCGTGGCCTATCTCTTTGTCTATACGATGGTTCTGGCCGCCATGCTGCTGGTTTGGAAGAAAGCTGGCGAGCACATGCAGAAGGCCGCCGAAGGGCTGCTGAAGGGCGTTGGCCTGTTCGTCTGGCCAGTGCTGTTCCTAGGGATGTTGCGCGCCACCCTCTACGCCAAGTTCGGCGAGACCCATGCCCTGGTCGACGACCCCTATGTCCACGCCGTTTCGTTCAGCGCCTTCCTGCTAGGTTTCGGCCTGGCCAAGTCTGAGGTGCTGCGCGATCGCCTGACTGCGGTGCGCTGGCCAGCCCTGGTCCTGGCCGTCGCCGCCTGGGCGGTCTGGTCGTGGATGGTGTGGACCTACTGGCGTCATGACGGCCTGCCGCAGCCGTCGCCGCTGGTGGGCTTGGCGGGTCGCTTCGTCTTCGCGATCCAGGGCTGGTGCGCCATCGTCGCCATCCTGGGCTTCGGGGCCAAGCACCTGAGCACCAGGGGCGGCCCCGTGCTGCGCTACCTGACCCTGGGCGTCTTCCCGTTCTATCTGGTGCACCAGACCCTGATCGTGGTCATGGCCCATCACTTGGCCAAGCTTCACCTGCCCCTGGCCCTGGAAGGCGCGATCCTGGTCGTGGCCACCTTCGCCGGCTGCTTTGCGACCTACGAGATCGTGCGACGCATCCCCGGCGTGCGGATCCTGTTCGGCCTGAAAGGTCAGCCCGCCGAGGCGGTCGCCAAACGTCCGCCGGCCTTCGCATAGGCCTGGGTGCCGCGCGTGATCACGGTGTCGCCGGGAACGATCTCGGCGACACCGATGTCGCTGGCGCCGGCCATGCGATCGTAGATCGCGCCGAAGTCACGCAGCGTGACCTCCTGCAGGGTCTGGATCGAGTCGATCACGAAATAGACCTGCTGGAAGTCGTCGATCCGGTAGTTCGTCCGCATCACCCGCTCCAGGTCGAAACCGATGCGGTTGGGCGAAAGATCGTCCAGGGCGAAGATCGACTCCGTGCGCGACGAGACGATGCCGGCCCCGTAGATGCGCAGGCCCGCAGGCGTGTTCATCAGGCCAAACTCCACCGTGTACCAGTAGAGACGGGCCAGGTTCTTCAGGCGGCCCAGGCCCAGCGCCCGCTGCCCGCCTTGGCCATAGGCCTGCATGTAGTCGGCGAAGGTCGGGTCAGTCAGCATCGGCACGTGGCCGAAGACATCGTGGAAGATGTCCGGCTCCTGCAGATAGTCCAGCTCGTGCGGCTTGCGGATGAACTGGCCGGCCGGGAAGCGGCGATTGGCCAAGTGGTCGAAGAACACGTCGTCGGGCACCAGGCCTGGCACGGCGACCACGCTCCAGCCGGTCAGGCGCTGGAGCTCCTCGTTGATGCGGTGGAAGTCGGGGATGCCCGTACGGTGCAGGTCCAGCGCGTCGAGGCCGCGCAGGAACGCGTCGCAGGCGCGGCCATGCAGCATCTGCGCCTGGCGCTCGTACAGGGTGATCCAGACGTCGTGCTCGGCCTGGGAATAGGCTTCCCAGCCCTGATCGATCGTCCAGTCGGGGCGAGCGCCCGGGGGCGGCCCGTTGCTAAAACCATCTCCGCTCATGCGATGACGCTACGCCCCGAACTCGGTAAAAACTGTTCGGAGTTTGCGTCAAAAACGCGGTTCGGCGGAGAGATGTTCTATCTAGTGCGAGATCCGGGGGCGAAGCTTGTACAGCCCGTGATCGAAGGACTCGAAGATCACCGCCGTCTGCGGGTGCCCGACCGGCTCGCCGCTGTCGTCGGGCAGCAGGTTCTGCTCGGACACATAGGCGACGTAGCTGTTGTCGTCGTTCTCGGCCAGCAGGTGGTAGAACGGCTGGTCCTTGGTCGGCCGGATATCCTCGGGGATGGACTGCCACCATTCCTCGGTATTGGCGAACACCGGGTCGACGTCGAACACCACGCCCCGGAACGGGAAGATGCGGTGCCGGACGACCTGGCCGATCGCGAATTTGGCGAGTCGAGAGTTCATGGCGTTAAGGATAGCAGGCCCACCTGACTGAATCCTGAACGGTTCGCCGTCCGAACCCGGATGACAAGCGGGCGCCTTCCTGCAGGCGAGCAGCGTGCTATGGTCGACTCGAAGTGAGGCCCGCAACCGTTCGCGAGGCCTGCGAGACAGGTAGAGACCATGTCGGAGGCGCCGCGCGCGCCCGGCGCTGCCCCGCAAGGCCGGCGTCGGCGGTCTCAGGACGAGTCGGTCGCGTGCTACGCGGCGCTGGACCTGGGGACCAACAATTGCCGCCTTCTGGTGGCCACGCCCACGCCGCGCGGATTCCGCGTCGTCGAGGCCTATTCCCGCATCGTGCGCCTGGGCGAGGGTCTGTCGCAGACCGGCGAACTGTCGGACGCGGCCATGGAGCGCTCGCTGGCGGCCCTGAAGGTCTGCGCCGAGAAGATCCGCCGCCGCAAGGCGATCCGCGTGAAGGCCGTGGCCACCCAGGCCTGCCGGGGCGCGACCAATGGTCCCGACTTCGTGCGCCGGGTGCACGAGGAGACCGGCCTCAAGCTGCAGATCATCAGCCCGCGGGAGGAAGCCCAGCTGTCGGTCGCCGGATGCATGAGCCTGTTCGACCGCGAGCAGGACGCGGCCCTGGTGGTCGATGTCGGCGGCGGCTCGACCGAGTTGTCGTGGGTGGACCTGAAGGGCGGGGGCCTGGACGCCAAGCCGCGCCAGTTCGCCGCCTGGAAGCTGCCGATCAAGGCCTGGCTGTCGATCCCGGTGGGCGTTGTCACCCTGGCCGAACGTTTCCCCGAGGGTGAGCGCGCCGACGAGGGCTGGTTCCGGGCCATGGTCGAGGACGTCAAGGCGCGGATCGAGGCCTTCCCGCACGCCGAGCCGATGCGCGAGATCTTCGCCGAGGGCAGGGCGCATCTGGTCGGCACTTCGGGCGCGATCACCAGCCTGGCCGGCCTGCACCTGGGCCTGCCGCGCTATGATCGCAACGTCGTCGACGGCCTCTGGATGGACCGCACCGACTGCGAAGCCGCGTCCGAACGCCTGCAGGGCCTGACCGCCGCCGAGCGGGCGCAGGAGCCGTGCATCGGGGCCGATCGCGCCGATCTGGTCCTGGCCGGCGCGGCGATCCTGCAGGCCGTGCAGGAGCTGTGGCCATGTTCGCGCGTGCGTGTCGCCGACCGAGGGCTTAGAGAGGGGCTCCTGATGTCCCTGATGTCCGAACAGCAGAAGCGCCCGCGTCGGCGCCGTCGCGGCGGCTCATCCAAGAAACCGGTAGCCGCATGAGCGATGAAGAACCGCCCCGCAAGCGTATGGTCAAGCCGCCGGCCGGTGGCAACGAGGGCGGCCGCGCCAAGCCCGCGCGCCTGAAGACCGCCTATGGCCGCACGCCCAGCCAGCAGGCCTGGCTGGAGCGCCAGATCAACGACCCGTTCTCGGCCAAGGCTCGCGCCTTGGGCTATCGCAGCCGCGCGGCCTTCAAGATCAGTGAGATCGACGACAAGTTTCGCTTCTTCCACAAGGGCGCGAAGGTCATCGACCTGGGCTGCGCGCCCGGCGGCTGGCTGCAGATCGCCGTCGAGCGCGGCGTGACTCAGCTGGCCGGCATCGACCTCTTGCCCGTCGACCCGGTCGCCCCGGCCCACCTGCTGGAGATGGACTTCACCGCCGACGACGCGCCGGCCCAGCTCCTGGAGCTGCTGGACGGCCCGCCGGATGTCGTGCTGTCGGACATGGCCCCCAACACCGTCGGCCACCGCGAGACCGACCACCTTCGCATCGTCGGCCTGATCGAGATCGCCGCCGAGTTCGCCATCGACGTCCTCAAGCCCGGCGGCGCCTTCGTCGCCAAGGCCTTCCAGGGCGGCGAGACGGCCGAGGTCATCGCCCGGCTGAAGAAGCACTTCGAAAAGGTCCAGCACTACAAGCCCAAGGCCAGCCGGGCGGACAGCTCGGAAGTCTTCCTGGTCGCGACGGGGTTCAAGGGGCGGCGGGACTAGAGGAGGCCAGTCATGTCGCGCGCTCCGTCGAGGATGCGAACGATCGAAATGTGGTCCGCTTCCACCCGGTACAGGACCAGATAGCGACTGTACGGTGCGCGCCTTACGCCTTGGTTCTCGCGGCCTTCCGCGAACTGATAGGCGTGCGGCTGCTTAGCGAGCATCGTGCACGCGACGCGCAGGCCCAGAGCAATCTTTTGCGCGGCTATCGGGCGATCCTTCGAAATCCAAGCCGCGATCGTGCGCAAATCGCGCCGAGCCCGCTCGGAGAAGATCACGTTCATTCCTCGGCGAAGCCGGCGGGCCGGGCCAGCAGCAGGTCGAGTTCGGCCTCGACCTCGGCGAAGGCCTCTTCCATCGAGACTATCCGGCCGGCTTCGATATCGGCCAAGCCCTCATCGATTGCGGCATGGAATGCCGCCAGTTTGGCCTCGCGATCCTGCAACAGCCGCACGCCCTGGCGGAGCACCTCGATCCTCGATCCGTACCGACCCGTTTCGATCAGCGCGACGACGGCGGCCTCCAGCTCCGGATCGAGATCAACGCTGATTGCCATCGATGTTCTCCTTTTGATCCAATATCCGCCATCGGCTCTGGATCGGCAAGCATCTCTCGCCAGACATCGCCCTTGAAAAATACATCTCCATTTCGCACCTGCGGCGGGTCGACAACCGCCCCCCTCGCGGCTACATACGCGCCGCAAAATGGAGACTCCGATGGAGATTCGCGAAGGGCTTACCTTCGACGACGTTTTGCTCGAACCCGGCCCGTCCGACGTCATGCCTACCCAGGTGACGACCGAGACCCGGTTCACGCGTGAAATCAGTCTGAACATTCCGCTCGTGTCCGCCGCCATGGACACGGTGACCGAAAGCCGCCTGGCCATCGCGATGGCGCAAGCCGGCGGCCTGGGCATCCTGCACCGCAACCTCACCAACGAGGAGCAGGCCGACCAGGTGCGCGAGGTCAAGCGCTACGAAAGCGGCATGGTCATCAATCCGCTGACGATCCATCCCGACACCACCCTGGCCGAGATCCGCGAGATCACGGCCCGTCGCAAGATCTCGGGTTTCCCGGTGGTCGAGCGCGGCTCGGGCAAGCTGGTCGGCATCGTCACCAACCGCGACATGCGCTTCGAGGGCGACGCCAACGTCCCGGCCTCGGCGATCATGACCCGCGAGAACCTGATCACCGTCAACGAGGGCGTGGATCAGGCCGAAGCTCGCGAACTGCTGCGCAAGCACAAGATCGAGCGCCTGATCGTGGTCGACGAAGGCTATCACGCCGTCGGCCTGATCACGGTGAAGGACATCGAGAAAGCCCAGGCTCACCCCCTGGCCGCCAAGGACGACAAGGGCCGGCTGCTGGTCGGCGCGGCCTCGACCGTCGGCGACGCCGGCTTCGAGCGTTCGATGGGTCTGGTGGACGCCGGCGTCGACGTCGTCGTCATCGACACCGCCCACGGCCACTCCAGCCAGGTCGCGCAAGCGGTCTCGCGCCTGAAGCGCGAAGCCAACCGCGTCCAGATCGTGGCCGGCAACATCGCCACCTACGACGCCGCCCGCGCCCTGATCGACGCCGGCGCCGACGCGGTGAAGGTCGGCATCGGCCCGGGCTCGATCTGCACCACCCGCATCGTTGCGGGCGTGGGCGTGCCGCAGCTGACCGCGATCATCGAAGCTGTCCGCGCTGGTCGCGAGAGCAACACCCCGATCATCGCCGACGGCGGCATCAAGTACTCGGGCGACCTGGCCAAGGCCATCGCGGCCGGGGCCTCGACCGCCATGATGGGCTCGATGTTCGCCGGCACCGAAGAGGCGCCGGGCGAGGTGTTCCTATACCAGGGCCGCTCGTACAAGAGCTATCGCGGCATGGGCTCGGTGGGCGCCATGGCCCGCGGTTCGGCCGACCGCTACTTCCAGAAGGAAGTCACGGACAACTTCAAGCTCGTGCCGGAAGGCATCGAGGGCCAGACCCCGTTCAAGGGCCCGATCTCGCCGGTGCTGCACCAGCTGGTCGGCGGCCTGCGCGCGGCCATGGGCTATGTGGGCGCGCCGACGATCCCCGAGCTGCAGAAGCGCGCCAAGTTCGTCCGCATCACGGGCGCGGGCCTGCGGGAAAGCCACGTCCACGACGTGATGATCACGCGCGAAGCTCCCAACTATCCGAGCGCGGTCTAGCCGATGCGGATGGCCTTCGAGCTGCAGATGCTGGCGGCGGCGGTCCTGATCGGGATCGTCCACCTGTTGTGGGCGGCCGCGGCCGCCCAGCCTCAGCGCGGCTTGAAGTGGAATACGGGGCCCCGCGACGAGCCGGTCGTGCTGACCGGCGTCGCGGGGCGCCTGGAACGCGCCTTCGCCAACTTCCGCGAGACGTTTCCGTTCTTCGCGGTGCTGGTGATCGTGGACTACCTGGGCGGTCGCATGGGCGAGCTCACCTCGCTCGGCGCGCTGATCTATGTGGCGGCCCGCGCCGTCTACATCCCGCTCTATGCCTATGGCGTGCCCTATGTGCGCAGCTTGACCTGGGTCGCCTCGATGGTCGGGATCTTGATGTTGCTCGCGGCCCTGGTGGTCTGATGCGCGACGGCGGACGGGTTTCAGCAGCGATCGAGGTTCTGACCGAGATCGAGGCGCGGCATTTTCCGGTGAAGATGGCGCTGAAGCGCTGGGGCGAGGCCGCGCGCTACGCCGGCTCCAAGGACCGCGCCTTCGTGTCGGGTCTCGTCCTGGACGCCCTGCGTCGCAAGCGCTCGCTGGGCTGGATGATGGGCGACACCAGCGCGCGTGGCGTCGTGCTGGGCGTCTTGGCCTTCACCTGGAACTGGACGCCGGATCGGGTTTCTGAAGCCGCCTCGGAGGAGCACGGTTTCGGCGCCTTGACCGACGCCGAGCGCGAGCGCCTGGCTAGCCCGGTCTCGCTGGACACCGCCCCGGCGCCGGTCGCCGGCGACTATCCCGATTGGCTGGAAGAGCGGCTTATCCGCGTTTTCGGCGCCGACCAGACGGTCGAGATGCAGGCGCTGTCCGAACGCGCCCCGGTCGACCTGCGGGTCAACACCCTGAAGACCGACGCCGAGCGCGCCGCCAAGGCCCTGGCCCCGATCCACGCCGCGCCGGCGGGGATCCTGCCCAACGCCTTCCGCATCCCTGCTCCGGCCGCCGCCGACCGCACGCCGTCGGTCGAGGCCGTGCCGGCCTTCTCCAAGGGCTGGTTCGAGGTCCAGGACCTGGGCTCGCAGATCGCCGCCGCCGTGGCCGGCGAGGTCAAGGGCAAGCAGGTGTTGGACTTCTGCGCCGGCGGGGGCGGCAAGACGCTCGCCTTGGCCGCCGCCATGGGCAACACCGGCCAGATCTTCGCCCACGACAGCGACGCCCGTCGCCTGGCCGACACCATTCGGCGCGGCCAGAGGGCAGGGGTCCGCAACCTGCAGATTCGCTCGCCGATCGAGGCCACGCCGCTGAAGGGCCTGGAAGGCAAGATCGACGTCGTCTTCGTCGACGCCCCCTGCACCGGCGCCGGCACCTGGCGCCGCCATCCGGACGCCAAGTGGCGACTGTCGCCTGACCAGCTGGCCAAGCGCCAAATCGAACAGGACAGCGTGCTGGAGGACGCCTCGACCTTCGTGAAGGCCGGCGGTCGCATGGTCTATGTCACCTGTTCGCTGCTGGTCGACGAGAACGAGGACCGGGTCACCGGCTTCCTCGAGCGCCACCCCGAATTCACCGTGAAGCCGATCGCCCTGGACGGCGTCACGCACGTGACCCCCGAAGGCTATCTGCGCCTGACCCCGCATCGCGCCGGAACGGATGGCTTCTTCGCCGCCGTGCTGGAGCGATCCACCTACACGCCCTGACCGACGCACTGACCGCTGGAGACCTGCCATGACCACTGAAACCGAACACCAGCGCGTCCTGATCGTCGACTTCGGCAGCCAGGTGACCCAGCTGATCGCGCGCCGGGTGCGCGAGGCCGGCGTCTATTGCGAGATCCATCCGTTCGACAAGGCCGAAGACCTCGTCGACACCTACAAGCCCTCGGCGATCATCCTGTCGGGCGGCCCGGCCAGCGTGCTCGAGGACGACAGCCCCCGCATCGGCCGCAAGCTGTTCGACCTGGGCCTGCCGATGCTGGCCATCTGCTACGGCCAGCAACTGCTGTGCGACGTGCTGGGCGGCAAGGTCGAGGGCGGCCACGCCGGTGAGTTCGGCCGCGCCGAGCTGACTATCGGGAAGACCAGCCCGCTGTTCGAAGGCCTGGCCGGCGTCGGCGAGCTGGAAACCGTTTGGATGAGCCATGGCGACCGCGTCACCGCCATCCCGGACGGCTTCGAGGTCGTCGCTACCTCGACCGGCGCGCCGTTCGCGGCCATCGCCAATGACGCCAAGAAGATCTACGCCGTCCAGTTCCACCCCGAGGTGGTCCACACCGTCAACGGCAGCAAGATCTACAAGAACTTCCTGACCCTGGCGGGCCTGAAGGGCGACTGGACGATGGCGGCCTTCCGCCAGGAGATGGTCCAGAAGATCCGCGACCAGGTCGGGACCGGCAAGGTGATCTGCGGCCTGTCGGGCGGCGTCGACAGCTCGGTGGCCGCCGTCCTGATCCATGAGGCGATCGGCGACCAACTGACCTGCGTGTTCGTCGACACAGGTCTTCTTCGCAAGAACGAAGCCGATCAGGTCGTCACCCTGTTCCGCGACCACTACAACATCCCGCTGGTCCATGTGGACGCTGGCGACATGTTCCTGGGCGAGCTGGCCGGCGTCAGCGACCCGGAGACCAAGCGCAAGACCATCGGCCGCCTGTTCATCGACGTCTTCGACAAGGAAGCCGCCAAGATCGACGGCGCGCAGTTCCTGGCCCAGGGCACGCTGTATCCCGACGTCGTCGAGAGCGTCTCGGCCCGCGGCGGCCCCTCGGCGGTGATCAAGAGCCACCACAATGTCGGCGGCCTGCCGGACTACATGAAGCTGAAGCTGGTCGAGCCGCTGCGCGAGCTCTTCAAGGACGAGGTCCGCGCCCTGGGCGTCGAACTGGGCCTGGCCCCGGCCTTCGTCGGCCGCCACCCGTTCCCCGGCCCGGGCCTGGCCATCCGCATCCCGGGCGAGATCACGCCCGAGAAGGTCAAGGTCCTGCAGGACGCCGACGCCATCTATCTGGAAGAGATCCGCAACGCCGGTCTCTACGACCAGATCTGGCAGGCCTTCGCCGTGCTGCTGCCGGTGAAGACCGTCGGCGTGATGGGCGACGCCCGCACCTACGAGAACGTCCTGGCTTTGCGCGCGGTCACCTCGACCGACGGCATGACCGCCGACTTCTTCGAATTCCCCTGGCCGATCCTGGGCAAGACCGCCACGCGCATCATCAACGAGGTGCGCGGCGTCAACCGGGTCGTCTACGACGTGACCAGCAAGCCGCCCGGCACGATCGAGTGGGAGTGAGATTGCGGTTGTAAAACAACACTCGGCGTCGCTCAACGTCGCGCCGCTTAAGTCCCATGATTTTGCGTGTTTATGCAGGACTGAAGCCAGTAAGCGCGCTGCCCGAGGGTATGTAAACTGGCGCCTGGGCGGACGGCGGCGGGCTGCGGTGAAGTCCGGCTCATGGCGCCACCGAGACCGCGCGGGCAACCTGCATGCCGACGTGGCTCACCTTCCCTTAGCCAGGGAGAGGGGAAAACAGGGTCAGATCCCACTGCATCCGCAGCTAGTCGCGAAATCTAGCGTCCGCCGAACGCAGCCCGTCTAGAGCACCTTTTGAAGGAAAGCCGCCAGGACCTTTTTCAAGACCGCGAAGGTTTCCACGCCCAAGACCAATCCAAAATACCCGCGGACTTCGCGACCGCTGATCATGAAGTTGACGTAGATGAAGAGCGCGACCTGGTCCTTGTCGCCGGTAAAAATATCCTCGGGGTTAGACAGCGCGACAGTCGGCACAGTGATCTGAAACTGAACCTCCAGAAGCGTTCCGACCGTACTTAGAAAGCCAAGTAGAAGAACATTGCCAATCTCACCAAGCGCATCGTCGGTTAGGGCGTCGATCTCGGCTTCAGCCATGTCCGCGCCGAGGACTGCATGAACGAGCTCCTTGTAGCTTCCCTCTGGGAATATTAGCAGCGTCTCGCCGTGAAGGAGGCCAGAGAAGCTTTGCCTTACGGCCATGATGCTCGAAAGCCCGAGCGCCTCCATTGCATTTGCGGCGTTGGCGCCATCAACCACCGACACCGCAGGTACGGTGAGCTTGACCTCTGTGCCTACCATTGCCCGCAGTCGCACCGCCGCGCCGCTCACCGCGATGTTGACGAGCTCGGTGAGAGCGTCGTTCTCAATTTCCGAAAGCACGTCTATTCCCCACACGTGGTCCGCCAAGGCTAGGCGGCAGACGTATGCGGAAGGTTCTACGACGTATCCCGACCTTTAGCGAGGCGGCCAGTCGCTGAAGGCGCCATGGCTCCCAACAACAAACGAGGCATCCGTCTACCTGCTAAAGCGTCCGCAGCCGCCGGTGGCGGCACGATCGAGCAGGCGAGCCAAGTCGTTCTCGTCACCTGGGGGATCCCGATCGGCGTGCGGACGAGCCGGCAAAGTGTGGAAAGGCGCCGCAATCATGCCCGTCATGAGGTGCTGGCCGTCAGGGCAGGGTTAGGGGTCTGCTTTCTGGAGGCATTCCAAGGTCGGCTCTTGGCGCGGCTTGGCCTCAGATCGGCATCCGATAGCCAAAGAACTCATGGTCCTCGTTGTAGCCGCCTTGTCCGGCCCCGAGGTCGCCGAAGTCTTCGACGAATTCGATCGCAGCGATCCATTTGACCATTTTAAAGCCCAGCTCGTTCTCGCAGCGCAGGCGCAGCGGCGCGCCATGCAGCACGGGCAGCGGCGCGCCGTTCATCTCATAGGCCAGGATCGTCAGCGCGTGGCGCATGTTGCTGACCTTGTGAACGTCGTAGTAGCGCCCGCCATCGCCGCCGTCGGCCAGGGAGTAGAAGACGGCGTAACGCGCCGCGGGCAGCGGGCGCACGCGGTCCATGACCTCGCGCATCGGGACGCCGCCCCACTTGGCCACGCCCGACCAGCCCTGGATACAGAAGTGGGTGGTGATCTGGTCCTGCTTGGGCATGGCCATCAGGTCGGCCAGAGAGAACTCCGCGGGGCGCTCGACCAAACCGCCGACGCGCAGGCGGTAGTCGGCGAAGCCGCCTGCGAGCAGAGCCTCGTACTCCGGCGAGTTGGGCATCGTGCCGTTCGGCCAGAAGTGGGGCGAGATGTCCTTCTCGGTCAGTTGGGAGCGCGGGTCGATCCGCTCCAGAAGCCCCTTCAGGTCGCCGACCATGAACCGCCCTGCGCGCTGCACCAGGCGCGCGTGGCGCAGGGTAAACGGCGACGCCCACAGCCAGAGGCCGGCGATCACGGCCATCGTCGCCACGAAGTAAGGAAAGCCCGACCAGCTTTCATCGTGGACCCCGGCGAACATGTGGTTGGTGTTGTCGCGAAGGCCTGTCACCAGAACCATCGCTCCGTGCGCCAGGATGAAGAGCACGAACCAGCAGAACGAGACGAAGTGTAGCGAGCGGGCCGCCTGACGATTGAACACTCGCCCGACCCAGCCCGAGGCGTTGGAGATCGCCGGCGACTGCATCAGGCCCGTGATGATCGACACCGGTGCGGCCACGAACACGGTGACGAAATAGGTCAGCTGCTGCAGGCCGTTGTAGCGCGTCCAGCCCTCGTCGGTCGGGAAGTTCAGCGACGCATACTGGATCGCGGTCGACAGGGCGCCGGGAAAGACCTCCCAAGTCAGCGGCACGATGCGCCGCCATTGGTCGCTGGCGAAGATCAGGGCGTAGAACGCGATCCCGTTCAGCAGCCACAGAAGGTTGATCGAGAAGTGCCACCAACGCGCCAGGCCCAGGGTGTGGCGCAGGCCCGGAATGCCGAGCCATCGGGGCAGGGTCACCGCATCGTCCTTGGCCGTCCAGATACGGTCCTTGGGCACGTCGCTCTGGAAGCGGAACCACTCGGTTCCGGGCGTGCTGTCGCGTCGCCAATAGAGACGGGGATGGTCAGCCAGGATCTGCAGGCCGGCCCGCATGATGAACATCATGAAGACCATATTGAGACCGTGCTGGAGGCGCAGCCACCAGGGAAAGCCCGACATCACCTTGGGCGCTGCCGCAGGTATTCCCGGATGGGCGGCGATGAACGCCTGGACCTCGGCCGTCTCGCGAAGCGCCTGCGCTCCGGCGACGACGATCAGGAGCAGGACCGCGCAGATGGGCAGCAGCCACAGAGTGTTGAACCAGCGCTGGCCGATCCGGATGTGCGGCAGGATCCCCGCGCGTGGCGGGAGCCAGTGGCTGAGCCGGACGCGGTCGTCGGCGGGGCTAAGCGCGGCGGCGATCGGATCGTGCCGGATGTTGCGATCGTCGCTCATCGCCCGACGCCTTTCTTGATCGACGCCTCCATGGCCCTGGCCCGTCGGGCCTGCAGGCGTTCGACACAGCGGCGGGCCTTGGCCTGGAACACGCACATGTTTCGCCGTTTCGACCAGGCTTCCTGGTCAGTCCGCAGGCTGCTGCGGTTCTCCGGGCGCAGGTCCAGAGCTCGACGATAGGCGTCCTCGACTCGTCGGACGCCCTGCAGCAGCGTGGCGTCCTCGCAGATCAGGGTGTCGACCGCATAGATGCGCGCGGCGCAGTCAAGACTGGGCGACCAGTCCGGCGGAGGCGGCACGGGCGCCTGGGCATGCGCCGGCGTCGCCAGAGCGATACAGGCCAGCACGATACCCGACGCCTTCAAGACCTGCGCCGCCACGTCCGCGTCAGGGTTTGGTTGATTCTGTGGGCACCGGAGCCGTCGACGGCGCGGAAGGCGCGCTAGCCGTGAAGAGGTGCGTCTCCGGCGCGCCGCCCTTCACCTTGGCGGCGTCCTCGCAGAAGGCGGCCTTGCCATCGATGTGCGACCCGATCATCGCGCCCGAGCTCATCCCCAAGAACATGATCACCGCGTCGTGCTTGTGCTGTTTTTCGGCGGGCGTTTCGCCCTCCGGATCCAGCGCCAGCACCGCCTCGACGGCGCGCCCCATCTTGTCGGCGTCGACCTCGAGGTCAGGACACAGCGACGAAGCGGCCATGAAGTAGCCCATGTTCAGGATGCGGCCCTGCTGCTCGCCGGTGAAGGTCGGGGCCATCAGTTCGGTGACCAGCTTGCCGGCCTCCTGGCGGGCGACGTCCTTGCCGGTGGACGGCGGGGCGTCGGTCTTGGCCGCTGGCTTGGGGCTGCAACCAGCCGCCAGTGCGGTCAGGGCCAAGGCAAGCGAAAGCGTTGTAATGCGGTGCATGATCTCGCTCCGGGCCTAGTAGCGATAACGGAATTCGCGGGACGTCCAGGACGCCGAATAGCCCCGGCTGCCTTCGTAGCAGGCGTGCTGGGAGGGATAGCACCACACCCCGCCGGTCGGGGAATAGGGCGGGTCCTTGCTGCGGTCGTGGTCGCGATCCCGGTCCCGATCACGATCCCTGTCGCGGTCGTCGTCGTGCTTCTTGGACGAGGCGGCCGCGGCGGCCAGGATGCCGATGGCCAGGGCGCCGGCGACGATCGCGCCGGTGTTGTCCTTCTTGCCGCCGCGGCTGGAATTGCACTCCGAATCCGGACGGCGATCGATCGTGTCATAGCGGCCGTTGTCGATGAAGAGGTTGATGCACTCGCGATCGCGGGCGTTCCACCAGTACTGGACGCCGCCGTCGGTATGGTCGAGCGCGTAGCCGCGCGATCGAAGACTGTTCTCACCCTGGCCGGCCCGCGCCCCGATCAGGTCGCGAGGTTCGGCGTAGGCCGCCATCGACGAGACCAGCACAGCGATCCCCGCCGCCGCGGACACCAGACATCTCGTGGTCTTCGACATGGGAAACCTCCATGCGGCAAGGGATTGCGGCATCTTTGCAGGTTCTGGCGGCCGCTACAATCGGTTGAGCTGGCGCCCTGTCGTGCGCGATCACGGGGTAACGCCTACGCGGACGTTGGCGGGGGGCGCGGGCGCTTCATCCAGCCGCTCGACGAGGCGCCGCATGGGGCCTTGATCGATCTGGATGGTGCCGCTGCGGGCCCGGTCCAGATCGAGGATCAGGCTCATCGCGAGCGTCAGGAGCAGGAACAGCATCCCCGAGACGATCCGGTGTTGATGCCCTCGCGAGGGCAGCGTGTAGCCCAGCACGGCGGCGACCACGAGCGCGTAGACGATCAGCACCACCACGATGGTCGTGGGGAGCGGGGCATTGTGCGCGGCCTCGCGCGAAACGCCGACGGCCAGAGCGTCGTTGACCGACTGGATGACCAGCGGCGCGAACGGGCGGTCCCGCACGTTGCGCACGGCCGCCAGGGTCTCGCGCTGGATGTCGCGGCGAAGCGTGTGCGAGGCCTTCTCGAAGGGCGGCTTCTGCGCGGAGTCGGCCTCGCCGTAACGCAGACGCGTCTCGGCATAGCGGCGCACCAGCTGGACCAGTCGACCGGACGCCGGCTGATCGAGGAGGCGCACGCGCATGTCGACGGTGTTCAACGCCGCCGCCTCCGCGACGAGCAGGTTGTAGCGGGTCTCGTAGCGATCGAGCGCCAGGCCGAAGGTGAAGGCGATCAGGAGCGACAGCAGGCCCAGCACGCCCGTCAAGACGTAGCCGGGATGGTCGGTCCCGCGGTCCCGCGCCAGCCGCCGGGTCAGCCACGCCGATCCTTCACGCAGCGCCAGCAAGGCGATGAACAATCCGCCCGCGATCGCGATCAGCGAGGCCTGGTTGAGCAGCTTGTCCATTCTAGTCCAGCACCGCCAGGCTGATGACCGCGCTCGCCGCGAAGAGCAGCGCGGACGCCTTCAGGAAGCAGCCGACCGCGATAACCACGGCCCGCCGCCAGGTCGGATTGAACCGCCTCAGCCACGCAGCCTGTAGCCCGACGTACCAGACGCTCGCGAGCGCCACGACGCCGCCTCCGATCAGGGCGCGGTCGGGCCACGCCTCGGCGATGGTGCCGCCGATGCCCGCCAGCAGGCAAAACACCGAGGCCGGATAACACTCGCCAAAGAAGGGGCCGCGCAGCGTCTTGCGGGTCAGAGGCTGGTTGGAAGCCTTCACCTGCTCCAGGGCGAACATCAGCGGATAGGCCGCGAACATCAGCGATCGCAGGATGATCAGGTTCTGATCAGACCCGAACAGCTTCTCGGCCTTATGGCCGATGTCGGTGAAGGGATGCAGGTGCAGGCCCAGTTCGATGAGATGCGCGATGACCAGGCTGAGCATCAGGAAGAGCGGCGGGCTCAGCGTGTCCTGGTACTGTTCCTCCTCGGGTTTGCGCAGTTCTGCCCGGGAGTATTCAAGGGTCTCCAGTGGGCGGATCGCCGAACGCAGCAGGGCGCGAGGGTAGAAGACCAGCCAGGTCATCACCTCGTAGAGGAACTCCTCCAGCGAGCGGAGGATACGAATGAAGTCCATCTGCAGAGCCTTGGCCACGGCGGGATCCGATGAATCGGGCGGCGGTGAGACGCCGTTGTATCGACAATTCCAGATTGCGCTTGGCAGGGTAAGCCCAGCCGACGATGCTTTGCCTCTGATCGGGAGGCGACATGATGGGCGAGGGCGGTCTCAATCTGTGGCAGCGGGTCTCAACCGTCGCCTGGTTCCTGCTGGGCCTGGGCTTTCTGCTAGCCCTGCCGGTGCTGCTGGGGTTCAGCGCCTGGATTCCGCTGGGCGTTCTTGTCGTCGCGCTGGTGCTAGCCCTGCCGCTCGCCGCGCTGGCCCGCCTTCTCGTCGACAGGAAAGCGGGCAAGGCGTTCGCGCGCCGTTGGTTTACCGTGAGCGTGGCGTTGCTGTTCGTGCTGAGCATCGCGGCGGCCGCGCCGATCTACTATCTGGCCGCGATCGTCGCCAGTCGCCCGCTGGCGGCGCCCCAGGTCGTCCTCTCGAACGGCCACAAGACGATCATCTTTCAGGGCATGGCCCACGTCGGTTCGGAGACCTTCTACAAGACGGTGATCTACGACCTGGAGCACGCGCTCGCCGACGGCTACGCGATCTACTACGAGGGCGTGAAGCCCGATCCCGCCGGCGACGCTTGGTTCTCCAAGACCCTGGCTGGCGGGGGCGACCTGACCGAGCGCTACAAGAGCCTGGGCAAGGTCTGTGGCCTGGCGTTCCAGGGGGACTACTTCCAGCTGCTGGCCGGCGACATCCGCGAGCATCCCGAACGCCACGTGGCCGCCGACGTCTCGACCTTGCAGATGAAGCAGGAGTACGAGCGCCTGCTGGCAGCCGACAAGGACTTCGCGGCCAAGGCCCGCAAGGCCGCTGAAAACGAGAAGGACCAGGCCAGCGGTGCGGATGGCATCGCCAAGTTTCTGGACTGGGCGCAGGATGGCAACCCGCGTCACCGGTCGCTGGCCGGGGTGGTATGCCGCGGCTACATGGATATCGCGCTGGCGC
Organism: Caulobacter sp. GW821-FHT11E11; assembly: GCF_058808315.1. Taxonomy (NCBI): domain Bacteria; kingdom Pseudomonadati; phylum Pseudomonadota; class Alphaproteobacteria; order Caulobacterales; family Caulobacteraceae; genus Caulobacter; species Caulobacter sp. GW821-FHT11E11. The sequence continues at coordinate 536,588 of NZ_JBXARO010000002.1, forward strand.
CCAAGGACGACAAGCCGCCAGGCGACCTCGATCCTTTGCTTCTGGACTATCGCAACCGCGTGCTGGTCGACCGCATCGTCGCCGACCCCCGGCCGCGCATCTACGTCAACTACGGCGCCGATCACCTGCCGGGCGTGATGAAGATGCTGCGGGCGTCCGATCCGAAATGGAGGGTCGTTTCGGCCAAATGGACGCGCGTGATCGAGGCGCCCGAGGACCTGCATGGACGGCTTTGAGACCGGCGGACGCTTCCCAAAGTCAGGCGGCTTCCCTAGAAGTTGAGTCAGGGGAGGTCGCGGTCGGACGTCAGGACGATCTCCCGTGGCCTCGCCCTTGCCCCAACCGGAGTAGGCCAATGCGACGTTCCCTCACCGCCCTGACCCTGACCTCGCTCATGGCGCTCACGCCCTTGGCCTCGGCCGTGGCGCAATCCACGCCGTCGGACGTGCGCGATCTTGTCGGCGCCCGAGGCTCCAGCGGCGAAGGCCAGCTCAGCGCACGCGGCTACGTCAATGTCGGCGGCCAGAGCGGCGACGATCGCAAGTGGACCTACTGGTGGAACGAGCGGCGCGGCGTGTGTCTGTCGGTAGCCACGGTCAACGGCCGCTATGACTCCATCGTCGCGACGCCGGCCCCCGATTGCCGGCGCCCCGGCCCCGGTCGACCAGGCGTCCCAAGCACCCTCCCGGGTCCTGTCGGCGGGCCGGTGGCCAACGGCCGGACCGAGGAGATCCGCTTCGATCGCGGCGCGTCCTCGGCGACCCGTCGCGGCGTCGTCAAGGGCTACGAGACCGTGACCTACACGCTCGACGTCCGCGCCGGTCAGACGATCAACGTGTCACTGCAAAGCTCCAATCGTTCGGGCTATTTCAACGTCACCGCGCCGCGCGCCAACCAGGCGGTGTTCAATGGCTCGGCGGGCGGCAATCGCTGGCGCGGCCGCGCGGCGACCAGCGGCCGCTACAAGATCGAGGTCTATCTGATGCGCAACGCGGCCCGCCGGGGCGAGCAGCTGCGCTACACCCTCGACGTCGGCGTCGGTCGCTAAGGAGCTTACCGATCCTATGAAGCGGGGGTTGTGGATGGCCGGCGTCGCGATGACGCTGGCCTTGAGCGCCGGGGCGGTTCAGGCGCAGGGCGCGCGCGTCAGTTCACCCGCTGAACTGACGCGGCTGGCCGATCAGCTGAAGCCCGGCGAGTGGGTCTGGGCGCCGCAGATCGCGCCGGCCGGCCCGCTGCTCGTTTACGTCGATCTCTCGCGCCAGCGCGCCACCGTCTACCGCAACGGCGTGCGGATCGCGGTGAGCACCGTCTCATCCGGTCGCGAAGGTTACGAGACCCCGACCGGCGTCTTCACGATCCTGCAGAAGGACGCCGACCACCACTCCAACAAGTACAACAGCGCGCCCATGCCGTATCAGCAACGGCTGACCTGGGATGGTGTGGCGCTGCACGCCGGCGGCCTGCCGGGCTATCCGGAAAGCCATGGCTGCGTGCATCTGCCGATGGGCTTCGCGCGGGCGCTGTTCGGTGTAACCAAACTGGGCGCCACGGTGGTCGTGGCCGGAGACGCGGCCGACCACATGCGAACCAGCGACTCCAGCCTCCTGGCGCCGATCGACGCCACGGGCGCGGCGACAGCGCCAAGGGCGCTGGACAGCGACGCCTGGCGCTGGACGCCGGAGAAGTCGACGCAAGGCCCGCTGACCATCATCGTCTCCAAGCACGACCAGGCGATCGTCGTCCTTCGCAACGGCGTCGAGATCGGTCGCAGCGTCGCCCAGGTCGATGACGACGATCCGGGCACGCACGTGATCAACCTTTCCGTAGGCAAGGACGGCGCGCCACGATGGCTCTATGTCGCCCTTCCGGGGCACGTCGAGGAGGAGGGGCGGGCGCTCGACGAGGCGACCATCAACCGGGTGCGCGTGCCGCGGGACTTCTATACTGCGGTGAAGGCCGCGCTCAGTCCCGGCGCCACGATCCTCGTCACCCAGTCCAGCGTCGGCGAGAGCGCCGGCCAGCGACTGACCATCCTCGACGCGGTCGCGCCGACGCCGTGAGCTTGAGCCGGAGCCTTCCTCAATGCGCGTAGCGGCGTTCTCGGCCAAGGCCTACGACCGTCAATTCCTGGCTGCGGCCAATGCGGACTTCGATCACATCATCGACTATTTCGACGCCCGGCTGGACGCCGCCACGGCGCGGTTGGCGCTCGGCTATCCGGCCGTCTGCGTCTTCGTCAACGACCGCCTGGACGCGGCGACCCTGGAGGCCCTGGCGGCGGGCGGCACGAAGACCGTCGCCCTGCGCTGCGCCGGCTACAACAATGTCGATCTGGCCGCGGCCGAGGCGCTGGGGATCACCGTCGTCCGGGTCCCAGCCTATTCGCCCGAGGCGGTGGCCGAATTCACCCTGGGCCTTCTCCTGGCGATGGACCGGAACATCCCCCGCGCCTGGAACCGGGTGCGCGAGAACAACTTCGCGCTCGACGGCCTGATCGGCCGCAACCTCTCTGGGCGAACCGCAGGGGTGGTCGGCACGGGCCGGATCGGGGCTCTGGTCGCCCGGATGCTGCGCCTGGGTTTCGGCTGCGAGGTGCTGGCCAGCGACCTCGTCCAGGATCCCGACCTGATCGCGGCCGGGGTTCGCTACGTCCCGGTCGAGACGCTGCTTCGCGAGGCCGATATCGTCTCGCTGCACTGCCCGCTGACCCCGGACACCCGCCACCTGATCAATGTCGACGTTATCGACGCTGCCCGGCCCGGGGTCATGATCATCAACACCAGTCGCGGCGCGCTGATCGACACCAGCGCCCTGATCGAGGGCCTCAAGCGCCGCAAGATCGGCGGCGTGGCGCTGGACGTCTACGAACAGGAGGCCGACCTCTTCTTCGAGGATCTCTCCAACGAGATCATCCAAGACGACGTCTTCCAGCGCCTGCTGACCTTCCCGAACGTGTTGATCACCGGTCACCAGGCCTTCCTGACAGAGGAGGCGTTGCGCGCCATCGCCGCGACAACGCTCACGAGCCTGTCGGAGGTCGAAGCCGGCATCTCAGCCAAACACCGGATCTCCAACGCCGCTATCAGAGGCTGATTTGGACGTCTCCTTCCGGGCGTGATGCCAATGTCAGCTAGTGGCGCCACGCTGACTCAGCCCGGACACTGGCCGAATTCAGCAGCGAGCGTTGACCGATTGAGGCGATGGATTGATTGCTGCTCGACGCTTTGGGCGGCCTCGCTATCGGAGATCGTCACGAACAACGTCACGCCTTCAAGCGTCTGCGTCCGCTCCACCCGCAGATGGGCCAAGGCATCGATCATCGCGTGAATGAGATGGTCGAAATAGAGGTTGAAATCACCGTCCGAAGCGAGGCTTGCCGCGGTGAGGTCGCGATTGATGTCCGCGAAAGGCTCATCGCCAAAGCCCTCGTATCGCCACTCGGCGGGCGCCCAGCGCAGATAGGCCGCGTAGCCGGGGCTCATCTCCTCGATCTTCGCCTCGGAAGCGCGCTTCTCGGCATAGCCTTCCTCGGTATTGGCGCAGAAACTGACGCTCATGCCGTCATCCGCTGTCTTGAGGCAGGCTGCATAGAGGCGTTGCCCCTTGAGTACGGCACTTAACATGTCGACGGCCGCCACCGTCGCCGCCCGAAGCTCTCCTGTTATGGCGATCCAATCCACGCTGGCTCCCTTCGATCGGGGGAAGGCTAGCATCATGGTCCCCGCCGACAAGCTGCCTCCCACGGGGTAGAGGGGAGGGAAGAGCGCGGTCTCTTTAGCCTGGGTGCTGAACGTCCGGTTCCTGGCGGTGCGGCAACGGCAGCAATTGGCGCTTACCTGACGGGACGAGTTCGTCTTAGGCGCACATCCGGTCCAGGCGCGGAGGAGGGCAGATCATCCGACGCTTCACGCCGACTGGCTGAAGCGCGATTGATCCGCCTAGCCCCCGTAGTCGTACGCGGGGCGCGCATAGACGCCGATCAGGTCGATGGCGAAGTTGGCGCCGTCGGCCAGGTCGGTGAGGAATGCCGCGTTGGACAGGGCGTACTGGCCAATGTCGGCCTTCTCGGCCTCGGCCAACAGCCAGCCGACCATGGCCGCCTTGGTCCCGATCCCGTTGGGCCCGTCGGCGCCATAGGCCTCGAAATACTGCGCCCGGGTCATGACATGGCCGGCGATCACGAAGGTGGGGTCCAGAAGGGCCGCCACCTTGGTGTCGGTCGGGGCCAGGCCGAAGATCTCCTCGTAGGCCTTCTTGGTCGCCTGGAAGAGCGTCAGCCCGCCGTAGTCGCCCTCGAACTTGGCGCGCCCCTCGCCGACCTTGCCCAGGTTGACCGCGAAGTTGATGTAGCGGTTTTCCAGGCTGAAGCTCTGATAGTACTGGGCGTTGAGGTTGTTGGGGTTGGGTCCGAACGGCGAGACCAGGTAGTCGATCCCGGCCGCCGAGGGGATCTTGCCCGTGAAGAACTGGTAGCTGAGGGTCGCGACCGAGGTTGTGGCGTCGGCGCGTTTGACCAGTTCGGCGATGATCTCGGTCGAGCTGCGCGTCGGGGCCGCCAGCGCCGCCGCGCCCTCGGGCGCCACGGTCGAGCCGCCGCCGTACGAGCCGAACAGATCGAACATGTCGGAGAAGGCCGCGCCGCGCAGCAGGTTCTGCCAGGCGTCCTGGATCACCTTGGGCAGCACGCCGACATTGACGAAGGCGCCCGCTGAATAGCCGATCAGCTTCAGGATGGTCGCATCGAGTTGGGCGATGTTCTGCGGGCCGACATTGTTGGGCCGCATCAGCGAGTTGCCGATGGCCATGTGCGCGTAGTCCGAGCCGGTGGTCGGCAGCAATACGCCGCCGCCGATGTCGACATAGCCGTTGTTGAAGGTGACCGGCTGGCCCAGCTTGTCCCAACCGATGGTGTTGTTGGTCTTGTCCAGGATCACACGCCAGGGCGTCAGGTTGGCGCCGCTGGGGATGTAGGCGCCGTAGCCCAGGCCGTGCAGCAGCTCGTGGGTCATGATGGTCTGGACGTCGACCGTGCCAACGGCCGTGGCCGAGCCCTTGACGTCCGGCCCGCCGCCGTAGAACCGCAGCATCTTGGTCGGATCGATGCCGATGATGATGTCGGCCTTGGTCGGGTCGGCGTCCTTGCCGGTCGTGTACCGGGCCAGGGCTTCGGGCAGCGACACCAGGCTGGGCAGCCATTCGGACCCGGGCGGCTTGAACCAGCCCTGGACGTAGTTGGGGACCGCGTTGGCCAGGGTGTCCTTGGCGTCCCCGGTGAAGCTGCGGGCCTGGATCTGCACCGTCAGGCCCTGCAACTCCTTGGGCAGGGATGCCACGACCCGGGCCATGGCCGCCTGCAGGTCGGCCTCGAACAGCGCCTTGTACTTGCTCCAGTCGGCGCCGAAGTCGCCGTTGTAGCTCAGCACCAGCCGGGCGGTCGGCGCATCGGGGTGGTTGACCACGCCGGTGGCCGAGCCGGCCTCCTTGGAGACCGAGACGTGGCTGGGATTGGAGGCGGCGCTCTCCAGGGCCAGCTGAAAGGTGTCCTTGCCCGAGCCGATCGTGAAGGCCGAGGCCGGGATGTCGACCTCGAAGGTCTTGGTCTGCTGGCCCTTGGTGAAGCGGATGACGCCAGCGTCCAGGGCGGGATTGTAGACGTACTCCGATTGAGCGCCCTCCAGGCTCCAGTCGGTCTTGTACTGGTAGGTGACCGGTGGCTTCTCGCCTTGCTTCCACTGGTTGGGGCGGATGTAGAAGGTCAGATCCTGGTCGGCGGCGACGTTCAGGGTGATCGTGAACTTCACCGTGCCGTGAGCGCCGTTGGCGATCGTCGAGGCCGTGGAGGTCAGCGTGGCGATAATCGGCAAGGCTCCGGAGTCGGAGAAGCGCAGGAGCTCGATCCCGAAGAGCTTGTCCGTGCCTTCCGGGGAGCCCGTCCGGTTGTCCTTGACGATCCAGGACCCGCCGCCCAGGTCGGTCACGGTATAGTCGGTGGTCTTGCCGTTATAGACGGCCACGTCGAACCCGCCGCCGCCGTCGATCATGTCGTCGCCGGCATTGCCTTCCAGGAGGTCGGCGCCGCCTGCCCCGTAAACGAGGTCGTCGCCCGCCCCGCCGCGGATGCGCGAACCGCCCGGCGCGGCCTTCAGCGTATCGCCATTGGGGCCGCCATCCAGGTTCTCGATACCGGTGATGGTGGCCCTGAGCTCGGCAGTGACGGGGTTGAAGGGCGGGAAGACGTAGCCGACGACCTGCGCCTCGGTCTTGCTGAGGTCGACGGTCCACTCGCGCACCGCGCCCGCCAGGCTGAGCGTGTCGTTGCCCGCGCCGCCGTCGATGACGGCGTTGGCGATCATGGGGACGAGAAGGGTGTCGTCGCCGCCGTAGCCGTAGAGCTTGTCGTTTCCCGCGGAGCCGGCCGAGAGGATGTTTGCCGCGTCGGCGCCGTGGATGACGTCGTCGAACCGGGTCCCCTCCGCGTTCTCGACATTGAGGATGGTGTCCAGGCCGTGGCCGGTGTTCTGGCGACCGCTGACCCGCAGGTCTAGCGTCACGCCGGTCGTGGCGCCCAGCCAGTTGAAGGTGACGGCGTCGACGCCGTCGCCACCGTCCATGTAGTCGTCGCCGTTGTTGCCATGCAGGATGTCGTCGCCGGCCCCGCCCATCAGGGTGTCGGCGCCCAGCCCGCCGTCCAGCGAGTCGTTACCGTCCCCGCCGTAGAGCTTGTCGTCGCCCTGGTAGCCGGAGATCAGGTCGTTGCCGGCGTAGCCGTAGAGGACGTCGTTCCCGTCCGACCCGTCGATCTTGTCGTTGCGTCCGAACAGCAGGTTGGTCACCGCCGCCGTGTCGCGCGCCAGCACCGCCGCCTTCAGGCTGCCCGCCGAAGCGATGATGCTGGAGATCTGGAAGGCGCCGACCGAGGACTGCCAGAGGATCTTGGTGATCGTACCTGTCGAAGGGCCGGCCGCGCTGAAGCCGCCGAACTCCGTGCCATCGAACTTTACGTAGCCCCGGTCGGAGCGCAGCTCGACATAGGTCGAAAGTGTGTATTCGGCGTCGCTGTCCAGCAGTTCGGCGATGAACTGGGCGATCGTGGCGTCGTCGAGCGTCGAGGCGATCACTGCCGGCATGGTTCACCCTCCCGCCTGCAGCATTTGGACTTGGAAGCCGCGTGGACGACGCGGGCTACCCCGAGGATCGGGCTACAGGACGCCGCTCCGTTATTCGAAAGCGACGGGAGGACGACAAGTCGGCCATCTGGTCTACTTGCCGATCGCGCGGCCTGTGCTTGACAGCCCCTTGTGGCGCACCGATCGTCCTGCGGACGAGGGGGCGTCTTCTGGTGTCAGTGGATCGGGTTGTTCGAGATCAGGTTCTCGTCAACGAAGTCAGGGCGGAGCTGAAGGGCAGCATCGCGGCCTGGTTCGGCTTGCTGGTCGTCACCGCTTTTCTTGCGTCGCACTTCGTGCGCCGCGCCGATCAGGTCGGCTTTGCGCTGTGGCTCGGCGCGATGTCCGCGGCGCTGGCCGGATGGCTGGCGGCGTGGATCGTCTTCCAGTCCAGGCCGCCTTCGGACGAGGCGATCCTGCGGGCCTGGATCCCGGGCGCGAAGATCATCATGTGGCTCTGCAACCTGGCGACGGCCGCCAGCGTCTGGGTCTTCCTGCCGGTCTCGGATCCGGATCTGCGGGCAATGTTGCTGGTTCTCTGCGCCTGGTTCCTGATCGTCCAGTTCGCCGCCGCGACCGAGGCGACCCAGGTCCTGCGTTCTGCGGTCCTGCTGGTGCTGGGATCGCTGACGGCCTGGCTGATGGTCGAGCGGCCGCCTTACTTCCTGCAGTTCAGCCTCTTCCTCGTCCTCTTCGGCGCGACCCTGATCGCCATCCGACGCTTCGTGCGCGAGGCCGTCGTCAAGGCTGCGACCGCCCAGGCGATGGCGGACGTCTCGCGCCGCGAACTTGCCCGGGCCCTGGTCGAGCTCGAACGCGAGCGTGACACCAAGACCCATTTCATCCGGGCCGCGTCCCACGACCTGCAGCAGCCCCTGCAGGCGGCGGCGCTGTTTCTCGACGGCGTTCGGCCGGGGCGCGCCCAGCGCGAACAGACCTTCTCGCTCGACAACGCCAAACGGTCGCTGGGCGTCGCGCGAAGCCTCGTCGAGGCGATGTTGCAGCACCTGCGGCTGGAAGGCCAGGCGCTGACGCCCAAGTGGACGCGACTGGTCGCCAGCGAGCTCTTCGACAGGATAAGGCTGACCCAGGCCTCGGCGGCGAGCGCCGCGCAAATCCGGCTGTCGTTCGCGGGCGCGCACATCCCGCTCCGCGCCGATCTGGACCTCTTGGGCCGCGCCGTGGAGAACCTAGTGTCCAACGCTATCCGCCACTCTGGGGGCGGGCGGGTGCTGGTCGGCGTTCGGCGCGGGGCAGGGCAGGTGACCCTGTGGGTGATCGACGACGGGAAAGGTTTCGATCCCGAAGACGAAACGCGCCTCTTTCTGCCCTTCGAACAGGGCGCGCGCGTCGGCGCCGCCGGCGGCTTTGGCCTGGGCCTGGCCGCCACCCGAGGTCTGGCCGAGCTCCTGGGCGGAACCTGCGGCGTGCAGCAGACCGCATCGAAGGGGGCGGCCTTCTATATCCGCCTCCCGGTCGAACCCGCCGTCGACGAGGCCCGATGCGCGGCCTGATCTGCGACGACCACCCGCTGATGCGCGCCGCCCTGGTCTCGGCGATGCGAGGCCGCTGGCCCCATCTCGAACTGGCCGAAGCCGACGACTATCCTTCGGCGTGGGCCCTGGCGGAGAGCGGGCCGGATTTCTGCCTGGTCGATCTCTCGATGCCGGGAAGCGAGCCGCTCGAGGGCCTGGCGACCCTTCGTGGTCGAGCGCCTGCAGCCGTCCTGGTCGTTATCACGGGCGTCGACGACGTTGAGCTGCTCGAAGCCGTGCGAAACTGTGGCGTCGCGGCGGTCTGCTCGAAGAACGCCGAACCGGCGGCGCTGATGGAGGCGATCCGCGCTCAGGTCCCTGGTATCCGGGCGCTGGAGCTGAAGGCGCTTCCACCGCGCCAGCTACAGGTCCTGCGACTGATGGCCGAGGGCATGTCCAACAAACAGATCGCCCAGAGCCTCACGATCTCGCCCTCGACCGTGAAGATACACGTGGCACGCTTGATGGGAGAGCTGGGCGCCGTCAATCGAACCGACGCCGTCGCGCGCGCCCAAAGCACGCGGATTCTTTAGGAGCGGCGCGTTTACCGCCCCAAATAGGCCTCCGAAATCGACGGGTCTTCCGCGATCGCCGCCGACGTTCCGTGGGCGACGATCGTTCCCTCGCTGAGCACATAGGCGCGGTCCGCCACCGACAGAGCCAACCCGGCCATCTGGTCGACGATCAGGAGCGTCATGTCGCGGTCCCGCAGGTCGCGGAAGGCCTGGAAGATCTCGTCGATGACGCGCGGCGCCAGGCCCATGGACGGCTCGTCCAGCAGCAGCACGCGCGGGCGGCTCATCAGGGCGCGAGCCAGGGCCAGCATCTGCTGCTCGCCGCCGGACAGGAGGCCCGCCCGCTGCTGCAGGCGCTCGGCCAGGCGCGGGAAGCGCTCCAGCATCTCCGACGTGCGGGCGTCGATGTCCCGAGCGTCCAGGAACGCCCCGAGCCGAATGTTGTCGCGGACGGTCAGCTCCGGGAACACCTGCCGGCCCTCGGGGACCAGCACGACGCCCTTGCGCACGCGCTCGTCGGCGCCGAGGCCGTTCAGAACCACGCCTTCGAACGCCACCTGGCCCTCGGCGGCCGGATGCAGGCCGGCGATGACCCGCATCAGGGTCGACTTGCCCGCGCCGTTGGCGCCCAGTAGGGCGACGGCCTCGCCCTGGCGCACCTCGATCTCGACGCCGTGCAGCACGGGCGCAGCACCATAGCCCGCGGTCAGGTTGACGACCCGCAAGGCGTCCAGACGACTGATCGGGCCAGTCGGCGCCGGCGCGACGGGCGGGGCGGCGCCCAGATAGGCGGCGCGCACGGCCGGGTCGGCCTGGATCTGGGCCGGCGGACCAACGGCGATCTGGGTCCCGGCGTTGAGGACGACGACGGTGTCGGACACGCCCATGACCAGGCCCATGTCGTGCTCGATCAGGCCGACGGCCATGCCGGTCGCGGCGATCGCCTTAAGCAGCGCGCCCAGCTGGCGCTTGTCGGCCTGGGAGAGACCTGCAGCGGGCTCGTCCAGCAGCAGGACGTCGGGATCTTGGGCCAGGCCGCGGGCGATCTCCACCAGGCGACGATCGACATGGGCGAGATCGCGAGCCGGCTGGGTCGGATCGCCGCGGAAGCCGCAGGCCATCAGCAGGGCGCGGGCCCGCTGGCGCTTGCCCGACGTCGCCAGGGCGGCCAGGGGCGAACCCAGGCGGCCCTTGCGGTCGGCAAGCAGGACATTGTCCTCGACGCTGAGGCTCTCGAAGACCTGCGAGGTCTGGTACGAGCGCGCGACGCCAGCCCGAGCGACCGCGAAGGCGCGGCGGGGCAGGGGCGCGGCGCCCAGCAGGCACCGTCCCTCGGTGGGCCGGTAGAAGCCGCTCAGCAGGTTCATGACGGTCGACTTGCCCGCGCCGTTGGGGCCGATCAGGGCGGTGACCTGGCCAGGCGGCAGGGTGAAGCTGGCGCCGTCGACGGCCTTCAGGCCGCCAAAGCGCATGACCAGGCCCTCGGCCGTCAGGGCCGCGCGTGGCCGCGCGGGCAGCAGCTCGGCGAGTTCGGCCGTCGTTTCGATCGGGGGCGGGGCGGCAGGTGGCTTGAAGCGCGAGACGATCGGCGTCCAGAGACCGGCCAGGCCGCGCGGCGCCAGCCACAGCACCTCCATTAGCAGGGCGCCGAACACCAGGATTCGATAGGCCTCGAAGCCGGACAGCAGCTCGGGCAGCAGGCCCACGACCACGGCGCCCAACAGCGGCCCCAGGCGCGCGCCGGAGCCGCCCAGCACCACCACCAGCACGAACAGGATCGACTGGGTGAGGTTGAAGGTCTGGGGCGTGACGAAGCCGGACATCGGCGCGAAGAGCCCGCCGGCCGCGCCCGCCAGGGCGGCCGAGATGGCGAAGGCGGCGGTGCGGATCACGGTGGGATTGAGGCCCGCCGTGGCGGCCGCGACCTCGGCGTCGCGCACGGCGCGCAGGGCTGCGCCCCAGCCGCTGGCCGAGAGGCGGTGGAATGCCAGCAGGGCCAGGACGGCGACCGCCACGGCCAGGGTCGCCAAGCCGCGCGCGTCGAGGGAGGTCGCGCCGAGGTGCGGCGCGGGAATGTCGAGGATGCCGTTCTGGCCGCCGGTGATGTCGCGCAACTCGACCAGCCCTTGCTCGACGATCAGGCCGAAGGCGATCGTGACCATGGCCAGGTACGGGCCCTTCAGCCGCAGGGCCGGGATCGCCAGCAGGGCGCCGACCGCGCCGGCCGCCAGCGCGCCCAGCGGCCAGGCGATCCAGAAGCTGACGCCCAGCCGCGTGGTCAGGATGGCCACGGCATAGGCGCCCAGGGCATAGACGCCGGCATGGCCGAACGACATCTGGCCGCCCAGGCCGATCAGGACGTTGAGCCCCACGCCGACGATGGTCAGCAGGGCGATCTGGCCCAGGACGAAGACATAGTAGCTGTCCAGCGCCTGAGGCAGGGCGAGCGCGGCCAGGGCCGCGCCGGCGGCCAGCAGGGTCGGGATCACGCGGCGCATGCTCATACCTTCCGGACTTCGGCCTTGCCCAGCAGGCCATCGGGGCGCAGCGCCAGGGCCACGATCACCAGGCCGAAGGTCAGGATCTGGGTGTAGCCCGAGCCGAGCACGGCGCCGGTGGCGGCCTCGACCACGCCAAAAAGCGCGCCGGCGACCATGATCCCCCAGGGGTTCTTCAGCCCGCCAAGGATGGCGACAGCGAAGGCCTTGAGGCCCAGGACGACGCCCATGTCCGACTGGATCGTGAACAGCGGCGCGACCAGGGCGCCGGCCAGACCCGCCAGGGCCGACGACACGGCGAAGGCGGCGGCGACCATCACGGCCACCGGGATGCCCATCAGGCTGGCGGCGTCGCGGTTCTGGGCTGTGGCCAGCAGCGCCGTGCCCAGCAGGGTGCGGCGGCTGATCCAGTGCAGGGCGCCGGCCGTGGCCAGTCCCGCCAGGGGAATGACCAGGTGCAACGGATAGACCGCCAGGGCCAGGCTGCCGATCTTCACCGACGACTGGGTCAGGGGCGAGCTCAGGCTGCGCGGCTCGGTGCCGAACAGGAAGAGCGTGGCGTTGTCGGTGACCAGGCCTAGGGCGACGGTCGCCATCAGCCAGGCGTCGGACTTGCGCTTGAGGAACGGGCGGACGGCCAGGCTCTCGACCAGCAGGCCATAGAGCCCGCACAGCAGGATGGCGACCGGCGCGGCCAGCAGGGCGGGCCAGCCCAGCGTGCGGGTCAGCGTGAACAGCAGCACCGCGCCCAGCATGGCGCTGGCGCCCTGGGCGAAGTTCAGCGCGCCGCAGACCGAGTAGGTGATGTAGAAGCCCAGCGCGATCAGCCCATACATGCTGCCGAGCGCCAGTCCGCTGACGAGGGGGGAGACCAGATCCATGCCGCGTCCCTAGCCGCGCTGGACCGGGACGATGTGATCGCCTTCGAAGCGAGCCCAGACATAGTCGTCGCCGACCAAGGCGTCGTGGCGACCGTCGGCGAACGGCCTCTGGTAGGTCTTGATTAGCCCGTCATAACGATCGATGGCGGCGAAGCCCTTGCGCACGGCCTCGCCGTCGGTCGAGCCGGCCTTGTCGAGGGCCAGGGCGGTCAGGCGCATGGCGTCATAGGCGTTGGCGACCCCGACCGCCGGCGTGACGTCGGCCGCCGACTTGATGTCGGGATACTTGGCCTTCAGCGCCGCCAGCACCTTGTCGCGGACGGGCGAGGGCGGGCCGGCGAAGCTGTAGGTCTGGATGAAGGTGACGCGCCCGGCGTTGGGGCCGGCCAGTTCGCCAAAGCGGCCGCCCGCTGGACCCCAGTGCGAGACCACCGGCACGGTCCAGCCCATGCGGTCCAGCGAACGCACGACCTGGGCCGACGGACCGACGGTGCCGACCATTAGCAGGGTGTCGGCGCCGGCCGCGCGCAGGCGTCCCAGCTGCGCGGTGACGTCGACGTCCGAGGCCTCGAACTTCTCCGAGCCGGCCAGCGGCGAACCGACGGCGGCGAGGGCGGCTTTCAGGCCCTTCTCGTTGGATTCGCCCCAGGGGTTGTTCAGGAGGATCAGGCCCGGACGCTTGGCGGCGAAGGTCTGGCGCGCATAGGCGACCATGGCCTTGTCGACCTCCTCGTCGACGGCCGAGACGCGGAACACGAAGTTGGGGTCCGTGCCGTTGTGGGTGATGGCCGTGCCGGCCGCCCACGGCACAACGAAGGGGACCTTGGCTTCGGTGGCGACCGGCACGATCGCCCGCGCCACCGGGGTGTCGAGGCCGCCGAACAGCACGGCGACCTTCTCGCGATGGATCAGCTCGCGCGCGGCGGTGACGCCCCGGGCGGGATTGCTCTCGTCGTCGCGGCGGACCAACTCCAGCTTGCGGCCGCCCAGCACGCCGCCGGCGGCGTTGACCTCGTCGATCGCGATGGTCAGCCCCCTGCTGATCGCCTCGCCCGAGCGGGCCGACTGGCCGGAGAGGGCGGTGATCAGGCCGATCTTCACCGGCCCGGCGCCGTCGGCGCCCTTGCAAGCCGCGGTCAGGGCGGCGAGGGTTCCGACGACGAACGATCGACGGCAGGGATGCGGCACGGGACTACCTCTCGACTCTGGCGCGGCGCGGACGTCGCCGCGGCCGTTCGAGGGGCAGTTAAGCGTGGTGCGTTTTATCGTCCGCACAAAATCGTCGACGATCCGAAGAAATATGCGTCGACAGTTTGAGTGTGCAAAAAGTCGACAAACCGCATTGAAAAATTGCTCGCGATCGCGGCATCCTGACGATTAGGCCGTCGGGTGGCGCGGATCGCTGTTTGCGCCGAGGCCGACGCGGGGGCCTAGAACCTCAATCTCCAGTTTCGGCGCATTTGCATGACCCAGAAACCCAAGCCTGCTCCGCGCAAGTCCGCCGCCGCCGCCAGCGCGCGCGGCAAGGCCAAGCGTGGTCCGGCCAAGACGGACATGGGCGGCATCGCGCCGGTGGATGGCGGCGGCGACGTCGAGCAGCGCATCTATCAGTCGGTGTTCGACGGCGTGCTGAACCAGCGCCTGCCGCCGGGCACCAAGCTGCCGGAGCCGGCGCTCTGCGCGCTGTTCGGGGTCAGCAGGGCGGTGGTGCGCAAGGTGCTGCAGCGCCTGGAGCACGACCGGATCGTCGAGCTGCGCCCCAATCGCGGCGCGATCATCGCCGTCCCGACTCCGGAAGAGACGCGCAAGATCTTCGAAGCCCGCCGGGCGCTGGAGGCCGCGCTCGTCGAGCTGGCCGTGCAGCGCCATAGCGGCAAGGACATCGAGGAACTGCACGCCCTGCTGCACCAGGAGGAGGAGGCGATGGCCAACGCCTACCAGCCGGCCTGGGCCCAGACGGCGCGCAATTTCCACCTGCAGGTCGCGGCCCTGGGCGGCAATCCGATCCTGCTGGCCTACCTGACCGAGCTGATCTCGCGCTGCTCGCTGATCGTGGCGCTGTACGAGCCCGCAGGCAACGCCGCCTGCGAGCACGAGGAGCATTGCGACATCGTCGACGCCATCTCCAAGGGCGACGCGGCCCGCGCCGTGGCCGCCATGAACTCACACCTGGTGGGGCTGGAGGATCGGATCTGCCTTGAGCGGCCGTCCTCGGTGAAGACCCTGGCCCAAATGCTCAACCTGGCCTGAGGCCAGCTTCTAACCAGAGCCGGAAGGCCGCCATGCACGTCGATTTCGCCAGCATCACCGCCTATCAACGCTACAAGCTGATGGCGAGCCTCATCGTGCCTCGGCCGATCGCCCTGGTGACCACCATCAACGCCGATGGCGTCGTCAACGCCGCCCCCTTCAGCATGTTCAACATGCTGGGCGAGGAGCCGCCGCTGGTGATGATCAGCGTCAACCTGCTGGCGTCCGGCGGGCTGAAGGACACGGCGGCCAATATCATCGCCTCGAACCAGTTCGTCGTGCACCTGGCAGACGAGGCCATCGCGGCCAAGATGCATGCGTGCGGCGAGGCCCTGCCTGCGGACCAGAGCGAACTGGACGTCGTGGGCCTGACAACCGCGCCCTCGGTCGCCGTCGCGCCCCCGCGCATCGCCGAGGCGCCCGTCGCCTTCGAGTGCGAGCTCTGGGAGACGATCCGCACCGACAGCCGGCTGATCTTCTTCGGCAAGGTGCTGCATCTGCACGCGCGCGAAGGCCTGATCGACACCCAGGCCTGGCGGGTCAGCCTGCAGGACTATTTCCCGGTCGGCCGTTTCGGCGCCAGCTTCTATGTGACGACGCGCGATCGCTTCTCCCTGCAGGACGAAAGCGGCAAGGTTCGCGAGACCGAGATCGACCGGATCTGAGCGCCGGCGCCACCAGATCGTCGACGATCTGAGTCTCTTCCGACGACGATCCATTTCCCTCAATCGCTGTCCGGCGCCCTTTCGCGGTGCAGCAAGCCCTGGCGAGCCGCCAAAAAATCCGGCAAAGGGAACGTCAACGACTGAATATCAAATCGTAGACGATTTAGTTTTGGATCATCGACGAAATACCGGTTTCCTTGAACTCGTCCCTGGCGACGCGGCGGCCCTGCCGACCGACGCCCTGGGGCCGGCGCGTGTGGGGATACGCGCGTCGGGCACGCAAACAGGGGATTTGGCGATGTCGTTTTTGAGAAGGCTTTCGTCCGGCGCGGCGGTGGGTGTGATCGCGATCGTGGCGACCGCCGCGCCTGTCGTGGTCCAGGCCCAGGTGATCACCGGCGCCATCCAGGGGCGCCTGACCGATGAGGCCGGTACGCCTCTGGCCGGAGTTCCGATCACCATCGTCCACGCCCCGTCGGGCACGACGACCAACACCACCACCAACGAGGACGGCGCCTTCTCGGCCCGTAACCTGCGTCCGGGCGGTCCTTATGTGGTCACGGCCAAGTCCAGCCAGTACGGCGCGAAATCCGTGCAGGTGCCGTCGGTCAATACCGGCGACGCCTTCCAGCTGAACTTCGCGCTTGAGACCGGTTCGGTCGACGCGGTGGTCGTCACCGCCGCCTCGCTGGGCGCCAAGGACCTCAAGACCGGTCCCAGCTCGAACTTCAGCGCCGCCGAGATCCAGCTGGCGCCGTCGATCAGTCGCGACCTGAAGGACGTGGCGCGGATGAACCCGTTCGTGGCCATCGACTCCACCAACAACAAGGCGCTGATCTGCGGCGGGGCCAACAACCGTTCCAACTCGCTGACCATCGACGGCGTCCGCCAGAACGACGACTTCGGCCTGCAGGCCAACGGCTATCCCACCCAGCGCTCGCCCGTCTCCATGGACATCGTCGAGACCCTGGGCGTGGAGATCGCGCCCTACGACGTCAACTACGGCTCGTTCGGCGGCTGCACCCTGAACGCCACCACCAAGTCGGGCGGCAACGCCTTCCACGGTTCGGCCTTCTTCGAGAACACCAACCAGAACCTGCAGGGCAAGAAGTTCCAGTACACCGACTTCCAGGACGGCACGCTGCAGAAGCGCACCCTGGGCGGCAAGTTCTCCGAGAAGACCTGGGGCGCGACCCTGACCGGGCCGATCATCAAGGACCGGCTGTTCTTCACCTTCAACTACGAGAAGTTCGAGCACCTGGAGCCGTCGCTGACCGGCCCGACGGGCTCTGGCATGCCCAACGAGGTGCCCGGCGTCACCGTCGCCCAGGCCGAGCAGGTCCGGACGATCATCAAGTCGGTCTACGGCTACGACCCGCTGGGCTACACCGCCGAGCAGTTCCCGAACCTCGACGAGAAGTGGTTCGGCAAGCTGGACTGGAACATCAACGACCGGCACCGCGCGACCGTGTCCTACCAGCGCACCTACGGCTCCAGCCTCAGCGCCTCGGGCAACACCCTGACCGGCACGTCCACGTCGCTGGGCCTGCTGTCCAAGTACATCGAGCGCGAGAACAATCTCGACGTCTACAAGGCTCAGCTGTTCTCGAACTGGACCGAGAACTTCACCACCGAGCTCAGCGCCTCGTACAAGAAGATGGACAACCCCTCGACGCCGCTCGCGGGGACCGACTACGCCCAGTTCCGGGTCTTCGTGAACGGCACGGGCGCGGGCCCCAGCATCTATGCGGGCACCGACGCCTCGTACCAGGCCAACGAACTGACCACCTACCTGCAGCAGTACCGGGCCAAGGGCATCTACACCCTGGGCAATCACCGCATCACCGGCGGCTACGAGCGCGAAGCCCTGAAGATCTGGGACCTGTTCGTCCAGAACGCCAACGGGGCCTACGTCTTCAACTCGATCGCCGACCTGCAGGCGCGCCTGGCCTCGTCGCTGGCCTACGCCAACGCCGGCGACAACAACAAGGCCCATGGCGGGGCGACCATCCACTCGACCATGAACACCGTCTACCTGCAGGACGAGTGGTCGATCCTGCCGAACCTGACCGTCAAGGCGGGCCTGCGCTACGACTGGTACGAGCAGAGCGACAAGCCCCAGAGCAACCCGGTGGTCATGGCCCGCTATGGCCTGGACAACGGCGCCAATCTCGACGGCAAGCGCCTGCTGCAGCCGCGCATTGGCTTCAACTGGCAGCCGGACCCGACCCTGACCGTCTATGGCGGCGTCGGCCTGTTCGGCGGCGGTTCGCCCACGGTGTGGACGGCCAACACCTTCTACAACACCGGCATCGTGCTGGGGAACGTCAACTGCAGCCGCTCGGCCACGGCCAGCGCCGCGTGCCTCGCCGCCCTGAACAATGTCGACGCCAAGACCGTCGCCGCGGGCGTCCAGGCGCTGAACACCCAGAGCGCCGCCACCGGCCAGGGCATCACCAACATCCTGGATCCGGACTTCAAGCCACAGTCGTCGTGGAAGGCCTCGATCGGCGTCCAGAAAAGCTTCGACCTGGGTCGCTACGGCGGCGACGACTGGCGCGTCAGCGCCGAGTACATCCGCACCGAGGTCCAGAACGCGGTGACCTGGGAGGACCTCTACAGCAAGGCCAATCCGGGCGCTCCGGCGCCGGACGGTCGCCCGACCTTCCTGCGCACCCGCGACAATCGCTACGACATCTTCGTCACCAACACCGGCAAGGGTCATGCCGACCAGATCGGCGTCGCCGTGGGCAAGCACTGGTCCGGCGGCCTGCTGGACGGCCTCGACGCCCAGCTGTCGCACACCTACATCAACTCCAAGGACGTCAATCCGGGCGTCAGCACGGTCGCGGCCTCGAACTACAACGGCGTGGCCACCGACAACCCCAACAACCCGTCGTTGGCGACCTCGAACTATGAGTTCCGCCACCTGAGCAAGCTGGCGCTGAACTATCGCCACGAGTTCTTCACGGGCTACCGGACGGGCATCACACTGTTCGCCCAGCGCCGCTCGGGCCTGCCGTTCAGCTACACGTTCGACGTGGGCGCCAACGCGGCCCAGGCGGGCGACGTGCTGGTCGGCGAGAACGGCTCGAACGCCTCGCGCAACCGCGAACTGCTGTATGTGCCGAAGGCCTCGAACGGTCAGATCACGGCGACCAGCGATCCGATCGTCACCTATGCGCCGGGCTTCGACTTCGCGGCCTTCAACGCCTTCCTGACGAAGACCGGCCTGATCGACTACGCCGGCAAGATCACGCCGCGCAACGCCTTCAAGTCGCCCGAGGTGACCACCGTCGACATCCGCCTCAGCCAGGAGGCTCCGGCCTTCTTCCCGCACGCGGCCAAGGCCGAGATCTATGTCGACATCGAGAACCTGGGGAACATGCTCAACAACAAGTGGGGCGTGGTCCAGCAGGTGCCTAGCCCCTACGTCTCGTCCAACATCGCCGCGCGCAACTGCCAGTTCGCCGGCGTGGCCTGTGCGGCAGGCGCGGGCAATTTCTACCAGTACGACAAGTTCACCTCGAAGGCCGCCAGCAGCTTCAACGCCCAGTCCGTCTGGCAGGTGAAGCTGGGCGTCCGCTACAAGTTCTAGAGGCCGACATGACGAACCAGAGCGAACACATGACACCCGATCTCTCGCGCCGGGCTCTGCTCGGCGCCGGCGGCCTCGCGGCCGGCGCACTGGGCCTGGCGGCGGTCTCCGGCCAGGCCCGGGCGGCGACCAAGCCCCTCGCCGGGGCCGTCTACTACCTGCGCAACGTCCGGCTGGAGACCGGCTTCGAGCGTGACGGCGACGAGATCGCCGCCACGCGCACCGAGCTGCGGACCCTGAAGATCGAGAAGGGGGCCATCGCCGCCATCCTGCCGGCCGGCGCGGCGATCCCGCCTGGCGCGGTGGTCCATGACGCGGGCGGCCTGCTGATGCTGCCGTCGTTCCGCGACATGCACATCCACCTGGACAAGACCTTCTACGGCGGGCCCTGGCGCGCGCCGCGCAAGCGCAAGGGCGGCATCGCCGGCCAGATCCAGCTGGAGCACACGCTGCTGCCGGAAATGCTGCCGACGCTGGAGCCGCGCGCCGAGGCCCTGGTCAAGCTGCTGCAGACCAACGGCACCACCTTCGCCCGCAGCCAGTGCAACGTCGACAAGGTGATCGGGACCAAGCACGTCGAGAAGCTGAGGGCGGCCCTGGAACGGCACGATGCCGACTTCGGCCACGAGATCGTCGCCTTCCCGCAGCACGGCCTGGTCAGCATCGGCCTGGAGGAGACGATGCGCCAGGCCATCCGCGCCGGCGCCACCCATGTCGGCGGCATCGACCCGACGGCGGTCGACGGCGGCATGGAGAAGTCGGTCGACACGATGATGCAGATCGCCCTCGACGAGAAGGCGGGCGTCGACATCCACATCCACGAGCCGGGCGAGAGCGGTGTCGCCGCGATCAACCGCATCACCGACATCACCGCCAAGAACCCGGTGCTGAAGGATCGCGTCACCATCAGCCACGCCTTCTCGCTGATGTCGCTGGACAAGCCGGCGGCCGCCGATATGGCCGCGCGGCTGAACGCGGCCGGTGTGTCGATCGCTTCGACCGTCCCGTTCGGCGGCCGAGTCATGCCGATCCCGACCCTGCAGGCGGCCGGCGTGAAGGTGTTCACCGGCACCGACAGCGTCGTCGATCACTGGTCGGTCTTCGGCAGCGGCGACGTGCTGGAAAAGGCCAAGCTGGCCTGCCAGCTCTATGGCTGGTCGGATGAACTGGCGATCGGCCAGGCGCTGAAGATCCCCACGGGCGGCATCACCCCGTTGAGCCCGTCCGGCGAACAGCTGTGGCCCAAGGTCGGCGACGCCGCGGACTGCGTGTTCGTGGCGGCGGCCAGCTCGGCCGAAGCCGTCGCCCGACTGACGCCTCGGCAGGTCGTCCTGCATCGCGGCGTCGTCGCGGCGGGTGCGTTTCCGAAACGCGCTTAGTGTCCGGCTGGGTCGGCGTCGCCGTCACGCGGCGGCGTCAACCCAGCGGATCACGGCCCGCGACGTTTGGCACGCTGAACGCCCTGGATCTCAACCGGCCGCTATCTCTGGAAGATCCCGCTGGGCGAGTATCCCGAACTGGCGGCCAAGGGCGCGCCGACCACCGGCTCGGAGACCTGCGGCGGGCTGATCGTCACGGCCGGAGGCCCGGTCACCATCGGCGCTACGATCCTTATCGGAAGATCCGGGCGTTCGGCGCTCACTGATGGAAGGTTTGCTTGCACCTGCGAGAGCATCGCAGAGTTTCCGCGCGAACTGCATTTGCCAGCACTACGCCTTTTCTCGTCCGGCGCGCGTTTTGGGCTTTAGGGACCTGCGACTGTGCGGTTAGGCTTCGAGCATGAAGCGGACCGGGCGAGGGGCGACCGGCGACCGGGTTTTTCAGGCGACAACGGTTCTTGGGCTCGTGCTGGCCAGTGCGGCATGGGCCCTGGATCGGCGTGCGTCGAGCGACCCGGCGGTCGATGAGATCGTGATCGTGGGTAGTCGGATCGAGGGGGCCGCCGCCGCGGCGACCTCGACCGCCGTCGTCATGACGCCCGATCGCATCGCCGCGACCGGCGCGGTGTCGGGCGATGATCTGCTGCGTGGCCTGCCGCAGATGGGCGACGTCTTCATCCACGCCAACAACAACGTCCAGACCAGCAACTCCGCGCGCGGCGATATCAACTCGATCAATCTGCGCAGCCTCGGGGTCGGCTACACCCTGGTGCTGATCAATGGCCGACGGACCGTGGCCCATCCCACCAGCCAGTCCTCGGGCACGGTCCCGCTGCTGGGCTTCAACGCCAACGCCATACCCAGCACGGGACTGGCGCGACTGGAGGTCCTGGCGGACGGCGCCTCGGCCATCTATGGCGCCGATGCGGTGGCCGGCGTCGTCAACGCCGTCATGCCCGACCGCTATGAAGGCGTCTCGACAGAGTTCCGTTACGGCTGGGCCGAGGGGACGCATCGTCGCGAGCGGGGCCTGGATGTGCTGGCGGGCGGGATGATCGGCGACGGCCGTGGACATGTCGTGCTCGTCCTCAACGCCACCGACCGCACCGCGCAGCGACCCAGCGACCAGCCCTATACCCGGAGCCTGGACCTGCAGGCGCTGTTCGTCGGCGATCCGGCCTACGCGGCGAGCAATGCGCCCGACACGCGCGGTTCGCTGAGCTCGTTCACGACACTGGGGGTGCTAGGAACGAGCGGCGCGGTCCGGCAAGGAGGCGTCGCCATCACCACGGCCGCCGGCGTGGCGCACGTTCAGCCCGACGCCCTGGCCGGATGCGCGGCGAGCCTGGGAGGGGGCCTGTGCCTGGGTGTCGGTTCGCTGACCTCAAGCAGCGCCGCCGACAAGCTGCGCTACGATGGCCCGGTCCTGGACCAGACGACGGCGTCGCCCGCGATCCGCCGGCTGAACCTCTTCGTCTCGGGCGGCTACGCGGTCTCGGACAGGGCCGAGGCCTATGGCGAACTCGGCGCCTATGGCGCGGCGTCGCGGGCCTTGACCCTGCAGGGTTCCAGCCTGGTCGCGATCGGGATTCCCGCCAGCAATTACTACAATCCCTTCGGCCCGGTCGCCTTCGCCGACGGCCGTCTCAATCCCAACCGCTTGCCGGGCCTGACCAACGTGCCGGCCTCGGGCGCGGCGGTGACGATCAGCGGCTATCGGTTCAACGACCTTGGTCCCAACGTCGTCCGCGTCGACAACACCCAGGTGCGAGCCCTGCTTGGCCTGAAGGGCAGGGCGGGGCGCTTTGCCTGGGACACGGCTGTGCTCTATTCGCGGGGGCGGGCCCTGGATCGGTCGGACGGGATAGACAGCGCCAGGCTCGCCGCCCAGTTGGCGCTCTCGACGACCGACGCCTACAATCCGTTCAACGGCGGGTGCCTGGTCGGCGCCCAGGGACGCGACTGCACGCCCAGCTCGCAGGCGGCGCTCGATGCGATCCGGATCCGGATCAAGCGCCGCTCGACCAGCGGCCTGACCCTGGCCGACTTCAAGGTATCGACGCCCAGATTGCTGACCTTGCCGGCGGGCCCGGTCGGCTTCGCGGCGGGGGTCGAGGCGCGCCGCGAGACACAAGCCGACGTGCGCGATCCCAGGCTGGACGGCGGCGCGCCCTTCACCGATCCGGTCACGGGCCTGGTGTCGGCCAGCAATGTCACGGGCACGAACGACACGCCCAGCACGCACGGTTCGCGCGGCGTCCTGTCGGCCTATGCGGAGCTGACGGCGCCGCTGGTGTCGCCGGATCGGGCGCTGCCGTTGGTCAGGCGCATCGATCTGCATCTCGCCGGCCGGATCGAGCGCTACAGTGACTTCGGCGCTGTCGCCACGCCTAAGGTCGCCGTGGCGTGGGAGCCGTTCGCCTTTGTCCGCCTGCGCGGCGCCTGGCAGAAGGGGTTTCGGGCGCCCAACCTCGAGACGACCAACCCGTTCAGCTATTCGCGCTCGAACGCGATTCTCGACTACTATCTCTGCGAGGCCGACCTGCGCGCGGGGCGGATCAAGACGTTCTCGGCCTGCACGCGCAACGTCAATGTCCGCTTCACCACCTCAGGCAATCCGGACCTGAGCGCCGAGCACAGCCGCGGTCGGTCTTTCGGCCTGGTCCTGACGCCGGCCATCCCGTCCGACCGGTTTGGCCAGGTGATGGTCAGTGTCGATCGCTGGCGCATCGACCAGACCAGCGTGATCGGCCTCTTGGGATCGACCAATCTGGCGATCGCCGACTATCTGGCGCGGACGACGGGGGCGACTAGCGCCGCCGTCCTTCGGGCCGCGCCCACGCGCGACGACATCGCGCTCTTCGCCGGAACCGGCCTGGCGCCCGCGGGGCAGATGATCGAGATCAGGGACCGGTTTCGCATGCTGCAGGCCCAGGCGGTCAGCGGCGTGGATGTCGCCCTGGCCTGGCGCGGACCGAACCGTCCTTGGGGCCGGCTGACCCTGGATGTCGACGCGGCCTATATGGATCGTTTCTCGCAAGCGCTCTCCGAGCCGGTGAAGGCGTTGTTCGAGGCCCGGGCGGTTGGGGCGATCAACGCCGCGACGCCACTGGCCGATCCGGGCGACCTGCTGCGCAAGAACGGAAAACCCGAATGGAAGGTGGCCGGCCAGCTGACCTGGCGTCGCGGCGACTACAAGGTCGGTGCGTCGGCGGCCTATACCGGCTCGGTGCTCAACACCGACTTCCTGACGGTCGATGGCGCGCCCTACAGGGTGAAGAGCCAGCTGACGATCGGAGCCTATTTCGACTATCGGCCGGGCGGCGGACCGGCCCATGTGCGTCTGGGCGCGCGCAATCTGTTCGACAGGGATCCGCCGCTG
This sequence comes from Caulobacter sp. GW821-FHT11E11, assembly GCF_058808315.1. Classification (NCBI taxonomy): domain Bacteria; kingdom Pseudomonadati; phylum Pseudomonadota; class Alphaproteobacteria; order Caulobacterales; family Caulobacteraceae; genus Caulobacter; species Caulobacter sp. GW821-FHT11E11. The sequence continues at coordinate 560,460 of NZ_JBXARO010000002.1, forward strand.
TCCGCGACCGGCTATCTCGGCGCGCTCTACAACCCCTATGGCCGCTACTGGTACCTGAACGTGGGCAGGTCCTTCTGAGCCTCAGGCGGCGGCCGCCTTGCGGCGAAGGCGGATCAGCTCGGCCAGGCGCGGATCGCGATCCCAGATCGCCGTGAAACGGTGATGATCGGCAACGGCCTTGGGGAAGGGGTTGCGGCCGTAGGGCAGGGACACGATCCAGTTCAACGACCCGGCGTTGACGGCGCGGTCCAGGGTGTCGAGGGCCCGATCGACCGTTCCGGACCAGGCATATTCGAGCGCCGCCAGGAACAGCAGGTCGCCGCCGCGCCGACCCGCCCTTGTCGCCTTGAGCTCGATCACGCCGGCCACGTCGGCGTCGACCATGGCCAGCAACGCCGCCGGCTGTCCGCGCAGGGCCGCGGCGGCCGCGGCGATGCGCTTCAAAAGCTGGCTCATATCCGCGGACATCGGCTTGTCGCGCGGGAGGAGGCTCAAGGTCCTTCCGACCAGCTCGTCGAGTCCGGCGGCGTTCCCTTCGCTCAGAAACGTCATGTAGAGCTCGCGGACGTCGAACAGATTGGCCTTGGAGCGCTGGAGCGCGGCGCGATAGTCGTCGAGGGCCTTGGTGCGTTCGCCGGCGGCATATTCCAGGCGCGCCAGCAGGTAGCCGCGCCGCGAGACGTTCTCCGGATCCAGCAGCACGATCTCCCGCGCCTGGGCCAGGCCTTCGACATTACGATTGAGCGTGGCCAGCAGCGTGCCATAGGCCCATCGCGCCTCGACTAGGCCCGGGTCGGCGAGAACCGCGCGCTTGAGCAGAGCTTCGGACGCCGCCCAGTTCCAGTCGCGCCGGTGCTGGTCGCCCAGGGCGGCCAGCGCGGCCGGGTCGTTCGGGTCGGCCAGCAGGGCCCGCCGCACATAGATCATGGCGGCCGCGTTGAGATCCTGGACGGGCGGCAGGCTGGCCATCAGCCGCTTTGACCACCCGTTGCGCGCCAGGCCCCAGAGGGTCAGCAGAGCGCGCACCTCGTTGGGGTCGATGGCGAGCGCGGCCATGGCCTGGGCATAGGCGTCGTCGGCGGAGGCCTCGGCCTTGGCCTTGTCGGCAACCAGCAACAGCGATCGGGTCTTCAGAAAGGCGGCCTCGGCGCGCAGCACGTGGGGGTAGGCGCGCGGATCCGAGCGGCGTCGCGGGGGCAGGGTCGTCGAAAAGCCGCTGGCGGCCACGCGCCCGACCATCTGCTCCAGCAGCGCGCTGGACAGCGCCTGGCTGATACCGACCAGGTCGTCGTCGGCGCTGAGCGCCTGATGGGACCAGAGCTGGGCCTGGGTGACGCCGTCCAGCAGCTGGATCTCGGCCAGGAAGCCGGCGCCGCGCCGCTCCAGCGCGCCGATGACGAGCAGGTTGGCGCCCAGGCGCGCGGCGATGCGTCTCGGCGACAGCGCCTCGTCCGTGACGCTGAAGGTCGAGGCGTCGGAAACCGTGCGCAGGCCGGTCACGCGCGAAAGGTTCTGCCGGACTTCGCGCGCCAGGGCCTTGCCCAGGTCGCCGGCGAACGGCAGGACCGCCAGGGTCAGCGGACCCTTGGGCGCGCTCACCTTGCGCCACGCGACATAGCCGCCGGCGCCGACGGCCGCGAGGACGCCCGCCGAGGCGGCGGCGAGAAGCCAGCGCCGGCTCGGATGCGCCGGCGACGGATCGGCTGTCTGTTCGCCCACAGGCGGCGCGCCGACCAGGCGATAGCCGGTCTTGTTCAGCGTCACGATCTCGAAGCTGCCCGCGCCGATCCCGGCCGCTGTCGCTCTCAGCTTCGAGATGACGCGGTTTAGGGAGTCGCGGCTGACAAACCGGCCTTCCCAGCAAGACTGCAGGAGGTCTTCACGGGAGAGCACCGCCTGGCCGGCGTTCGCCAGCGCCACCAGCACCTGCATGATCCTGGGCTCCAGGGTCTCCTGGCGGCCGTCGTCGTGCGTCAGCCGTCGGTGCGCCGGCTCGACCAGAACCGAGCCCAGTCGGAAGGACGCGCTGCGGTTGAGAACGACGCGTCCGGCCGACGCTGTTTCGTCCGGGGCGCGGAGGGACTGTTCCAGGGCGGACATCGACGGACCTAGTCGCGGCGATGTCGGGAGCGCCCGAAACGGGCTCCCGCCTGCGCTTTCCAGCGCTCAAGCATCATCGTCTCCCCCTCATCCGAAGAAGATCAGCGTTTCATCAGCAAGGCAACCTGAGGCGGAGCTATACGGCGCCGCCCTGGATTCAGCATGTTTCGTGGGCGGGGAGCGAACCCCGCGGCCAGGCTGTTGCAGCCAGTACAGGGTGGGATCCATGCACGAACGCTTCACGGCGTCACCGGCGGTGTGGTGGCTCAGCGGCCTGGCCATGGGCGCGCCGGTGGCCTTCGCGATCGGCCTGATCTGCGGCATCGGCGCGCGATGCGCGCTGACCGATGCGGCGACCGAATGGCACAGCGCGCTCGTCGAGAAATCCATTGAACACGCTAGGGGGCGATAGAATGAACGAGGTCAGATTGCAGCCGATCGGTCGATTGGCGCGTATCCAGTCATTGGATGTCCTGCGCGGCGTCGCGGCGCTGGGCATCCTACTGATGAACATTCCGGCGATGGGCTTGCGCTGGGACTGGCCCAGACCGCCCCTGCCGGCGACCGCCAGTCTCGACTGGATCGCCTTCTCCATCCAGAATGTCGGGGCCCAGGGGACGATGCGGGGCCTGTTCACGCTGCTCTTCGGCGCGGGCATGCTGGTCATGCTGAGCCGGCCCGATCCCGCGCGCGAAGCCGCCGCCGGCCAGGCCTATTTCACGCGATGCTTTGCCCTCATCCTGCTGGGCGTGGCCAATTTCGCGATCTTCCTGTGGCCGGGAGAGATCCTGTTCAACTACGGCGTCACCGGGCTGTTCCTGGTGCTCTTCCGTAAGGCCGACACCCGCGTACTGGCGGTCGCCGCCGCAGCCGCGCTGCTGGTCATGACCGTCGCGATCGGCGGCCAGGCCGTTGAACGGGCGGAAGGCCTGCGCCTGGCCGAGGCCGCCGTCGCCGCCAAGGCTTCGGGCAAGACGCCGACGGCCGAGCAGGCCAAGGCGCTCGAGAAGCGCGACGAGATGGTCAAGAAGATCACCGCGCCGGAGGAGCGCGCCAAGGAGCGGGTCGAGCGGACGTCCTTCCCTTCGATCGTGACCTGGAGCCTGAAGAAGTGGCAGGTCTGGAATCTCGATGTCTCCGAGGCGCCCCTGACGGTGCTGGAGTCCATCGGCTTCATGCTGATCGGCATGATCCTGTTCCGGACCGGCGTCCTGAGCGGCGAGCGCGGCCTGGGCTTCTACGGCGCGCTTGCCGCCGGCGGCCTGTTCGTGGGCCTGCTTCTGCGCGGCGGCGTCGAGGCGTTGCGCTGGCGGTCCGGATTCCAGCCCAGCCCCGACGTGGCGCTGGCCAACGCCTTCCTCTACGAGCCCGGACGGCTGGCCATGACGCTGGGCCTTCTGGGCCTGACGATGGTCTTGCTCAAGCAGGGCCTGCTGGGCGCGCTCAAGGGCGGGCTGGCCGCGGTCGGCCGCATGGCCCTGACCACCTATGTCGCGCAGTCGGTCATCACCTCGATCCTCTTCTACGGCCTGGGCTTCTACGACCGGTTTGGTTTCGCCCAGCTGATGGGGATCGCCGCGCTCATCTGGATCGTGCAGATCATCTTCAGCGTGCTGTGGCTGAAGCGCTTCGAGATGGGACCGGCCGAGTGGGTCCTGCGGTCGGTGACCTACGGGACCTGGCGCTCGACGGACAAGCCGGCCGTTCTCGCGAAGGATCCGCGGGTCCCGTCATCCGCGCGGGTGTCGTGATCACCGGGCGGCTTGTGGCGGTCGCCTGGCTGCTCGCCGTGGCCGCCCTGCCGACCGAGGCGACGGCTCGCATGAGCGATGATGATCTTGGTCTCCGATCATCCCGGATCGAGATCGATCGCTTCCTGGCGTTCCCGGTCACCGCCAGGAGCACGTCCACGGCGATCGAGGCCCGTTGCGCCAGCGCCGTGGCGCTGGCCCGGGAGATCCGCGAGCGGCTTCGACCAACCAAGGGCGGGCGAGGGGCCAGGGACTTCGATGTCCAGGACACCCTGGCCGCCCTGGCGACTGGCCTGGCGTCCGAGATGGACGCCGCATCGGCCGCTTCGACGGAGGGGCTTGTGCGAAACGCCGCGCTGGCCTGCCGGCGGCGGGTTTCGGACCTGGCGTTTTCAGCTCCATGAGGGCTGGACGCGCCGGTGGGATTTGACGAAGCGGGGGCGGCAATGACCGAGACGACGATGGGCGGGCGTTCAGCCGCACGCATGGTCCTTTTCACGGTCTATCGCGTGTTCTGGTGGAGCGCCTTTCTGCTGGCGCTGGCCTTCGTCGCGATCGTGCATCCGCGAGACGAGATCGCGTCGCAGGCCAAGTATCATGCGTTCATGCGCGTGGGTTTCAGCGTGTGGTGGAACCCCTCGGCCGAAGGTCAGATGGGAGGCCCCTTCGCCGATATCGGGCGGCAGGCCGGCATCCGGTTTGGCGATGTCCTCTATGCCATCGACGGACAGGAGCTGCCGACAGATACCAGGGCCCGCGTCGCGGCCGTGAGCGGACCGGAGGGGCAGGTGGCGACCCTGTCCCTGCGCCGACCCGACGGCGCCTCCTATATGGCGCGCGTGCCGCGCAGCGACCGGTACGAGCGCGACGCCTACCGGGGCGCCGGGATTACCTTCACGGGGCGGCGCTGGGCGGTGTTCGTGGTCGACACCCTGGCGCGGATAGCGTGCCTGGCGGCGGCGTTGCTGCTCTTCCTCCGTCGCCCGCGCGACCTGGTGGCCGGCGTCCTCTCAAGCGCTCTCATCGCGAGCTGCTTTCATTCCATCAATGTCTCCACCACCATGCCCGGGGCGTTCGGCGTGGTCGAAAGCTTCATCAATACGCTGGCCGTTCCGGCGGCGATCCTGCTCTTTCCGCGCGGACGGCTGACGACGCCCTGGCATTGGCTGGCCCTGGCGGTTGTCATCGGCTCTGCGCTCAACAGCGCGCTGAAGGGGGGAATATCGACGCTGGTCGACTTCGGACCCCCGGTCTTGCTGATCACCGCCGTCGTCGCCCAGTTTCGCGCCACGCCCTCGGGTCTGGAGCGCCAGCAGATCAAGTTCGTGCTCTTCGGCGTGGTGGTGTCGATGGCGTTGTTGGCCGCCGGCAACGTGATCGATCAGGTCTCCTACGGCGACATTCCCGAAAGCCGCGCGGCCTGGCTGCATCTGTCCAAGTGGACGCTCTACGCGCTGTCGACCCTGGCCCTGCCGGCGGGCCTCCTGGTGTCCCTGGTCCGCTACCGCCTTTATGACGCCGACACCGCCATCGCCCGCTCCATCGCGTATGGCGCCCTGACGGTGCTGGTCCTGGCCGCGTTCTCGGGCTCGGAGAAGGTCATCGAACTGCTGGGCGAGGAATATTTCGGCGCCCGGCTCGGCGCTCTGGCCGGAGGCGTCGCGGCCGCCGTCGCCGCGGTGCTGATCGTGCCGATGCACCATCGGGTCTCGCACTGGGTCGAGCACCGGCTGCAAAAGCATCTCTCAAATCTGCGCGAAGGGCTGCCGGCCCTGGTGGGGGACCTGCGCGAGACGGCGACCTTGGCGCAAATCGCGGCCGTGGTGCTCGACAATGTTGGTGAAGGCGTCAGGGCCAGCCGCGCGGCCCTGCTGGTGGCCGACCAGGTGGTGGACGCCCGGGGCATCGACGCTAGCGCGGTTCAGGACTGGGCCGGTCACTGGGCGTCCGCATCCTCCAAGAGGAGCAACACGGATCGGCGTGACCTCGTCTTTCCCGTCCGCGTGCCGCTGCAGGCGGAGGGGCATGGCCAGGTGGGTTGGCTGCTCCTGGGCTCACGTCCGGATGGCAGTCTCTATAACCGGGATGAAAAGCGGGCCTTGGACGGTGTCGCCGACCCCGTGGCGCGGGCGCTGCAGGTCGTATTGGCGCGGACGAAGCGAGAGGGCGAGCTGAACGACCTGATCGCGATGCTGGGGGCGAGACTGACGACGGCGGAGGAGGCCTTGGTCCGTCTCAACGCCTCGGCCGAAGCCGCCAGCGCCGCAACGTAGAGGCTCCGGCGTTCGCACCGAGGTTCACCGGCCTTTACCCCGTTTAACCCCAGGACGGCGCGGTGAGCCCCTAGGGTCCTCGGACGAAATGTCATCGAGGACAGGCGGATGTTGGACGTGGAGTTGGTCGCGGATCGTGGCGGGTTGCTGCCCTGGCAGGTCAACCGCGTTCGCGCCTATGTCGGCGAGGCGCTCGACGGCCGCATCGCCCTGGCGGACGCCGCCGGACAGGCGCGGTTGAGCGCGGGCTATTTCTCGCGGTGCTTTCGCCGGAGCTTCGGCCTCACGTTCTCGCAGTTCGTGGCCCGCGAGCGGATCGAGCGCGCCCTGCGGCTGATGGTGAGCAGTCCCTCCAACCTGAGCACCATCGCGCTGGCCTGCGGCTTCGCCGACCAGGCGCATTTCACACGCACCTTCGGCGCCGTGACCGGATCGACGCCGGCCCGGTGGCGCCGCCAAGCGACCCACGACGCCTTATCGGAAACCCTGAGTTTCGATCCCGTCTCTCTGCGCTCCGGGCACGGCGGGGTAGATCGCCGTCCGCGCGAAATGGCGCCCCAGTATTCTTGAGGAGTATCGACATGACCACGGAACGCTGGACGCGCCGCGCGGCCTTGCAGGCCGGAGCGGGGCTGGGGATCGCCGGTATGGCGAGCCAGGCCTTCGCGGCGGCGCCTCAGGAGGAAGGCTATGCCAAGGTTCCGGGCGGCCGGGTCTACTGGCGAAAGTTCGGGGCGGGCGGCAAGACCCCGCTGCTGACCCTGCACGGCGGTCCGGGCGCGGCGCACAACTACCTGCTGTCGCTGCAGGCCCTGGCCTTCGAGCGTCCGGTGATCTTCTACGACCAGCTGGGCTGCGGGAAGGCCGACGCGCCGAGCGACGAGAGCCTCTACACGATCCAGCGCTCGGTCGACGAGCTGGACGCCGTCCGCGCCGCCCTCGCGCTGGACCGGGTGGCGCTGCTGGGTCACTCATGGGGCTCGCTGCTGGCGGTCGAGTATCTGTGCCAGGGGCGCGGGCAGGGCGTCGAGAAGCTGGTGCTGAGCGGCGCCATGGCCAGCATCCCGCAGGTCATGGCCGGCTTCGACCGATTGTTCGCCACGCTGCCCGACGGCTACGCCGCCAAGATTCGCAAGCTGGAAGCGGCCGGCAAGACGGGGACGCCGGAATATGCCGCGCTGGTCCAGACCTTCTACGATCACTTCTTGCTGCGGGTCGCGCCCACCTCCGACGCCCTGGTCTCGTTCGACGCCCTGTCGAAGTCGATCGCCTATCGGGTGCTGAACGGCCCCAACGAGTTCACGATCATTGGTCCGATGAAGGATTGGGATCGCCGCAAGGACCTGGGCGCGATCACCCAGAAGACCCTGATCACCACGGGTGAGTTCGACGAGATCACCCTGGACTGCCACCAGACCCTTCGCGACGGCATCGCCGGATCGAAGTTGGCGGTGATGACCGGCGCGTCGCACATGACGATGGTCGAGCAGCCCGCGCTCTACAACAGACTGGTGCGGACCTTCCTCAACGAGGCCTAGGTCCGCGGGCCGGCGAGCTGTTCGCGCAGCCGCCGGTTTTCGGCTTCCAGACCCTCCAGCCGCTCGCGCAGCGGCTGGACTGCGCGTTCGATCTCGGCCTCGGTGAAGCGGGGCGTGATGTGCTGCGGGCAGTTCCAGTCGAACGCGGCCAGGCGCAGCTTGAAGATCCGCTCGGGCCTGGCGCGATAGCCGCCGTCCGTGACCTTGGCCAGCAGGTCCGCATCGGCATCCAGCGCCACGCGCTCGGCATGGGCCAGGATCTTGAGGCGGGCGCGGCGCGGATAGTCGACCAGGATCAGCGACACGCGGTCGCCGGCATCCAGGTTGCCGACGCTGATGTACTGGCGGTTGCCGCGATAGTCGGCGAAGGCCAGCGTCACCTCGTCGATGACCTTCAGGAAGCCCGGCGGGCCGCCGCGGTGCTGGACGTACGGCCAGCCGCTTTCGGAGACGCTGGCCATGTAGAAGCTGTCGCGCTCGCCGATGAAGGCGACCTCGTCCGGGGTGAAGCGCTCGAACTGGCGGTCGACCGCGCCGGGTGTCCACATCTGGTCGACGCCCATCTCGGCCTGGGCCGCGCGCACGCTGGCCGAGGTGGCCAGGTCCAGAAAACTGTATCGCGCCATGGGGCGTGTCCCTCTGTCGAGTGGTCAAGGCAAAGCCCCGGCCGATGATCTCGGCCGGGGCGATGGCGTTTCTTACTTCACGCTGCGGTCCAGGAAGTCGCGGATCAGCGGCGCCATGACGTCGAGGCGATCTTCCAGTGCGAAGTGGCCGGAGTCGAGGATGTGGACCTCGGCCTTGGGCAGGTCGCGCAGGTACGGGTGAGCGCCGGCCTCGGGGAAGATCTTGTCGTTCTTGCCCCAGACGATCAGCGTCGGCGGCTTGCGCTCGCGGAAGAAGGCCTGGAATTGCGGATAGAGCGGCACGTTGGTGCGGTAGTCGCCCAGCATGTCCAGCTGGATGTCACGGTTGCCCGGACGGTCCAGCAGCGCCTGGTCGTGCACCCAGTTGTCGGGGCTGATGCGCGCCACGTCGCCCATGCCGTCGGTGTACTGGAACTTGGTGATGTCCAGCGTGACCAGGTGGTTCAGCGCATCGCGGTTCTTCTGCGAGCGGTCGCCCCAGTAGACCTTGATCGGGTCCCAGAACTCCTTGAGGCCCTCTTCGTAGGCGTTGCCGTTCTGGACGATCAGGCCGCTGACGCGCTCGGGATGCTTCAGCGCCAGGCGGTAGCCGATCGGGGCGCCGTAATCCATCACGTACAGGGCGTAGCGCTTGGCGCCCAGCTGGGTGACCAGCTTGTCGACGATGTCGGTCTGGTTGGCGAAGGTGTAGGCGAACTGGGTGTGGTCCGGCGCGTCGCTCTGGCCATAGCCCACATAGTCCGGCGCGATGACCCGGTACTTGTCGGCCAGCAGCGGGATCAGGTTGCGGAACATGTGCGACGAGGTCGGGAAGCCGTGCAGCAGCAGCACGACCGGGCCGTCGGCCGGGCCGGCCTCGCGATAGAAGATCTTGTGGCCGTCGATGGTGGCGGTCCGGTAGTGGATGACCGGCGGCGCGAGGCGGGTAAACGCGGTCTTCGGCGCCGGGGCGGCGAGGGCGTGGGGCGCGGTGGCCAGGGTGGAGGCGGTCAGGGTGACGGCGGCGAGCGCCAAGGACGTGAGCAGTCGGGACATCGGAATCTCCTAGGGTTTTCAGGGGGAAGGGAAAGGCGTTGTCGGTCGGCGCGACTACTTGCTGGCGTCGGCCGCCATCTCGATGAAGTCGGCGACGTAGCCGGGCTTGGAGAGCATCACCGCATGGCTGCTGGGCGTTTCGACCAGCGTGGCCTTGGCCCGCACCGCCATGGCGCGCTGGGCGGCCGGCGGGATCATCAGGTCCTGCGTCGCCAGCAGGTAGTAGCTGGGCTTGGCCTTCCAGGCCGGCGCGGTGATCTTGGCCCCAACGGCGCCCAGGCCCCATGGCACCTGGGCGGCGGCCATGAAGTGGGTGGTGGCCGGGTCGACATCGGCGGCGAAGGCCGAGGCGAACTTGGCCGGATCGATCTGGATGAAGCCGTCCTTGGGCGGCAGCAGCGGCGCGGGCGGGGCGCCCGGAACCGGCGTGCTGGCCAGCTGCAGGACGGACTCGCCGGCGTCCGGCGCGAAGGCGGCCAGATAGACCAGGCTTTTCACCTTGGGATCGGCGCCGGCCTGGGTGATCACCGCGCCGCCGTACGAGTGGCCGACCAGGATCACCGGATGCCGCGCCTTGGCGATGGCTTCCTGGGTGGCGGTGGCGTCGCCTTCCAGCGTGATGGTCGGGTTCTGGACGATCAGGACCTCATAGCCCTTCTTGGACAGCAGCTCGTACACCGGGCGCCAGCCCGAGGCGTCGACGAAGGCGCCGTGCACCAGGACGATCGAGACGGGTTTTTCGGCGGCGCTGGCGGCCGTGGCGGTAAGCAGGCTGGCGGCCAGCCCGAGGAATGCACGCTTCATGGTCGTTGCTCCGTTGCGACCTCGTGGCGAGGGCGGCGACGGCTTCAGGTCTAGTCCTGGAGACGACCTGGCGGGTGTTAGGCCTGGTGAAGCGTGGTGAACCGGCGTTACCGGATTTCACCGCGACTTACTGGCTCCCCGGGGCGCGACGCGAGAGCCTGTGCTGGCTGGCGCTGGTCAGCGTGCAAAGGAGCCGTAGAGCCATGACGACGTCACCCAACACCAAGTCGAGCATCCTGCCGTCGGGCGGCGGCGCGGCGCTGATGGATCCCAACGACGCGGTGATCCTGCTGCTGGATCACCAGTCCGGGCTGTTCCAGACCGTCAAGGACATCGCCGTGGCCGATCTGCGGCGGAATGTGGAGATGGTCGCCCGGCTGGCGACGCTGCTGAACATCCCGGTGATCACCACCGCTTCCGAACCCTCGGGCTCGAACGGTCCGCTGATGCCGGAGATTCACCAGCATGCGCCGCACGCCGTCTACGTGCCGCGCAAGGGCGAGGTGAACGCCTGGGACAATGACGACTTCGTCGCCCAGGTGCGCGCGACCGGTCGCAAGACCCTGATCATGGCCGGCGTCTGGACCAGCGTCTGCGTGATGTTCCCGGCCCTGGACGCCCGCGCGGCGGGCTACGAGGTCTACGCCGTGATCGACGCCTCGGGCGATCCCAGCGAGATGGTCTCGCGCACCAGTCTCGCCCGCTTCGTGCAGGGCGGGGTCAAGCCGACCACCGCCAACGCGCTGCTCAGCGAACTGCATCGCACCTGGGCGCGCCCGGAAGCCGCCGATCTGGCCAAGCTCTACGGGCTTGCGGCGCCGAACTACGCCGCCGTGATGGAGAGCTTCCAGAAGGCGCAGGAAGCGGCGCGGGGCTAGATCGTATCGGGCGCATAAATGGAAACGATGGATTTCCATCATTTCCATTTATGCGGCGATGCGTCGCGGCCAAAGTGTCCTTGTCAGAACAACGGGGCGGCCGGAAGCGGTCTTCCACCATCGAGGGACACAAGCCATGACCAAAGCCACCGCCACCCCCGGCGCCCGCCTGCTGAACGCCGACGACCACACCCTGATCATGATCGACTACCAGTCGCAGATGGCCTTCGCGACCAAGTCCATCTCGGCGACGGAACTGCGCAACAACGCCGGCCTGGTGGCCAGCACGGCGGCCGGTTTCGGGGTCTCGACCATCCTGACGACCGTCGCCGAGAAGAGCTTCTCGGGCCCGATGTTCTCGGAAGTCACCGCGCCGTTCCCGGGCAAGGTCCTGCTGGACCGCACCTCGATGAACACCTGGGAAGACGAGGCGGTGATCGCCGAGGTCAACGCCATCGGCAAGAGCCGCATCGTCCTGGCCGGCCTGTGGACCTCGGTCTGCATCGTCGGCCCGGCGCTGTCGGCCCTGGACCAGGGTTTCGAGGTCTATGTCATCACCGACGCCAGCGGCGACGTCTCCGACGAGGCCCATGAGCGCGCCGTGTCGCGCATGATCCAGGCCGGCGCCCAGCCGATCACGTCGCTGCAATATCTGCTGGAGCTCCAACGCGACTGGGCGCGCGGCGAGACCTACGACTTGACCACCGGCATCGCCCGCGAGCTGGGCGGCGCCTACGGCCTGGGCATCACCTACGCCAAGTCGATGTTCGGCGCTTCGGAGAGCCACGCGACTACCGCTTGACCCCATCCTGTAAGGAGCGGCGCGAAGCCGCTCCTCCCTTTCGGAGCGACCGTCATGAAACCCTATCTGCTCTCGCTCGGCGTCGGCCTGTTGGTCGGCGTGATCTATTCGCTGCTCAGCGTGCGCTCGCCCGCGCCGCCGGCCATCGCCCTGCTGGGCCTGCTCGGCATGCTGCTGGGCGAGCAGGCGGTCCCGATCGCCAAGCGCCTGATGACCAAGGCCCCCGTCGTGGCCTATCTCAAGACCGACTGCGCCGCTCGGGTGCTGGGTCCGCAAGCCGTCGCCGGCGATGGCCCCGATCCGCAGAGGGATAAGGCATGACCCTCGATCGCCGCCAAGCCGTCGCCCTGGGCGCCGCCTTCCTCTCCAGTTCCGCTTTCGCTGAAAGGCGCCCCATGACCGACCTGCTCCTCATCAACGGCAAGTTCACGACTCTGGACCGTAGCAACCCGCGCGCCGACGCCGCCCTGGTCCGCGATGGCAAGTTCGCCGCCGTCGGCGAAGAGGGCGAGGTCCGCGCCGTCGCCGGTCCGAACCCGACGATCATCGACCTGAAGGGCCGCCGGGTGATCCCGGGCCTGATCGACAGCCACATGCACATCATCCGCGGCGGACTGAACTACAACATGGAGCTGCGCTGGGACGGCGTGCCGACCCTGGCCGACGCCATGGCCATGCTGAAGAAGCAGGCCCAGAACACCCCGCCGCCGCAGTGGGTGCGCGTCGTGGGCGGCTTCACCGAGCACCAGTTCGTCGAGAAGCGTCTGCCGACCCTGGACGAGATCAACGCCGCCGCGCCCGAGACGCCGGTGTTCATCCTCCATCTCTACGACCGCGCCCTGCTGAACCGCGCCGCCCTGCGCGCCGTCGGCTACACCAAGGACACGCCCAACCCGCCGGGCGGCGAGATCCAGCGCGACGCCTCGGGCGAGCCGACGGGCCTGCTGCTGGCCCAGCCCAATGCCACGATCCTGTACGCCACCCTGGCCAAGGGCCCCAAGCTCCCGCCCGAGTACCAGCTGAACTCGACCCGCCACTTCATGCGCGAGATGAACCGCCTGGGCGTGACCGGCGTGATCGATGCCGGCGGTGGTTTCCAGAACTATCCGGACGACTACGAGATCGTCGAGAAGCTGCACGCCGACGACCAGCTGACCCTGCGCATCAGCTACAACCTGTTCACCCAGAAGCCGAAGGCCGAGCTGTCGGACTTCCAGTCGTGGTCCAAGCAGGTCAAGCCGGGGCAGGGCGACGATAAGTACCGCCATAACGGCGCCGGCGAGATGCTGGTCTACAGCGCCGCCGACTTCGAGGACTTCCGCGTCGAGCGTCCCGAAATGCCGGCCAACATGGAGAGCGACCTGGAGCCGGTGATCCGTCACCTGGTCGAGAACCGCTGGCCCTGGCGGCTGCACGCTACCTATGACGAGACCATCACGCGGGCGCTGGACGTCTACGAGAAGGTCAACCGCGACATGCCGTTCGACGGGCTGCACTGGTTCTTCGACCACGCCGAGACGATCAGTGACCGCAATATCGACCGCATCGCGGCCCTGGGCGGCGGCATCGCCGTACAGCACCGGATGGCCTTCCAGGGCGAGTACTTCATGGAGCGCTACGGGGCCAAGGCCGCCGAGGCCACGCCCCCGATCGGCAAGATGCTGAAGGCCGGGATCCCCGTCGGCGCCGGCACCGACGCCACCCGTGTGGCCAGCTACAACCCGTGGGTCTCGCTGAACTGGCTGGTGACCGGCAAGACGGTGGGCGGCACGCGGCTCTATCCGCCGGCCAACCGCGTCGACCGCGAAGAAGCCCTGCGCCTGTGGACGACGGCCAACACCTGGTTCTCCAACGAAGAAGGCAAGAAGGGCCAGATCGCCGTCGGCCAGCTGGCCGACCTGGCGGTTCTTTCGGACGACTACATGACCGTGCCCGAGGACGAGATCCCGCACCTGTCGGCGGTGCTGACCCTGCTGGGCGGCAAGGTCGTCCATGGCCAGGGCGAGTACGACAAGCTGGCGCCCGTCCTGCCGCCGCCGATGCCCGACTGGTCGCCGGTGCGGACCTTCGGCGGCTACCAGGATCGTTCGCGCGGTCACGCCCGCGCCCTGGCTTCGGCCTGCGGCTGCGCCAGCAGCTGCAACGTCCACGGTCACGACCACGCTTCGGCCTACACGCGGGAAGCTCCGACGTCTGATGCGCGCTCGTTCTGGGGCGCCATGGGTTGCGGCTGCTGGGCGATTTGATCATGAACACGCCCAAACCCATCGCCGCCCTGCTGCGCGCTCCGGCCTTCGGGCCGGTCGCCCGCGCGGTGCTCACAGCGCCTTACTGGATCGCCGGCCTCTACAAGCTGACCCATCTGCCCGACGCCCTGGGCGAGGCCGCTCATTTCGGCCTCAAGCCCGCCGGCCTGGTGGTCGCCGCCACCATCGCCGTCCAGCTCGGCGGCTCGCTGCTGCTGATCCTGGGTCGTCTCGGCTGGCTGGCGGCCGGCGCCCTGGCGGTCTTCACCGCCTTGGCCACGCTGATCGCCCATCCCTACTGGACGGTCGCCGAGCCGATGGAGCGCTTCCACGCCATGAACACCTTCCTCGAGCACATCGGCCTGATCGGCGGCTTCATGCTGGCCGCCATCCTGGTCGAGAAGGCGCGCGCCGCATGAGCCCGCAACCGAAACGCCTGGCCGGCCTCACCAGCGTGGGCATGGCCTTCGTCGGCGGCTATGTCGACGTTGTCGGCTTCGTCCTGCTGTTTGGCCTGTTCGTCGCCCACGCCACCGGCAACCTGGTCATGCTGGGCGTGGCCCTGGCGGGCGACTCCGGCGGCCTGGCGACCAAGCTCCTGGCCCTGCCGGTGTTCGTCGCCGCGGCTTCGGCTACCTACGCCCTGATCCGCTGGCGCAATGCCCGTGGCCAGCCCTGCGAGGTCCTGGTGCTGGCCCTGCAGGCGGTGCTGCTGCTGGCCTTCATGCTGTTGACGGCGTGGGCGCTGCCGAGCACTTCGGCCGACAAGCCCGCCGTCATGGTGGCTGGCCTGGTCGGTGTGGTCGCCATGGCGGTCCAGAACGTCGGCGCGCGCGCCGTCTTCACGCAGCTGGCGCCGACCACGATGATGACCGGCAACGTCACCCAGATCGCCATCGACCTCGTCGACCTCGCGGTCCTGCGCGGCCGCCCGGACGCGGCGCTGGCGGCGCGGATCCGCAAGACCTGGCCGCCCGTCGCGGCCTTCGCCCTGGGAGCCCTCGGCGGCGCCGTCGGCGTCATCGTCGCAGGGGCTTGGAGCCTGGTCGTGGGCGTGATCATCGTCGCCGCCCTGGCGGTGCTTCACAGCGGGCTAGGCGGCAAGATCAGCGACTAGGGGCGTCAGATGCTGGGCGTAGCGTTGGCGAACCCGATCGGCCTCGTCACTCTCGGCCAGCTTGCGCGAGGCGTAGGCCCGCGTGGTGTCGAGCAGGCGATAGGACACCCCGCTGGCGCTCAGTTCGGCCGTCACCAGGGACTTGTCGACGAGGTTGGCCAGGTCGTCGATCGTCCTGGCCAGCTCGCACTCGGCCCCGGCGACGACGCAGGCCGACTCCAGGCCGAAGGCGCCCGGGAACACCGACAGCCGCCGCAGAACCACGCGTTCGTCGTCCGACAGCAGGTTGTAGCTCCAGTCGATCGTCGCGGTCAGGCTCTGATGGCGCTCGGGCCAGGAGCGCAGGCCGCCCAGCAGCCGGAACCGGCCGTCTAGCAGGCCCAGCAGTTCACGGACCCCGAACGCGTCGGTGCGGGTGGCGACCAGCTCGATCGCCAGCGCCAGGCCGTCCAGGCGCTGGCAGATCTCGGCCACGACCGGCGCGTCGCCGTCCTGGACCTGGAACATCCGGTTCCGGGCCGTCGCGCGCTCGATGAACAGCTGCGTGGCGGGGAAGGCCAGAAGCGCCTCGGCATGGAGTTTCGGCTCGATCGGCGGTGCGTCCAGCGGCGCCAGGCGATGGACGCGCTCGCCGTTAATCCGCAGGGGCTCGCGGCTGGTGGCCAGGATCCGGACCTCGGGGGCGTCGGCCAGGATCTGCCGGGCGCAGCACGCCGCCGCCTCGATCAGGTGCTCGCAATTGTCCAGGACCAGCAACAGGTCGCGCTCGCGCAGGTGATCGAGCAGGTCGGCCAGTGCGGTCGCTGCTTGCGTCTTCAGGCCGATGGCCGAGGCGATGGCGCTGGGCACCAGGGCCGGGTCGTCCAGCTTCGACAGGTCGACGAACCAGGCGCCGTCACGCACACGCGCCGCGAAGCGTTCGGCGACGGCCACGGCGACGGTGGTCTTGCCGATGCCGCCGGCGCCGACGATCGCCAGCACCCGCTCGGCCACCAGGGCGTCGTGGATGTCGGCGATGTCGGCTGCGCGTCCGACGATGGTCGCCATGGCGGGGGGCAGGTTGCTGGGTCCAGCGAAGGCCGGGCTTTCTGGGGCGGGGAGGGCGGGGGAGCCCGTTCGCACAGGCGCGACGAAGCGGTAGCCGCGGCCGGTCACGGTGGCGATGTACTGCAGGCTCCCGGCCTTCTCGCCGAGCGCCCGCCGCAGGGCGGCGATGTTGACCTTCAGATTGCTCTCTTCGACGATCAGGTTGGGCCAGGCGCGGGCGATCAGCTCGTTCTTGGTCAGGACGGCGCCGGGGCGCTCGACCAGGGCGGTCAGGATGTCGAGCGCCCGCCCGCCCAGCGCCACCGGCGACTGGTCCTCGACCAGCTTCTGCTGCTCGGGATTGAGCACGAAGGGGCCGAAGGCGAACGACCGTGATTGTCCGAGCGAGGGTGTCATCGACATGCATCCGATCCAGGCTGTCGTCTTGCCCACCCTCCGGGAGAGGACGGAACAGGCGACCTGGACCTCGGAGACGCAGGGTTTAGTAAAACCCGTAAGCAGTCCGCGATTTTCTGCTTTTTTCATCGCGGCGTCGGCTGCGGGCCAGCGTATCACCCCCTAACCTGAAGAGGTGGGACTTGGGCGGGGGCGATTTTTGGGGCGGCGCGGACTTTCTTGTTTGGCTTTGATCGCCGCGCTGGGGCTGGCGTCGAACGCGGACGCGCGGGGCCTGTTCGGCGGCGGCAGGATTGTTCTCAAGGCGGGCCGTCTGGCCGACTCGCTCAGGGATCTGTCGGTCCGTAGCGGCTCGAACCTGCTGTTCGCGCCGGATGTCGTCGGCGACCTGCGCAACCGGCGCCTGGTCGGGGGCCTGGAGGTCGAGCCTCTGCTCGCGCGCCTGCTGGACGGGACCGGGCTGGGCTACCGCCGGGTGGGTGACGGAACCTACATCGTCTTTCGTCTGCAGCCGGAGCAACCGACGGCCCTGCCGGAAGTCCTGATCGTCGGCCGAAAGACCCAGAACGCCGACATTCGCCGGACCGAGAGCGACATCCAGGCCTATCGCGTGGCCACCGCCGAGGACATCCGCTCCTCCCACACCGATAATCTCGACCAGTTCCTGCGCAGCCGGCAGCCCAACAACGCCGAGCGGGAAGGGCCGTCTCGCGATCCGGAATCCCAGTACGGCGCCAACCGTTCGGAGGTGAACCTCCACGGCCTGGGCCCCGGCCAGACCCTGGTGCTGGTCGACGGGGCCCGGATGCCCAGCACGATCTCGCAGTACTATGACCTGGAGATCTACCAACCGGACCTGAACGGCTTGCCGCTGCTGGCGATCGACCGGATCGAAAGCCTGACGGGCACGGCTGGCGGCATCTATGGGCCCGGCGCCACGGGCGGCGTGGTCAATGTGATCCTCAAGCGCGACTATCGCGGCGCGGAGATCAGCACCACCCTGGGCGTGACCGGGCGCGGCGACGGCGTGCGCCGGCGCGTCGACGGCCGGATCGGCTTCACGCCAGACGACGGGGCCACCGACATCATGATCAGCGTGTCGCGCGCCGAGAGCGATGGCCTGCGCGCGGGCGACCGCGGTTATGGCGAACGGGTACGGCGGTTGTGGATCGAACAAGATCCAGCCAACCCCGCGGGCGCCTCGACCATTGACGGCCTGCTGATCCGGAGCCGTTCGGGCAATGCGCTATCGCTCAGTCCGGCCCATGGCGGCGCGTCCCTGGGCTCGACCTTCACCTATCTGCCGATCGGTCATGTGGGCATCGGCGACGGCTCCGCCCTGCTGGCCAATGCCGGCCAGATTCCCAGCAGCCTACCGCCGGACGGCAACGGCGCGACCCGCAGCCTCACCAGTTCGACGACGGTGACCTCGCTGCTGCTGAACATGCGCCATCGTTTCAGCGACCAGATCGAGGCATTTGTCGACTTCATAGGGTTCGAGAACGAAGGGCGGTCGGTCCTCGGGGCGCCAGACTATGGGCTGACCGTGGGGACATATCGAGGCGCGGGCCCGGCGAGCGGCTTTCCGTTCCAGGAACCGGTCTACATCTCCTTCCCCATGTCCGGGCTGGATCCGACCGTGCGCAACCGCCTGCGCACCACGCGCGCGTCGGCGGGCGTCATCTTCGGCCTGCCTGGCGCCTGGCGCGCCGAGGCCACCTACAGCGCCGGCGCGACGCGCAATCGCGTCACGCGTCAGGCCTTTTCTTTCACCCGAAACTTTCCTGCCGCTCTTGGGCTGACGCGACCTGGCCTCGGCGGCGAGCCGACGCCCGATCCCTTCGGGTCCTGGGATACGTTCGTCGCCGCACTCAAGGCCTACACCGTCCCGGACGATTGGCGGTTGGAGCGCAAGCTCCGCATGCGAGACCTCAGCGTCAGACTAGGCGGGCCCATCCTGCGGCGCGAGGCCGGTGACGTAGCCTTGTCGCTGCAGGCCGAACGCCGCGAGGAGAAGGCCAAGGTCCCGCCCTGGGACGTCAATGGAAGCCCCGAACTTCCGCCCCTCGCCAATTCCTCGTTCTCCGTCACCACGTCGTCCCTGTACGGAGAGCTTCGCGCGCCGATCGTTTCGCGGGCATCGGAGCTGACGCTTCTGCGCGGGCTGGAGATGCAGCTGGCCGCGCGTTACGACAACAGCCAGGCCAACATCCCGGGGCGCGTGCGCCTGTCGACGGGGGAAACGCCGAGGATCCGGTACGAGCGGGGCGCCGCGGTCTATACGGCCGGCCTGCGCGTCTTCCCCCGTGACGGGCTATTGGTGCGCGCCAGCGTCGCCACGGGCGTTCTGCCGCCGACGCCCCAACAGATGTCCCTCGGCAGCTACACCGTAGGCCTGCCGACCACCTATGTGACCGACTATGCCGACCCGGCGCGGGGCGGCAGGTTTGTCGGCTCCGAGAAGCCCGCCGTGCTCCTGTCGGACGGCTCGCCGAATCTGCGTCCGGAGAAGGCCCGGACCCTGGCGTTCGGCTTTGTCGTCAATCCTGACGGCGGACGGGGGCCACGCATCTCTCTGGACTATACCCACACCGAAAAGCGCGGGGAGGTCGCCAGCCTTGGCGGCGCCGAATACTTCCTGGCCAATGAGGCGCTTTATCCAGGCCGCATCGTCCGCGACCCGCTGTCGCCCGCCGACATCGCGGCCGGCTATTCGGGCGGCGTGATCACCCAGATCGACGCGACTTTCATGAATATCGGCAGGACCACGATCGACGCGGTCGACCTGCATGTGGACCAAGGCTTCCGCCTGGGCCGCAATGATCGCCTGCGGCTCTATGGCGTCGTGACCTGGACGCCGCGGCTGACGCGGCAAATCGCGCCCGACCGGCCGGTGCGTGACTACATCGACACCGACGAGGGGCCGTTGCGCTGGCGCGGCAATGTCGGCGCGACCTGGGATCACGGCGACCTGACGGTCGGGCTCGACGCCCAATATTACGACGACTACTACGCCACCGGCCTCCTGGCGTTCTCGACCCGCAAGGCCGCCGGCGATCTGCCGGGTTTCTACGTCCCCGCGCAGATCTACATGGATGCGGCGATGGCCTACCGGCTGCAGGTCGGCGACTGGCAAGGGCGGGCCCGGGACGTCGAGATCCGCTTCGGAATCCAGAACCTGCTTGGCCACGATCCGCCGCCCGTGACCAATTCCCAGCTCGGCTACAGCTTCTACGGCGATCCTCGCGGACGCCGGTTCGAGCTCAGCGTCACCGCGCGCTTCTAAAAAACGCGCCGATCTTTACGGGTTTCTCAAAGGCGTGCGTCTCCGGGGGCATGAGGGGATGCAGCCCATGTTCGCCACGCCTGATGGAGCCCTGGCTTTTCCAGACGATCCGGCCCACGCTTTGCCGATGTCGGACGGGGATTCACGGTCAAAATCGAGCCATGCTCTCTCGCGCCAGTTCCGCGACGCGAGGGGCAAGCTGCTGGGCTGGATCCGCCGGCGCATCCCCGACCCGGTCGAGGCCGAGGACCTGCTGCAGGACACCTTTCTGCGGGTCACGCAGCGCGACGCGTCCGAAGGCGTGGCGCATTTCGAAGGCTATCTCTATCGCACCGCCGAGAGCGTCCTGGCCGATCGCTACAGACGGCGCAGCGTCCGGCGAGCCGACGCGCACGTGGCCCTGGAGCCCGAAGATCACCAAGTCGAGGACGCTGACGCCCTGCGCGCCCTATTGGCCCGCGAAAAGCTCCGCGCCGTGTCGGCAAGTCTGATGGCGCTCCCGGAAAGAACCCGCGCGGTGTTCGTGCTGCGCCGGCTGGAAGGCCTGCGCTACGGCGAGATCGCGGCGCGGCTCAAGGTCTCGCTGAGCACGGTCGAGAAGGACATGGCGCGCGCGATCGATCACCTGATGCAAGGCGAGGACGAGGCATGAGCGCCGATCTTCCCTCTCCGGAACTCCTGCGGGATCTTGGCCCGAAGTCGGCCGCGGCCCTGTGGCTGGAACGCCTGCAACGCGATCCCTCGGTCGAGGACGACGTGGCCTTCGCCCAATGGCTGAACCTCAGCGACGCCAACCGCCGGGCCTGGGAGCGCGCGCGCGACCTGTGGGACGTGTTCGAGGACCCTCAGACCGATGACGTCCTGGCCGATCTACGCAAGGACGCGCTGTCCCTGCGAGGGCGACCTACGCCTGCGCCGGTCGTTTGGTATGCGGCGGCGGCCTCGATCGCCGCGGCCGTGATCGCCGGCGTGCTCTTCTCGAGCCTGGGAGGCGAACATCGCGCCCAAGGCCCGGTTCAGGTCGCCAGCGCCGAGCGCGATCTCCACGGGTTCGGCCAGGCCGACTACCAGACGGCCGCCGGCCAGCGTCTGAACGTTCGGCTGGAGGACGGCACGCGACTGACGCTGGAGCCGAGCACGGCCGTGGACGTCGCCTATGTCGATGGCCAGCGTCTGGTGCGCCTGACGTACGGCGAGGCGCTGTTCGACGTGACGCATGACGCGGACCATCCGTTCAGGGTCGCGGCCGGCGGGCGCGTGGTGTCCGATCTGGGCACCCGCTTCAACATCCAGGTGCGTGGCGACGAGACCCGCGTGCGCCTCGACGAGGGTTCGCTGGGCGTGACGGTCGGGGACGACCCCCATGTGGCGACCGGTCTGGCCAAGATCCTGGTCCCCGGCCAGGAACTGGTGGCTCGCTCCGGGCAAGCCGATGAAGTCACCGAGATCCAGCCGGCGGGCGCAGCGGCGGGAGAGCTCCAGGTGATCCAGTTCGATGACATCTCGCTGGCCGAGGCCGTGGAGCGGATGAACCGCCATGCCGAGAAGAAGCTGGTCGTGCTCGATCCGAAGGTCGCGGCGCTAAGGATCAGCGGCGCCTTCCGCACCAACGACCCGGCATTCGCCGAGACCCTGACCACGCTCTATCCCGTCCGTCTGGTCCCCTTGCCGGACGGCCGCATCGAGATCGCGCCGCTTCGCCGGTTTAAGCGATAAGCTTGGAACGTCAGATAACGCCTCGGATCAGGCCGAGCGCCTGAGCTTCCTGGGCCTCGATGTACCAGTTGGCCGGGGCGCGCTGCAGGACCTCGTCCATGGTCACCTTCGAGCCCTGGATCAAGTTGGCGAAGCCTTCGTTCTGGATGGCGATCGAGTGCTCGATCTCGTGCAGCAGCGCCTTCACCGAGGCCACGCAGGTGGTCAGGGGCCCGTTGACCTGCAGCGCCGTGTTCATCTTGCGCTCGTGGATCATCAGCCGCGTCCCGCGGGTCAGGTAGCGGTTGGGCAGGGCGAAGAAGCTCATGAAGGTCGCGCCGGCCGAATAGATCGCCGCCTTGCCCAGGAAGACCAGGCGGCGCTCGGGATGGATCTCGCTTTGGAAGCGGACATCCTCGCCCATCATACGCGCCACTTCCGGATCGCCGCCCAGCGTCGACAGCTCGATGATCACCAGGCCGGTCGGCGGCGTCGCGTCCAGCTGCATGCGAAAGCGCTCGTACATGCCGTAGTCGACCACGCCGGCCAGCAGCACGCGTGGACCGGCGAAGGCTTCCGGAGGCAGGGTCAGGCCGTCGTCGTCGATCCGCGCGAAGGGGGCAGGGGCGGACATCGTGGCTTCCAAGGGTTTCATGCCGCGCGCCGGATCAGCGCCGGCTCGAAGCGCTCCGCGCGCCAGCGCCCCTGCAAGGTCCCGTCGACGCCATGGACCAGGACCTCGCTGTCGAAGCCGCGCACCGCCGCGCGGGCGGCCAGGAAGCGGGCGCGGCGTTCGGCCTGGTCGGAGTCGGCGAAGACGCCGACCAGTTCGTCATCGCCGAGATAGAGACACCAGCCGTTCGAGGCGGCCATGATGGAATAGCGGTGCGGCACGATTAGACCCCAACGCCGCGATGTCGCGGCTGGGGCCAAACGCCCTTGGTTCGGCTGCCGTTCCGCGACGCGCTACTGGTTCTTGAACTTGTCCCAGTGGTCGAAGTCGAAGGTCGGCTTCGGGCGTGTGGAGCGGACCTCGAACACCAGGGTGTCGCGGGATGGCGCGCCTTGGTCGCGGGTGACCGTGACGATCGCCGTGTGCATCCCCTCGGCCAGGTCCTTGGGCAGGTCGTAGCGCCAGATATGCGGCGAGTGGTCGGCGCGCGAGCCGCGCGGCTGGGGCGGCATCGGCGGCAGGCGCTTCTGGCGGCCCTGGACGTAGCCTTGGGTCTCCGGATCGCCTGAACGGCTCTGGATCGCGGCGCGGGCCATGGTCAGCTGGCGTTGCAGGGCGAACGGGTCCGACCAGGTCGAGCCGCTGCGGACGGCTTCGCCCTTCATCTCCTGGGTGCGGGTCATCGGCTGGGGCGCGGCGCCGTCGATGGCGACCATGACCTTGGTGGTGGTATCGCCCATCCAGACGTCGGCGGTCAGCCAGCTCTGACCGGCCAGGTCGGTCGGGGTCAGCATCTTCACGTCGGGCAGGTCCTGGACGCTGAGCGGCGGCACCGGATCGCGCTTGTCCTCGGGGGCGTCGCGCCAGGCGAAGATCTTGTCGGCCCAGTCGCGGAAGGCCGGGGTGCTGACCGACAGCCACATGGCCCGGTCGCGCGGCAGGCCGCTGGCGCGATAGTCGAGCGTGTAGTTCACGCCCTTGACCGCGAAGTCGACATAGCCGCGTGGCGAGCCGTCGCCCTGGATGCTCATCGGCGTGCCATCGATGTCGTAGTCGCCGCCCCACCAGTCGCCGGCCACCGCGCCGGCCACCAGGTGGCGGAACGGAATGGTCGAGACGCCGACGGTCTCCTTCCAGCCGGCCATCGAGTCGCCGGCCGCCATGTTCTCCAGCGTGTGGCTGTGGCCGGTCAGGGACAGGGCCGGGCGACCCTTCACCAGGGCGTAGAGCTCGTCGAGATTGGCCGTCTGGTGCGGCTGGGACTCGCTGTTGTCGAAGCCGACGAACGGGATGTGGGCGGCGAACACCACCAGCTTCTTGGGATCGGTCGTCTTCAGGACGTTCTCGATGAAGACCATCTGGTCGGGCAGCAGGCGACCGGCATAGGTCTTCCAGTACTGCTTGCAGAAAGGCCGCTCGCGGGCCTCGCGGGGATCCTCGCCGCAGGGGAACGAGACGTTGTCGAGCACGATGAACACCGCCTGGCCCATCTCGAACGCGTAGTTGTTGGGGCCATACAGCCGCCGCCAGGTGTCGGAGCTGTCGATGTCGTGGTCGGCGTCGTGGTCGTAGTCGTGATTGCCCTGCACCCACCACTGCGGGACGCCGATGGAGCCCATGACCTCCGCAGTGCGCGGGATCAGGTGTAGGTCGTCGCTGACGATGTCGCCCAAGGCCAGCAGGCAGGCCGGCTTTGTGGGCGCGTTGACCAGTTCGCGGACCAGGGAGTCGCGGACATAGCCGACCTCGATGTTGGAGGCCGGTTGGACATCGCCCAGGACCGCGCATTCAAAGTTTTGACCGGGTTCTGTGGGAATGATCGGAAAATTGATCGCCGAGGGCAGGGGACCGGTCGGCGGCAGCCCGCCATAGCGCAGCGCCTTGGGCGTGCCGGCCGGCTTGTGCTGGTAGGCGAAGCGCGGGACCCAGCGCTCGTCGGTGGGCACGCGCCAGCCGCTGGGCTGGACCACGAACACCGCCATGTCGGGACGGGCGGGCAGGGCGTAGCGGCCGGCCTTATCGGTCAACACGACCTCGCGGCTGTTGGAGACCTTCACGCCGGCCACGCCGCGCTCGCCCGCGTCCAGGCGGCCGTTGTGGTTCGTATCGTCGAACACCACGCCGGCGATGGTCTTGTCGTCCGTCCGCGCATCGCGGCGCACGTCGATATTGGCGAAATAGGGCGCGGTCGGGCTGGTCGGCGCGGCCAGGACGGCGCTGGCGCCGCCGCCGAGGATCGTCGCGCACAGCAGGGCGATCGGCAGGGAAGTCTGGGTCACCACGGGCCTCTTCGCTGAAGACGCCCCTATTTGGCGGACGTCTGACACACCCCGATGAAGGCCCGCGCGGCAGCGGCGATCGCGTCGCCGTTGGCGGGCTTCTGTGTGGGGATTTGAGGGTTTGTGGTCAAAACACTCATAAAGCGCAAGCCAATCTCTCGTGACATGAACATCAAATCAACAAATGTCACATCACATCCACAAACTGCGCTTAGAGGAGACCGTGGCGAGGGGGGCGGCGACCGGCAAGAGGAGGTCGCAACGCTCGTCGGGCACAAATTTCTCTTTGGGAGAGTCGGTCGTGAGGCATCAAACTCGAGCCGGGCGGCGCCTGCGCGGCGTCATGGCGCTGCGGGCGCTAGCCCTGGTCAGCACGTGCATTCCGGCGGTCGCGCTGATGACGGCGCCGGCCTTCGCCGAGGACTACACCAACGTCCAGGCCGCGGGCCGCGTGCAGTCGGCGGAAGGCAAGCCGATCGCCGGGGCGGTGGTGCAGCTGACCTCGGAGGCCCTGGGCGTGAAGCGCTCGGCCACCACCAACGCCAGCGGCGCCTATGTCGTCCCGCAGCTGGCCCCCGGCGCCTACGCCGTCTCGGTCACCGCTGACGGCTATGACGCCTATACCGAAGCGGGCGTACTGATCAGCCGTGCGGGCGGGTCGAACCTGTTCACCCTGGCGCCGGTCGGCTCGGTTGAGGCCATCGTGGTCAAGGCCGGCCGCATGCGCACGCCGGACTTCGAGATCACCACCACCGGCGCGGCCATCGAGATCGGCGAGCTGGTCGAGCGCGTGCCGGTTGGCCGCTCGCTGCGCGACATCGCCCTGATGTCGCCGGGCGTGGTCCAGGGCTCGTCCTCGGCCAACGGCACGTTCGCCAACCAGATCTCTATCTCGGGCGCCAGCTTCATCGAGAACGCCTTCTTCGTGAACGGCTTGAACATCACCAACTTCCGCATGGGCTTGCTGCCCGTGGAAGTGCCGTTCGACTTCTATAAGTCGGTGGAAGTGAAGACCGGCGGCTATCCGGCCGAGTTCGGTCGTTCGACCGGCGGCTTCGTCAACGCCATCACCAAGTCGGGCACCAACGTCTTCCACGGCGGCGTCACCGCGACGTGGGAGCCGGGCGACCTGCGCGACAGCGCCCCCAACACCTTCCGCAACAACTTCCAGGACTCCACGGCCGAGCGCGAGGAGTGGGTGGCCGAGCTGGGCGGGCCGATCATCAAGGATCGCCTGTTCTTCTACGGCCTCTACAACCAGCGCAAGCTGAAGACCTTCACGCCGCAAGCCAACGGCAACAACGCCACCCGCGTCAGCGACGACGCGCCGTTCTGGGGCGGCAAGATCGACGGCTGGCTGACCTCCAAACAGCACCTGGAGTTTACCTATTTCGACAGCACCAAAGACGTGCGTAACCGCAGCCTGAACTACAACCCGACGACCAAGGACGTCGGCGTGGAAACGGGCGGCACCAACCAGCGCTCGGGCGGCGAGAACTATATCGGCCGCTACACCGGCACCTTCACGCCGTGGTTCACCCTGTCGGCGGCCTATGGTGTCAACAAGTTCCGCGACGGCCAGCTGCCGCTGGACACCACTCACGAGCAGGTCGTCGACTATCGGACCAACACCGCGGGCGTGAACATCGGCCTGAACAAGGTCACCGACGCCCAGTCGTTCAACGACGACAAGCGCACGTTCTATCGCGCCGACGCCGACTTCAACTTCAACCTCTTCGGCGCTCACCACCTGCGGATCGGCTACGACCACGAAAAGAACACCGCGACCCAGTTCTTCGAGACGATCGGCCGGGGCGCGTTCAAGCTGTACCGCTCGATCGGCTCGGACCAGAGCAACCTGCCGGCCGGCGTCGAGTACGTGACGACGCGCGTCTACCGCAACAGCGGCAGCTTCGGCACCGTCAACCAGGCGTTCTACGCCCAGGACCAGTGGTCGCTGTTCACTGATCGCCTGCAGGTCGAGGCCGGCATCCGCAACGACCGCTTCGACAACCGCAACGCCGAGGACAAGAGCTTCTACGACCCGGGCAACCAGTGGGCCCCGCGCCTGTCGGTCTCCGGCGACCCCTTCGGCGACGGCAAGTCCAAGCTTTATGCGTTCTTCGGCCGCTACTACCTGCCGCTGCCGAGCGATCTGTCGCTGAAGTTCGCCGGCTCGCTAGTCACCTACACCCGCTACAACCGCCTGGACGGCGTCGGCGCCAATGGCGATCCGACGATCGGGGCGGCGATCACCACGGCCAACGGCGTCTCGGCCTGCCCGGACACCAAGATCTCCAACTGCCTGGTCTCGGCCTCGGGCCTGGTGGCCGACACCGCCGAGTCGATCGCCCATAACCTCAAGCCGCAGTCGGCCGACGAGTTCGTGCTGGGCTACGAGCGCCGCTTCGGCGACCTGATCAAGGTGGGCGGCTACTTCACCCACCGCGAGCTGAACAGCATCGTCGAGGACGTGGCCATCGACACTGGCGCGCGCGCCTATTGCGTCCGGGCCGGCTTCAGCGCCGCCCAGTGCCAGTCCAGCTTCGGCGGCGGTCGCCAGTGGGTAATCGTCAATCCAGGCGAGGACGTCACCATCCGCCTCAACAGCCTGCCGGACGGCTCCAAGCCGATCGTCACCCTGTCGGCCGCGGACCTGACCTATCCCAAGCCCAAGCGCGACTACAACGCCCTGACCGCGACCTTCGACCGGGCCTTCGACGGCAAGTGGTCGGTGTCGGGCTCGTACACCTGGGCGGACCTGAAGGGCAACTACGAGGGCGGCGTGCGCTCGGAGAACGGCCAGCTGGCCATCAACACGACCGCCGACTTCGACTCGCCGGGCTTCCTGAACGGCGCCGACGGCTATCTGCCCAACCACCGTCGCCACACCTTCAAGGCCTATGGCAGCTATCAGGTCAACGACTGGCTGACCCTGGGCGGCAACGGCCTGGTGCAGTCGCCGCGCAAGTACAGCTGCATCGGCATCGTGCCCAAGGCGGTGGATCCCGAAGCCTATGGCTATCAGGGCTACGGCTTCTACTGCCAGGGCAAGGTCGTCGACCGCGGCTCGGCCTTCACGGGCGACTGGCTCACCCAGTTCAACGCCTCGGCGGTGGTGACCATCCCGACGCCGGGCGACCGGTTCGACGCCTCGCTGCGGCTGGACGTCTTCAACCTGTTCAATTCCCACGCGGTCACGGCTTACCACGAGTTCGGCGACGTGGGCGGCAGCGGCGTGGCGGACACCAACTTCCGCAAGCCGGTCGACTACCAGACCCCACGTTATGCGCGGATCCAGCTGCGCGTCGCCTTCTAGCGACCGCTCGTCCCCGGCCGGTCACCCCATCCCCCTGCCGGCCGGGGGCGCACTTCATGTATCGGGACTCACGGCATAGTGTCGCGCGACCCGCAGAGACGGACAGAGAATGCTCAAACGATACGATCGTCAGCGCGACATCCTGAACCTGCTGGAACCCAACCAGACGCGCGCCATCGCCGACATCGCCAAGGCCTTGTCGGTCTCGGAGGAGACGATCCGGCGCGAACTGCGGGTGATGGAGGAGGCCGGGGCGATCGTGCGCCTGCACGGCGCCGTCCGCCTGCCGCCGCAGGAGATCGAAGGTCCGTTCGACCTGCGCATGCAGAAGAACGTCGCGGGCAAGACCCGCATCGCCGAGGCGGTCGTCAAGTTCATCTCGGACGGCGACACCCTGTTCCTCGACAGCGGCTCGACCTCCTGCTTCGTGGCCAAGGCGCTGGGCGAGCATCGCCAGCTGAAGATCATCACCAACTCGCTGGCCGTGGCCCAGGCGGTGCGCAAGGACCGGGGCCACACCCTGTTCCTGGCCGGCGGCGAGCTGAACGCGGCCTACCAGTCGTTCTCCGACCGCCACGCCCAGGACTTCCTGGCGGGCTTCCGGCCCAGCCTCTCCGTTCTTACCGTCGGCGCGGTGAACCTGGAGCACGGCCTGATGGACCATTCGCCCAGCGAAGCCATCATGAGCCGCATCGCCTATTCCACGGCCAGCCGCGTGTTGCTGGCCGTCGACCAGGGCAAGTTCGATCGCGTGGGCCTGGTGCACACCGCCGCATTGAAGGACGTCGACATCCTGGTCACCGACGCGGACCTGAGCCCGGCCTTCCAGGACGCCTTCGCCCATGCCGAGGTGGTGGTCGCCTAGCGACCGCCGCCGAACCAGGTCGGGCGAACGATGAAGCCAAGGCCCAGGGGATCGGGCGCGCCGGGGTAGTAGTCCGTGCTGATGATCTGGGCCCCCGAGTTCACCGAAGCCTCGAGACGGCCCAGGTCGTGATTGCGGGCCTCGGTCGTGTCGGCGTCGCTGCGGGTGCGGACCAGGAAACCCTGGGCGACCAGGGCCTTGATCGTATGCTGGGCCGGACGCGGATCCTGGATGTTGAACACCGCCGCCTCGGCTTGGTCCTCGGCATAGAGACCAAACATCATCCGCCCCTTCAGGGACGGGCGCCCGGCGCGATAGGCCTCGGCGATGCGGGGATTGGAATCCAGCACCAGCAGGACCTTGCCGCGAGCGCTGGTCTGGCTCGGCCAGCCGCCGTTCGTCACCCCTTCGCGCAAGGTGGCGCGCGACCCCCGGACATCATCGGGCGCGATGATGCGGTCGCGGCCGAAGGCCTTGATGGCGTCGGTGTCGAGGCTGGCCAGGTCGGCTTCCGAATAGAGTGGCGGGTTCGGAATGGCCGGCGTGTTGAACGGCTCTTCCTTGGTGTTGACGAAGATCACGATCGGCTGGTGGTCGGGGTGGGCCTTGGACCAGGTCGCCACCTGCGCAAAGCAGTCGGAAAGGCGCAGGCACAGGGTGCGGGCGTCGACGACCGGGGCGTGCAGCACCTTGGCGCCGGGCGCTTTCATCAGCGCGGCCTTGGCCGGATCGTTGACGTAGGGGGCGGCATAGAGGCCGCCGGCGGTGTCGGCGTAGGGATCGAACTCCAGCTGCCGGACGCCGAGGTCCAGCTGAGCCGCGATCGCCGGATGGCCGTATTCGACGCCGCGCGAGCGCTCGCCCATCACCTGGCGCTGGTGGGCCAGGGCGGCGGGATCGAGGTCGGGCCGGTAGCTGTTGTGCGAGCCCAGCCAGTGCACGGCGTTGATCTTCGGCTCGGCGGCCTGGGACGCGAAGGCGAGGGCCGACAGGGCGGCGGCGAGAAGCAGCGGGCGCATGGCGACCTCATCGAGAAAAGGAAAAGCGCGGACCGGCCGGATGCGACCGGTCCGCGTGAAGTGGACGGCCCTCGTCGCGAGAGGGCCATCGGGGATGGGGTGGTTAGAACTTGCCGCGGAGGGTCAGCGAGACCGTGCGGCCCCAGTGATAGATCTCCATCGGCTGGTCCTTGGTCTTGCCGTAGGTGAAGCGGACCTCGTCGGTCAGGTTCGAACCCTCCAGGGTCACCGCGTATTGCGGGGTGATCTGGTAGGAGAGCGAGCCGTCCAGCGAGCCGTAGGCGGCGATGTAGGATTGGGCGGTGGTGGTGCTGCCGATCGACTGCAGATAGCGCGAGCGCCAGAACCAGCCGAGACGGGCGCTGATCGGGCCCTTCTCATAGTAGCCGACCAGGTTGTAGCTCTTCTTGGACAGGCCCACGAGGTCGTCCTTGATCTGGCGGTTGCCGGCGAAATAGTTCGCCTTGCTGTCCACCAGGGTCACAGAGGCCTGCACGCCGAAGCCGTCGAAGGGCTCGGGCAAGAACGACAGCGACTGGTTATAGGCCGCCTCGAAACCGCGCACCTCGGCGTCGCCGCCGTTGACGTTGGACGACAGCAGTACGTCGCCGCGGCCGGGCACCTGGATGGTGACGTTCTGGGCGGTGATGTAGTTGTCCATCTTCTTGACGAACACCGCGCCGGTCACGGCCGTGGTCGGGGCCGGGTACCACTCCAGCGAGGCGTCATACTGGTCGGCCAGGAACGGATCCAGGTCCGGATTGCCGCCTGAGGCCGTCGGGGAGTCACGGCTGACGCTGATGCGCGGGGCGCTGTCGGTGACGTTGGGACGGTTGACGACGCGCGAGGCCGACAGGCGGCCGACCAGGTCGTCACGCAGGTCGAACTTGATGTTCAGGCTGGGCAGCCAGTTCTTGTATTCCTTCAGATAGCCGACCGGCACCGGCGTCGAGCCGCTGGTCAGCGTGCCGCTGGCCAATTGTTTGGTCTCGGCGTAGCGGACGCCCACATTGCCGCTGACCGGCACGCCCAGGTCGAACTTGAAGTCGCCGCGCACATAGGCGCTGTGGATCTTCTGGTCGACGATGAACGAGTTGCGCAGGTCGGCCGCCGACCACGGCTGGGCCGCCACGGCCGCCGTGTACAGCTTGTTGTAGTAGGCGTCGCTGGTCGGGGTGACCCAGGTGCGCGGCGTGTTGCCGGCGAAATCCTTCAGGAAGCCCTTGAAGGGCATGGCTTCGTAGAAGCTGGAGCCCAGGGTGGTCAGCGGCGTGTTCAGGATGTCGTTCAGCACCCAGTCGCGACGCAGGTAGGTGCGGTTCATGTTGTGCTGCTCGACGCCGAACGCGACCTTGGTCAGCGGGCTGTCGAACACCCGCGAGCCGTCCAGGCGGAACGTCTCGTCGCTGTCGCGCGAGTCCTTCCAGGTGTAGTCGAACGCCTGGCCCACGAAGTTGGCCGGGTTGTTGTAGTCTACCGTCGTGGTCAGCTGCGGGATCGACGTGTGGCCGCGCGAGAAGTCATAGGTCAGCGGGGCGAAGAAGGCGATGCGGTTGCGCGTCGTGGCCTTGCCGTCCGGGTGATAGCTGCGGGCGCGCGACACGCCGTACTCGGCGTTGAACGCCCACGCGCCCGGCGTCCAGGCCTGCTTGACGCCGAAGACCGTCAGGTCGTGGCGGTTCAGGCTGGTCTCGCGCGAACCCATCCAGCGCACGTTGTTGATCGTGCCGCCGACCACGGTGTCGCCGACGACCTTCTGGCTGCCGGCCACGAATTGCGGGACGGCGAAGGTGGAGTCGTCCGGATAGATGTCGAGGCCGAACTCGTCGTAGTCGACGTCCAGGCGGGTGATCAGCAAATCGACGTCGGTCTGGACGTCGCTACTGGGCTTCCACTGACCCGAGACGGCGCCCGAGTACAGCTTGCGATGCTCGGTCTCGATGGTCGGGCGAGTGCGCGACGGCGTGTAGAAGCCGCTGCCCAGCACCGAGGTGAAGCGGTTGAGGTTCCAGCCCACCTGATACAGGCGGTCGTTGCGGACGTGGCGCTCATCGTACAGGCCCGAGGCCAGCAGGCCGATGGTCTTGTCGGTGTTGGTCCAGCTGAGCAGGCCCGAGGCCGACGGATCGGCCTTCTTGCGCACATCGCTATAGGTCTCGCGCACCGAGAAGGCGGCCTTCTTACCCAGGTCAAGCGGCTTGAAGGTCTTGATGTTGATGTTACCGCCCAGGGCGCCTTCATCCATGTCGGCGGTCGGGGTCTTCACGACCTCGATCTGCGAGATCAGTTCGGTCGGCAGCACCTCGAAGCGGAACTGACGGCCCTTGGCGCCGCCGTTCTCGATCAGGTCGTTGACGGCGATCGAGCGGCCGTTCAGCTCGGTGTACTGGAACTGGGGACCGAGGCCCCGGACGCTGACATACAGGCCCGCGCCGCGCTGGCGGTCGATGGTCACGCCGGTGACCAGTTGCAGGGCGTCGGCGGCGTTGCGGGTCGGGAATTTGCCGATGTCCTCGGCGTTGACGGCGTCCAGGCCGTAGTCGGCCGAGCGCTTCAACTGGGCGGCGGCCTGCAGGCTCTTGCCGTACGAGGTGATGACGACGGCTTCGACCGCGTCGGCGGGCTCGGCGGCGGCCGGCGCCGCGGCGGCGTCGGCGGCCCGGGCCTGGCCGGCGCCGAGCGCGGCGAAGGCGAGGATGGCGACGGCGCCCGCGCAGCGCGCGCCCTGGAACTTCGAACTGAACTTGGAACTGGACATACTATCCCCCGATCTCTGGTTGGCCCGCGGGGAGGCGCGGGTCAGGGCAGAAGAACGGAAGGGCGCACGCCGGCCCTCAGTCCGGCGTTGGTGAAATATTTGCGACGATCCTGTTGAAAAGTCTGGATTCTATCCGTGACGGGACGATCTTGCGGCCCGGTCGACCATCAGGTCGCCCTTGGCCGTGATCCGCGCCCGCACCGGCAGCAGGGCCTCCAGCGCCACGCCGACATCGTCCATGCGCTCGACGTTCAACGAGCCCGACAGGCGCAGATCGGAAAGGCCCGGATCGATCAGCTGGACCTGACGACCCGAGGCTCGCGACAGCCGCTCGGCCGCTTCCCCGAGGCTGGCGTTGGCCAGGACGACACGACCGCCGGTCCACGCCGCGTCACTCTTCACATCGCCGGTCTGCGACATGCCGCCGATGCCGGATGCGCCGACATAGCGCTGGCCGGGACGCAGCAGCACGCTGGCCGCGCCGGGCTGGCTGACGCGCAGCGAGCCTTCGACCAGCGACACCGTCAGGCGACCGCCGCCGGCCACGTTGAAGCGGGTGCCCAGCACGGTCAGCGTCCGGCCCGAGGCCGCGACCTCGAACGGCCGCGTCTTGTCGTGCGCGACTTCGAAGAAGGCGTCGCCGGCGTCCAGCGAGACGTCGCGCGCGCGGGCCTTGAAGCGCGTGGTCAGGCGACCGCCGGGGCTCAGCACCACATGGCTGCCGTCGGCCAAGGTCAGGCGGGCTGGCGCATGCTCGGGCGCCGCATAGGTCTCGACCCGCGGCTGGGCCTTCAGGACCACGCCGACGACCAGGGCGGCGGCCAGCAGGGCCAGGCCGGCGACCAGGGGACGGCGATCCGGCCTGGCCGGACGGTCCAGCCTGGCTTCGCGGCGAACGTCGCGGCGCAGGGCTCGGACGGTCGGATCTTCGGCGGCCAGGCCCATGGCCAGCCACACCTCGCGTGTGCGGGCGATCTCCTCGCGCGCTTCCGCCGAAGAGGCCGACCAGGCGTCCAGCGCGGCCTGCTCGGCGGCGGTCAGGGGACGGGTCAGGCCGGCCGCCATCAGGCGGCGGGGATCGAAGGAGTCGTCAGGCGTCATGCGCGGTCTCGATGGCTTCGCGCAGGCGCGTCAGGGCGTTCATCATGTGCTTCTCGACGGCGCTGAGCGACAGGTTCAGTCGCGCGGCCGCCTCGGCTTGGGTCAGGTTCTCGAAGCGGCACAGCACGAAGACCGCGCGCGCATTGGGGTGCAGGTCGTCCAGGGCCGCGATCAGCTTGGCCAGCCGTTCGCGTCCGGCCAGCGCGGCCTCGGCCGTGGGCTCGTCGGCGGGGAGGGCGGGATCGACCTCGACATGGCGGCCGCGCTGGCGCGAGCGCTGGTGGCGCTCGTGATCGACCAGGGCGTTCGACGCGACCGTGAACACCAGCCCGTCCGGATTGCCCCAGTGCAGGCGCGAGAACCGCTGCGACAGCCGCATGAAGACCTCCTGCGTCAGGTCCTCGGCGTCCTCGACCCCGACCGACCGGCGCTGGAAGAAACGCAGCAGCGGGCGACGGTAGCGTGACACCAGGGCCTCGAAGCGCGGCGCCTCCAGCGGCGGATTGGCCGGCGCGGACTCGCTGGGCCCATCGGGCGGATCGGCGCGCGTGCCCGCGCCACGGAAGGTCAGAACGCCCATCTCATCCTCGCGGACAGGTACCGCCCCCAGTGATGGATCTCCATCGGCTGGTCGCGGCTCCCGCCATAGACGTAGCGGCGGGCGTCGGTCAGGTTGACGCCCTCCAGGGAAAGGGTGGCGCGGCGGTTCAGCCGCCACGAGGCCGCCCCGTCCAGCGATCCGAACGGCGCGGTGGTGGCCGGCGCCGTGATCGAGCTGCCGATCGAGGTCAGGTACGAGCCGCGCCAGTTGTAGCCGACCCGCACCGAGCCGCGGCCCTTCTCGTAGAACACCAGCGCGCTGTAGGTGGCGCGCGACAGGCCCAGCAGGGCGTTGCGGATCACCCGGTCGCCGGCGAAATAGTTGGCCTGGCTGCGCACCAGCGTCGCCGCGCCCTGCACGCCCAGGCCGTCCCACGGCGCGGGCAGGTCGCGGAACACCCGGCTGAAGGTCAGTTCCAGGCCCTGGATCCGCGCCTGCCCGCCGTTGACGTTGGTCGACAGCAGCACCTGGCCGCGCCCGGGCACCTCGATGAAGGTGTTCTGGGCCGTGATGTAGTCGTCCAGCCGCCGATCGAAGGCGCCCAGGGTCAGGGCGCCGCCGGCCGGGAAATACCACTCGACCGAGGCGTCCAGCTGGGTGGCCAGGAACGGGTCGAGCTCGGGATTGCCGCCGTTGGCCGTCGGGGTGTCGCGGGCGACGGTGATGCGCGGGGCGTTGTCGATGACGTTGGGCCGGCTGACCACGCGCGAGGCGGCCAGGCGCAGATAGACGCGTGGCGACAGCTCGACCTTCAGGTTGGCGCTGGGCAGCCAGTCGCCATAGGCCTTGCGCCACTCGGCGGGCAGGGGATCCGAACCGCTGGACAGCACGCCGCGCGAGACCTGGCGCGTGGCGGCGTAACGAACGCCCAGATTGCCGTCGATCGGCCGGCCGAACGCGGTCGCCTGGACGTCGAGGCGGGCATAGGCCGAGCGGATGTTCTCCTCGACCACGAAGGAATTGCGCAGGTCGGCGGTGGTCGGTGGTCGCGCCGCCACCTCCGGCGTGTAGAGCCGGGCATAGAAGGCCTCGGCATTGGGCGCGACCCAGCCTCGCGGCAGGTCGGACCCGACGCCCGACAGGAAGCTCGAGAACGGCGTCAGGCCGTAGGCCCCGGGGCCCAGGCTCGTCAACGGCTGGCCCAGCAGGGTGTCCAGGGTCCAGTCGCGCCGGCGATAGTCGCGGGCCCGCCGGTGGCTCTCGACGCCCAGGGTCAGGTCGACCGCGCCGACCGGGCGGGCCAGGTCCAGCTTGAACGTCTCGTCGACATCGCGGCTGTCCTTGAAGGTGTAGTCGAACGACTGGCCCACGAAATTGGCCGGGTTGGCGTAGTCCACCGGCGTGCGCAGGTCCGGGCCGCCGGCCAAGCCGTGGCTGAAGTCGTAGGTCAGGGGCGCGAAGAAGGCCACGCGCGCCCGGACCGTACCGTGGCCGTCGGGGTGGTAGCTGCGGGCCCGGGAATAGCCCCAGTCGCCGTCGACCGTCCAGGCGCTGGGCGTCCAGCGCAGATGGCCGCCCAGGGCGACCAGGTCGTGGCGGTTCAGGCTGATCTCGTGCGAGGCCATCCAGCGGACATTGTCGATGGTTCCGGCCTGGACGGTGTCGCCCTTGATGACCTGGCTGCCGGCCACGAAACGCGGACTCGAGACCGACGGGTCGTCCGGATAGATGTCCAGGCCGTACTCGTCATAGTGGGCGTCCAGGCGCGTCGCCAGCAGGTCGAAGTCGAAGCTCAGGTCGTCCGTCGGTCGCCACTGCAGGGCGAAGTCGCCCGACGCCATGCGCCGGTCCTCCAGCTCCGCGGTCGGGCGCGTCCGGGTCGGGGTGTAGAGGCCCGGACCCAGCACCGCCGTGAAGCGGTCCAGGTTCCAGCCGGTCTGGTAGAGGCGGTCGTTGCGGATCCGCCGCCGGTCGACCACGCCGCTGGCCAGCACCCCCAGGCGGCCGCTGGCGTCGACCCAGCTCCAGACGCCCGACACCGACGGATCGACCTGGCCCCCACGTCCGGTGGAGGCGCGCGCCGACATCACCGAGCGCTTGCCGCGATCCAGCGGCTTGAAGGTCCGCACGTCGATGTCGCCGCCCAGCGCGCCTTCGTCCATGTCGGCTGTAGTGGTCTTGACCACCTCGATCTGGTCGATGACGTCGGCGGGCAGCACCTCGAAGCGGAACTGGCGTCCCCGGAAGCCGCCGTTCTCGACCAGGTCGTTCAGCGCGATCGGCCGGCCGTTCAGCAGCACGTTCTGGAACTGCGGCCCCAGGCCCCGAACGCTGA
This sequence comes from Caulobacter sp. GW821-FHT11E11, assembly GCF_058808315.1. Classification (NCBI taxonomy): domain Bacteria; kingdom Pseudomonadati; phylum Pseudomonadota; class Alphaproteobacteria; order Caulobacterales; family Caulobacteraceae; genus Caulobacter; species Caulobacter sp. GW821-FHT11E11. The sequence continues at coordinate 596,965 of NZ_JBXARO010000002.1, forward strand.
CATATAGGCCCACGCCGCGATGGCGCTCCAGGCTGACGCCCGGCGCCAGCTGCAAGGCCTCGGCGGCGTTGCCGACGGGCAGGCGGGCGATGTCCTCGGCGCTGACCATGTCCAGGCCGTAGGCGGCGATCCGCTTGGCGGCCAGCGACCGGTCGAGGCTGGCGGCATAGGCCGCGACCACCGTCACCGGCTCGACCTCGGTCCGCGTCGGCGTCTCCTGGGGCAGAGGACGAGAAACGTCGGTCGCCGCCGCCGATCGCTCGATCACGAAGACGCCGCGCCGGACCTCGCGCACCTGGGCCGGCGCTTCCGCCAGCAGGATCTCGATCGCCCGCCGCGTCGACACGAAGCGCGGGGGCTTGCGCCCGGGGCGATCGACGACGAGGTCAGGCGAAAACAGAATCTGCACGTCCCTTTCGGCGGCCAGCCGATTCAGGCTCTCGCCAAGCCCGCCCGGCCCCGCCTGCGCCCTACTCGACGTGGCCAGCAAGGCAAGCCCGATCGTGCAAGGGAGTAAGGTGGGGGACATGCCAAGCGAGAAGGCGCACGGCTCAAAGCCGCAGCCTCCTTAGCGAGGGGGTATGACACTCGGACGACAGTGCGGCGGCTCGCGGTTCGAGCCCGGACATCATGCGCGGTCGATCAGGTCGCGGAGCAGGGGGTGATAGGTCTCGAAGCCGGCGACTTCGGCCTCGGGGGCCTTGCCGGCTTCGTCGTATCCGCGCAGCCGCAGGGCGGCGTCGGCGGACGGGGAGGCCAGGAAGGCTTCGATCTCTTCAGGAGACATGGGACCGCCCTGCAGGGCCAGGCTTTGCAGCGAGGCCGGGCTCAGGCGCTCGAGATAGGCCGGATCCACCGCGACGCGGTAGCGCTTGGCCGCGACGTGCAGGCGGACGGGTTCGGTGACCTCGGGACCGAAGGCGCGGGCCAGGTAGCCGGCGCTGATGTGCTCGTGACGGGCGTCGATGCCCAGGTCGGCGGCGTTTTCCCCCACCTTCTGCATCATGTGGCCGACGTCGTGCAGCAGGGCCGCGGCGACCAGTTCGGGAGGCGCGCCGTCCAGCTTGGCGTGATGCGCGGTCTGCAGCGCATGCTCCAACTGGGTGACCCCCTCGCCATAACGCAGGCCGCCCAGGCGGGCGAAGAGATCGGTCAGCTCGGCCACGAAGGCTTCGGCCGCAGGACGAGAGGTCATCGAGTATCCGTCGAAAACGTTGAAGGGGCGGCTCACAGGCGCATGCGCCCGATGCCGGGATCCGTGCGGCTGGCTCGGCCGGTTTCCAGATGGCCGGCCAGGCGCTGGATGAAGGCGGGATCGTCGGCCAGGGTCAGGGTCAGGTCGTACCAGTGGTCGCTGCCGCGCAGGTCCCAGACCGAGCGGGCGAGGCTCTTGGGCTTGAGGATGACGGTCTGGCGGGCCTCGCCCTCGGCCAGGGGATAGTCCTCGGCCATCCGCAGGGTCGCCAGGCCCGTGCCGGCCAGGCTGACCACCAGGCGCGAGCGCGCGTCGGCGGCGACCGTGACCCGCGGCTGGACCTTGGACGTATCGCCGGCGAAGCGGCGGTAGAAGCCGTTCGGGCCGTGGACGGTCAGGTCGTAGGGGCCAGGGCCGCGACCGGCCAGGTTCCAGTGACCGGCGGCGTACTTTTCACCGGCCGCCAGGGTGAAGCGCCAGGGCCCGTCACGGTCGGTGTTGTCGAACACCTGGAACACCGCGCCCGTCCGGCCGGCATTGACCAGGTCGATCCACAGGCCGCTGTCCTTCACGTGGGCGTCCGCCGCCAGGACGTAGGGCAGGGCGCGCGCGCCACGCTGCGGGCCATCCTGGGCCGAGGGGCCTTGGGTCTGAGGAATCTTGAGGCTCGGCGCGGCCTTGGAGCGGGCGACGCGATGCATGTAGTCGGCCGTGGCCGGCAGGGTCAGGGCCGTCCAGTCCTGGTTCGGTGTGGCGAAGTCGAAGGCCGAGGTCAGGTCGCCGCAGACCGTCCGGCGCCAGTCGCTGATGTTGTCCTCGCTGACCCCGAAGCGCTTTTCCAGGAATTGCAGGGTCGAGGTGTGGTCGAATACCTCCGAGCAGACGAAGCCGCCCCGGCTCCATGGCGAGACGACGATGGCCGGCACGCGGATGCCCAGGCCCAGGGCGTGCGTGCCCTTGTTGGCGCCCTCGGCGTCGGGGCCGTAGGTCTTGGCCTCGCCGGCCACCGACACCGAGCTCCAGCCCTGTTCGGCGGTCAGCGGCGGCATCGGCGGCTGCATGTGGTCGTAGAAGCCGCCGGCCTCGTCGTAATTGACGATGAAGACCGTCTTGGCGAACACCTCGGGGTGGTCGACCAAGGCCTTGATCAGCTCGGCGCAGACGTGTTCGCCCTTCGAGGGCTCGGCCGAGGGATGTTCAGACAGGTCGGCGGCGGTGACGATCCACGACACCCGCGGCAGGCGGTCGGCGGCGACGTCGGCGCGGAAGGCCTCGACCAACTGCACGCCGTCCGAGCGGGTGCGATCGGGATCGGCCTTACCTTCGCCCACCCACGAGCGGCCGCGTGTGTAGAGCTCGGAGTCCTTGGCGCACGGACGGAAATTCTTGAACACCGACAGGATGTTGTCGCCGAAATTGTCGTACTCTTGGTAGACCTTCCAGCTGATCCCGGCCGCCTGCAGACGCTCGGCATAGGTCGTCCAGTCGTGCGGCCCGTTGGCCATGACCTTGTCGGTGGCCATGTCGGCGCTGGGAGTCTCGTCCTCGCCGTAGTTGCTCATCTCCGGATCGCCGCCGACCTTGCCGCCGCCGTTGCAGCCCGTCCAAAGATGCAGGCGGTTCGGATAGGTCTGGGTCAGGGTCGAGCAGTGATAGGCGTCACAGACCGTGAAGGCGCTGGCCAGGGCGTGGTAGAACGGCAGGTCCGAGGCCTTGTAGTAGATCATCCGCTTGTGCAGCTCGCCCGAGTGGCCCCATTGGTCGTAGCGGCCGCCGTTGACGATGGTGATGGCCGCCTGGTGGCCCTGGTCCGCGCCGTCGACGGTGTAGGCGTTGGTGACGGAGGCGTCGCCGTGGAACGGGGCGACGAAGCCGTCGGGGTGTTCCTTGCTGGGCTGGCGCCAGACCGAGCCGCCGCCGGGCAGGCGCTGCGGGCGCGGATCGCCCAGGCCGCGCACGCCGTTCAGCGCCCCGAAATAGTGATCGAACGAACGGTTTTCCTGCATGAAGATCACGACGTGCTCGACGTCCATGATCGTGCCGGTGCGGTGGCGCGCGGGGATCGCCATGGCCCGGGCGACCGTGGCCGGCAGCAGGCCGGCGGCGGCGCCAGCAGCGGCGGCGCGCAGGAAAGAGCGGCGGTCGGTCGGCATGGCCATCTCCTAGAATTTTCACTGGTATAGACCAGATGGTGCGGGGTGGTGGCGAAACTTTCATGACATCTTGGCTGGGATAGAGGTGGCGCGGCGGACCGCCGATCGGCTTCCTTGACCCCGGAGAAGCGCCCTCCCATCCTCGCGCGAGGCGGGATTCGACCGCTGACCAGGTCGTTCGATGCAGCAGCCCGAAAGTCTTCAGTATCTCGGCGTGCGCGACGACATCGCCGCGCGCATCTCGGCCGGCGAGTTCAAGCCGGGCGAGCGCCTGCCGTCCGAGCGCCAATTGCAGATCGGCGGCGGCGTGGCGCGCGGCACGGTGCGCGAGGCCCTGTTCCAGCTCGAGGCCGAGGGGGTCATCTACCGCAAGGATCGCAGCGGCTGGTACGTCTCGCCGCCGCCGGTCTCGTATGATCCCACGCGCTGGGAAGGGTTCATGTCCTATGTCGAGGCGCAAGGACGGCGGCCCGAGACCGAGACGCTGAGCAAGGTTGAGATCGCCGCCGACGGCATGCTGGCTCAGATCTTCTCGCGCCCGGTCGGTTCGCCGATGTACTGGATCCGGCGCCGGCGCTCGATCGACGGCCGCGCGGTGCTGATCGAGAGCATCGTCGTCGACGCCGCCCGCGCGCCGGGTCTGATCGAGCACGATCTCAACGGTTCGCTCACCAGCGTGCTGAAGTCGGTCTATGGCATCGGCGTCGCGCGCAACAAGGTCGACATGCGGCCCTGCGCCCTGACCCGCGACGAGGCCGAGGCCCTGCGGGTCAAGTCGGGCCTGCCGGGGTTGAGCCTGGTGCGGACCTGCTACGACGCCCAGGGCGAGGTGGTCGAGTTCGACCGCGAGTACTGGCGTCACGACGCCCTGACGGTCAGCGTGGACATCCGCGTCCGATAGGCCGCGTCGGCCGTCATCGAGTCGACATGCAAGTGGTATAGACCAAAACGCTCCATCAAGGAGCGTTTCCATGACGACTGGTCCTCGGCGCTGGCTGGAGCGGGCCAATCCGCTGGCCTTCACCCTGTTCGCGGGCCTGGCCGGCTTCTGCGCCTACTTCTCGATGTACGCCTTCCGCAAGCCGTTCGCGGCGGCGACCTTCGGGACGGTCGAGGGCTGGAGCTTCGCGGTCGACTACAAGATCGCGCTCGTCCTGGCCCAGGTCGCCGGTTACGCCCTATCCAAGATGATCGGGGTCAAGGTGATCTCGGAGATCGCGCCTCGCCATCGCGGCGCGGCGATCCTGGGCCTGATCGGCGTCTCGTGGGTCGCCTTGCTGGCCTTCGCGGTCGTGCCCGCGCCCTGGAATGTCGCGGCGCTGTTCCTGAACGGCCTGCCGCTGGGCATGATCTGGGGCCTGGTGTTCGGCTTCATGGAAGGCCGCCGCATCTCCGAAGTGCTGGGCGCCATCCTGTGCGCCAGCTTCATCCTGTCGTCGGGCGTCGTGAAGTCGGTCGGCAAGTGGCTGATGGTCGACATCCACGTCTCGCCGTTCTGGATGCCGGCCACCACCGGCGCGATCTTCATGCCGCTGCTGGCGATCTCGGTCTGGGCCCTGGTGCAGTTGCCGCCGCCCAGCGCCGCCGACGAGGCCGCCCGCGTGCGCCGCCAGTCGATGGACCTGGCCCAGCGCCGCGCCTTTCTGGCCGCCTATGCGCCGGGCATCGTGCTGCTGGTGCTGTCCTACATCCTGCTGACGGCCCTGCGCGACTTCCGTGACAACTTCGCCGCCGAGATCTGGGCGACCCTGGGCTTTGGTGAGGCTTCGGGCGTCTTCACGGCCAGCGAGCTGCCGGTCGCGTTGGTGTCGCTGGTCGTGATGGGCGCGGTGATGCTGGTGCGCGACAACCTGCGGGCCCTGCTGGTCATGCACGGCGTGATCCTGGCCGGCTTCCTGCTGCTGGGTGGTTCGACCCTGGCGTTCCAGGCGCATCTGCTGACGCCGCTGACCTGGATGATCCTGACCGGCGCGGGCCTCTACATGGCCTACACGCCGTTCAACGCCATGCTGTTCGACCGGATGATCGCCTTCAGCGGCCGGGTCGGCACGGCGGGCTTCCTGATCTATGTCGCCGACGCCTCGGGCTATCTGGGCAGCGTGGCCCTGCTGGTCTGGCGCAACTTCGCCATGGTCGACCTCAACTGGCTGGGCTTCTTCGTCACCAGCATCTACGCGACCAGCGCGGTCGGCGCGGTCTGCACGATCCTGGCCGGACTGTACTTCCTGGGCCGCCGGGCGCGGTCGGCGAGCGGGCAGGGCGCGACGGCGTTCTCCGCCGTCGGCCAAGTCGTCGAGCCCTGACCTTGGAGCGCTCCTTCGATCTCGCCGTCATCGGCGCCGGCGTGGTGGGCCTGGCCCATGCCCTGGCCGCCGCCCGTCTCGGCAAGCGCGTCGTGGTGATCGACCGCGACGCTCAGGCCAACGGCGCCTCGGTGCGCAACTTCGGCTTCGTGACCGTCACCGGGCAGGCGCGGGGCGAGGTCTGGCGGCGGGCGCGGCGCTCAGCCCAGGTCTGGGACGAGGTCGCCGGTCCGGCCGGGATCGAGGTGCTGCAGCGCGGCCTGACCATGGTCGCGCGACGTCCGGAGGCCAAGGCCGTGCTGGAGGCCTTCCTCGAGACCGAGATGGCCGAGGGTTGCGCCTGGCGCGACGCCGGCGAACTGGGCGACCGGCTGCCAGGGCAGGGGGATGCGCTCGGCGCCCTAACCAGTTCTGTCGACCTGCGGGTGGAATCCCGCACCGCCATCCCGCGCTTGGCCGCCTGGCTCGGGACCGTCAACCGGGTGACCTTCCTGCGTGGTGTCGCGGTGCGCGGCGTCGAGACTGGACGGCTGGAGACCTCGGCCGGCGTCGTTCGAGCGGAGGCCATCGTGGTCTGTCCGGGCGATGACCTGGTCACCCTGTTCCCCGAAAGCTTCGCCCGCGCCGAGGTGACGCGCTGCAAGCTGCAGATGCTGCGCCTGGCCGCTCCGGGCTGGCGGCTGCCCGCGCCGGTGATGTCGGACCTGGGTCTCGTGCGTTACCTGGGTTACGCGGCGCTGCCGGAGGCGGGCGCCCTGCGCGCGCGGCTGGAAGCCGAGCAGGCCGCGCACCTGGAGCACGGCGTCCACCTGATCGTGGCCCAGAGCGCAGACGGTTCGCTGGTGGTCGGCGATAGCCACCACTATGCCGCCACGCCCGATCCCTTCTCGCGCGACGATGTCGACGCCCTGATCCTGGACGAGTTCGCCAAGGTGTTCGGCCGGGCCGCGCCGCCGGTGCTGGAGCGTTGGACGGGAACCTACGCTTCGGCTGCGGGCCACAGCCTGGTCGAGGCGCCGATGTCGCGTGTGCGCCTGGTGGTGGTGACGGGTGGAACCGGCGCCTCGACCGCCTTCGGCCTGGCCGAGGGCGTGATCGCCGGCCTGTACGACCTGCCCGACCAAGGAGCCGCCGCATGATCCGCAGTCCCATTCAGGCCGTCGTCTTCGACTGGGCCGGCACCATGATCGACTTCGGCTGCCGCGCGCCGGTCGTAGCTCTGCGCGAGGTCTTCGTCGAGGCGGGCGTCGAGATCTCCGAGGCCGAAGCGCGGGCCGACATGGGCAAGGCCAAGCGCGACCACGTACGGGCGTTGCTGGCCGTGCCGCGCATCGCCGGGCTCTGGAAGGAGCGCCATGGCGCGGCCCCCGCCGAAGCCGATGTCGACCGTCTGCACGACGCGGTCGAGCCCAGGATGCGCGCCGCCGCGCGGGACTGCGCGACGCTGATCCCCGGCGCGGCCGCGATCGCCGCCGACCTGCGGGCGCGGGGCGTGAAGATCGGCTCGACCACCGGCTACACCCGCCCGATGATGGCCGACATCCTGCCGCTGGCGGCCGAGCAGGGCTATGCCCCGGACTCGGTGATCTGCGCGGGCGAGACGGCGGCGGGACGGCCTTCGCCCCTGATGATGTGGAAGGGCCTGGTGGAGCTTGGCGCCTGGCCGGCGCGCGCCTGCGTCAAGGTCGACGACGCGGTCGTCGGCATCGGCGAAGGGCTGCAGGTCGGCGCCTGGACCGTGGGGCTCTCGGCCTCCGGCAATGGCATAGGCCTTGAGGCGGCCGCCCTGGCGATTCTGCCTGAGGCCGAACGCGCCGCGCGGATCGGGGCGTCGGCCCAGGCGCTGCGCGCGGCCGGCGCGCACTACGTGATCGAAAGCGTCGCCGACCTCGCGCTCGTGCTGGCCGATATCGAAACCCGGATCGAACGCGGCGAGCGGCCCTGACGAGCGGCTAGGCCTTATATCAATATTTGGTATAGTCCAGATCGCGCTTTCCATCCGCGATCTGACGGAAGCTTGGCTTTCCAGGCCAGGCGGTTGCACGAAATCGTCACCTCGACCCATGACGCGGCCGCACGCCGGATCGTGTGAGAGCGATCAGCTGTATGCGTCGTTCTGTGCCCGTCTTCACGATGCTCTGGCGGGAAGTCGACAAATTCTTGCGCGAAGGCGCCGACTGTCACGCGGGTGTCGCCGCAGGCTGCTTTAACCTGTCTGGTCCATACCAGTTGAGGGCAGGGGATACCTCATGTCGAAGCCATACGCCGTTCGGGCTGCTCGCTCGAACCTGAAACGCTTTCTGTTCGCCACCGTCGCGGTGCTGGTCGCCGGGGCCAGCCCGCGGCTTGCGTTCGCGCAGCAGGCCGCCGGAGATACGGTCGACGAGGTCGTCGTCACCGGCTACCGCAAGTCGCTGGCCGACGCGCGCACCCTCAAGCGCGACTCGGTCATCCAGAAGGACGCCATCGTCGCTGAAGACATGGCCAAGTTCCCGGAACTGAACCTGGCCGAGTCGCTGCAGCGCCTGCCAGGCGTGCAGATCAACCGCGAAGCCGGCGAAGGCCGACGCATCTCGCTACGGGGCCTGGGTCCCGACTTCGCCCGCGTCCAGCTGAACGGCATGGAAGTGCTGGGCAACGTCGACTCGGCGCAAGACAGCCGTGGCCAGCGCTCGCGCGACCGCGCCTTCGACTTCAACATCTTCGCCTCGGAACTGTTCTCGAAGGTCGAGGTCGAGAAGACCTATCAGGCGTCGCAGAACGAAGGCGGCATGGCCGGCACGGTCGGCCTGTTCACCGGCAAGCCGTTCGACTACGCCCCCGGCGCCAAAGGCGCCGTGTCCATCAAGGCCGGCACCAACCAGTACACCAAGGACACCCAGCCGCGCGTCGCCGGCCTGTTCAGCTACAACTGGGACAACAAGTTCGGCGCGCTGGTCTCGGTCGCCTATGCCAAGCGCCGGACCACCGAGCAGGGCCACAACACCTATAACTACGACCAGCCGGACGCGTCGAAGCTGGCGTCGATGGTCGCCGCGGGCCTGGACATCTCCAAGCTGACCGCCGCGCAGAAGACCAAGTTCCTGTCCGGCGACCTGATCTTCGCCGACGGCAACCGTCTGTCCTCGTGGGACGCCAAGATGGAGCGCCTGGGCGTGACCGCCGCGCTGCAATGGAAGCCGACGGACAACCTGCTGTTCACGCTGGACGCGCTGCACGGCCGGTTCACCACCCACCGCGACGAGCTGCACCTGGCCACCCGTCCGCTGAACTCCGACGGCTCGATCGCGTTCGACGCCCCGGCCGGCGGCGTCTGGCCCGCGGCCTTCCAGAAGGGCTCGGTGATCAACAACCTGGCCTGGGACGCCAACAACTACGTCACCATGACCGACGTCACCGGCACGACGTTTGGCAGCGAGCACCGTCGCTCGCTGAACAAGAACCGCTTCAACCAGATCGCCCTGACCGGCGAGTGGAACGCCTCCGAGCGCCTGACGATCGACGGCCACGCCGGCTACGAGAAGTCGACCTACAGGACGCCGTACGACGACAAGCTGTACATGCGCGCCAAGGGCAACCTGATCGCCAACTACGGCGCGGACGGCCAGTCGGCGGACTTCCAGTATCCGGGCTGGGATCCGACCAACGCGGCCAACTACGCGATGGACTCGTTCTACTACCGCGGCTTCAACAACGAGTCGGAGCTGAAGGAAGGCGTGCTGAACGCCCGCTATGAGCTGAACGACGTCTTCACGCTGCGCGCCGGTGTCGCCTATCACCGCTTCGTCCAGGGCGGCCGCGACGTGTTCTATGACGACAACGTCAACGGCACCCGCTCGAAGATGCGCGGCACAGCGGTCGGCGACGTCACCTCAGTGTTCAAGAACAGCTTCGGCTCGTGGCTGATCGGCGACTATGACAAGGCATTCGCCAAGTACAAGGAATACCACCGGTTCGAGCAGAACACGGACGGCACGGGCGGCGCGCTGCAGGACATCGAGAACGTCTACACGACCACGGAAAAGACCATTTCCGAATACGTGCAGGCGGACTGGGACAGCGAGATCGGCGGCATGCGCTTCCGCGGCAATGTCGGCCTGCGCGGTTACCAGACCGACACCCACAGCACCGGCTGGATCCAGGGCGACAGCTACGCCTATCTGGGCACCACCGATGTGAGCGGCAGCTATGACGGCGTGCTGCCGGCCATGAACGCGGTGCTGGAACTGACGCCCGAAGTGCTGGTGCGCTTCGCCGCCTCCAAGAACCTGAACCGTCCGGGCCTGGGTTCGATGGCGGCCGAGGGCAGCGCCTTTAAGGACGACAGCTCGGGCGAGATCACCGCCTCGCGCGGCAACCCGAACCTGAAGCCCTACAAGGACACCACGCTGGACGTGTCGGTCGAGTACTACTTCGGCAAGGTCGGTCTGCTGTCGGCCAGCGTGTTCCACAAGAGCATCGAGAACTTCATCGGCTCGCTGACCCTGGAGAACGTGCCGTTCAGCCAGACCGGCGTGCCGTTCACGACCATTCCGGGCGCGACGGCCAACACCATCGTCTCGGAATTCTCGATGCCCATCAACGTCGAGGGCAAGAAGAAGCTGACCGGCGTCGAGCTGGCCATGCAGACCCAGCTCTCGTTCCTGCCGGCGCCGTTCGACGGCCTGGGCCTGGTGGCCAACTACACCCACGTGGACGCTGATGAGGCGCTCACCGGCATCTCGCCGACCAGCTACAACGTCACGCTCTACTACGAGACCGACAACTGGGGTCTGCGGGGGGCGCTGAGCCACCGTAACCGCTGGTACACGGGCCACAGCGACGACGTGATGAGCGCCAGCACGCGCGGCTTCGAGGGGTCTACCTATGTGGACGCGGCGGCCTTCTACAACATCACCGACAAGCTCCAGCTGTCGCTGGATGCGATCAACCTGACCAACCAGAAGGACACGCAGTTCTGGGGTCAGAACCGCTACCTCTACAACCAGACCCAAAGTGGTCGGACCTACATGATGGGCCTCAGCTACAAGTTCTGACATGAGCGCACGCTAGGCTGGGCGCCCGCTTGCTTCGGGAGGCTGGCGCCCTTCCCGTGTGTCCAGACCGATGATCGTTTCTAACAGCCACCGTTTCATCTTCGCCGCCGTGCCCAAGACCGGCACCCACGCCGTGCGCCAGGCCCTGCGCGAGCAACTGGGCGAGGGCGACGTCGAGCAGGTGGGGCTGTTCGTCGACAAGCGCTTCCCGTGGGCGGACCTGGCGGCGATCCGCCATGGCCACCTGGCCCTGAACCAGGTGCGTCCGCATCTGGGGCAGGAGGCCTTCGACGGCTATTTCAAGTTCGCCTTCGTGCGCAATCCGTTCGACCGCTTCATCTCGTACTGCGCCTTCATGCTGCGGGGCGGCGACGTCTTCGCGCGCCAGCCGCGCGAGGCGATGCGCCACTTCCTGTTCGTCGACCCGCCCCAGCAGCACATCCTGTTTCAGCCGCAGGCGTCGCTGCTGGTGGATGAGGACGGCGAAACCTTGCTGGCCGACGCGGTCGGCCGGGTCGAGGACATGCAGGGTTCGTACGACGCGATCTGCGCCCGCATCGGCATCCCCTCGCGGCCGCTCGACCGGGTCAACGGCAGCCAGCACGGCGACTATCGCCAGTACTACGACCAGGCGCTGATCGACGGCGTCGCCGCGCGCTACGCCCAGGACCTGACCCTGTTCGGCTACGACTTCGAGGGCCGGCGATGAGCGCCCCCGCCGCCAATCCGCGCAAGACCACCAGCGTCCGCGCGCTGGGCCTCGTCGACATCACCGCGCTGCGGGCGGCCGTGCTGGCGATCCCGGAGGATGTCTGGGCGGCCGAGAACGCCGACAAGCCCAACCGGTTCGAGGCGCTGGGCGCGACCCGCCATATCGTCTTCCGCTTCATCGACAACCCGCGTGATTGGCGCGGCGCGCACGATCGCCCGGCCTGGCCGCAATGGCGCGCTCTGCTGGAGCCCGTGCTGGCGGCGGCGGTCGGTGACTACGGCTATGCGCGCGGCGTGTTCCCGCGCGTGATGCTGGCCAGGATGCCGCCGGGCGGCGTGATCCATCCGCATGTCGACGCCAATCCGGCGGCGAAGTGGCCGCACAAGATCCACGTGCCGCTCACGACCAATCCCGGCGTGGTCAGTTTCTTTGGCGGCGAGGAGCGCTTTTTACCGGTCGGCGAGGCGGTCGAGGTCAATAACCTCGGCCCGCACTGGGTGCGCAACGACGGCGAGACCGACCGCATCCACCTGATCTTCGAATATTACGACGCCGACCAGCCGGACCCGGACTGGCTGGAGCCGTTCCTGCGGGCGAGCGCGGCGCGATGAGCGAGCGCGAGGCCCTGTTGCAGGAGGCCAGGGACCTTCGGGCCGGCCAACGCATCCCGGACGCCCTGGCCGTGCTGGCCCGGCTGGAGGCGCTGCATCCCCGGTTCAGCCGTCTCTACCAGGAGCGCGGCCATTGCCTCGTCCTGCAGCGGGACGGCCACGCGGCCATCGCGGCGCTGCGGGAGGCCGTGCGCCTGAATCCGACGCTGCCGGCCAGCTGGGACATGCTGGAGCAGCTCTATCGCCTGTTGGGCGACACCGTCCAGGCGGCTGACGCGGCGCGCAACCTGGTCACGCTGACGCAGCTGCCGTCGGCGGTGGTGGCGGCCAACAGCCTGTTCGCGGATGGTGACCTAGCGCCGGCCGAGACGATCCTGCGGGACTATCTGCATCAGGATGGCGGCAATGTCGGCGCCCTGCGTCTGCTGGCGCGGGTCCGCACGGAACTCGGCGCGCTCGACGAGGCCGAGACCTTGCTGAGATCGACGCTGGAGGGCGCGCCGGACTACCACGCCGCGCGCTTCGACTACGCCATGGTGCTGCTGCAAGGGCGCAAGCCCCTCGCGGCGCGACGGGAGGCCGAGCGGCTGCTCGCGCACGATCCAGACAATCGCGAATACCTCAAGCAGTACGGCGCGGCCTGCGTCGCCCTGGGCGACCACGAGCCGGTGATCGATCTCTATGCGCGGCTGCTGGAGCAGCCCCGATCGGAGGTGGAAGCCGCCGACCTGCGGCTGTGGCGCGCCAACGCCCTGAAGGTCACCGGCCGGCAGGACGAAGCCATCGCCGACTATCGCGCCTCCCTGGCCGCGCGGTCGGACAACGGCGTGGCCTGGTTCAGCCTCGCCAACCTCAAGACCTTCCGCTTCACCGAAGATGACGTCGCCGGCATGCGCGCCGCCGAGACCCGTAACGCCGTCCAGGACATGGACCGCGTCTATCTGTGCTTCGCCCTGGGCAAGGCGCTGGAGGACCAGGGCGACTACCAAGCCTCGTGGCGATATTACGAACGCGGCAACGCCGCGCGGCGCGCCGCCGGCCATTGGCGTCCAGAGGTCGCGGAAGCCTGCGCGCAGCGGCTGAAGCAGGTGTTCACCGCTGAGGTCTTCGCCGAGCGCGCCGGCTGGGGCGTGGACGATCCTACGCCGATCTTCGTCGTGGGGCTGCCGCGTTCGGGCTCGACCCTAATCGAGCAGATCCTGGCCTCGCATTCCCAGGTGGAGGGGACGCAGGAACTGACCGAGATCGGCCGCTATGTCGGCGAGCTCTGCGGCCACGATCCCGACTGCGGCCTGCCAGTGGATCCCGAAGCGCTGCTGCGCCTAACGGTCAGGGAGGCGAGGGCGCTGGGCGAGCGGTTCCTGGCGGAAACACAGGTCTACCGGCAGCTGGGGCGGCCGTTCTTCATCGACAAGATGCCCAACAACTTCTGGCACATCGGCCTGATCCAGCTGGTCCTGCCGCGCGCCACGATCATCGACGTGCGGCGCGAGCCGATGGCCTGCGGCTTTTCCAACCTCAAGCAGCTGTTCGGCACGACCAACCAGGAATTCACCTATGGGGCGGGCGACATCGCTCGTTACTACCGCGTCTATCTCGACCTGATGCGGCACTGGGAGCAGGTGCTGCCGGGGCGGGTGCTGCGCGTGCCCTATGAGGACGTGGTCGAGGATCTTGAGCACGGCGTGCGGCGGATGCTGGAGCACTGCGGGCTGGCCTTCGAGCCGGCCTGCCTGGCCTTCCACGAGACCCGGCGCAGCGTGCGCACCCCCAGCTCCGAACAGGTGCGCCAGCCGATCGGGCGCGAGGGGCTCACGCAGTGGGAGCGCTACGCGCCCTGGCTGGCGCCGCTGCGAGACGCGCTGGGCGACGCCGTGACCGGCTACAGGGACTAAACCATGCGGCTGTCGCGCCCCTTCTTCCAGCTCCCCGTGCTGTTCGACGTCGCCCGGTTGCAGGCCGAGGTGGCGGCCCTGCCGCACGAGGCCTGGGTCGCCCATCCGGACCAGGTGCCCGGCAACAGCGCCGCGCGGCTGATCAGCTCGGGCGGGGCCGAGACGGATTCCGTGCATGGACAGATGCTGCCGACGCGCTGGCTCGAGAGCATGCCGTATGCACGCCAGGTCCTGGCCGGCTTCGGGGTGGTTTGGAGCCGTTCGCGGCTGATGCGCCTGGCGCCCGGCGCGAACGTGCCCGAGCACGCCGATATCAACTATCACTGGCACACGCGGGTGCGGCTGCACATTCCGGTCTTCACCCAGCCGGAGGTGCGGTTCCACTGCGACCGCGAGGCCGTGCACATGGCCGCCGGCGAGGCCTGGATCTTCGACAACTGGCGCCGCCACCATGTGGAGAACAACGCCGATCAGGAGCGTATCCACCTGGTGGCCGACACCACCGGCACGGCGTCGTTCTGGCAGTTCGCCTGCGGACCCACGCCGCCGCGCGACCAGTGGCGGACCGTCGGCTGGGAGCCGGGCGACAGGGCGCCGCTGCTGACCGAGAACGATCAGCGCTCGCCGGTGATGCCCGCCGCCGAGGTGCAGTGGCTGGTCGACGACCTGCGCGCGGAGCTGTCAGTGGCGACCGACTCCGCCGAGGCCAGGACGCGGGTCGCGCGGTTCGGCAAGCTGCTGGAGAACTTCGTGCAGGACTGGCGTCAGCTGAGCGCCCTGCATGGCGTGGAGGGCCAGGCCCGCGCCGACTTCCTGCGCCTGGCGCGCGCCGTGCACCAGGCCGCTAAACCGCTGGCCGAAGGCCTGGTCATGCGCACCAACGCCGTCAGCGCGTTGCACGTGCTGGAAAAGCGCGTGCTGCAGCATCTGGTGGCGGAAGAGGTCGCGCCGCGTGTTTCGCGCGGGCAGGGCGCCGTTGAGCCGGCGCTGCGGAAGCCGGTCTTCATCATCGCCGCCCCGCGCTCGGGCAGCACGCTCTTGTTCGAGACCCTGGCTGCCACGCCGAGCTTCAACAGTTTCGGCGGCGAGGCCCACTGGCTGGTCGAGGACCATGCCGCGCTGCGCCCTGGCGCGCCGGGCGTGGACTCCAACCGGCTGACCGCCGCCGACGCGACTGTCGAGATCAGCGCCGCCATCCGCGAGGCCGCGCTGTCGCGCCTGCAAGGACCAGAGGGGCGTCCGCCCGTGCAAGGCGCGCCGCTGCTGGAGAAGACGCCGAAGAACGCGCTGCGCATCCCGTTCCTGAAACAGATCTTCCCCGACGCGCGGTTCATCTTCCTGTGGCGGGATCCGCACGAAAACCTGGCCAGCATCCTGGAAGCCTGGCGCGCCGGCGGATGGGTGACCTACCGCGCCTTGCCCGGCTGGGACGGGCCCTGGTCGCTGCTCCTGCCGCCGGGCTGGCAGGCCTTGCGCGGCGCACCGCCGGAAATGGTCGCCGCCTGGCAATGGCGCAGCGCCAACCAGACCGCGCTCGAGGACCTGCAGCAATTGCCGCCCGAGGACTGGACCAGCGTCGCCTATCACGACTTCCTCGCCGATCCCGTGGGGGTCACCCGCCGTCTTTGCGCGTTCGCCGGTGCGTCCTTCGACGACGCGCTGCAAAAGCGGACCGCCAGCCAATTGCCGCTGTCGCGCCACACCCATACGCCGCCGGCCCCGGACAAATGGCGCCGCCACGAGGACGCCATCCTGCGCGCCCTGCCAAGCGTCGAGGCCTGCTGGAACCGTTTGCGGGCGCTGGATGCGCGTTGCTGAGCAAGCGCAAGCGCTCTATCGCCGTATAGACTCGGCCGTGGCCGTGGAGACTGGGCGATGCAGCAGCTACCCGATTTTGAGGCCTGGGCGATCTTCGCCAAGGTCGCAGAGTGCGGTTCGTTTTCAGAGGCGGCCCGCGAGCTGGGCCTGACCAAGGCCAGCGTCTCGCGAGCGGTGACGCGCCTGGAGGCCCGCCTGCGCGACACGCTGCTGACGCGCACGACCCGCAAGCTGTCCCTGACCGACAGCGGTCGCGCGGCCCTGGTCCGCGCCGCGCGCATCCTGGAGGACGGGGCGGCGATCGAGGCCGAGCTGCTGGACGAGGCGGCGATCCCGAGGGGGCCTATTCGCCTGGCCTGCTCGGCGGCCTTTGGCGTGCGGGCGCTGGCGCCGCTGCTGCCTGATTTCTTCGCGCTCTATCCCGAGATCGAACTCGACTTCCAGGTCATCGACAGCCCCGTCGACCTGATCACCGCTGGCTTCGACATGGCCATCCGTCCCGGCGAGGTCGCGGATTCGACCCTGAAGGTCACGCGCCTGGTTTCGCTGAAGCGTTCGATCATGAGCGCGCCGGCGTTCTTTGATCGGCACGGCCGGCCCGAAAGCCCTGAGGATCTGGTGCGGCTGCCCGCGATCGCCTTCACCCAGTTGCCGCTGCCCCTGGACTGGCGTCTGAGCCACGCGACGCAAGGCGAGCGGATGGTGCGCATCGAAGCGGCCTATCGCTTCAACAACGCCGCGGCCGCCGTTCCGCTTCTGACCGCCGGCCTGGCCATGGCCGCCCAGCCCGAGCTCTTTGTCCGGCGCGAGCTGGCGAGCGGCGCCCTGGAGACCGTGCTGGCCGACTGGACGGTCGCCGCCATCCCGATCTACGCCCTCACGCCGCCGGCCAAGGCGCGGCCCGCGCGTGTGCGCGTGTTCATCGATTTCCTGCGTCAGCGCCTGGGCGACGAAAGCCAGATCCTCGGCCCGGCCATCTGAGCCCGGCGCGATTGGCGCTGTTTCTGTAACAATGAAGTACGCGGCGACCGGCTAATCGGCGGTGGCCGAGGCGAATACCTGTGAGGCTCGGTTCAGGTCTCGCAGGCACATGCCCTCGTCCACGCTCAATCTCGCGCCCGGAGCGCCCCGCGCCCCGATCGCCGCCCTGGCCCTGGCGGGTTTCGGCGCGCTGCTCGGCGGTCTCTTTCCGATCAGCGTGATCTTCTTGCTGGGCGATATCGGCGGCGGATTGTCGGCCAGCGCCGACGACACGGCCTGGATCGTCACCGTCTACAATGTCGGCCAATTGCTGGGCCAGCCGCTGCTGATGATCACAGCCGGCGCGTTCGGACGCGGCGCGGCGATGCGTCTGCTGGGTGTGGGGTTCACGCTCAGCAGCCTGGCGATCGCCATCGCGCCCGACCTTGGCTGGACGATCGCCGCGCGCCTCGTGCAAGGCGTGTTCGGCGGGGCCATGCCGACCTTCATGATGCTGCTGGTCATGACCAGCCCGCTGCCGGGCCGCGCGCGGGTCGCGGGCCTGGCGGTGTTCTCCATCGCCGCCTCGGCGGGGCTAGGCTTGGCTGCGCTGGTCGCCGCCTGGCTGCTCGACCTTGGCGGCTGGCGCGCCCTGTTCTGGGGGCAGGCCTTGATCGGGCTGCTCTACGCCGCCCTGGCCTTCCTGGTGCTGCCCGGTGAGCGCGGCGATCCCAGGCGGCTGCGGGCCGCCGACTGGGGCGGCTTCGCGCTGCTGTCGCTGGCGTTGGGCCTGCTGCTGGTCGGCGTCAGCGAGGGCGAGCGGCGCTTCTGGTTCGACACCTGGTGGGTCACCGCTGCCCTGGCCTGCGGGACGTTGGCGCTCATCCTGGCTATCCGGCTGATCCCCCGCGCGACCACGCCGCTGCTGCGGCTGGAACTCTTCGCCCGGCCCACGCTGAGCTGGGCGCTGGTCTTCCAACTGCTTTTCCGTTTCGGCCTGATGTTCGGCATCGTGGCGACGCCGCAGTACCTCGTCCGGCTGCAAGGTTATCGCATTGAGCAGCTGGCCCTGGTGCTGGCGCCGCTGGCCCTGGTCACCGTCCTGGTCGGGCCAGCGGCTTGGTGGGCGGCTTGCCGGTTCGACCCACGCTGGAGCCTGTCGCTGGGCCTGGCCGCCTTCGCGGCCGCCGCTTGGCGCGGGATTTTCCTCTCGCCCGACTGGGCCGCGCCGGAGCTCTTCTGGCCGCTGGCGCTGATCGGGGCGGGGCAGGCGTTCGTCGGCGTGGCGATGCTGCGCTTCGCCACCTTCGACGTCCATCCGCCGACGCAGGGGCCGACCGTGGGCATCCTGTTCAACTATGCCCGCGTCATCGGCCTCGCCGCCGGCGTGGCGGCGGCCAACCACACCCTGGTCGAGCGCGAGAAGTTCCACTCCGCGCGCCTGGTCGAAAGCCTGGACCTCCTCGACCCGGCGATCACCCAACGCCTGGCCGCGCACGCCGGCGCGCTCGCCAAGTGGAGCGCCGACCCGGGCGCCGTCCAAGGCGCGGGCGTGGCCGGTCTGGCGCGGTCTACGGCGACCCAGGCCTTCGCACAGGGGTTTTCCGACACCTTCGCCGTCATCGCGGCCTGCCTGCTGCTGGCCGCCATCCTCGTCTGGGCGCTGCCGCGCCTGCCCGCCATTCCCGCCAAAACCAGCGCTTGAGAAGGATCTCGTATGAGCGCCCCCACCCAAACCCCGCCGGCCGAAACGCCCGCCAACACGCCGCCGACCTCTCACGCCTCTGCTCGGCGCGTGGCCATCGCCACCGCCTCGGTGGCGGCCCTGGGGATCGCCATCGCCGCCGGCTATGGCCTGTGGCATCGCGTGACGCCGTTCGAGGCGACCGACAACGCCTATGTGCGCGGCGACCTGACCTTCGTGGCCGCCAAGGTCCCAGGCTATGTCGTCGAGGTCGCCACCGAGAACAATCGCCGGGTCGCGCCGGGACAGGTCCTGGCGCGCATCGATCCGCGCGACTACCAGGCGGCGGTCGCCGACGCCGAGGCGACGCTGGCCCAGCAGAAGGCCGCCGCCGCGCAGATCGACGCCCAGTTCGCGCTGCAGCAGGCCCAGATCCTGGTCTCGGATGCGGGAGTCGCCTCGGCCAAGGCCCAGGCTCGCCGCGCCGAGGCCGACTTCGGGCGCGCCAAGGATCTCGTCACCGACGGCGCGGTCAGCCGCTCGATCTACGACCAGGCCGCGGCCGAGGATGTCCGCGCCCAATCGACAATGGCCCAGTCTCTGGCGCAGTCGGCCTATGCGCGCCGCCAGCTGCAGGTGCTTGAGGCGCAGCGCCAGGCCAACCTGGCGGCCCAGCTGGGCGCGCAGGCCAAACTCTTCAAGGCGCGCAACGATCTCTCCAGCACCGTGATCACCGCCCCGCGCGAGGGGCTGGTGGCGGCGCGCAACATCCGGCTGGGAGAATATGTCGGGGTGGGGACGCGCCTGATGGCCGTGGCCCCGACCAAGGCGTTGTGGATCGAGGCCAATCTGCGCGAGACGCAGCTGTCGCGCATCCGTGCCGGCGACCGCGTGCAGATCCGCGTCGACGCGGCCAGCGACCAGACCTTCTGCGGCACTGTCGAGAGCCTGTCGGCCGCGTCGGGCTCGGAGTTCTCGGTGATCCCGCCCGACAACGCCACGGGCAACTTCACCAAGATCGTCCGGCGCTTTCCGGTGCGGATCCTGTTCGACGCCGGCCAGCCGGGCCTGAACCGATTGGGATCGGGCATGTCGGTCGAGCCCAGGATCGCCATCGGCTCGCACGCCGGCCGGTCGTCGGGCCTGTCGGCCCTGTTCGGTGGCTTCCGTTGCGCGGATGGCGACCGTGCGTAGCGCCGTCGTCCTGTCGCTGGCCGGCGCGCTGCTGGCCTCGGCCTGCGCCGCCCCCGACCTTGGCGCCAAGCCGGCGCTGAAGGTCGTGACCGAGCAGCGCCTGTTGTCCGGACCCGTCGCCGACTGGCCGATCAAGGCCTGGTGGGCGGACTACGGCGATCCTCAGCTGACCGCCCTGATCGAGGCCGGGCTTCAGGACGGCCCGACCATCGCGATCGCCGAGGCCCGGCTGCGGCGCGCCGAGGCGTTGGCGGGGCAGGCGAGGGCCGTGGAGCTGCCGACGGTCTCGTCCGGCGCCGCGTTCGGGGCGTCCAAGCCCAGCTACAACACCGGGGTCCCGACGCCGAACGCCCTGCGCGGCTGGAACGACACCGGCCGGGCCAGCCTGGACTTCGGCTATGAGCTGGATCTCCGGGGCCGCAACCGCGCGGCGATCGCGGCGGCGACCTCCGAGGCCGCCGCCGCCAAGGCGGATGTGGCCGCCGCCCGGCTGATCGTCTCGACCGCGATCGCGGCGGCCTATGCCGATCTGGCGCGGCTGTTCGCCGACCGCGACGCCTTGGCCGCCAGCCTGGTCGTGCGTGAGCAGACGCTGGAGCTCGTCCGTCGCCGGACGGCGCGCGGCTATGATTCCGAAACCGAGCTGCGGCAGGCCGAAGTCGGTCCGCCCTTGGCCCGCGCCGAGTTGGAGGCGACCGACGAGCAGATCGCCCTGACCCGCCTGCGTCTGGCGACCTTGATTGGGCAGGCGCCTGACCGCGCCGCGGCGATCGAACGGCCGGACGTCGCTCGGCTGCACGGGCTGGGCCTGCCGGCCGACCTGCCGTCGGCGCTCATCGCCCGTCGGCCGGACCTCGTCGCCGCCCGCTGGCGCGCCGAGGCCGCCTCGGGGCGCATCGATGCAGCGCGGGCGGCCTTCTATCCGAACGTCAATCTGGTCGGCCTGATCGGCGTCCAGTCGCTGGGCGTCGGCCGTCTGGCCCAGGCCGGCTCCGACCTTGGCTCGGCGGGCGTCGTCCTGGGCCTGCCGATCTTCGACGGCGGCCGGCGCGAGGCGGGCTTCAAGGTCGCGAGGGCCGACTACGACGCCGCCGTCGCCGCCTATGACGCGACCCTCAATCTGGCACTCGAGGAGGTCGCCGACGCCGTGAGCTCGCAACGCGCCCTGGACCGCCGGCTGGCCGAGACGCTCCAAGCCCGGGAAGCCGCGTCCGGCGCCTGGACGCTGGCCAAGCGCCGCTACGCCGCCGGCGCGAGCGATTTCACGGCGGTGCTGGTCGCCGAGGATCGGATGCTGGCCGCGCAGAGAGCCGTGGCGGCATTGGAGGCGCGTGGTTTCATCCTCGACCTGGCGCTGGTGAAAGCGCTGGGCGGCGGTTGGCGGGAGGCGGCGGCGTGATCTATCGGCGACTGGTGCAAGATGAACTGCCGATCGACACGGTCGCGCTGGCCCGCTTCCTGATCGGCAAGGTCGTCGTCCGTGAGACGTCGAAGGCCGTCACCAGCGGTCGCATTGTCGAGACCGAGGCCTATGTCGTGGGCGATGCGGCGGGGCACGCCTTTCGCGGCGCGACGCCGCGCACCCGCTCGCTGTTCCTCGAGCCCGGCCATGCCTATGTCTATCTCAACTACGGCGTCTCCTGGATGCTGAACGTCTCGAGCGAGCCGGCGGGCGTCGGGGCCGGCGTCCTGATCCGCGCCCTGGAACCGCTCGACGGGATCGAGATCATGCAGCAGAACCGTGGGACCAAGATTCCGCAGAAGCTCACGCGCGGTCCTGGCCGTCTCACCGAGGCGCTGCGCATCGAAGGCTGGGCGGACGGCCTTGATCTCTGCGCGGAAGGCCCGCTTTGGATCGGTCACGCCGACCGCGAACCGGGCCCGATCGTCGACAGCGTCAGGATCGGTCTGTCGGCGTATCAGGATCCGCAGCGCGTCCTGCGCTTCCACGAGCAGGGAAACCGGTTCGTCAGCGGCCCCGAGGCCCTCAACGGAGGACGGCGCGTCCATGGGCAAGCCCCTGCCTGATATCGTACGGCCGCACCTTTCGGTCGTCTTCTGCGGCCTGAACCCAGGGCTCTCTGCAGCAGCGGCAGGTCATCATTTCGTCGGATACAGCAATCGTTTCTGGCGCACGCTCCACCTGGCGGGCTTCACGCCGGTCCAACTGGATCCGCGGCAAGATGCGAGTTTGCTGGACTACGGCTTGGGCGTCACCAGCGTCGTCGAGCGGCCGACCTCGGGTATCGACGACGTGGCGCGCGCGGAGTTCGTCGCGGCCAGAGAAGGCTTCGAACGCTGGGTGTTCGCGCACCGCCCGCGTTACGTCGCGTTCCTGGGCAAGGCGGCCTATGCGGCGATGCTTGGCGTCGGAACCGTCTCCTGGGGGCGCCAGCCCGCACCCTTCGGAGGAGCCATCGCTTGGGTGCTGCCCAACCCGAGCGGGCGCAATCGCTCATTCAGCCAGGATGAGCTCGTCGCTGCCTATCGGGAGCTCAGGCTCGAGGTGGATCAGGATGCCTGACCTAGCAAGCGCTCACAGCGCGATGATGCCTCGGCGCAGGGCCGTGGTGACGGCCTGGGTCCGGTCGTTGACGTCGAGCTTGGAGAAGATGCTGCGGATGTGCGCCTTCACCGTGTCCTCGGACAGGGACAGCCGGTGGGCGATCGTCTTGTTCGCGCCGCCGGAGGCCATGCATTCCAGCACCTGGATCTCACGGGCGCTGAGCGGCTCCTCGGCGGCGTGGACCGCGATCTCCTGCGCGACCTCCGGCAGGACGAAGCGGCGTCCGGCATGGACCAGCCGGATCGTCTCGAGCAGTTCGTGGCGCAGCGAGGACTTCAGCAGATAGCCCGTGGCGCCGGCTTTCAGGGCGCGGACGGCCTGGACATCGCCCTGGTAGGTGGTCAGCACGACGATGCGGGCGTCGGGGGCCTGCGCGCGAATGGCGCCGATGGCGTCCAGTCCGCCCATCACCGGCATCTGCAGGTCCATCAGGGTCACGTCCGGCCGCAGCTGGCGGAAGGCGTCGACGGCCTGCTTGCCGTTCTCACATTCGCCCACGATCACCATGTCGTCCTGTGGTCCGACGAGGGCGGCGATCCCTTCGCGAAAGACGGCATGGTCATCCACGGACAGAACGCGGATCGGGCGCTGGGTCATCGCGGCTTCGCGTCCTGAAGGATGAGGCTCTGCAACCAGTCCCACGGGCGCGCGCCGTCCACATAGGCGGCGCTGGCGGGCGCCTGGACCTCGACCTCGGTCCCTCCGTTCGGCCGGGTGGAGATCGTCAGCCGGCCCCCGACACGCTCGGCGCGCTCGCGCATGCCCTTGAGGCCGTAGTGGCCGTCCCGTTCGCCGGCCTCGCGCACCGCCGCCGGCAGGCCAACGCCGTCATCGGCCACGGATAACGCCAGGCGCCCGCGACCGAAGGCGAGCCGGACGGAAATTCGTGTCGCCGCGGCATGGGCGACGGCGTTGCGGATCGCCTCTTCGGTGATCCTCAGCATCTCCTCGCTGACCAGCGGGACGATCGCCCTCGGGCCGCCTTCGATCACGACGTCGATCGGCGGCGCGGCGCCGTCGTCGAAGTCGCCGGCGAGGTTGACCAGAGCTTCGGCCAGGTCGGTGCGCGCCGTCTCGCTCCGCAAGTCGCGAACGCGGGTCCGACCCTCGGCCAGGACGCCGTCGGCGCGGTCCAGGGCCTTGTCGATGTCCAGGCGGAGTGCGTCGTCGCCGGGCAGCTGGTTCGACACCGCCTGGAACCGCAGCATCAGGCCCTGGAAGCCCTGAAGCAGCGTGTCGTGCAGCTCGCGCGCGATGCGTTCGCGCTCGGCGGTCCGAACCTGGAAGCGGGCCTCGAGCGCGGCGGCGACCTGGCGGACGCGCAGGCTGTAGAGCGCCCAGGCCAGGAGGGCCAACGCGGTCGCGACCAGCAGCTTGAACCAGATCGACTGCAGGAAGGTGGGCGGGATCGTGATCTCGAGATCGGCCCCGGTGCGGTTCCAGACCCCGTCCTCGTTGGCCGCGATGACGTGGAAGCGATAGGTCCCCGGCGCCAGGTTCGTATAGAACGCCTGCCGCCGCGCGCCCGGATCCACCCAGTCCGGATCGTGGCCCTCCAGCCGGTATTGCACCTTGGTCCGCCGGGGCATGGTCAGGTTGATCGCCGAAAAGCCGATGGCGATGTCCGAGGCTCCGGCCTCGAGCCGTATACTCGTGGGGTCCTTGATCGTGGTCTTTCCGCTGACCAGCGAGGTGATCGCCACCCCGGGCGGATCCGGATTGGACGGCAGGTGGGCGGGATCGATCCAGGCGATGGCGTCGATCGTGGCCAGCCACAGCCGGCCGTCGCCGCCACGGGTCATGGTCCGGTAATTCTGGGCGTTGGGGCCGTTCGGGAGCCCATCCTCGTAGCTGAAGCTCCGTTCCGGGAGCACGAAGCCGGGATCGGCGAAGGCCTTCTCCAGATCGGTGGTCCTGACGCGCGAAAGTCCGCCCGCGCCGAACAGCCAGGTGTTGCCTTCGGGCGTCTGGGCCAGCCCGGTCACATAGCGCAGCGGCTTGGCCTGGGTCTGCGCGATGCCCGCGGGACTGCTGGTCGACACCAGCGCGGCGCCGTCCCGTCCCGAAAGGAAGACGCCCCGGGAGGTGGCGAGCGCCGCGCGGATTCCGCCTGTCGTCTTCAGGACCGCATCGAGCGACCGCGTTTCGGCGAACCGGCCTTCGAGCCGGGTCAGGGTCGAGGGATCGGTCATGGTCCACAGCCGACCCTGGGGGTCCTTCACCAGCAAGGACGGATCGGAGGTCGCCGAGAGGTCCTTGGCCGGGACCGAGCGCCAGGCCGCGCCGTCGCGCCAGTACATGCCGTTGGTGGAGGCCGGCAGCCAGAACCGTCCCGTGGAATCGGGACCGCAATCGTAGAAGCTGGTCTCGCTGAGCGGTGCGGGGAACTCGGTCCGTTGATTGCCGCGAACCCGTACGATCCGATCCAGCGACGGGATCCAGATCGACTTGTCGCGATCCTCGCAGATCGCCTTCGGATCGTTCAGGGCGAGGAGGCGCGCCGGGGGCTTGCCCGGGTCGACCCGGTAGAGCGCGTCGCTCTGGGCGATATAGACGGCCCCGGAAGAGGCGGTGAGCAACTGGTCACCGTACCGGGCGGTCGCGGTCAGCGCCGGTTCCACGACGATGCTGGGCGTACTGAAGTGGTCGATGCTGCGCGGGCCGCCGTACCACAGGGTTCCGCGTCGATCGACATGGATCAGCGACGGTCGCGGCGAGGACATCAGGGACCGTTCGCCGCGTTCGTAGACGGGGTCGCCCTGGCCGGTGCGCTCGGCCTGGACGAGGCCTGCGACCCGCCCGAAATCTCGGCCCTTGGTCCAGAGGTTGCCATTCTTGTCGAACGCCGCGCCGATCCAGGCCGGGTCGTCGCTTTTCCAGCGGAACGGCCTGGAGGGCGAGGCGGGCCAGCGTCCACCGGGCCCAGTGAGCCGGGCCCCGCTGTCCGGGCGGACCACCCAGACGCTGCCGGCCGCATCGATGGCCAGCGCCCCACCGGCGCCCGTGGGCGTGTCGACGCGCTCGAACTTCGCGCTGTTGGGCGCACGGCGCAGCACCGACTTGTTGTAGGCGATCCAGAAGGCCCCGTCGGCGGACTCCAGGGTGTAGAACAGCATCTGGCGTTCGGGGTTGGGCGAGACCTTGTCCCAACGCCCGTTCTGGTAACGCATGAACGGCTGGCCGATCTGCGCGATGCCGATCCACAGCGCGCCGTCGCGGGTCAGGGTGAAAGTGATGACCTCGCCCTTGTAGTCCGGCGCCTTGACGAACTGCAGGCGACCCTGGCGGAACAGGCCGAGCCAGCCCTTCGAGTACCAGGCCCAGACCGTCCCATCGCGTCCGACCTGGAGCTTGCGAGGATGGCCATACTTGTCGCGATCGACACCCGCGTCCATGGGCTCGAACGAGAGGCCGTCGAAGCGGAACAGCCCTTCGCGGCTGGCGATCCAGAGCATGCCGTTCGCGGTTTCGGCCATGGCGTGCGGCACCGAGGGCGCGCCGTCGTCCCGCGTCCAGACCTCGTGCTTCAGCTGGCCCATGGACAGCGGGTAGGGCTGGGCGGCGGCCTCGAAGGCGCCGGCGACGCACAGCAGTGCGGCCAGCAAGCCTCGCACGCCTCGCCAAAGTCGAAAAAGTCCTGACGCCATCCCCAGCCCCGTGACCGCTACCTTGATAAAACACTGTTCCGTGAGGGTGCGGAAGGCATGCCTGATCGGGTGAGCGTGGAATAGCTAGATCGGGCGTTCCGCGCGGCGAGCCGAGGGTTCAAGACCGCCCGATGAGGATAGCGGTTCCGGTTTACCCTGGCGGATGGCTTGGCGCGGGCCTGGTGGTCCTGCGGTTGTCGATGGCGGGAGCGACCCTAAGCGTCGGTTGTCTCACCGCTCTGGGTGAGCCCGGTCAGTGGCTCCTAGCGATCATCTGCGTATCGCTGGTCCTGGGCGCGGGGACGCGCTGGAGCGCGCTCGCCGGCGCCGTGGCGCTGGCCGTCTTCGGGTTTCCCACGCTGCTCGCGCAGGACCTGGTGATCGTCGGGGGCCTGGCCGCCCTGGTCCTGGCGGGCCCGGGGGCATGCTCCATCGATGCGCGGATCTGGGGGCGTATCCGCGTCCGGTCGCGATCGTCGCGATAGCCGCGCGGCCGGCTCCCCGCCCGATCGGGCGATCGCTGAATACCTCATCCGAAATTTCCATCCCTGAGCGCGGCGACATCATGGCCCGGCGACTAGGGACAGAGGAGTTGCAGATGAGCGATCAACACGAACCGACCCCCGACGAGCCGGGCCGCCGGGATATCCTCCGCGCCGCCGCCGGCGCCGTGGCCCTCGGCGCGGCCGCTACGCCGGCCGCCGCCCAGGACAAGACCCGCGTCCACGCCAGGCAGATTGTCGATGGCGCGCTGGGAGCGCGGCTCCAGGGCGTGCAGCACTTTGGCCTGACCGTCCAGAACATGGAGCGCGCCTTCACCTTCTACACCGAGGTGTTGGGTGGCACGGAGGTCCTGCGAGACGGCGACTTCCAGGGCGAGCGGATCCACAACACCTTGCTGACCGCCGAGGAGATCGAGACGCGCGAGCGGCACGTGAACCCGCGCGCCCGGGGCGTGCCCGACCTGCGCGGCGGCGCCCAGCGGCTGGACGTGCGCTTCGTGCAGTTCGACAACGTCGTGATCGAGCTGCTGCAATATCGCGACGCGGACCAGCCGATGGGTGGGCCCAACGCCTTCGCCGAACCGCTCGACCACATGAGCCCGGCCTTCCCGCGGATGATGCACATCTGCTTCCACATCCGCGACGATGCCGACTTCAACGTCTTCATCCGCGATCTGGAGGCCGAGGCCGCGCGCCGGGGCATGACCCAGGTCCGCGCCAACCGCGTGGTCACCGTCACCTCGGAAGCCGAACGCAAGGCAGCCCCGCTGGACGCCAACTCCAATCCGATCACCGAGGGCAAGTCCAACGGCTGGCGGCTGATCTACTGCCGCGGACCGGAAGGCGAGCAACTGGAGTTCGTCCAGGCCCTGGGGCCGGTCAAGAAGACCTTCGACGACGCCCTGGCCGCGCGCCGTGCCCAGGCCGCCGCGAAGTAGCCACCCATCCTTCCCAGGAGATTTTGTGATGCGCCTGCTTTCAGCCACGGGGTTGATGTTCGCCATGTTGCTTTCCGCCAGCGCCGCCTCGGCCGCGCCGCCCACCGCTCCGGACTCCACTGGCGTCCACTACGCCCGGATCCCCGGCGAGGCCTATGCCGTCGTCGCCCGCGTCCAGGCCAAGCCCGGCAAGGAGCAGGCGCTGCGCGAGGCGACGCTGCCCTTGATCGCCAAGGTGCGCGCCGAGCCCAACAACCTCGTCTATTTCCTGCAGGAAGATCGCGAGAAGCCGGGGCACTTCATCTTCTACGAGATCTTCGCCAGCCAGGCCGATTTCGAGGCGCACAACGCCACGCCCCACGTCCAGGCCTGGTTCGCCAGGCTGCCCGAGCTGGCTGAGGGCGGCGTGCAGGTGACCCGCATGGAAATCCTCGGAAGTCGTCGCTGAAGCGGGCTTCTGGCCCTTCGCTCAAGGAGACCGTCATGAAGGCGTTCGTCGCGGCCGTGGCCGCTCTCGCGCTCGGCTCGGCAGCCGTCCCCGCCCTTGGCGGCCAAGGCGACAAGCCGGGTACGATCGTCCTGGTCCACGGCGCCTTCGTCGACGGCTCGGGCTGGGCCGATGTCTATCGGATCCTGCGCCGGGACGGCTACAAGGTCGTCATAGTCCAGAACCCCACCACCTCGCTCGCCGAGGATGTCGCCGCGACCCGCCGCGCGATCGCCGCCGCCGAGGGCAGGGTGGTGCTGGTCGGCCATTCCTATGGCGGGGTGGTAATCACCGAGGCGGGGTCGGATCCCAAGGTCTCGGCCTTGGTCTATGTCGCCGCCTTCGCGCCCGACCGGGGCGAGTCTGTCTCCTCGCTGGTGGCTAGTGCGCCACCAGGATCACCGGCGCTGCCGATCCTGCCGCCGGTCGACGGCCTGCTGCTCCTGGACCGGGCCAAGTTCTCCGCGGCCTTCGCCGCGGACGTGACGCCGGAGATCGCGCGGTTCATGGCCGACTCCCAACAGCCGTGGGGAGCCCAGGCGCTGGAGGGTAAGGTCACGGCGCCGGCCTGGCGGGTGAAGCCCAGCTGGTACCTGATCGCGAAGGACGATCACATGATCCCGCCGCTGGCCCAGCGGATGATGGCCAAGCGCGCGGGCGCGACGGTGCGCGACGTTGCCGCCAGCCACGCGGTCTATGTCTCGCAGCCCGGCGTCGTCGCTTCGCTGATCGAGGAAGCGGTGACCCAGTCGTCGGCCGCCAAGGCGGCGCGATAGACGGCCTGGTCTCAGTGAGGCCGCAGGAAGGATCCGGCGCGGGCGCCGACGGCGGCGCCCTGGCTCCAGCTGAGCTGGCCGTTCACCAGGACGTGCGCGATGCCCTTGGCGGGGCGGCTCGGCGCTTCGTAGGTGGCTTCGTCGATGATGGTGTCGGCATCGAACACGGTGATGTCCGCCTTCAGGCCCGGCGCGATGCGGCCGCGTGACGTCAGGCCGAAGGTGTCGGCGGCCAGGCCGGTCATCTTGTGAACCGCCGCTTCCAGGCTGATCAGCTTCTCGTCGCGGGCATAGTGGCCCAAGACGCGCGGGAAAGTGCCCCACAGCCGGGGATGCGGACGCTTGTCGTGCGGCAGGCCGTCGGAGCCGATCATGCAGCAGTCGTGGCTGAGGATCGCGCGCATGTCGGCCTCGGCCATCTGGAAGTAGCTGGCGCCGCCCGGCATCAGCCGCTCTGCCGCCTGGGCCTGGGTCACGTCCCAGTCGTGGGCGATCGAGGCCAGGGTGCGGCCGGCCATCTCGGGATGGGGCTCGGACCAGTTGATCAGGATCTCGACCTCGCCGTCCGCCAGGTCGGGCCGGATGATCGTCGAGCCGGCGGTATAGGGATAGCAGTCCAGGTGCACCGGCTGGCGCGTGCGGGCGTCGTCGATCAGGCCCAGCGTCTCGGCCGCGCGGCCCCAGTTGCGCAGGCCCGCGCACTTGTGGTGCGACAGGATCAGCGGGGCGCGGCTGGGCCCGGTGACCGCGAAGGCCTCCTGGAGGGCCTCGATGATGCCTTCGCGCTCGTCGCGGATGTGGGCGGTGTAGACGCCGCCGACTTCGGCGATCGTCTGGGCCAGGGCCTGCAGTTCTTCCAGATCGGCCGCTTGGGCCGGGGCGTAGAACACGCCGGAGCTGAGGCCCAGCGCGCCTTCGGCCAGGGCGTCGCGCAGCAGGACGTCCATGCGCTCGCGCTCGTCCGGCGTGGCGGGGCGCTGCAGGTCGTCCAGGCACAGCACGCGCAGGGCCGAATGGCCGACCAGGGCGGCGACGTTGACGCGCGGGGCGGCCACCTCGATAGCGCGGCGATACTCGGCGAAGGTGGCGTAGGCGAAGTCCTCGCGCGCGCCCAGCAGGTTGAACGGCTCATCGACGCTGGTGTCGAAGCGCAGCAGCGCCGCCGAGATCCCGCAGTTGCCAGTGATGACGGTGGTGACGCCCTGGCTGATCTTGGGGGTCATGTCGGGCTGGGTGATGCAGACCAGATCGTCGTGAGTGTGGACGTCGATGAAGCCGGGCGCGACCACCAGGCCTGAGACGTCGATCACCCGCGCGTCGCCGGCGTCCAGCGCCGGGCCGACGGCGATGATGGTGTCACCGGCTAGGGCGACGTCGGCGGCGAAGGCCGGGCCGCCGCCGCCGTCGATGACCAGCCCGCCCTTCAGGACGGTGTCGGCGACGCGGGGGAGTTGGGTCTGAGCACTCAAGTCCGGATCACTCAAAAGAAGGTCTTCAGGCCGCCGAGCACGGCGTAGGATTCGTCGACCTCCAGCAGCACCGACCATTTGTCGAAGGTGGTGCAGGGGTGGGAGATCTCGAAGCCCAGCAGGTCGCCGACGGCGAGGTCGACGTCGGACGCGACGGTCAGGAAGCCGTGCTGGTCGGCCAGCTTGGCGGTGACGACGCCGGCGATGGCTTGCGGCTTGGCGTGCTGCCCCTCGCGGAACCAGCGCGTGGCCGTGGGCAGGTGGATGTCGAACGAGACGTCGCGCTTGCCCATCATGACGATGGCCAGGTCCGGCTGCGGACGCGAGATCACCCGCGCCCAGACTTCCAGCGCCGGTCGCAGGCGGGGCGGCTCGCCGACCGCCGCGCGGTCGTCCATGCGGCTCAGGAGTTCGCGGTAGAAGCCGCCGTCGTGGGTGACGTAGCAGCCGCTGCGCAGCACGATCGTCGTACCGGGCGCTTCGCCGGCCAGGGCGCGCGCGACCAGGTCGTAATAGGCCGAGCCGCCGGCGGTCAGGATCGCGTTGTCGGGGTCGGCCAGCAGAGCGTCTGCGCGCAGGCGGTTGTGGAAGCCCAGCAGGCCACCGAGATAGGCGTCGACCTCGGTGGCGTCCTGCTTGGCGTGGTCGCTGAAGACTAGGCCTTCGTAGCCCTCGACGCCGTGCAGTTCGACGCCCGGCAGGTCGCGGATCAGTAGCGCCAGGGCCAGGCCTTCGTCCAGCGAGCGTACGCCGCAGCGGCCGTCGGTCATGCCCAGCTCGATCAGCAGCCGCGCGGCGGGAGCGTCCGGCGCCTGGGCGAAGATCGCCGAGATTGCCCGCACGCCCTCGGCGCTGTCGACCAGCACATAGATCGGACGGTCGGGCGCGGCGGTGGTGAGGTCGCGCAGGCACTCGATCTCGGTGCGGCCGACCAGCTGGTTGGCCAGGATCAGGTTGGGCGCGCCCAGGTCGTGGCACAGTTTCAACTGGGTCATGGTCGCGGCCGTCAGGCCCCACGCGCCGCCTTGGATCTGCCGCGTCAGCAGCTGCGGGCACATGGTCGTCTTGGCGTGCGGGGCCAGCTTGGCGCCGGCCCGGTCGACATAGGCCTGCATGACCGACAGGTTGTTGTCGATCGCCGCGCGCTTCAGCACCGCGGCGGGGAAGGGGATGTCGCCGCCGAGCAGGGACAGGCCCCGTCCGGCCAGGTCGCCCAGCCGGCGCACCGAACCGTCCAGCGGAATGGCCTTGGTCCCGGGCGCCAGGTCGAGGCTGTCGAGATCGGCGAGCGACACCGTCATGGTCAGGCCTGCGGGATCAGGGCGATGCACTCGATCTCGACCTTGCAGTCGATCATCATCGGCGACTGGACGCAGGCGCGGGCCGGCGGGGCGTTGCCGAAGTAGGTGGCATAGACGCGGTTGAAGGCGTGGAAGTCGCGGGCGTCGTCCAGCCAGACATTGGCCTTCACGACGTCTTCCAGCGTGCAGCCGGCCTTGGCCAGGATGGCGATCAGGTTCTCAATGACCTTGTGGGTCTGGGGCACGACGCCGCCGTCGACCATCACACCGTTCTCGTCCATCGGCACCTGGCCCGACACGAAGACGAAGCCGTTGGCGACGGTGGCCTGGCAGAAGGGCAGGGCCTGGCCGCCGGTGCCTGTGGTGGTCGTCGCGCCGATGCGTTGGATGGACAAGAAGGTCTCCTGACTCAAGGTCGAGTTCGACCTTCAGGAGCCACGTCGAATGTAACCGTGTCAACGAAAATGTAGCAAAACTATCATTCCTATCATTGCAGGCTGCGCCGCGTTGATTGCGGCGTGACATCGTTGTCGATATCAGTCGTCGAGCGTGCGTCGAGAAGTAGGGGGATCGTCGATGAATCAGCCTGGACCTGCCGACGATGGCGGCGACATCCTTCCGCGCCTCGAGGCGATGATGGAGTCGATGACGCGGTCGGATCTGAAGATCGCCAAGCTGATCCTGAAATCACCCCACGAGTTCGTGCGGGCCAGTGTGCGCTCGGTTGCAACCGACCTGGGCGTCAGCGAGCCCACCGTCCTGCGCTTCTGTCGGACGGTCGGCTGCGAAGGCTTCAAGGACCTGAAATTCCGCCTGATCCAGGAACTGGCCCACGCCCAGGCCATGACCGACCAGCGCGAGCGGGCGACGCGTCCGGCGCCGGCCCGGATAGAGGGTGCGGTCGCCTCGGGCGTCGACGGCGCCGTGGCCGACCGCCTGTTCGACACCATCATCGACGCCCTGAGCCGCACGCGCGAATCCTTGAACGAAAAGGATTTGCAGGCCGCCGCGCTCGCCGTGGCCAAGGCTGCGCGGGTGGTGGTCTACGGCATTGGCGGCAGTTCGGCCGCCCTGGCCGGCGAGATTCACAACCGCCTGTTCCGGCTGGACATTCCGGCCATGGTGTTCACCGACGGCTACGCCCAGCGCATGTCGGCCGCGATCCTGTCGCCGGGCGACGTGGCGATCTTCCTGTCCTCCACCGGGCGTCCGCGCGAGCTGCAGGAGAGCATGGAACTGGCCAAGCACTACAAGGCCACCTGCATCGCCATCACCGACGCAGACTCGCCGCTGGGGCGCGACGCCGACATCTGCCTGCACGTGGGCCTTTCGCCCTCGGGTGTGGAGGAGTTTCAGCCCAACCCGATGCGCTTCGCCCAGCTGTTCGTCATCGATCGCCTGGCCTATGCCGTGGCCTCGTCCCTGGGGGAGCGGGCGCATCAGATGCTGCGTCGGGCGCGCGGCAGCGTGGCCTGGCTGCACGGAATCGCGCCCCAGCAGCCGATCGGCGACTAGCGGTCCAGCTGACGCAACGTCACTCTTCTGAGGGCGAGAGGCATGGATATTTGCGAATTGATCGCAAATTGTCCTGGAGTGGTCCCATGACTTGCTTTCATTGGTAGCGATCTCATCGCGCTATCCGTTTGAAAGGTGGCGTGCTCAGCCCGCAATGAAAGCGAACACGTCATCGATGCCGCATTTTCGAGCAGTGATGATCTTATTGAAAAATATGAAAAAGCTCGGACAATGACGCTAATTTTGACGTCATTTTTTATAATCACTACATAAATGAATGTTTTATGATTGACGTTATTCGGGGCGTGTGACTAACCTCATCACGTTCTGGTCGAGGTGTTCAATTCAGTCGATCCCGGCGCTTCTTGAGAAGCGTCGAATATCAACACCGACTCCCTGGCTCGGAATAA
Organism: Caulobacter sp. GW821-FHT11E11; assembly: GCF_058808315.1. Lineage (NCBI taxonomy): Bacteria > Pseudomonadati > Pseudomonadota > Alphaproteobacteria > Caulobacterales > Caulobacteraceae > Caulobacter > Caulobacter sp. GW821-FHT11E11. The sequence continues at coordinate 630,138 of NZ_JBXARO010000002.1, forward strand.
ACAAAGCGGCGCGAAAGTGCTGAATAAAGAAAAGTAATCCATTGCGGTCGGCGCTCCCATCCGGGGGCCAGGGGAATAGTCTTCTCAGCACGGGGGCAGGAATTTTGTTCAAGATAAATCGCCGTATCTACGCCGGCTCTGCATCGGCGCTGGCGCTGTTGTCCTGGGGGACAATGGCCAACGCACAACAGGCCGCGACGCCCGCGGCCAGCGATGACACGATCATCACCGAGGTCGTCGTCACCGGCTCGCGCATCAACTCGCGCGGCTTCAACCAGCCGACGCCGACCACGACGGTCACGTCCGAGGACCTGGAGAAAGCCTCGCAGCCCAACGTCTTCCAGGCCATCACCCAGATGCCCGCCCTGCAAGGCAGCACCGGCCGGTCGGTCGGCGCCAACGGCACCAGCTCGGGTCAGCAGGGCCTGTCCTCGCTCAGCCTGCGCGGCCTGGGCGCCACCCGCACTCTGACCCTGCTGGACGGCCAGCGCGTCACCCCGGCCAACGTCAATGGCGTCACTGACGTCAGCCAGTTCCCGCAGCTGCTGATCAAGCAGGTCGACGTGGTGACCGGCGGCGCCTCGGCCTCGTACGGCTCGGACGCCATCGGCGGCGTGGTCAACTTCGTGACCGACAAGACCTTCGAGGGTTTCAAGGCCCGCTTCGAAGGCGGCGAGAGCAAGTACCACGACAACGACACGGTCGTGGCCCAGGTGGCGCTGGGCAAGGCGTTCCTGAACGACCGCCTGCACGTAACCGCCAGCGGCGAGTTCAGCCGTGAAGCCGGCGTCCTGGCCGGCGGCTTTGGCCTGAAGCAGGCCGGCGGCCGCGACTGGTTCACCGCGCCCGCCATCCAGGTGCGCCCGCTGGCCTCGACCACCGACGGCCTGCCGCAGTACCGCGTCATCAACTACGCCCAGCAGATCCAGTACGCCCAGTACGGCCTGATCACGAACGGTCCGCTGCAGGGCATCGCCTTCGGCGCGGGCGGCCAGCCCCGCCAGTTCCAGTACGGTTCGAACGGCGTCGCCACCGGCACCGGCGCGGTGACCAACTGCTTCAGCCCGTTCTGTGTGGGCGGCGACCAGTCCGCCGGCATCGGCGCTTCGCCGACCCTGGCCGCGCGCATCAAGCGCAAGGTCGCCTACGGCCGCGTCGGCTATCAGCTCAACGACAACCTCGAAGTCTATCTGACCGCCAACTTCGCCCAGGTCTTCTCGCTCAACCAGCCGAACATCGGCGCCGAGCGCACCGGCCTGACGATTCAGTGCGAGAACCCGTTCGTGCCGACGGCCATCAAGACGGCCTGCGCCACCAACGGCATCACCAGCTTCCAGTTCGGCACCAGCAACGGCGGCTTCGGCCCCATCGACGTCAACATCAAGCGCGAGCAGAAGCGCTTCGTGCTGGGCTTCACCGGCTCGCAAAACCTGTTCGGCACGGACTGGAAGTACGACGCCTACTACGCCTATGGCATGAACCGCGTCCGCCTGGACGTGGACAACATCTCGGTCACGCCGCGCTACAACGCCGCGATCGACGCCATCGCCGGCCCGAACGGCACGATCATCTGCCGTGACCCGGTCGCCCGCGCCAATGGCTGCGTGCCGCTGAACGTCATCGGCCAGGTTGCCCTGGATCCGGCCGCGCTGAACTACGTCATGCCCAAGAACGGCCCGCGTCAACGCTCCAAGCTGATCGAGTCCGTGGCCAGCTTCAACGTCAGCGGCGAGCCCTTCTCGTTGCCGGCGGGCCCGGTGGCCATCGCCGCCGGCGTCGAGTGGCGCGAGCAGGACTACAAGACCCTCGGCGACCCCTATGGCGACGGCATCTGGGCCGAGAATCCCTATACCGACGACTATCCGGCAGACCCGCTGGTCCGTACCGTCGGCAACAACTGGTACGCCGGCAACTATCACAGCGGCGCTGGCTACTACCACGTGACCGAAGGCTACGTGGAAGCCAACGTCCCGCTGTTCAAGTCGGACGCGCTGGGCGAGGGCAACATCAACGGCGCGGTCCGCCAGACCAAGTACTCGACCGCCGGCAACGTCACGACCTGGAAGATCGGCGGCGTCTGGAAGACCCCGTTCGAGGGCCTGCGCTTCCGCGCCGTGACCTCGCGCGACATCCGCGCTCCGAACCTGGGCGAGATCGCCGCCCCGCCGGTGGTGACCAACGCCACCGTCCTCTATCGCGGCACTGCCGTGAACGTGCTGCAGGAGATCGTCGGCAACCGCAATCTGCGGCCCGAAATCGCCCGCAACACCGAGGTCGGCGTGGTGCTGGCCGAGCCGAAGTTCCTGCCGGGCTTCAGCTTCTCTGCCGACTATTTCGAGATCAAGGTCGATGGCGCGATCGGTTCGCTGGCCGCCCAGGACCTGGTCGATCTGTGCGTCGCCGGGAACCAGGAGATCTGCGGCGCGATGCTGCTGACCAGCACGGTCCCGAACACCAACTACGTCCGGGTCCAGGCCTTCAACGTCGCCACCCTGCGCAACAAGGGCTTCGACCTGGAAGCCGTGTATCGCAAGAACCTCGAGGACTGGGGCCTGCCGGGCAGCATCTCGCTGCGCGCTCTGGCCACCCACATGATCAGCTTCAAGACCAATTCGGGCGTCCTGGGCACGATCACGGTGGACAGCGCCGGCGTGAACAGCGGCAGCACCCCGGACTGGAAGGCGACGTTCAGCCAGACCTGGTCGACCGACAAGCTCAGCCTGTCGATCTACGAGCGCTGGTTCAGCGACGGCGTCTACAACAACGAATGGATTCAGTGCACCAGCGGCTGCCCGGTCTCGACCGTGGCCTACCGCACGATCGACAAGAACAAGATGAAGGGCGCCACGTACGTCGACATCGGCGGCTCGTACGAAGTGACGAACAACGCGACGGCCTACTTCAAGGTCGACAACCTGTTCGACAAGGATCCGGTCGCCTCGCCGTCGACGAATGTCAGCCCCGGCGTCAACCCACTCCTCTATGACACCATCGGCCGGATGTACCGCGCCGGCGTGCGTCTGAGGTTCTAAGCCCCCCTGAAGCGCGCCGTCTGCGCGGCGCGCTTCTTTGCCAGACCGCCACTACCTCCCCGGTGGCGCGGTCGGCAGAGCCCCTCCGACGGTCCTCCCCGCCGTGAGGGTTTTGATTCCCCGATATCGCGATCGAACCCGCGATATCGGGGAATCGCTCTTTTCTTGTCCGATGGCGGAGCGTCTCCGCGTTTGAGGGAGAGGCTTCCGATGGTGTTCGCGGTCGTCGCGCTGATCGCGCTGCTGGTCGTGATGATCGGCTGGGGCAAGATCCCGCCCTTCGTCGCCTTCCTGCTGACCGCCCTGGTCGCGGCCCTGTGTTTCGGCATGCCGCTGGATCACGTGGCCAAGTCGATGGAGAAGGGCGTCGGCGACATGCTGGGCGGCCTGGCCGCCATCATCTGCCTGGGCGCCATGTTCGGCCGGTCGATCGCCGACAGCGGCGCGGCCCAGAGTATCGCCCGCACCCTGATCGGCGCGGTGGGCCTGCGCTTCATCCTGCTGGCCATGGCCCTGACCGGCCTGATCGTCGGCATCCCCCTGTTCTACAGCGTCGGCTTCGTGGTCATGGTCCCGTTGATCCTGACCATCGCCAAGCGCGCCGACCTGCCGCCGGTCTATGTGGGCCTGCCGTTGCTGTGCGGCCTGTCCGTGGCCCACGGTTTCCTGCCGCCGCACCCGTCGCCGGTCGCGCTGATCAGCCTGTTCGGCGCCGACACCGGCCTGACCCTGGGCTATGGCCTGGTCGTCAGCATCGCGGCGTTGGCCGTCGGCGGTCCGCTGCTGGCCCTGACCTTGAAGCGCTTCAACGCCGTGCCGCAGGCGCCGGCGGGTACGGAGATGGCGCTCGTCGTCACCGAGACCCCCGACGAGGCCACGCCCGGCGCGTTCAACAGCTTCACCACGGCCTTGCTGCCGGTCGCGCTGATCGCGGTGACCACGGTGCTCTTGGTGACGATCCCGGCGGCGTCGGCCGCCAAGCCGCTGGTCGGCTTCCTGGGGCAGTCGGTGGTCGTGCTGACCCTCTCGCTGATCTACGCCACCTTCAGCCTGGGCGTGCTGCGCGGCCAGGCCTTCACCGGCCAGATGGGCCGTTATGCCGACGCCCTGAAGGACGTCGCCGGCATCCTCTTGATCCTGGCCGGGGCAGGGGCGCTGAAGCAGGTGTTCATCGACGCCGGGATCAGCGACCAGCTGGGCGCCTGGCTAGGCGCGCTGCCGCTGCATCCGCTGGTGCTGGGCTGGCTGATCGCCATGGTCATTCGCGTGGCCCTGGGCTCGGCGACGATCGCCGGCCTGACGGCGGCGGGCCTGATCCAGCCGATGATGGCGGGCACGCACGTCGATCCGAACCTGATGGTCCTGGCCATCGGCGCCGGCAGCCTGATGTTCTCGCACGTCAACGACCCGGGCTTCTGGCTGTTCAAGGAGTATTTCGGCCTGACGCTGAAAGAGACCCTGCTGTCCTGGACGGTGATGGAGAGCCTGGTCGGCGTCGTGGGCCTGATCTGCGTGCTGGGCCTGAGCCTGGTCGTCTGATCCTTAGATCCAACCTTTCGAACACAACGATCAAGAGCCGCTGACAAGCGGCCGATCCTCGGGAGCCAACCATGTCCAGCATCCTTCGTCCCGTCGCCGCCGTGGTCGCCGCCGCTTTGCTGCCGGCGCCGGCCCTGGCCGCGCAGGCTTTCGCGGTGACCCCTGCGCCGGCTCAGCTGACGCCGCTGAAGGGTGAACTGGCCCTGCGCGCCGGTGACGCCGTCTGGATCGCGCCGGGCGACGCCGAGGCGCGCGCGGCGGCCCAATGGCTGGTCGACACCCTGGCCGCCACGCGCGGCGTGCGGCTGGTCATCAAGGAAGGCGCGGCCCCGGTCACTGGCGGCGTGGTGCTGACGCGCGGCGGGCCGGCCGGGGAGGGCTATGCGCTGGACGTCTCGTCCAAGCGCGCCGAGATCCGCGCCACGGACAAGGCCGGCCTGTTCTACGGCGCGGTGTCGCTGTGGCAGCTGGCGGCGCAGCCTAAGGCCGGCGCGCCGCTGCAAGTCCAGGCCGTTCGAATTGAGGACGCCCCGCGCTTCGCCTGGCGCGGCCTGATGCTGGACACCGCTCGCCACTACCGCAGCCCAGAGGTGATCAAGCGGATCATCGACGGCATGGCCAGCCTGAAGCTGAACACGCTGCACTGGCACCTGACCGACGACCAGGGCTGGCGGTTGGAGATCAAGAAGTATCCCAAGCTGACCGAGCATGGCGCGTGGCGTCAGCCGGCCGGCGCGGCGGGTTTCACGGCCTCGGGCGAGCCGGTGCGCTACGGTGGCGTCTACACTCAGGACCAGGCGCGCGAGATCGTCGCCTACGCCGCCACTCGCAACATCGTCGTGGTGCCCGAGATCGAGATGCCGGGCCACGCCCAGGCGGCGATCTCCAGCTATCCGCAGCTGGGCACGCGCCCGGCCGCCGAGAAGGTGATGGCCGACTGGGGCGTCTATCCCGACATCTTCAACGTCGACGACTCCACCTTCGCCTTCCTGGAGGACGTGCTGGACGAGGTGATGGCGATCTTCCCATCGCCCTACATCCACGTCGGCGGCGACGAGGCTTTGAAGGCGCAGTGGGAGGCCAGCCCAGCCGTCCAGGCCAAGATCAAGGCGCTGGGTCTGCCCGACGAGCACGCGCTTCAGAGCTACTTCATCCAGCGCATCGAAAAGCACCTCAACGCCAAGGGCCGCCGCCTGATCGGCTGGGACGAGATCCTGGAAGGCGGTCTGGCGCCCAACGCCACGGTCATGTCCTGGCGCGGGCTGGAGGGCGCGGTCGCCGCCGCCAAGCAGGGCCACGACACTGTGCTGGCGCCGGGGCCGGTGCTCTATTTCGACCATCGCCAGAGCACCTCGCCCGATGAGCCGCCCGGCCGGGGCAAGATGTCGACGCTGAAGACGGTCTACGCCTTCGACGCCGAGCCTTCCGAGCTGACGCCCGAGCAGCACAAGCATGTGCTGGGCGTGCAGGCCACGCTGTTCAGCGAGCACGTCCGCACCGACGACCGTGCCGTCGCCATGCTGTTCCCGCGCCTGGCCGCCCTAGCCGAGAACGCCTGGACGCCGCGCCAGGCCCAGAGCTGGGACCGCTTCGCCGATCGTCTGCCGGCGACTCTGGGCCGTCTGAGCGACCTGGGCTTGGCCTATGACCCCGTGCCGTTCGAGCCGCAGGCGTCGTTCGCCACGCCGGCCGAGACGATCGCGACCCAGCTCGACACCGGCCTGCAGGTCGGCCAAGTGCGCTACACGACTGACGGCAAGGAGCCGACCGCCAAGTCGCCTCCCTACCAGGCGCCGCTGGCGCTAAAGCCGGGCGTGCAGCTGAAAGCGCGGACCTTCCTCGACCAATATCCGCTGGGCCGGACACGCACCTGGGCGGTGACGCCGGAGCGGGCCATGACCCGCCGCTCGCATGAACTGACGCGCTGCACCGAAGGCCTGATCCTGAACCTCGAGGACGACGGCGCGAACGCCAAGGGCGAGCGCGCGACCTTCATGCTCGACATCCTCAATCCCTGCTGGATCTGGAAGGGCGCCGACCTGACCAACGGCGCCAAGCTGACCGTCACGGTCGGCCAGCTGCCGTTCAACTTCCAGCTGGGCAACAAGCTGGACCCGCTGCCGGTGCGTCCGCCGTCGCGACCCGAAGGCGAGCTGGAGGTGCGTTTCGGCTGCAAGGGCCCGCGCCTGGCCACCGTTCCGTTGACGGAGGCCGCCCGCAACAGCGCCCTGACCGAGCTGCAGGTCGACGTGCCGGGACGCGGTGTCGGCGACCTGTGCTTCACCTTCGCCAGCAAGGCGATCGAGCCGATGTGGGCGCTGTACAGCGTCAGGATTTCGCCAAACGCCACTGCCGAGGTGGCGTCGGCGAGATGAGGTCACGCGTCAGCCGGCCACCGAGTGCAGGAACTCCAGTTTGGCGACAGGCTCCAGCGGACCGGCGGCCTTCAGCAGCTTGAAGGCGTCGTCGGCGGCCTCGACCGCGTGGTCGATGTCGGCGTCGGTCATGGCCGTGGTGATGAACATGTTGTGCCAGGGGTGGAAGTAGACGCCGCGCTTGAGCAGGGCGTTGTTCCAGAAGTAGCCCTTGGCCCCGGTTGGGTCGTCATCGACCATGATCAGCGGCAGCTGGGCCGGGCCGGTCTGGCGCAGGCCAAAGCCGTGGCGGCCGGCGACTTCGTCCAGGCCCGTGCGCAGGCGTTCCCCCAGGGCGATGGTGCGCTCCAGATAGTCGGTCTCGCGGATCAGCTTCAGCGTCGCCAGCGAGGCGGCCATCGGCGCGGCCGAGAACCAGAACGAGCCGGTGGCGTAGATGGTAGCCGCCGCGAAGCGAGCGATCTCAGCGCCCAGCAGGGCCGAGATCGGGTGGCCGTTGGCGATGGCCTTGCCCCAGGTCGACAGGTCCGGTTTCACCCCGACCAGGGACCAGCTGCAGTCGCGCGCCAGGCGGAAGCCGGCGCGGACGTCGTCGACGATCAGTAGGGCGCCGTGCTCGTCGCATAGCTCGCGGGCCCGGCGGGCGTAGGCTGGGTCGGGCAGCTCCTGGTCGATGAAGGTGTCGTGCTTGATCGGCGAGGCGAAGATCGCCGCCAGGTCCGAGCCGGCCTCGCGGACGGCGGCCTCCAGGCTCTCGACGTCGTTGTATTCGTAGAACACCTGGTTGGCGCGGTCGGCGGGTGTCGTGCCGTTCTTCAGCGGCGTGCACCACGGCGCGGCCCCGTGATAGGCGCCCTTGGCCAGGACGATGGTCTTCTTCTGGGTGAAGTTGCGGGCGATCATCATCGCCATGGTCGTGGCGTCGGTGCCGTTCTTGCAGAACATCGCCCAGTCGGCGTGGGACACCTGGGCGGTCAGGGCCTCGGCCAGTTCGACCATGGCCTGACCGGGGCCGGTCATGGTGTCGCCCTGCTTCATGCGCTCGACATAGGCCTGGTCGATCGCGGCGTGACCGTAGCCGAACAGGTTGGGGCCGTAGCCGCACAGGAAGTCGACATAACGGTTGCCGTCGACGTCCCACAGATAGGCGCCTTCCGCTCGCTCGAAGAACTGCGGATAGTCGTCGGGCAGCAGCATGACTGACTGGTGGCCGTACATGCCGTTGGGGATCACGGCCATGGCGCGCTCGCGCAGCGCGGTGTCCTTGCTGTTGGTCCAGGTCATTGTCGCTGCCCGCCTATAAGATAGTTTTGACTATCATAATGGCTGAGGCATAGTGACTGTCAACTCACAGGGGGAGAGCGGCATGAAGACCGGCTTGGCGTGTATCGGGTTGACGACCTTGGACGTCGTGGCGCGCGCGATCGACGCGCTGCCGCAGGGAGAGGGGACGACCCTGATCGAGGGGATCGCCTGCGCGCCGGCCGGCACGGCGGCGGGCGCGGCCCTGGTCGCCGCGAAGCTGGGCATGCCGGTCAAGCTGGCCTCGGCGGTCGGCGACGACCTGATCGGCCGTTTCATCCGCATGGCCCTGGACGAGGCCGGCGTAGACCTGAGCGCGCTGGACACCCTGCCGGGCCTGCCCAGTTCGACGACGATGCTGGCGGTCGACTCGGCGGGGCGGCGGCCCAACTTCCACGCTCTGGGCGCGGGCATGCTGGCGGCGGCCACGCCCGAGGCCCTGGTGGCGGCGACGTCCTCGCGCTTCCTGCACTATGCCGGGATCGGCGGGCCGAGACTGGACGGCGGCGCCGGCGCCGACCTGGTCAAGGCGGCGCATGAGGCGGGCGCGATCGTGACCTGCGACCTGATCTCGCCCCAGGCCTCGGCGCTGGACGAGCTGAAGCGGCTGGCGCCATTCGTGGACTACTTCCTGCCCAGCGCGGCCGAGGCCCAGATGCTGACGGGCCAGGACGACCTCTTCGCCGCCGCCGATGTCTTCATCGGCCTGGGGGCCAGGAACTGCCTGATCAAGAACGGCGGCCGGGGCTCGGTCGTGGTGCTGGGCGGCGTCCGTACGACCCTGCCGGCCTATGCGATCAAGCCGATCGACACCACCAGCTGCGGCGACTCCTACTGCGCCGGCTTCATCGCGGCCCTGGACCGGGGCTGGCCGCCGCTGGAGGCCGCGCGTTTCGCCACGGCCACGGCAGCGCTGGTCGCCCAGGGCCTGGCCACGCTGGGCAAGCTGGAGAGCTTCGAAGCCACCGAGGCGGCCATGGGCCAGATGACCCTGAGCGAGGCTGCCTGATGGCGCTCGACGAAAGCGCTCTGCGCGAACGCATGGCCCAGGTCATGAAGGCCATGGACGACAAGGGCCTGAACCGAGGCACGTCCGGCAACGTCTCGGCCCGCTGCGGCGAGGCCATGCTGGTGACGCCCAGCGGCGTTCCGGCCTCGCGCTTGACCGCCGACCAGATGGTGCTGGTCCAGCCCGACGGCTCGACCGCCGCGGGGGCGCTGAAACCGTCCAGCGAGTGGCGGATGCACCAGGGACTGCTGGACCGCCGGCCCGACGTCGGCGCGGTGGTCCACTGTCATTCGCGCCACGCCACCATCCTGGCCTGCGCCAATAGGCCGATCCCGGCCGTGCACTACATGGTCGCCGTCAGCGGCGGCGTCAGCGTGCCGGTCGCGCCCTACGCCACCTTCGGCTCGAGCGAGCTGGCCCAGATCGTGGTCGAGACCCTGGACGGCCGCTACGCCGCCCTGATGGCCAATCACGGCCAGATCGTCATCGCCCCCAGCCTGGATTTCGCCCTGGCCATCGCCGAGGAGATCGAGGAACAGGCGGCGGTCTATTGGGGGACCCTGGCGATTGGCGGTCCGACCCTGCTGGCGGACGAGGAGATGAACCTCATTCTCCAGCGCTTCAAATCGTACGGGCAGGGCCGATGAGCGTTTCCGAAGCCGTTGTCGATATCGCGCCAGCTGCCGTGACCTCGCCGCCCCGGCAGGCGGCCGCCGTCGGTCAGGCCGTCGGCGTCGTGGCCTTGCTGATCGCGGGCCTGCAGCCGGTGATCCTGGGCGCGATGGAGCGGGAAGGGCGGCTCAGCACCGCCCAGATCGGCCTGGCCGCGACCGTGGAGCTGATGGCCCTGGGCGTCGCCTGCGGCATCGCCGCGGCGGTGTTCAAGCCCACCCGTATCCGACTGAAGATCGGCCTGGCGTGCCTGCTGCACGCGGCGGCGATGCTGGCGACCACCCTGACCAGCGGCCTTGGCGTCATCGTCATGCGCGGCGTGGCCGGAGCCTGCGCCGGGGTCATGCTGTGGCTGGCGATCGGCGTCATCGCGCGCTCGTCGCGGCCCGAGCGCGCCTCGGGCGTCTTCGTCACGGTCCAGACCTTCGCCCAGCTGGTGCTGGCGGCCGCCTTGCCGGCCACGGTCATGGAGCACTGGGGCGTCAACGGCGCCCTGGCGAGCCTGGCGGTGATCTCGCTGCTGGCCGCCATGGTCACCTTGGTCGGCCCCGACAGCCTGGCGCCGCTGGCCAGGTCCGAGGACGGTGGCCGTCTAGACGTCCGCTCCATGGGCGGGCTGGCCGCGGTCTTCCTCTACATGGCCTTCATCGTCGCCCTGTGGGTCTATCTCGAACCCCTGGCCGCCCAGGCGGGGTTGTCGCCGCGCGAGGCGGGACTGGCCGTCGCCCTGGCGCTGGGCCTCCAGGTCCTGGGCGGGGCGGCCGCGACCTTCGTCGGCGACCGCGTGCCGCCGGCCCGGATGCTGCTGGGTGTCGGGGCGATCAACGCCATCATCCTGGCGGCCTTGTGGAGTGGTCCCGGACGCGGCTTGTTCATCGCCTGCGTCGCGGCGTTCGGCTTCCTGTGGCTGTTCGCCCTGCCGTTCCAGACCCTGCTGTTGATCCGGATCGATCCGACCCGCCGCGCCTCGATGCAACTGGGCGCGGCTCAGCTGCTGGGCAGCAGCGCGGGGCCGCTGGCCGCCTCGCTGGTGGTCGGCGACGGCCCGGTGAAGCGCGCCCTGGCCCTGTCGGCGATCTGCCTGGCGCTGGCGCTCGCCCTGATCAGCCTGCTGAGGGCTAGGCGGTCCGTCGCGTGAGGTGCTGGTAGTACAGGGCGACCATCCAACAGATCTCCTCGTTGATCTGGTCCTCGTCCTGGTCGGGTTCTTCCAGGACCATCTCGGTGGCGGCGTACATCATCTGGGTCGTCAGCCGCGTGGCCGTGCGTAGACGGTCTTCGCTCACCTCGGGATTGGCCGCCTTCAGGATGTCGAACAGCGTCTGGGCGACCATGTCGCGTGACGTCGTCTGGACCTCCTGCAGCATGGGCAGGGCCCGCAGGGCGCGCAGGATCCAGTCGCCGCCCGGGAAATCGCGGGTGATGGCGTTGATCTGCTTTTGCAGGTCGCGGTTCTTGGCGACCGACTCCTCGATCGAGGACGACTGGGTCCCGCCGGCCTCCAGCCAGGCCAGCACCGCCTTGTCCTGGGCGTCCATCAGCCGATGGGCCAGTTCTTTGAGCAGCGCGTATTTGTTGGGGAAGTAGCGGTACAGGGCCGGCGGGGTCAGGCCGGCCCGCTCGCAGACCAAGTTCGTCGTCAGGCGCTCGAAGCCCACCTCGGCCAGCAATTCGCCGGCGGTGATCAGGATGACCTCGAACGTGTCCTTGCCGCGCCGCCGCGAGGGGCGCGACTTGGTGTCGAGCGAGGGCGATGCTGGTTTGGCGGCGGTGCTTCTGGCCATGAGGTCCTGATAGCAAGATTGCCCGCCGCCGACCAACTCCCGCCTAGTAGTGATAGCGCAGGAAGACGCCGAGGCTGCGCGGGCGGTTCAGGCTGAGCAGGTCCTCGCCCAGGCTGTCGATGTTGGAGATCGACACGACATAGGTCTTGTCGAACAGGTTGCGGGCGAAGGCGCCGGCCTCGATCTTCTGGTCCGGCGAGCGCCAGCTGACCTGGGCGCCGGCGATCCACACCGAGTCCTGCGACAGGCGCTGGGCGTTCGAGTTGTCGAAATAGACCTTGGACGAATAGTTGGCGTCGACATTGGCCACGATCGACGACCCGTTGGCCAACGGCGCCACCCAGGTCGCGGCGGTGTTGAAGGTCACCTTCGGCGATTGCGGCAGGCGGTTGCCGGTGAAGTCCTGGCCTTCGCTGAAATACTCGCCGAACTTGGCGTGCAGCAGCGAGACGCCGGCCGTCAGGGTCAGGGGCTGGATCGGCCGTGCGGTGATCTCAGCCTCGCCGCCATAGACCTTGGAGTTGGCGGCGTTATCCAGCACCAGCACCGTCAGGCCGTTGCGCAGCGCCTGGGCGAACACCTGCTGGTTCTTGTAGTCGTAGTAGAAGCCCGACACGTTCAGTCGCAGGCGGCGGTCGAAGAACTCCGACTTCATGCCCACTTCGTAGGCGTCGAGGGTCTCGTTGTCGTAGGGCTCGACCTCTTCGGGCGTGGTGGCCAGGCCGCCGAAGAAGCCGCCGCTCTTATAACCGCGGTTGTAGGTGGCGTAGACATTGGTGTCGGGTGTCACCTCGTAGCGCAGGCCCAGACGCCCCGAGAATGCGGAGAACGTCTTTTTCTGGTCCGAGGTCAGCAGGACGATCAGGCCATCCTCGATCTGGCTCTGGTAGTTCATGTGCTTCTTGTCGGCCGACCAGCGCAGGCCGACCGTGCCGGTCAGCTTGTCTGTGAGCTTGTAGTCGGCCTGGCCGAAGACGGCGTAGCCCTTGGTCTTCTGGGTGTAGGGCCAGCCGAACACCGCGACGCTGTCGGCGGGGCTGATCCCCGTGGGATTGTCGGGCGCGATGAAGAACGGGCGGAAGTCGCGCAGGGTGTCCTGGCGGGTGTTGTCCTGGACCGTCTCGTCCATGAAGTAGCCGCCCAGCACCCAATTCAGGCGCGCGGACGGGGTGTCGGATTGCAGGCGCAGTTCCTGGGTGAACTGGCGCTGGCGGGAGCGGTAATTGATCTCCAGCATCTGCAGTGGGCTGCCGTCGGTGTTCTCGACGTCGTTGCGATGGGCCCATTGCCAAGCCGTGACCGAGACCAGCTGCAGGCCGCTGAACGACCAGGTCGCCTGGGTCGAGGCGCCGAACAGGTCGACCTTGTCCTTGCCCTCCAGGTTGGCGTCGATGGCGCGTGGATTGCCGTCGGTATCGGCATAGCCCATCAGATCGGTGCAGGCGCCGCTGGAATAGGCGGTTGGAGCGCAGAGACCGTCGGGGCCCGTGGCGGCGGCCGTGCCGGGGAACAGCGCCCGGTGTTGCGGGGCGATGGCGTCGCCGCGGTTCACGTAGCGGCTGACCTGGGTCAGCAGCTCGAAGTCGTCGGTCGGCGTATAGAGCAGCGACAGGCGGCCGGCCCAGTGGTCGGCGGCGTTGACGTCGTTCCCAGTTGTGCGGTTGTAGGTGTAGCCGTCGTCCTTGACCCATTGGCCGGCGGCGCGGAAGGCCAGCTTGTCGGCGATGATCGGTCCGCCCACGGCTGCCTCGGCGGTCACGGCGTTGAAGGTGGCGTACTCCAGCGACGCGTCGGCGGTGAAGGTCTGGCTGGGCCGCTTGGTGGTGATGTTGATGGCGCCGCCGTTGGTGTTGCGGCCGTACAGCGTGCCTTGCGGGCCGCGCAGCACCTCGACCTGGGCCAGGTCGAAGAAGCCGGCCATCTGGGCCAGGGGCGAGCCGACATAGACGCCGTCGACATAGACGCCGACGCCGCTGGAGGCATTGGGGTTGAAGTCGCTGAGGCCCACGCCGCGGATGTAGATCTTGGGATTGGCGGCCGCGTCATTGGCGCTGATCCGCATGCCGGGGGCCATGTTGTTCAGGGCCAGCACGTTGTTGACGCCCCGCGCCTGCAGGGTGTCGGCGGTCAGGGCGGTGACCGAGACCGGAACGTCCTGCAGGTTCTCTGCGCGCTTCTGGGCGGTGACGACGATCTCGGCGATCGCCGTGTCGTCCTGCGCCGGCGGCGACGGCGTCTGAGCCGCGGCGATGCCGGTCGAAAGCGCCAGGACGGCGCACCCCATGAACATAGGCGCCTTCATATCGCACTCCCCTAAATCCAGTACTCCGACTGGTCGGCCACATTACGATAATAAAAACTATCTCAATGCAAGAGGCCTGGAGGCAAGCCGTGGGGATGCGATCGGGCGCCAAGCCAAGCTCGGCGCCCGCTTTGAAGGCGAGGTTGATTTGAAAGCGATCGGTTGGAGGCTAGCCGCGCTGGATGACGCGCTTGGCCAGGGCGCCGAAGCCCACGCCGATCACCGTCCACAGCAGGGCCTGCATGCCGATCGAGGCGATGCGGAAGTTCCACAGCACGACGGCCGGGAAGTCGCCCGGCGCCTCGTTGATCCTGGGCAGCATCGCCTGGGTGACAGAGATCAGCACGACATAGGCGGCGACGGCGGCGAAGCCGGCGTTCAGCGCGCCCAACCGGGCCTGCAGCTTGCGGCCGACGTTCAGGGCCGTGACGGCCGAGATCACCGAAAGCGCGATCATCAGGAAAAAGGCCGCCGTGCGCAGGGCGACGGTCTCGTGCTGGCCGACGGCGGGCGGGGTGGGCGGATATTTCAGGGCCGGGATCAGGCTGACGGCGACGAAGGCCGCGCCGGCCAGCGCCAGCGCCAGGACGCGGGGGCTCAGGCGCGCCCAGCGGCCATAGGCATAGGCGAACACCAGGGCGAAGATCCCGCCGACGGCGGCGCCGTACAGGGTGACGGCGGTCAACAGGCCCAGGCCCTTCTGGGTCGAGCGGCTGACCAGTTCGGGTTCAGGCTCGGCCGCCGGCGCCGCACCATGGGCCATGTGCGCCATCTCGACCTGCGCGTGCGAGGCCTCGAAGGCGATGGCCAGGTCGACCTGGGGTTCGGCGAAGACACGCGCGAAGACGAACGCGAACAGGGCGGCGATGACGCCGGCCAGCATGCCGCGCCAGAGAAGCTGTGGGGTCATGAGTATGCTCGGCCCCGCCTAGTGGCAGGGGAAGCCCATCAGGTGACGGCCGTCATGCACGAACTCGTGGACGTACATGCCCTTGAACAGCGACAGCGCGCCCTGTTCGGTGCTGACGAAATACAGGCACACCAGCGCCAGCAGCACGCCGAAGACGGCCCAGGGCGCGATGTCCTTCAGCGGGATCACGGCGTCTTCGCCGATCGGGATGAAGACGTCGTCGGAAATCGTATGGGCCGTGGCCATCGTGTCGCTCTCCCTGGGATTTTCGCGTCCCGGCGCTGAACAAAACCTGGGAAGGGTCTGACTCTCGACGGCGGAGAACCGCTCGCCGATCACAGTGGCGCGACCGCGCCGGAGTTTCACCGGCTTCCTTCCAAGGTCAGGTTCGAGCTAGGTGGCGTTGCTGTGCGTCGTCAAGATTTATCGGAGCCTGCCTTGGCCACCCGTCTTGTTTTTCTGTGCCATGCCGCGACGGTCTCCATGCGCGAGGGCGGCTTTCCGGATCCGGACGAGGCGATCGACGACGCCGGCCGCGCCGGGGCGAAGGCGCTGGCGCTGCGGCCCGCGCCGCAGCGCGTCTTCGTCGCGCCCTCCCTGGCCGCACGCCAGACGGCGGAGGCGCTGGGGCTCGAGGCGGTTGTGGAGCCAGCCCTGGCCGATACCGATCACGGCGCCTGGTGCGGTCGCGGTCTGGCCGAAATCCATGCCGAGCAGCCCGAGATCCTGATGGGCTGGATCGCCGATCCGGCCGCCGGCGCGCCGGGTGGCGAGGCCTTCTCGACGGTCGTGGCCCGGGTCGGCGCCTGGATCGACGCCCAGGCGCCGCGCGACGAGCGGATCCTGGCGGTGACCCATCAGCCGGTGATGCGCGCCGCCTTGGCCCATGTCCTGGACATCCCGCCGCCGGCCGCCTTCCGGATCGATATCGCGCCGCTGGCCCTGCTGACCCTGTCGTTCAATCGGCAATGGCGGTTCCAAAGCCTGACCGCTTGACCCCACGCGGGGGTCAGCCTACGCCCGTCGTCGTGAAGGCATGGAGGCGAAAGCCTCCGGGAATGCGGTGACCAATCCGCGGCTGCCCCCGCAACTGTGATCGTCCGTCGATCGCCCCGGCACACGCCACTGGGACTCTCGTCCTGGGAAGGCGCCGAGGCGGGAGGGCGTAAGCCAGGAGACCGGCCTTCACGAATATTGATGCGACCGGGCGGGGTGCACCGGTGCGGCAAGGCATGGCCTTCCGGACGCCCCGCGTCTGCACGGCCCTGCGCGCCGTTCCTTGCCCCGTCTGGCGACAGCCAGAGGCAGGGACGACAAGATGGCCAGAATTCCAACGACCGTGGTGACCGGCTTCCTGGGCGCGGGCAAGACCACCCTGATCCGCCACCTGCTGGAGAACGCCGGCGGCCGGCGCCTAGCCGTGGTGGTCAACGAGTTCGGCGATGTCGGCATCGACGGCGAGATCCTGCGCGGCTGCGGGGTCGAGGGCTGCTCGGACGACGACATCCTGGAGCTGGCCAATGGCTGCATATGCTGCACCGTCGCCGACGACTTCCTGCCGACTCTGCAGAAGCTGATCGACCGCCCGAACCCGCCCGAGCACATCCTGATCGAGACCTCGGGCCTGGCCTTGCCCAAGCCCCTGGTCAAGGCCTTCACCTGGCCGGATGTGCGCACCCGCGCCACGGTCGACGGGGTGGTGGCGATGATCGACGCCGAGGCGGTGGCGGCAGGCCGTTTTGCCCATGACGAGGCGGCGCTGAGCAAGGCGCGCCTGGCCGATCCGACCCTCGACCACGACACGCCGCTGGAGGAGCTGTTCGAGGAGCAGTTGGGCTGCGCCGACCTCGTGATCCTCAACAAGACCGACCTGATCGACGCCGAGACCCTGGCCCGCGTCGAGGCCTCGCTGGCCGAGCACCTGCGGCCGGGCGTCAAGGTGGTGCATGCCCGCCAGGGCGCGCTGGATCCGGCCGTGCTGCTGGGCCTGGGCGTCGGGGCCGAGGACGATCTCGACAGCCGCAAGTCGCACCATGAAGGCGAGGACGATCACGACCACGATGACTTCGACAGCTTCGTGGTGCGCGGCGGCGGGGTGACCGATGTCGAGGCCCTGACCGCTGGCCTGCTGGCCGCGCTCACGGCCCACGACATCCTGCGCCTGAAGGGCGTGGTGGCGGTGTCGGGCAAGCCGGCCCGCCTGATCGTCCAGGCCGTCGGCCCGCGCATCCAGACCTATTTCGACCGACCCTGGCGCGAGGGCGAGGCCCACGCCTCGTCGCTGGTAGTGATCGGCGAAAAGGGCATCGACCAGGCGGCGATCGCGCCGATCGTCGAGGCCGCACTGGCCTGATGCACCTGCTGGCGGTCCAGCCGGGGCAGGTCCTCGACGGCGAGGAGGCGGTCGACCTGGGGCAGAGCCCCGGCGACATCGTCGTCCTGTCGGCCGCCGACAGCGATCTCGCATGCCTGTCTCAGGCCCTGGCCGGACTGCCAGGCGACTTCCCGACGGTGCGGCTGGCCAACCTGCTGCGGCTCAAGCATCCGCTGTCGGTCGATCTCTATGTCGACAGCGTCGTCGACAAGGCCAAGATCGTCGTCGCCCGCCTGGTCGGCGGCCGCGCCTACTGGCCCTACGGCCTGGACGAGATCGCCGCCTCGTGTCGGCGGCGCGGCGCGCTGTTCGTGGCGTTGTTGGACGAGCAAGCCGATGGCGAGGGGCGGGCGATTTCCGTCGCGCCGACAGAGGTTTGTGATCGGATCTTCGCCTATCTGCGCCAGGGCGGCATCGCCAATGCCCGTAACCTGCTGCTCTATGCCGCCGACCTGATCGGCCAGCCGCGTGGCGAGTGGAACGAGCCCGCCGCGCTGCTGGATGCGGGGTTCTACTGGCCGGGCCAGCGGCTGACGGACCTGGCGGGTCTCACCGAGGCCTGGTCGCCGGAGCGGCCCAAGGCGGCGCTGGTCTTCTACCGGGCCCTGGTGGCGGCCGGGACGACCCAGGCGATCGACGCCCATATCGCGGCGCTGGTCGCGCGCGGCTTCGATGTCACGCCGATCTTCGTCCAGAGCCTGAAGAACCCGTTCGCCGCCAAGCTGATCGCCGGGACCTTCGACCGGATTCGGCCCGACATCGTGCTGAACGCCACGGCCTTCGCGGTGTCCAATCCGGGCGACGACCGCCGGGCCAGCCCCTTGGAGACCAGCGGCGCGCCGGTGCTGCAGCTGGTGTTCGCGGGCCTGGATCGCGCGGCCTGGGAGGCCAGCCTGCGCGGCCTGGGCGTGCGGGACCTGGCGATGAACGTCGCCTTACCGGAACTGGACGGGCGGGTGCTGGCTGGGGCCACGGCCTTCAAGGCGGCGCTGCGCCACGATCCTCGGACGCAATGCGACGTGGTCAGCCACGCGCCGGCGGAGGACAACATCGCCTTCGCCGCCGACCTGGCGCGGGGCTGGGCGGACCTGCGCCGAGCGCCGGCCCTCGAGCGCCGGGTGGCGCTGGTGATGGCCAACTACCCCAACCGGGACTCGCGTCTGGGCAACGGTGTGGGGCTGGACACGCCCGCCAGCGTCACGGCGATCCTGAAAGCGCTCGGGTTGGCTGGCTACCACGTCGACGGCGCGCCCGAGGCCTCGGCGGACCTGATGGATCGGCTGAGGGGCGGGGTCACCAATGCCGGTGTCGCCGGCCGCGCGGCCGGACCGAGCTTGTCGCTGGCGGACTACGAGGCCTTCTTCGCATCCCTGCCGAAGACGACCCGCGCCGCCGTGACCGCGCGCTGGGGAGAACCGGCCAGGGACCCGGCCTTCGCGGACGGACACTTCCGCCTGCCGCTGCATGTCTTCGGCAATGTGGTTGTCGGGGTTCAGCCGGCGCGTGGCTACAACATCGACCCGAAGGCGACCTATCACGATCCGGACCTGGTCCCGCCGCACAACTACCTGGCCTTCTACGCCTGGCTGCGGACGGCTTTCCGAGCTCATGCGGTGATCCATGTCGGCAAGCACGGCAACCTCGAATGGCTGCCGGGCAAGGCGCTGGCGCTATCGAGCGCCTGTTTCCCGCAGGCCATCGCCGGACCGATCCCGCAACTCTATCCGTTCATCGTCAACGATCCGGGCGAGGGGACGCAAGCCAAGCGCCGGATCGGTGCGGTGATCATCGACCACCTGACGCCGCCCCTGACCCGCGCCGAGAGCTATGGCCCGCTCAAGGCGCTCGAGGCCCTGGTCGACGAATATTACGACGCCGCCGGCCTGGACCCGCGTCGCCTCAAGCCCCTGCGCGAGGAGATCCTGGCCCTGGCCGCCAGCCAGGGGCTGGACGTCGACTGCGGCATGGACCTGGCCGATGAGGACCAGGCCCTGTCGGCGCTGGACAACTATCTGTGCGACCTCAAGGAGGTGCAGATCCGCGACGGCCTGCACGTGTTCGGCGCCTCGCCGGAGGGCCGGCTGCGCGACGACCTCGTCGTGGCCCTGGCCCGCACGCCGCGCGGCCTGGGCAAGGGTGGCGAAGCCTCGCTGCTACGCGCCCTGGCCGACGATCTGGGGCTCGCTTTCGACCCCCTAGCCGTGACCCTGGGCGAGGTCTGGACGAGCGCAAAGCCCCCGGTGCTGGCGGCGTTGTCGGACGACCTATGGCGGACGGCCGGCGATACGGTCGAGCGTCTGGAGCTGCTGGCCTCACGCTTGATCGCTGGAGCTAACGCCGACCCGGCCTGGACCCGTACGGCCGTCGTGCTGGACGAAGTCCGCGAGCGTCTGCTGCCCCGCGTCGAAGCTTGCGGCGCTGCCGAGATGGCCGCGTTGCTGACCGGCCTCGACGGCCGCTTCGTCGCGCCGGGACCGTCGGGCGCGCCCACGCGCGGACGCCCCGACGTCCTGCCCACCGGCCGCAACTTCTACTCCGTCGACACCCGCGCCGTGCCGACCCCGACCGCCTGGCGTCTGGGCTGGGCGTCGGCGCAGTTGCTGGTCGAAGACCACCTGCAGCAGGTCGGCGACTATCCCAAGGCCGTGGCGCTGTCGGCCTGGGGCACGGCCAACATGCGCACCGGCGGCGACGACATCGCCCAGGCCCTGGCGCTGATGGGCTGCCGGCCGACCTGGGAGGCGGCGACGGGCCGGGTGACCGGGTTCGACATCTTGCCGCTGGCGACCCTGGGCCGGCCGCGTGTCGATGTGACTTTGCGCATCTCCGGCTTCTTCCGTGACGCGTTCGGCCCGCAGATCGACCTGCTGGACAGCGCCGCCCGCGCGGTGATGACCCTGGACGAGCCGCCCGAGGACAACCCCGCCGCCGCCCGCTTCCAGGCCGAGGGCGGCGACGAGGCGGCGGGCGCGCGGGTGTTCGGCTCCAAGCCCGGCGCCTATGGCGCGGGCCTGCAGGCGATGATCGACGAGAAGCTCTGGACCGACCGCGCCGATCTCGCCGAAGCCTTCCTGGTCTGGGGCGGTTGGGCCTATGGCGCGGGCGGGGAGGGCGAGGCGGCCCGGCCGCTGCTGGAGCGCCGTCTGACCGCCGTCGACGCGGTGATCCACAACCAGGACAACCGCGAGCACGACCTGCTGGACAGCGACGACTACTACCAGTTCGAGGGCGGGCTGACGGCGACCGTCACGGAGCTGAAGGGCGTCGCGCCGCGCGTCTATCACAACGACCATTCGCGACCCGAGCGGCCGGTGATCCGCACCTTGGAGGACGAGATCGGCCGCGTGGTCCGCGCGCGTCTCGTGAATCCCAAGTGGATCGCCGGCGTCATGCGCCACGGCTACAAGGGCGCGTTCGAGATCGCCGCCAGCCTCGACTACCTTTTCGCCTTCGCCGCTACGACCGGAGCGGTGAAGGACCACCATTTCGACCTGGCCTATGACGCGCTGCTGGCCGACGAGGCCGTGGCCGAGTTCATGCGCGACGCCAATCCCGACGCCCTGCGCGAGGCCGCCGAGCGCCTGCTGGAGGCCGTCGAGCGTGGCCTCTGGCGTCCCCGATCCAACAGCGCCGCCGTGCGCCTCGCCCAACTCGCCCAGGAGATCGCCCCGTGACGGACGACACCGACGACACCGACCTCAACGCAAAGCACAACGCCAAGATGGCCAAGATCCAGACGGCCCGCGCCAAGATGATGGCCGAGCGCCAGATCGAGAAAGGCCTGCTGATCGTCAATACCGGCCCCGGCAAGGGCAAGACCACGGCGGCCTTAGGCATGGTCTGTCGCGCCATTGGCCATGGCCAGAGGGTTGCCGTGATCCAGTTCGTGAAGGGCGCGTTGCAGACCGGCGAAAAGGTGGTGTTCGACGCCTTTCCCGACCAGGTCGAGTTCAAGCCGATGGGCGAGGGCTTCACCTGGGACACCCAGGACCGCGCCCGCGACATCGCCGTGGCGCGCGAGGCCTGGGAAGTGGTCAAGGCCCGCATCGCCGATCCGGACATCGACATGGTGGTGGCCGACGAGCTGAACATCGTCCTGCGCTACGAGTACCTGCCGGTCGAGGAGGTGGTCGAGGCGATCGTCAATCGCCCCGAGGGCAAGCACGTGATCGTCACCGGTCGCAACGCGCCCCAGGCCCTGATCGACGCCGCCGACCTCGTCACCGAGATGACCGTGATCAAGCATCCGTTCCGGTCAGGCGTGAAGGCCCAGGCGGGGATCGAGTTTTGATCCTGACCCGCCGGGCGGCCGCGGCCGGCCTCTTGTCCCTGACCGCCGGCGCGGCGCCCGAACGGGCCCAACGCATCGTCTCGATCGGCTCGTGCCTGGACATCGTGCTGATGGAGGTCGCCGACCGCCGGCAGATCGCCGCGCTCAGCCATTTCTCGCGTGATCCGGACGTCTCGACCATGGCGACGCGCGCGCGGACCTATCCCTTCACACATGAGGGCGCCGAGGAGGTGGTGGCGCTGAGCCCGGACCTCGTTTTGGCGAGCAAACGCTCGGGCCTCTACACGCGCTCGGCGTTGAAGGCGCGGGGCCTGCCTGTCGTCGAGTTCGATGTGCCCAACACCGTCGAGGCCAGCCTGGAGCAGGTCCGCAAGATCGCCGAGCTGGTCGGCAATCCCGCGCGCGGCGAGGCGGTGGTCGCCCGGATCGACAAGGCCCTGGCCGAGGCCACGCCCAAGCCGGGCGAGCCGCGCCTGGGAGCGTTGGTCTATCAGTCGGGCGGGCTGGTCGCCGGGCGCGGCACGCTGGTCGGCGACATGCTGGAGCGCTGCGGCTTCGAGAACCTGGCCAGCCGCTACGGCCTCAAGAAGTGGGGCAATGTCCCGCTGGAGGCCCTGCTGGCCGATCCGCCGACCGTGCTGCTGGCCGGCTCGCGCTGGGAAGGCGCGCCCAGCTGGGCGGACCGGGTGGTCAACCATCCGGCCCTCAAGAGCCTGGAGCCGAACACCTTCCGCGGCGTCTTCCACCAGCGGCTGCTCTATTGCGGCGGGCCGGTGCTGGTCCAGACCGCCGCGACCCTGACCAAGGCGCGCAAGGACGCCCTGGCCTGGAACGCGCGGCGGGGGCGTTGAGCGTACCGCCTCAGCCCTTCACGGCCGCCGCGACGACACGATGCTCGGGGTCTTTGCCCGCTTCGATCTCAGAGAGGCTACCCAGGGTCGTCCGGGCGATCGCGCCCAGCGCCTCCTCGGTCAGGAAAGCCTGGTGGCCGGTGATCAGCACGTTGGGGAAGGTCAGCAGGCGCTGGAAGACGTCGTCCTGAATGATCTCGTTGGAGAGGTCTTCGAAGAACAGGTCGGCCTCCTGCTCGTAGACGTCCAGCGCCACGCCGCCGATCTTGCGCGACTTCAGTCCGTCGATCAGGGCGTTGGTGTCGATCAGCGCGCCCCGGCTGGTGTTGACGATGACGACGCCGGGCCGGGCCTGCTCGATCGCCCGGACGTCGATCAGGTGGCGGGTGTCGGGCGTCAGGGGGCAATGCAGCGAGATCAGGTCGGCCTCGCGCAGCAGGGTCTCGACCGGCACGTAGCGGACGCCGGCGGCGACCAGATCGGGGTCCTCGACGACGTCGCTGGCCAAGACTTCGCAGCCGAAGCCCAGGCGCAGCATGCGCGCGACCAGGGCGCCGATACGCCCTGTCCCGACCACGCCGGCGACACGGCTGCACAGGTTGCGGCCGATCAGGCCATCCAGCGCGAAGTTGTTCTCCCGCACCCGGTTCCAGGCTCGAGGGATGTTGCGGTCCAGCGCCAGGATCAGGCCCAGGGTGAACTCGGCCACCGCCTCGGGCGAATAGGCCGGCACACGGACGACGGTGATGCCCAGCGCCTCGGCGGCGGCCAGGTCGATATTGTTGTAGCCGGCGCAGCGCAGAGCCACCGTCCGGACGCCGGCGGCCGCGATCGCCTCCAGCGCGGCCGCATCCAGGCGATCGTTCACGAAGACGCAGACCGCGCCGTAGCCGGCCGCCAGCGGCGCGGTCGCCGCATCCAGGTGGGCGTCGAAATAGTCGATCACGTGTCCGGACGTCGCGTTCGCCGCGTCCAGGAACCGCCGGTCATAAGCCTTGGCCGAGAAGACGGCGACACGCATGCGAAACTCCAAGATACCCGGACGCCCAGCCTTCCTCTGCGAGGCGCGATCTGGGAAGGTCGCGGAGTCGTCGTGTCTCGACAAGCCTCACCCTCAGATTGATGCCATGCTCAACAAGGCCTCGCAGATGGATTTCATCCGTATCCTCCGGTCGCTGGAGGAGTTCCTCTACGAGGTCATGACCTGGCTGGTCTTCTATCCGCGCACCTTGCTGCGGACGCTGCTGCGGCCGATCCAGGTCCTGGAATATTCCCGCAACGAACTGCGCAAGCCCGAGGAGGAACAGTTCCAGGACACGCTGAGCGCGCCGCTGTTCCTGATGCTGAGTCTGGTGATCTCGCACCTGATCGAACTGTCCCTGCACCTGAATCCGTTCGCCGATGCCGGCCACACGGCCGAGAAGCTGTTCGGTTCGGACCAGAACCTGGTGATCCTGCGCTCGCTGATGTTCGCGGTTTTCCCGCTGATGTTCGCCGTCGAGCAGGTGCGCGACACCAAGCAGGCCCTGACCCGCAAGACCCTGCGCGGCCCATTCTATGGCGAGTGCTACCCGGCCTCGGTGTTCTGCCTGGTGATCGGGATCGGCGGCGCGACCATCCAGGCCTTTCCAGCCAACGCCGCCATCGGCTGGGCGCTGATCATCGGCGCCATCGTCTGGTACCTGGGCCTGCAGGTCGTGTGGCTGAAGCGCTTCAACGACCGCTGGAGCCGGGCGATCCTGGTGACCGCCGGCTGCTTCGTGAAGGCGGCGACGGTGATGCTGATCATCGCCGTCGCCATCGCGCTGGCGATCAAGGATTAGAACTTCCGGTCGCCGTCCAGCGGGTCGCAGGAACCGCTGAACTTGGTCAGCCCATCCAGGTTGATATGGCCGCTGCGGCGGTCGATCATCAGCTTGGGCCGGTTCATGCCGTTCAGCTTGAACTCGCCCCGGATGATGTCGCGCGACACCGACAGGTTGGCGATGTCGTACCAGCCATCGTCATTACCGGAATGGATCGGCGGGATCATGTTCTTGGCCGGACGGATGCGACCCTGGCCGCCGTCGATCTCGACCGTGACCGAGGTGTCGTAGTCCTGGCGGGTGTATTCCACGCCGCTCTTGGCGACATAGCGGCGCTTGTCGGCGTCCCACTCGTAGCCGGACTTGTACTGGCTGCCCAGGCGCTGGCCCTCGCCATAGCAGATCAGGGCGATGTGCTCGCGATAGCCGCCGCCGCCCTGGCCATAGCCGAACTCGGGCGGACGATAGCCGCCGCCATTCCGCTGGCAATCGGGCGCCGGCGTGGAGACGATGGAGTCGTAGCGGCCGTCCTTGGTGGCGATCGACAGGCAGACGCCACGCTGGGCATTCCACCAGTAGGTCCATTTGCGGTCGTCGCCGCTCTGGCCGCCGACATTGACGTAGCCGCGCGAGGCCAGTTCGGACTCGCCGCTGGAGCCGCGCGCGCCCACCAGATCACGGACATCGGAAGGCGTGACCTGGGCGGCGGCCTGGCTGGCCAGCAAGGCGCCCCCAGCGACGATCATCGAGATCAGGATTCCGTTTCGCATCGTGCTCACACTCCAGGACAGCCGGCGGCATCGCCGTCCGATCAGTTGACCACGGCAAGGTGACGGTGGATGTGCGGAAAAGTCGAGTTCACCTTCCCACTCCGCTTTTTGTTGATCGCGAGGCGCCATCAGTCGCCGCGCAGCACCGGCGCCGGACGCTGGGACAGGGCTAGGCCCGCGGCGATCAGGCCGCCCAGGGTCGCCAGCCCGGTCGCGCCGGCCAGCAGCACCAGCACGCCGCTCCAGTCGACGCTCCAGCTGGCTTCGAAGACCTTGACCACCACGGGCCAGGCGGCCGCGAAGCCGAACAGGACGCCCGCCGCGCCGGCGATCAGGCCCACGGCGCCATACTCGATGACATAGGCGACCAGGATCTGGGCGCGGGTGGCGCCCAGCACCTTCAGCGTGGCGGCTTCACGGGCGCGAGCCCGCGCTCCAGCCGCGATGGCGCCGGCCAGCACCAGCAGGCCCGCCAGGCCGGCGACGGCGGCCGCGCCGCGAACGGCCAGGGCCAAGCGGTCGAACAGGGCGGCGGCGGCGTCCAGCTGTTCGCGGACGCTGATCACGTTCACGCCCGGAAAGTCTTGGCCCAGCTTGCGGGTCAGGGCGGCCTCGTGGTCTCGGCTCAGCCGGGCGATCGCCACGCTGCGCAGCTCCGCACCCTCCAGGGTCGAAGGATTGAAGATCAGGGCGAAGTTCGGACCGAAGCCGCCGAAGTCGACCTTGCGCAGCGCGGCGACCCGCGCCTCGATCTCGCGGCCCAGCACCTCGACGGTGATCGTATCGCCGATCTTGAGGCCGGCGGCCTCGGCGATCTCGACGTTCATCGCGACCTGCGGCGGGCCGGCATGGTCCGCGCGCCACCAGTGGCCCGACGCCACGCCGGCGTTCTTCGGCTCCTTGGCGAACAGGGACAGGCTGATGTCGTTGTCGAAGGCCCAGCGCTCGGACGGCTTGATCGCCTGGGTGTCGACGGGCTTGCCCTTCAGGGCGACGATCCGGCCGGTGGCGAACGGCATGCGCAGATAGGCGTCTTCGCGCAACGGGCCGGTGACGCTGGCCACCGCGGCGTCGAAGGCCGCGGCGCGATCGGCGGGGATCTCGGTGAAGACCATGGCCGGCGCGGTGCGCGGGGCGACCTCGCCGACCTGGGCCAGCAGCGCCGACTGGATCAGCACCACGCAGGCCAGCAGGGCGACGCCCAGACCGATGGCCGGGGTGGCCGTCTTGGCCGCCGAGCCCGGACCGGCCAGGTTGGCCAGGCCCAGCTTGACCGGACCGCGCGTCAGGCGGCGCGCCTTGCCGGCGCTCCAGGCGGCGGCGCGTCCCTGGGCCGAGAGCAGGCCGAAGGCGACGGCGACGCTAGCGATCATGATTCCCGCCGCCAGCGGCGTCGGGGCTGTGGCCAAGGCCAGGGCCGCGAGGCCGGCGCCTGAGACGACGGCGCCGATGGTCTCCAGGCCAAACGGCAGGCGGGCCTTGGGCGCGCGGCGGAACAGGGCCGAAGGCGGCGTGCTGCGGGCGCGCGCCAGCGGGACCAACGAGAAGGCCGCCGCCGCCAGGATCCCGAACAGTCCCGCCTTGGCCAACGGCCACGGATAGACCTTGAACAGCGCCGGTATCGGCAGGTTCGAGCCCGCCAACTGACCCAGGATCAAGGGCGCGATGGCCCCGACCGCCAGGCCGATCGTCACGCCCAGCAGAGCCAGGACGCCGATCTGGATCAGGTGCAGGTCGCGGATCAGGCCGCTCTGCGCCCCCAGGGCCTTGAGGACCGCGATGGCCGGTTCGCGCGTCGACAGATAGGCCGACACCGCGCCGGCCACGCCCAGGCCACCGGCCACCAGCGAGGCCAGGCCGATAAAGCCCAGGAAGTATTCCAGCTGGTCGATCAGCCGCCTTGCGCCTGGCGCGCTGTCTAGCCGGTCGCGGACCCGGAAGTGAGAGGCCGGAAACGCCGCCTGGACGGCCTTGCCCGCCGCGCGCGGGTCTTGGGTGGAGGGCAGGGTGATGCGGACGGCGCGCCCCGACAGCCCGCCCGGCGCGAGCAGGCCGGAGCGGTCCAGCACGTCGCCGCGGACCAGGACGCGCGGGGCGATGGAGAAGCCGCGCGACAGGCCGTCGGGCTCGCCCATCAGGCGCGCGCGAACGACCAGGGTCATGGGGCCGGCCTCGAACCGGTCACCGATCTTCAGGTGCAGGCGGTCGAGCAGGGCGGGCTCGACCGCCGCGCCGGGCAGGCCGTCGTGGTCGGCCAGGGCAGCCGCGAGGTTCGGCGCGCCGTCCAGCTTGACGGCGCCGGCCAGCGGGAAGCGGCCATCGACGCCGCGCAAGCTGACCAGGCGACGCTCGCCGCTGGGCGCCTGAGCCATGGCGCGGGCGACGGCGGCGTAGGTCGTGACGCCCAGCTTGTCAAAGGCCGCGCGCTCCTTGTCGGTGAAGTCGCGGTTCTCGACCGAGAACGACAGGTCGCCGCCCAGGATCTCGCGCGCCTGACTGGCCAGGCCCTGGCGGAAGGCCTCGGCGGTCGAGCCGGCGGCGGCGATGGCGGCCACGCCCAGGGCCAGGCAGGCCAGGAAGATGCGAAAGCCGCGCACGCCCGAGCGCAGTTCGCGGGCGGCCAGGCGGAAGGCGAGCGGAGCCCCGAGGATCACTTTGCTCACGCGACGATGCGCCCGTCGGCCATCCGCACGATGCGGTCGGCGCGGGTCGCTAGGGTCGGGTCGTGGGTGACCATGACCAGCGCGGCGCCCACCTCGGCGACGAGGTTGAACATCAGGTCGGCCACGGACGCGGCTGTGGCGCTGTCGAGGTTACCGGTCGGCTCGTCGGCGAACAGCAGGGCGGGGCGCGCGGCCAGGGCGCGAGCCAGGGCGACGCGCTGCTGCTCGCCGCCCGACAACTGGTGGGGATAGTGGGTGAGGCGTCCGGCCAAGCCGACGCGGGCCAGCCAGTCGCGCGCCGTGGGCAGCGCGTCGCGGGCGCCGGCGATCTCCAACGGCGTGGCGACGTTCTCCTCGGCCGTCATATTGGGCAGCAGGTGGAAGGCCTGGAACACCAGGGCGGCCCGGCCGCGTCGCAGGCGGGCCCGGCCGTCCTCGTCCAGTTTCGCCAGGTCTTGGTCGAACAATCGCACCGTGCCGGCGGTGGGCTCCTCCAGTCCGGCCCCGACCGCGATCAGCGAGGACTTGCCCGAGCCCGATGGGCCGACGATGGCCACACGCTCGCGGGCGTTCACGACCAGGTCGACGCCGCGCAGGATGTTCACGGGTCCGGCGGCGGAGGGCAGGGTCAAGGCGACGGCGTCGAGAACCAGGGGCGCGGTGGGCGGGGCGTCGTCGATCATCGGGCTTCCTGCGAGGCCGGTCCTTGTTCCGCCGGCGGCTGACCTACATAGGAAGGCATGAGCCCGACCGCACAGCGTTTTCCCAACCGTCGCCGATTTTTACTCGGCCTCGGCCTGCTGACCCAGGTCGCCGCCGCGCCCAAGGCGCCGGTCGTGACCGTTCTGGGCGACTCCATCACCGCAGGCCTGGGCCTGCCGGCGCGCGACGCCATGCCCGCCCAGCTCCAGGCGGCTCTGGGACGCCTGGGTGTCTCGGTCGTCGTCCGGGCGGCCGGCGTGTCGGGCGACACCAGCGGCGGGGGTCTTGCGCGGGTGGGTTTCAGCGTCGCACCCGACACCCGGATCTGCGTGGTGGCGCTGGGCGGCAACGACCTGCTGCAGGGCGTCGATCCCGCCCAGACCAAGGCCAATCTGCGCGGCATCCTCCAGAAGCTGAAGGCGCGGGGCATCGGCGTGGTCCTGGTCGGCGTCGCCGCGCCGCCGGCGATCGGGGCGACCTATGCGCGGGAGTTCAACGCGATCTATCCCAGCTTGGCGCGGGAGTTCGCCGCGCCGCTCTACGCCAATATCCTGGCCGGCGTGGGCGGCAATCAGGCCCTGATGCAGCGGGATGGCATCCACCCCAACCCCGGCGGCGCCAAGCGGATCGGCGAGGCCCTGGCGCCGATCGTGGCCAAGGCGTTGCGGGGCCGCGCCAGCTGAGGCGCACGCTCACGAATCGATGATATACGGCCGCCCTCGTCGGGCGTTGGAGGTCTTCCAGCGGCCCGGGAGTTTCGTTCGTTCGCACAATCACTTATGATGCCGTTAATTCTCCCGTCACGGTTGTTAGTGCTTTATTAGATTACGACGTTCGTCGAATTTCGGCGGCGACCCTTCGGGGTGAGCTTCTCGGGGGAGGGGGGCTTTGCAAAACTCCATGAGCAACACGACGCCGCGCGTCGATCGTCTGGCGGGCCTGACCTCGGCCCTTGCGCAGCTGAATGCGCGCATCCGCGCCGAGAGTGTCGATGTCGCGACCGCCATGGCGCTGCGAGAGCGGTTCCTGCCCTCCCTGCCGGCGATCGACGCCACGCGGGACGTCATCCTGTCCCAGATCGGCCGCGGGGGCGGCCCGGTGTCGCCCGATACGCTGCTGACGCTTTACGGCGCGCTGGGCGAGCTTTCGCGCGCCCTGACCTCGCCGCTGCCCGAGCAGACGGTCGTACCGCTGTCGCGCCAGGCTGATCGCCGCGCGCAGCAGCGCGCCGAGCAACTGGACGCCAGCGCCCGCAAGATGCTGGGCTCGATCAGCAAGGCCCTGGCCGCCAGCACCGGCGCCGCGGCCCTGTTCGCCACACCCGTCGCCGCCAGCCTGTCCACCAATCCGGCGGGCACGAACTTCGCGGTCCCGAGCATGGCGGCCGCTCTCGTGCTGAAGCCGGCCGTGCCGGTCGTGTCCGTGAAAAACCAAGCCAGCAACGGCAGCGGCGGCAGCGCCTGGTCGGATGGCGACAACGGCGACAGCTCGGCCAATCTCACCCGCGACATCGTCGATCCCGACCACACCATCATCGCGACCGGCCAGCCCGGCATCCTGATCAGCACGCGCGCCGGCTATGGCGGCGGCGGCGGTGACGCCGGCGTCGGCGGCAGCGGCGGCGACGGCGGCTGGGGCGGTCGTGGCGGCAGCGTCACCTTGAAGGCCGCGATCGACATCTCGACCAGCGGCGACGACGCCCACGGCATCGTGGCGATCAGCGCCGGCGGCGGCGGCGGCAATGGCGGCGACTTCGCGGTCGGCGTCGGTTCGGCTGGCGACGGCGGCCAGGGCGGACCGGGCGGCGCGGTCAGCGTCCGCCTCGGCGCCAACGCCATCGAGACGAACGGCAGCAACTCGGACGGTATCTTCGCCTCCAGCGTCGGCGGTCCGGGCGGCAGCGCCGGCAGCTGCGACGTCGCGATCTGCGGCGGCAGCGGCGGCGGCAACAGCGCCATCGGCGGCGCGGTGTCGGTCTATACCGAGGCCGGCGCGTCGATCGTCGTGAACGGCAAGTTCTCCAAGGGCATCCGCGCGGCCAGCCTGGGCGGTTTCGGCGGCGATGGCGGCGATTCCTATTTCTCCCTGGGCTATGCCTCGAACGGCGGCAGCGCCGGCGACGGCGGCCAGGTGACGGTGACCAACAACGGCGCCATCACAACCCACGGGATCAACGGCGACGCAATCTTCGCTCAGAGCGTGGGCGGCGGCGGCGGCGACGGCGGTGACACGGGCATCAGCCTGTTCTCGCTGGGCGGCGGCGGCTCGCACGGCGGCGCTGGCGGCTCGGTGCAGGTCACCAACGGCGCCACCGGGGTCATCGAGACCTGGGGCGCCTATTCGCGCGGCATCCTGGCCCAGTCGATCGGCGGCTCGGGCGGCTCGGGCGGCTCGGCCTCCAGCCTGGTCTCGATCGGCGGCAACGGCAGCGGCACGTCCAATGGCGGCGGGGTCACGGTCAACAACGCCGGCGCGATCACCACCCACGGCGAAGGCTCGCAGGCGATCTTCGCCGAAAGCATCGGCGGCGGCGGCGGTGACGGCGGCGGCGCGGCGGGTCTGGCGGCGGTCGGCGGCATCGGCGGCGGCGGCGGCGACTCCAAGAAGGTCACGGTCGGCAACACCGGCTCCCTGACGACCCTCGGCGCGGACGCCTCGGCCATCTACGCCCAGAGCGTGGGCGGCGGCGGCGGTGACGGCGGCGGCACGGGCGGCATGATCTCGATCGGCGGCTCGGGCGGCGACGGCGGCAAGGGCGGCGTGGTCGACATCAGCAACAGCGGCAAGATCCGGACGGGCGGCGACCGCTCGATCGGCGTCTTCGCCCAGTCGGTCGGCGGCGGCGGCGGCAATGGCGGCGGCGCGGCCAGCGTCGGGGCCTTCCTGAACATCTCGGTCGGCGGCACCGGCGGCAAGGGCGGCGACGGCGACACCGTCACGGTCAATGCCGGCGCGAGCAGCGACATCCGCACGGCGGGCGAGCGCGCGGCCGCGATCTTCGCCCAGAGCGTGGGCGGCGGCGGCGGCAATGGCGGCTACGGCGTGGGCGCCGCGGTCGGCGCCTTCGGCGCGCTGAGCATCGCTGTCGGCGGCACGGGCGGCGACGGCGGCGACGGCAAGACGGTCACCGTCAACACCAGCGGCTATCTGGAAACGATCGGCGCGGACTCGCAGGGCGTCTTCGCCCAGAGCGTCGGCGGCAGCGGGGGCAACGGTGGCTTCGCGGTCGCGGCGGCCCTGGCGGTCGGCAAGGCGGCCTTGTCGGGCTCGGTCGCCGTGGGCGGCGCGGGCGCGGGGGCCGGTGACGGCGACCTCGTCACGGTGAACAACAGCGCCACGATCAACACGACCGGCGACCGTTCCAGCGGCCTTCACGCCCAGAGCGTGGGCGGCGGCGGCGGCCACGGCGGCTGGAGCGGCTCGATCGCCGCGGCCGGCGGCGGCGTGGCCGGCGCGATCGCGGTTTCGGTCGGTGGCGCGGCCGGCGGCGGCGGCGGCGGCGGCGTGGTCGACCTGACCAACACCGGCGGCATCACCACCAAGGGCGCGGACTCGTATGGGCTCCTGGCCCAGTCGGTGGGCGGCGGCGGCGGCACGGGCGGTTTCTCGGTCAGCGCGGCGGTTGGCGGCGGCAAGACGGCCGGCGGCGCCAGCCTGGCCCTGGGCGGCTCGGGCGGCGAAGGCGGCGACGCCAAGGCCGTCGATGTCGACAGCAAGGGGACGATCCTCACTGGCGGCGACCGCGCGATCGGCATCCTGGCCCAGAGCCTGGGCGGCGGCGGCGGCGCGGGCGGCTGGAGCGGCGGCCTGGCGGTCGGCGCGGGCAGCTCGGCCGGCGCGGCGTCGGTCACGGTCGGCGGCAGCGGCGGCAAGGGCGGCGACGGCTGGAAGGTCGACGTCCTCAGCGGCAGCGATATCGGCACTACGGGCGACGGCGCCCACGCGATCTTCGCCCAGTCGGTGGGCGGCGGCGGCGGCGCGGGCGGTTTCTCGATCTCGGGCGCCCTGGCGGTCGGCAGCACCAACAGCGTCGCCCTGAACGCCAGCGTCGGCGGCAATGGCGGCGTCGGCGGCACGTCGAGCGACGTCAAGGTCGAGGCCACGGGCGCGACCCACACCACCGGCGAGGCCTCGCACGGCGTCTTCGCCCAGAGCGTGGGCGGCGGCGGCGGCGACGGCGGCTGGGCCGGTCGCCTGACCGGCGCGGTGGCGTCGAACAAGAGCGTCACCCTGGGCCTCAGCCTGGGCGGGCAAGGCGGTTCGGGCGGTAACAGCGGCGATGTCGACGTCGACATCATCGGCGAGATCCTGACCGACGGTAACGCTTCGCACGCGGTCTTCGCCCAGTCGGTGGGCGGCGGCGGCGGCACGGGCGGCTTCACGGTCGCCGCCAATTTCGGCGCGACCAAGTCGACCAATATCGGCCTGACCATGGGCGGCAGCGGCGGCGGCGCGGGCGAAGCCGGCGACGTCCATGTCACCACCACCAAGACCATCAATACCAAGGGCGACGGCTCGATCGGCGTCTTCGCCCAGAGCGTGGGCGGCGGCGGCGGGGCCGGCGGCTCGGCCGGCAACATCGCCCTGTCGGGCAGCCAGTCGGTCAATGTCACCGCCAACATGGGCGGCTTCGGCGGCAACGGCACGACCGGCGGCGACGTCGAGGTGATCAACAGCGGGGCCATCTGGACCGTCGGCGAGCTGTCGCACGGCATCCTGGCCCAGTCGATCGGCGGCGGCGGCGGCCATGGCGGCATAACGGGCCTGGATTCCGACGAGTGGGGCGAATACCTGGCCGGTGGCAGCGGCTCGGTCTCGTTCGGCGACCGCAGCCAGAACATCTCCATCGCCATGGGCGGCTCGGGCGGCAAGGGCAACCACGGCGGCGACGTCAAGGTCGTCAACTCGGGCGCCATGCGCACCGACGGTTCGCTGAGCCACGTGATCTACGCCCAGAGCGTGGGCGGCGGCGGCGGTGACGGCGGTGTCGCCACCTCGGTGTCCGGCGCGATGGGCGCGGGCAAGAATGGCGTCTATTCGATCGCCATGGGCGGCTTCGGCAGCACGGCGGGCGACGGCGGCAAGGTGACGGTGGAGAACACCGGCGTGCTCGCGTCCCTGGCCGACGGCAGCCACGGCGTCTTTGCCCAATCGGTGGGTGGCGGCGGTGGCGCGGGCGGCGACGCCCGGGGCTTTGCCCTGGCCTTCTCGAACAAGAAATCCAAGGGCGCGACCTCGGTGTCCGTCTCGCTGGGCGGCTATGGCGGCGCGGCAGGCGACGGCGACGAGGTCACGGTCGACAACAAGGGCGGGATCTACACCAAAGGGGCCCAGTCCTTCGGCATCCTGGCCCAGTCGGTGGGCGGCGGCGGCGGGGCCGGTGGTTCCGTGTCCGACGAAGGCGAGGAAATCCCCAACATCCTCGACCTGATCAACAAGGGCGAGGGCAAGGCCGCGCAGATCGCCATCGGCGGCAGCGGCGCGGCGGCCGGGGATGGCGGCTTCGTCCGTGTCCTGAATGACGGCGTCATCCACACGGTCGGACAGGGCAGCCACGCCATCTTCGCCCAGAGCGTGGGCGGCGGCGGCGGCCTGGGTGGCTCTGGCCTGGCCGGCGAGGTCAGCATCGGCGGCCAAGGCGCGGCGGCCGGCGACGGCGGCGAGGTCTATGTCAAGAACAAGGGCTCGATCGTCACCGAGGGGGACCTGGCCCGCGGCGTCTATGCCCAGTCGATCGGCGGCGGCGGCGGCGTCGGCGGCGCGACCGACGCCGAGAGCGAGGACGAGGAACGCGGCGGCCTGGCCGCGACCATGTCCACGGTCGGCAACCTGACGGCCACGGCCGAGTTCGTGAAGTCACTGAAGGAGCCGGCGTTCGGCATCGGCATCGGCGGCATGGGCGGCGCGGCCGGCAACGGCGGCAAGGTCACGGTGATCAACGACGGCAAGATCACCACCTCGGGCGTCAACGCCAACGGCATCTTCGCCCAGAGCGTGGGCGGCGGCGGCGGCCAGGGCGGCGAAGGCATCATGTCGGCCGTCGGCCAGGTGGTGTTCTCAGGCCTCGGCGGCTCGGCCGGCGACGGTGGCGAGGTGATCGTCACCAACACCGGCGACATCGTCACCTCCGGCGCCGGGGCCACGGGCATCTTCGCCCAGAGCGTGGGCGGCGGCGGCGGCCTGGCCGGCGACTATTCGCTGGGCCTGGCCTCGTGGGGCAACACCACGGCCTTCGGCGGCCAGAACTATAGCGACATCCTGGATCTGCAGCTGAACCCGATCCACGCCAATGGCGGGAACGGCGGCGACGTGACGGTGACCAACACCGGCAACATCACCGTCACCGGCACGGGCGCGGTCGGCATCTTCGCCCAGTCGGTCGGCGGCGGCGGCGGCCTGTTCGGCGGCAAGATGCTGCTGGGCTTCATCGGCTCGATGGAAGGCGTCGGCGAGGGCGGCAAGGTCACCATCGTCCAGAACGGCAACGTCATCGTCGGCGGCAAGAACGGCATCGGCGCGGTCTTCCAGAGCGCCTCCAAGGACGGCAACGACGACATCACCGTAACCCTGAACGGCGACGTGAAGGGCGGCTCGGTCTACGGCATGGGCGTCCTGATGGACGGGGGCAAGAACAACACCCTGACCCTGAACGGCGTGACCTGGTCGGACTCCAAGCTGGCCGTCACGGCCACAGGCGGCAATGACGCGGTCATCTCCAACAAGGGTCTGGTCGGCAATGTCGACCTGGGCCTGGGCGTCAACAGTGTCACCAACAACAGCAAGTCGTTCTTCGTCTCGCTGGACTATGTGAAGCTGAACGGCGGCAACCTGATCAATCACGGCCTGCTTAGCCCCGGCGACGCGGGCGTGGTGCAGACGACGAACGTCCAGGGCAGCTTCATCCAGTCGGCCACCGGCAACATGCTGACCGACCTTGATCTGCTGCGCACCGGCAAGTCGGGCGAGATCGACCAGCTGAAGCTGACCGGTTCGGTCGACATCAAGGGCGCGTTCACGCTCAACATCCTGAACCCGGGCTACGCGCTGCCGGGCAGCCACACCGTGACGATCCTGGATGGCTCGGGCACGCTGACCCAGTCGGGCGTGACGCTGAACAAGCCGACCTCGGCCGTGGCCAGCTTCGCCCTGGCCGCGACCAGCCAGGACCTGAACCTCAAATACGACATCGACTTCTCGCCGACCGGCCTGAACCGCAACCAGACGGCGCTGGGCGACCATATCAACGCCATTCAGACGGCCGGCAGCTCGCCGACCTTCGCGCCGATCACGGCCGAGTTGTTCTACGTGCCGACCGTCGGTCAGCTGGCCAATTTCTATGACGGCTTCTCGCCGGAGACCTACGCCGCCCAGCAGACGGCGCAGGTCTTCGCCAGCCAGCAGTTCGCGGACTCGATGTTCAGCTGCCCGCGGACCAGCGAGGGCGTCGCCTTCTCCGAGCGCGGCTGCATCTGGGTGAAGCCTTCGGCGCGTTGGCTGCAGCTGAAAGGCAGCTCGGCGGCCATGGCCTATGACGAGAACTCGACCGGCCTGTCGGGTGGGTTCGAGGCGGCATTCAACGGCGACTGGCGCGTCGGCGGGGCCCTGTCGGCCGAGGATGTCGGCGGCGGCGTCAAGAGCCGCGTCAACGCCGATGGCCAGCGCTACCAGGGCGGCCTGGTCGTCAAGCGCGATCCGGGCCACGGCTTCGGCCTCGGCCTGGCGATCCATGGCGGCCAGTCGGACATGAAGACCCGGCGCCTGGTGCCGCTGCCGGCTTCCCCCGCGCGCTTTGCTCGTGGCAAGCAGGACATGAGCTTCTTGGCCGCCACGGGCCGCGCCTCGTATCGCTGGGGCTCGGACCGGGCCTATGTGAAGCCGATGATCGAGGCCAGCGCGGTCAAGGTCGAAACCAAGGGCTTCACCGAAACTGGCGCCGGTGCGGTCAATCTGGTCGTTCCCGACCAGAAGGACACCTACGGCCGCGCCAGCTTCAAGGTCGAGGCCGGCGCCGAGTTCCAGGGACGCAGCGCCGTCTATCGGCCCTATGGCCGACTGGGCGCGACCTATTCGTCAGACGCCGAGAAGGCGCTGTTCGAGGCGGCCTTCCAGGGCGCTCCGGCCGCAGCCGCCAGCGGCTTCACGGTCAATCCGGGCCTGGACAAGACGACCTTCGACACCGAGTTGGGCGTGTCGGTCATCGGCGCCAAGGCCAGCGGCCGCCTGGCCTGGACCGGCCAGTTCGGCGACCGGACCCGGAACCAGACGCTGTCGCTGAAGATCGCGGTCCCGTTCTAGGAGTGTGTGGCGCTGGGTCTCCTCAGGAGACCCAGCGTGCGACGTCCAGGACGGCGCGCGCGAACGCCTCTGGCGCCTCTTGCGGCGGATTGTGACCGACGCCGCCCGTCAGCAGCCGGTGCTCATAGCGGCCCTTAAACTTGCCCGCATAGGCCTCCGGCGGTGAATGTGGCGCGCCGTTGGCGTCGCCTTCCAGGGTGATGGTCGGAACCAGGATGTCGGGCCGCTGCGCCAGCCTGGCCTCCAGGGCGTCGAAGCGCGCCTCGCCCTGAACCAGACCCAGCCGCCAGCGATAGTTGTGAATGGTGATCGCCACGTGGTCGGGATTGGCCAGCGACGCGGCCGACCGCGCGAAGGTCGCATCGTCGAACGCCCATCTGGGCGAGG
Source organism: Caulobacter sp. GW821-FHT11E11 (assembly GCF_058808315.1). Classification (NCBI taxonomy): domain Bacteria; kingdom Pseudomonadati; phylum Pseudomonadota; class Alphaproteobacteria; order Caulobacterales; family Caulobacteraceae; genus Caulobacter; species Caulobacter sp. GW821-FHT11E11. Next base: position 667,201 of record NZ_JBXARO010000002.1, read on the forward strand.
CGCTCTTCCAGATCAGGTGCGCGAAGGCGTCGCGGTTGGCGGCGTAGCCTTTGGCGCCGCGCTCGGTGGCGAAGTAGAACTGGTACCACCAGGACAGCTCGGCCTCGGGCGACAGCGGCGCCTGGTTGGCCTGCTGGCTGCCGATCAGGTAGCCGCTGACCGACACCATCGCCTGGCAGCGTTCGGGCCACAGGACGGCCACGATATTGGCGGTGCGCGCGCCCCAGTCGAAGCCGCCAATGACGGCTTTGGCGATGCCCAAGGCGTCCATCAGCGCGATCACGTCGACGGCGAGCGCGGCCTGCTGGCCGTTACGGAGCGCGTCGGCCGAGCGGAAGCGTGTGCCGCCATAGCCACGCAGATGCGGGATGATCACCCGCTTGCCGGCCGCCGCCAGGATCGGCGCGACGTCGGCATAGGCATGGATGTCGTAGGGCCAGCCATGCAGCAGCAGCACCGGTGGGCCGTTGGCCGGGCCCAGTTCGGCATAGCTGATGATCAGGTCCGGGGTCTCGACCTCGCGCAGCGTCCAGGGCGCTGCGGAAGGCGCCGCGAAGGCGGTGGTCGGCGCCAGGGCGGCCAGGGCGCCGGCGGCTTGCAGGAGGTTGCGGCGGGACAGGTTATGCATGACGCGGCTCCATCTTCTGGACGACCAGGCTCTGGGCCAGGCCGGCGGCGGCGCAGGCCAGGCCGCCGATGAAGCCGGCCTGGCCCAGGATCAGCAGAGTGTCGCCCGTCGGGGCCAGGCCCGAATAGAAGAAGCTGCTCAGGCCGAGGAAATAGGCGAGGGGATTGTTGAGCGGCGCCAGGCCGCGCAGCGACAGGACCAGCACCACGACGCCCGCCACGGCCAGGGGCGTGGCCAGCGCGCCCAGCGCCGGCGTCAGGGCGGCAGCGGCCAGGGCCGTGCTCGCGCCGAACGCCAGGCCCAGCAGGAAGGCGCCGGTGTTGGCCGCTCCGCCACGCCACGAGGGCCCGGCCAGGTCGAAGGCGACCCAGCCCAAGAACATGGCGGGCGCGGGCAGCATGGCGGTGTTGGTCCCGTAGGTGGCCGCCGCGGCGACGGCCGCGACGCTCAGGGACACGGCGTGGAAGCGCAGGGACGCTGGATCGGATGACATTGGGGAGCTCCTGGATAGGTGGGAGGGGCGCCGCTCGCCGGCGCCCCGGTCGCGGATCAGGCGATGGTCAGCGTGACGTCGATGTTGCCGCGCGTGGCCTTCGAGTACGGGCAGGTCTGGTGCGCGGCCTCGACCAGGCTCTGGGCGACGGTCTTGTCCAGGCCGGGCAGGCTGACGTTCAGGCGGGCGCGCAGCAGATAGGCCTCGCCGGCCTTGGCCAGGTCGACCTCGGCGTCGATGGCCACGTCCGCCGGCAGGGTCACGCCCTGGGCGCGGGCGGCCAGGCCGATGGCGCCGATGAAGCAGGCCGACCAGCCGGCGGCGAAGAGTTGTTCCGGATTGGTCCCGGGCGCGGCGCTGCCCGGAGGCGACAGGCGCACGTCCAGCTTGCCGTCGCTGCTGCGCGCAGCGCCGTCGCGGCCGCCGGTGACGTGGGTTTGGGCGGTATAGAGCACGGTGTCGATGGGGGAGGTCATCGGGAAGTTCCTTTTAAATCGGATCCGATTAATTCGGATGCGATGAAGTAGGCTTCGTGACTCGTGCTTGTCAACCTTCCGATTTAATCGGATCCGAACTATATTGTTTCGGACGACCGCCGCAGGGCGCGAGAAGGACCCCGATGTCGAACCCCGATCCCGCCCCCAAGGCCCCGCAGCTGGCTGATTTTCTGTGCTTCGCGGTCTATTCGGCCAACTTGGCCTATGGCCGCGCGTACAAGCCTATCCTCGAGGAACTGGGGCTGACCTACACCCAATGGATCATCATCGTTGCGCTGTGGGAGACGGGCAGCCTCAGCGTCAAGCACCTGGGGGAGAAGCTCTTCCTGGAGTCGAACACCCTCACGCCGATCCTCAAGAAGCTGGAGGCTGACGGCTATCTGGAGCGCCGCCGCGATCCGGCCGACGAGCGGCAGGTGATCATCACCCTGACCGAGGCCGGCCGCGCGCTGCGCGAAAAGGGCGGCCAGCGCACCCTGGTCCAGGCGACAGGCCTGGAGCCCGAGGAGTTCGCCCTGGTGCAGAAGGCCATCTCGCGCGTGCGGGACAACCTGCTGAAGCACGTCGAGGCCGGCTGAGGCTAGGTCAGCATCCGCTCGAAGTGACTCACGAGATCGGAGCCGTTCGCCTGGACGCGCACCGCGATCGACGGACCTTCGGTGGCCCAGGCCGTCTGGCCCATGCGTTCGCCCGAGGTCGCCACCGATACGGCGCTCGAGCGGATCGAAAACAACGCGGGCGTGGTCAGGCTGACCAGTGCGGCGACGTCGTGCAGCACGCAGCCGGACAAGCCTGCGTGCCGGGCATAGGCCTGGGCGTAGGTCCGGGTGACCTCGTAGGCGAAGCGGCCCGCGTCGTTGTGCTGGGCTAGCGCCAAGGCGGCGGTGTCGGGCCACACGCAGGCCATGGTCGCGTCCAGCGGTACCAGGGTGATGGGCCAGGACGCCGCCAGCACCTCGGCGGCGGCTTCGGGGTCGTTGTGGATGTTGGCTTCTGCGAAGGGCGTGACGTTGCCGGTCCGGCCGTCGCCACCGAATGCGCCGCCCATGATCGTCACGCTGTGGACCAACCCGGTGATGTCGGGCGCCGCGCGCAGCGCTAGGGCCAGATTGGTCAGCGGGCCGATGGCGATCAGGGCCACTTCGCCGGGATGGGCGCGAACCAGGTCGACGATCCGCTCGTGGGCGGAGCCGGGATCGGCCGGCGGCGGCGCGAAGTCGCCAAGGTCGATATCGCCCAGTCCGTTCTCGCCATGCACATGCGCCGGCGAGGAACCGCGCGGCCGGCTCAGCGGTGCGGCGGCGCCGCGATGGATGGGCGCCGATAGGCCCAGGCGGACCCGCAACCATAGGGCGTTGCGGGTCGTGGTCTCGACATCGGCATTGCCGAACACCGTGGTGATGGCCAGCAAGCGCAGGTCAGTTCGGGCGCGCAGGTAGAGCAGGGCCAGGGCGTCGTCGACGCCGGGATCGGTGTCCAGGATCACCAGCCGCGGCGAAGCGCTCATCCGTAGACCGCGCGGCAGACGGCCTCGCACTTGGCCAGATCGAAGGCGCCGTCGGTGCGCACGCCCGACTCCATGTCGATCCAGTACAGCGCGCCATCGGGCGCGGCGATGCGGGCCAGGATCTCGGTCACGCTGTCGGGGCCGATGCCGCCGGAATAGCCGCAGAACGGCCCCTCGGCCGGCGGCGGCGCGGGCCAGCGGTCCGGCCGTGCGCCCGTGCCGAACGAGACGTCGTACAGCCAGTCGACGCCGGTCCGGTTCAGCGGGAAGGCGCCCGAGCACTGCAGCACCGTCCGCACGCCCAGGCGACGGCCATAGTCCCGCGCGGCCTCGACCTGGGCCGGGGTGCTGCCCTTGAAGCTGTGATTGACCTGCACCCGCTGGACGCCGGCTGGGGGCAGGGGAGCGGTCAGGGGGCTGGCCGCGATCGTCCGGGCCGCGTCGCCGCAGACGTGGGCCGCCCAGCGCAGGTCGCGCTCGGCCAACAGGGCGTCGCGGATCTGGGCGGGCGGGAAGAGGGCGGTGTCTTCCTGGGCCGGGTCGACCAGCACGCCCCATTCGATCGGATAGCGGGCCGACAGCGCCTTGAGGCCAGGCAGCAGCTCGAGGCGATCGACACCGGTGAACGCGATGAAACAGGGCGGCTGCATGGGGTGATCCGAAGTCAGAATGTTCTTGCAAACTAGCTAGTGAAACGTTTCAGTCAAGTCGCTGAAGCGAGGTTGGCGAGATGGTGCGTGTGGCGGTCGCGGGGTTCGCGACGATCGACTACGTGGTTCGGGTCGAGGGGGACTTCACCGGACGCGGCACGCTGTTGATGCGCGAGGGCGCATGGCCACGCGCGGGTGGGGCGGCGCTCTACGCCAGCAACGCTCTGGCGTGGGCCGGCGTCGCCGCCGCGCCCTTGACCTGGATCGGTGACGACGCCGACGGCGAGGCCTATCGCGCGGCCTGCGGATCTCTAGAGGGCGTCGCGGTCACAGCGGGCGCGCCGTCGACGCGGTGCCTGCTGATCTACAACGCCGACGGGACCTATGGCTGCCTGCTGCGACCGGGGCCCGCCGAATTGACCGAGGCACAGCTGCGTCTGGTTGCGGAGGCAGAATGGCTGGTGGTCGCCGCCGGCCCGCCAGCGATCCTCCATCGCCTGCTGGATGTGGAAGGCCCGCGCCTGGCCTGGATCGCCAAGGATGATCCGGGCTGCTTTCCGCCTGATCTCGTGACCCGGTTGACGGCGCGGGCGGAGATCGTGTTCTGCAACGCCGGCGAACGCGCCTGGCTGGAGGCTGGCCGGACTGAGCCGGCGCCGGCGAACCAGACCCTGTTCGAAACCCGCGGCGCCGACGGCGTCCACGTTAAGGCGGCCGGCGAGGCTTTCGACCTGCCCGTCACGCCCCTGACCGTCGACGACGCCACCGGCGCGGGAGACACCTTCGCCGGCGCGGCCCTGGGGGCATTGATAACCGAAGGCTCGCCGCGCGAGGCCGCCGAGGCGGGGATCGCGGCGGCGGGCGCTCTACTCGCTGCTCGCCAGGTCGTCGAGATTGGCGATCAGGCGCTTTAGCAGGCTGACCAGTTGCAAGGCTTCCGCGTCGGTGAAGCCGTTCAACGCTTCCTGATTGCCGTGCAACAGGGTCTCGATGGCGTCGGGCAGACGGGCCTGCGCCGTCTCGGTCAGGACGATCCGACTGCTGCGGCGGTCGGTCGGATCCGGCGTTCGGCTGATCAGACCGTCCCGCTCCATGCGGGCCAGCATCTGGGCCATGGGCGGCTGCTCGGTCTTGGCGAAGCGGGCCAGGTCGCGCTGGGTGTCGGCCTCGCCATCGCGCAGGGCGACGAGCACGGGCAGCTGGCCGACGCCAAACCCCAGCGGTTTCAGGCGGGCCTCGCTCAGGCGGGCGAAGCCGCGCCCCGCCAGGCTGATCAGATGCCCCGGGGTCGAGAGCACATCCAGGTTTACCATCGTCCACCCTTGCGTCCGGCTTAGATCAAATACATATGTGCATATGTAACTGGTTCGAGCCCAAGCGGGAAGGCGTCCGATGGACAATGATATTGAGCTGCTCAAGCGCCTCTATGACCGCTTCAATGCGCGGGATATCGACGGCGTGCTGGTCGAGTTGGTCGACGACGTGGCCTGGGCCAACGGCATGGATGGCGGGCATGAGCACGGGCGCGAAGCCGTGCGGACCTACTGGACGCGGCAGTGGGCCTTGGTCAGTCCGCACGTCGAGCCGGTCGCCTTCGTGCGGCGGGGCGATGACGTGGTCGTGGCCGAGGTCCGGCAGACGATCCTTGATCTTGAGGGCAAGCCGCTGAGCGGGCAGACGCACGGGCTGAAGGACAAGACGGTAGGCCACGTCTTCCGCCTTAGGGACGGCAAGGTGGCCCGCTTCGACATCGAGGACGCCTAGCCTCCGATCAGCCCCATGATCGTCGCGGTCAGGCAGGTCGTCAGAAATGCCGCCGCCAGGGCCTTGAAGCCCAGTTCGACGACCTCGCCGACCTTCTCCGGGGCCATAGACGACAGGCTGCCGATCAGGATCGCCACGCTGCCGACATTGCCGAAGCTGCCCAGGGCGTAGGTCAGGATCAGCAGGCTCTTGTCGCTGAGCGCGCCGGGCGGCAGGGCCATCATGTCGCTGTAGGCCACCACCTCATTGGCGGCGACCTTGGTGCCCAGGATCGCGCCGACGGCCTGCAGGTCGGTCAGCGGCGCGCCGGTCAGCCAGACGATCGGGGTCAGCAGCCAGCCCAGGATCCCGCCGAGCGTCAGCGGCGCTCCAGCATTAGGAATAGCGGCCAGGCCCATATTGATCAGGGCGATCAGGCCGACGAAAACGATCAGCAGGCCGGCGATGTTCAGCACCATCTTCACCGCGTCCAGCGTGCCGAAGGTCAGGGCTTCGAGGCTGCTGCGGTAAGGGCTGGTGAGCACGATGGGGTCGTGCGCCGCGCTGGTCTCGCCGGGAATGATCAGTCGCGCCATGCCGATGGCCATCGGGGTGCTGATCAGCGAGGCGATCAGCAGGTGGCTGAAGGCGTTGGGCACCTTGGCGGCGATCAGCGAACCCAGCACGATCATCATCGAACCGCCGATCACCGACAGGCCGTCGACCATGATGATGAAGATCTCGGCGCGGGTCAGGCGCGGCAGGAACGGCTTGATCAGCAATGGCGCCTCGACCATGCCGAGGAACACGCAGGCCGAGGTCGAGACCCCGACCGGGCCGCTGACTCCGAACAGCTTGCCGAACGCCCAGGCCGCCGCGCGGACAATAACGATCAGCACCTTCCAGTGCCACAGGAGGGCCGACAGCGCCCCGACCAGCAGGATGGCCGGCAAGGCTTGGAATGCGAAGATGAAGGCGGCGCTGGGGTCGGCCATGCTGAACGGCGCGCGGCCGCCGCCCAGATAGCCGAACATGAAGCTGGATCCCGCTCGCGAGGCGGCTTGCAAGGCGTCGACCGCGTGGGTGGCGGCGGCGAAGCCGGCTGTGATGGCCGGGATCTTGGTCAGTAGCAGGGCCAGGGTGATCTGGCACGCCAGGCCGACCAGCACCGGACGCCAGGGCAGGGCGCGGCGGTTCTCCGACAGCAGCCAGCCGATGGCGAGGAACACCACGACGCCCAGCAGCGCCCGCGCGGTTTCGTTGTCCGGCATGTCCCCTCCGACGACGGTCGGCGCGACTCTATAGAGTGAAACGTTTCAAGGAAATAGCATCGTATCACCTGTGCCCAAGCCTTAGGCATCGCGTGAACACCCCGTCTGTGTGATGAAATTGTCATTGAACTCGAATATGAAACGTTTCACTAAATGGCATCGACACCCGCTGAGGCGGGTCGCCTGAAGGGGGCTTGAACATGAAGACGTCCATCTGGCTGGCTTCGAGCGCGCTGTGCCTGGTCATGGCCGCGCCCGCCATGGCTCAGCAGACCGCGCCGGCCGCTACCGACACGATCGACGAGGTGGTGGTCACCGCCGAGCGCTTCGGCTCGGGCCTGGCCCGCGCCACGTTCACGATCGGCGCCGAGGACATCCAGGAGCGTCCGCTGGGCGCCGAGATCACCCAGGCCCTGGTCAAGGTGCCCGGCGTGCAGGTCTCCACCGGCGACAGCCGCGGCGGCAGCTTCTCGTTCGAGATCTACATGCGTGGCCTGTCCGACGAGCAGGTCGGCCTGACCCTGGATGGCATCCCGACCGGCGACAGCCGCTTCAACGGCGGCTCGCCGCCGCAGCGCTTCATCGAGAGCAGCAACGTCGGCAAGATCACCGTCTCGCAGAGCGCTGGCGACATCGGCGCGCCGTCGCGCTTCGCCCTGGGCGGCTTCATCGACTTCGTCACTGACGCCCCGCGCAAGGCCTTCGGCGCGACCGTCGAGGCGGGCCTCGGCTCGTTCGACTTCCGGCGGATCTATGGCCGCGTCGACAGCGGCGAGATCGCGCCGGGCCTCTCGGGATATCTGAGCTATTCGCACCAGGAGAACGACGTCTGGGCCGGCCGCAACAGCCGGGGCAGCGTTCGCGACCACTACGAGCTGAAGGTGGTGAAGGACTTCGACAACGGCTCGTTCGTGAAGGCTCGCGTCTCGTACAACGACCAGAAAGACAACGACTTCAACATCGTCACCAAGGGCGAGTTCGAGGCCGCGCCGCGCAGCGACCGCGCGCTGGACGCTATCACCGGCATCCCGGCCAAGGACATCGACTTCGGCGGAGCCCTGGGCGGCTGGCGAAAGGACTGGCTGACCTATGCCAACAGCCATTTCGTGCTGAGTGATGCGGTCAGCCTCGACGTCAATCCGTACTACCAGACGCTGAAGGGCGAGTCGTTCCGCTACCAGGACCGCCAGCGCGTGCTGACGGGTGGCGATCCGCGCGCGGTGACCGGCTACAACGCCAATGGCGGGGCGGTGCGACCGACCCTGACCACGATCCGCAACAGCAACGTCGTCGGCGGTCCGGCCGACATGCGCGTGACGCCGCGCGACCGTGATCGTTATGGCGTGACCGGCGAGCTGAAGGCCAGGTTCGGCGGCCATGCCCTGCGCTTCGGTGGCTGGTGGGAGGGCGGCGACTCCACCGAGAAGCGCAACTTCTACCCGATCATCAACTCAGCCCAGAGCACGGCCTATGATCGTTCGAAGCTGAACTATGTCGAGTACGAGCGCACGGCCTCGGTCGAGACGACCATGCTGTACGCCCAGGACGAGTTCCGAGCCTTCGACGACAGGCTGAAGGTCGACCTCGGGGTCACTTGGTACAACGTCAAATACGACGCCAAGTCGCCGCTGGAGTACAAAGCCAATGTCAAGTTCTCGCAGCACTCGGACCTCAACCCGAAGCTCGGCGCGACCTACCAACTGGCCGACGCCTGGGAGCTGTTCGGCGGCTACGCCAAGAACTTCGCCGGTATCCCGGAGGACGCCTTCCTGGGCTCGACCGCGGTGATCAGCCCCAAGGATCTCACCCCGGTCGCGACCGAAAACGTCGACCTGGGCCTGCGTTATGTGAAGCCGAACATGGCCTTCTCGATCCAGGCGTATGACGTCGAACTCAAGAACAATGTCGGCATCGTGCCGCGCGATCCGACCGCGACCCTCGATCCCGACGAGGTCGTGCGTGGCAACGTCGCGACCAAGGCGGTCAACATCGCGGGCATCAAGACCAAGGGCGTCGAGCTGACCGGCTATTACGACTTCGGCGCGGTCGACCTCTACGGCTCGTACTCGCGCCAGGATGCCAAGCACGACAACCCGGCCGTCGGCAGCGACGCCCGCAAGGCCCTGGCCGCCGTTGCCGTGATCGGCGGGGCAGGGGTGCGCGACATCCCCCAGAACAGCTTCTTCGGCCAGGTCGGCTGGAAACCCGTCAGTGGGCTGAAGATCGACGCCAATGTTCGTTATGTCGGCGAGCGCGTCGGCGGCCACATCGTGGCCCCGACCACCTTCCAGGAGCTGGGTGTCGAGATGATCGACGCCTATACGCTGGTCGGGCTGACGGCGACCTACGATCTAAAGCGCGCTGGTGTCCCGGACCTGCGCTTCCAGTTCAACGTCGATAACCTGTTCGACAAGGAATACATCGGCGCGGTCAGCGGCTCGACGGCCACTCAGCCGGAGTTCGGCTACACCGCCGCGACCCCGAATGCCCGCACCCTGGACCGCTACTTCGTCGGCGCGCCGCGCACCTACACGCTGTCGGTGCGGGCGAGGTTCTAGGGGGCAGGACCAGGGGCGCTCTCTCCCCTTGTTGAGCGCCTTTGCGGGGCGGATCGCGACTCCGCCCCGATCCCTTTCTTGACGCTGGCCCTGAAAGCTTTCACCTCCAGGAGGAGCAACGGAAATTCGACGCATGGCTAAGTCCGACCCGCCGCCCATCGATCCTCCCCGGAGGTCGACCTTGAAGGAGGTCGCCAAGGCCGCTGGCGTGTCGCTGGCCAGCGCCTCCTACGCGATCAACGGCGCGGGCTCGGTGGGCGAGGCGACGCGCGAGCACATCCTGAAAGTGGCCGCCGAGCTGGGCTATCGGCCCAACCAGAGCGCCAAGGCCATGAAAACCGGCAAGACGGGTGCGATCGGCCTGATCCTGCCAGACCTGACCAATCCGTTCTTCCCCAGCCTGGCTCAGGTGGTGATCCAGGCCGCGCGGGCCCACGGCTACAGCGTGTTCCTGACCGACACCGAAGGCTCGGCTGAGGCGGAACAGCGGGCGGTCAGCCTGCTGGTCGACCACGGCGTCGACGGGGTGATCTGGTTCCCGATCGCCGACGACGGTCCGGTCGGACGCCTGATCGAGGGTGTGCCGACGGTGGTGCTGGACCGCAACCTGCCGGGCTACGATGTCATCCAGGCCGACTATGCCGAGGGCGGTCGCCTAGCCGCCGAGCACCTGATCGCGGCGGGACACGTCAACATCGGCGTGATCTCGGGCCCGCACGCCGCCTCCAGCGCCCGCCAGCGCGCCGAGGCCGCTATCGCCACGGTCAATGAGAAGGCCAACCTGGTCTGGCACGTCCACAACGCCTTCTCGCTGGACCTGGAGCCGGCGGTGACCCAGGCCCTGGAGAGCCGCACCGCCACGGCGGTGATCGCCGGCGCGGACCTGATCGCCATCGGGGCCATGCGCCACATCCGGTCGATGGGCCTGTCGTCGCCCGAGGACGTCTCGGTGGTCGGCTTCGATGACATCCCCTGGGCCCAGCTGCACACGCCGGCCCTGACCACCATCGACATGCCAGTCGAGGACATGGCCGCCGCCGCCGTCGAGACCCTGATCCGCCGGATGGCCGCGCGAGGCGAGCCCCGCCGCCGCGTGGTGTTCAATGTCGAGCTGATCGAGCGCGAGTCCGTGCGCAAGCTGAAATGAACTTCGGAGCCGCCCTCGGCCTGGCGCTGGCCCTGAAGCTGGTCGGGACGCTCGACCTGCCCAAGGATCTCGCCGTCGACGGCGCGCCGTTTGGCGGCATCTCCGGCGTCGACTACGACCGCGAGAGCGGCGAGTGGCTGATGATCTCCGACGACCGCTCGGAGAAGGCGCCGGCGCGGTTTTACGTCGGGCGGTTGGACTATGACTTGAGCGGGGTGAGGGGGCTGCGGCTAACGCGCCAGGTCCCGCTGCGCCGCGCGGATGACGCGACCTTCTCGGCGGCCGAGGGCGAACGCGCCGACGCCGAGGCGCTGCGGATCGATCCCCGGACCGGCGATCTCGTCTGGTCCACGGAAGGCGATGCACTGCGGGGCTTTGATCCAGCGGTCCGGCGCATGGGACGCGACGGGGCTCCGAAGGGCGCGATTCCGACGCCGGAAGCCTTCCGCTTCACACCGACCGGTGCGCGGCTCAACCTGACCTTCGAGGGGCTGAGCTTCTCGCGCGACGGCCGTTGGTTGTGGCTGGCCATGGAGGCGCCGCTGATCCAGGACGGCCCGGTCAGCAGCGTCGCGCGGGGCGGCCTCACCCGGATCACTCGCCTGGACCGGGCCGGCGGCGTGGCGATGCAGTACACCTATCGCCTGGACCCCATCCAGGCCGCGCCCGCCCGTCGCGGTGACAACGGGATCAGCGAGATCCTGGCTGTCGACGATCGCCAACTGCTGGTGCTGGAGCGTTCAGGCGTCGAGGACGGGCAGGGGCGTTTCACTTATCACTGCCGGCTCTATCTGGTGGACCTGCGTGGCGCCGCGCCGGGCAAAGTCCTGGCCAAGCGCCTGCTGGTCAATCTCGACGGCATCGCCGGCGGCGCAGCCAATTTCGAAGCGATGGCCTGGGGGCCTCGGGTCGGCGGTCAGCGGACGCTGGCGCTGTTCGCCGACGACAACTTCAATCCGATGGAAGCGCAGCGGGTCCTGGTGTTCAGGTCGTCGTCGCCCTGATCCTCAGGCGAAGCCCGTAACAAGGGAGTTGCGACGGAGTCTGAATTGTCGCAATATATGATAAAGAGTACCATATAATGGTATGATTTCGATCCTCTATGATACCGGCGTCAATCGGTCGGGGCGAGTAGGATAGGGTAGGAAGTGACCAAGATCAGCGTACCGATCCATGGGATCGCTCATCATTCCCGACGCCTAGGCGGCGTCTGCCAGGCGGCGCTGTTGGGCATGGCCCTGCTGGCCGCGCCGGGCGCGGTCCAGGCCGCGGAGATCGCCAAGAACCAGCCGGCCCGCTCGCTGACTGCCGATCGCCTGCCGGAACTGCCGGCCAAGCAGCGCGCGGCCTGGGCCGCCTATATCAAGCGCTCGCAGGCCCAGATGCAGACGGACAAGGCCACCCTGGCCGCCGAGCTGGCGCCGGGCCAGACGCCGCCGCCTCCGCCGGAAGCCGGCAGTGGCCACATGCCGCTCGACAAGGACGTGGCCTGGTACGCCGGCCCCGAGGCCCAGGCGATCGCCGACACCATCGTCAGCTTCCAGACCCCTGCCGGCGGCTGGAGCAAGAACCAGGATCGCACCAAGCCACCGCGCCTGAAGGGCCAGCGCTACGCCAACAACGCCGAGCACATGGCGCTGGACGACAGCTTCGATACGCCCAAGGACCGCTTCTGGACCTTCGTCGGCACGCTGGACAACAACGCGACCACGACCGAGATGCGTTTCCTGGCCAAGGTGCAGCAGCAGCGCCCGGGCAAGGATGGCGACGCCTACCGCGCCAGCATCATCAAGGGCGTCAACTATCTGCTGGCGGCCCAGTATCCCAACGGCGGCTGGCCGCAGATCTATCCGATCGAGGGCGGCTTCCACGACGCGGTGACGTTCAACGACAACGCCGTGGCCGAGGCCGCGATGATCCTGGAGGACGTCGCAGAGGCCAAGGAGGGCTTCGACTTCGCCCCGCCCGCCCTGCGCAAGGTCGCCGGCGCGGCCTCGGCGCGCGCCATCCGCCCGATCCTGGACGCCCAGGTCGTGGTGGACGGCAAGAAGACCGTCTGGCCGCAGCAGGTCGACCCGCTGACCCTGAAGCCCAGTTCGGCCCGCGACTACGAGATGCGCTCGCTGGCCAGCGCCGAGAGCACCGACATCCTGCTGTTCCTGATGCGTCAGCCCAACCCGACGCCGGAGGTGAAGGCTTCGGTCCATGCCGGCGTCGCCTGGCTCAAGGCCCACGCCGTCCGCGACAAGGCCTTCACCAAGGTCAGCGACGAGGAGGGGCGCAAGCTGATCGACCAGCCCGGCGCGCCCGTGATCTGGTCGCGCAACTACGACATCCGCACCGGCCAACCGATCTTCGGCGACTGGGGCAAGACCATCCATGACGACGTCAACGAGATCTCCAAGGGGCGCCGTAATGGCTATTCCTGGTATTCGGCCGGCCCGCAGAAGGCCCTGGACGCCTACGAACAATGGGCTCCGTCTCACCCCTAGGCTGTGAATTGATCATGCCGACGCCAGGGGCGACACGACGGGGAGTCCTGCTTGGCGCCAGCGCGCTGGGCCTGCTGATCGCCTCGCCCGTGGCGGCGGCGGATCGGCCGGGCCTGGCGCAACTGGCCGCCGGCTTCGCCCGGCCGCCCGCCGACAGCCGGCCCATGGCCCGCTGGTGGTGGTTCGGCGGTGCGGTCGAGGCCGACGAGATCGTCCGCGAGATCAAGGCGATGAAGGCCGGCGGCTTCGGCGGCTTCGAGATCCAGCCGGTCTATCCGCTGTCGCTGGACGATCCCAAGCTGGGCGTCCGCAACAAGCCGTATCTGTCGAAGGACTTCCTCGACATGGTCGCCGACGCGGCGCGGACGGGCCGGGCGGAAGGGATGCGGGCGGACATGACCCTGGGGTCCGGTTGGCCCTTCGGCGGTCCGCATATCGACCCCGAACACGCCGCCGCTCGCGTCATCAAGCAGGACCTGCCCGCGCCCGCTGGCGTCGAGGCCATGGATCTGCCGGCGCTCGAGCCGGGCCAGCGCTACATCGCCGCCTTCGTCGGGACCTCGCCGGCCGACGCCCAGCCTGCAATGATCGACGGCGCCCGCGCAACGTTCGCCAAGGTTCCGGCGGACCGGACGCTTTATCTCGTCCTGCAGACGCGCACGCGCCAGCAGGTCAAGCGCCCGACGGTCGGCTCCGAAGGCTTCGTGCTCGATCACCTGAATGCGCAGGCGGTTCGCAAACATCTCGAGACCGTGGGCGAGCCGCTGTTGGCGGCGTTCGGCGACGACCGCCCGCACGCTATCTTCAGCGACAGCCTGGAGGTCTACGGTGCCAACTGGACCGACGGCTTGCTGCCCGAGTTCAAGGTCCGTCGCGGCTACGACCTGGCCCCGTATCTACTGGACCTGTTCCACGACACCGACCGCTCGGCAGGCGTCCGCTACGACTGGGGCCTGACCCTCTCGGAGCTGGTCAACGAGCACTATCTCAGCCAGGTCAGCGCCTGGGCCAAGTCGCGCCAGACCTTGTTCCGTTCGCAGACCTACGGCACGCCGGCCGTGACCCTGTCCTCCAACCGCCTGGTCGACCTGGCGGAGGGGGAGGGCGCCGAATGGCGGAGCGCGACCTCGACCCGCTGGGCCAGCTCGGCCAACCACCTGTACGGCCAGCCGGTGACCTCGGCCGAGAGCTTCACCTGGCTGCACAAGGGCGCGTTCCGGGCCACGCCGCTGGACATCAAGGCCGAGGCCGACGTCTTGATGCTGCAGGGCGTCAACCAGTTCATCGTCCACGGCTGGCCCTATTCGCCGCCCAAGGTTCCCGAGCCCGGCTGGGCGCTCTACGCGGCGGCGGTGTTCAACGACCACAATCCGTGGTGGCCGGTGATGGCCGACGTGAACCTCTATCTCCAGCGCCTCAGCCACCTGCTGCGCCAGGGCGAGAACGTCGCCGACGTGGCCCTGTACGTGCCGACCGAGGACATCATGTCGGGCTTCCAGCCGGGCAAGGATGTCTCGATCAACGACGTGCTGCGCAAGACCTTTCCCGCCGCCATCCTCGAGGGCTTAATCGATGGCGGCTACAATTTCGACCTGATCGACGGCGACGCCATCCTGCGGCGAGGGGTTGGCTATAGCGTCCTGCTGTTGCCCCACATCGAGCGCATCGCGCCGGAGGCCTATGAGCGCGTCCGCGCCTTCGCCGAGGCGGGCGGCGTGGTCATCGCGGTCGGCGCGCCGCCGTCCAAGGCTGTCGGCCTGAAGGACGGCCAGAGCCAACGCGTCGCCGAGCTGTCGAAGGCGGTGTTTGCGTCCAAACGCGCCGCCGTTACGAACGAGGCTGGACTGGTCGAGATGCTCAACGGCTTCCTGCCGCCGGATCTTGGCGGGACGCCCAAGGGCGTCGGCTATGTCCACCGCCGTCTGGCGGGCGGGGACCTCTATTTCGTCGCCAACACCACCAATGCGCCGATCGCCGCGCCGCTGGCGTTCGGCGTGTCCGACAAGGTGGGACAGGCCTGGGATCCGGTGACGGGGACTGTCGACAGCTTCAAGCCGGGCGGCGAGGTCCGCCTGGCGCCGTTCGAGTCGCGGGTCTTCGTCTTCGGTCGCGACCTGGCGGCGCCGCGTGAGGTCATCCCTGCTGACGAGCGCAGCCTGCCCCTGTCCGGCGGCTGGCGCGTGAAGGTCGGGGCGAAGGCGGGCAAGGCGTTCGGTTCCTGGACCGACGAACCGTCGCTCCAGCATTTTTCCGGCCAGGGAACCTACAGCCGCGACATCGAGCTGACGGCGGCGGACTTGAACGCGCCGACGATCGCGCTCGACCTTGGCGCTGGCGGACCAGGTGTGGCGAACGAGCGTAAAGGGCCGGGCTACTACGCCCAGTACGACGCGCCGGTCCGCGATGCGGCAGAGGTCTATGTCAACGGCCAGCGCACCGGCGCGATCTGGTGCGCGCCATTCCGGCTGGACCTGAAGCCGTATCTGAAACCAGGCCGGAACCGCCTGGAGATCCGTGTCTACAACACCGCGATCAACGGCCTGGCCGGTCGTCCGCCGACCGATTACACGGCCCTGCGCAATGCCTATGGCGACCGCTTCCAGCCGCAGAACATGAGCGAACTGAAGCCTCTGCCGTCGGGCCTGATCAACGAGCCTACCCTGCGGTTCGGCCCGACCTAGGGCTGCTCCGAGAGGGCATAGATCCGCTCCATCTCGACCCAGGTTTGGTCCGGGGCGAAGGGCAAGGATTTCTGGAAAGTGCGCATCAGCGCGTCCCAGGCCTGGACGTCAGGATTAACCGCGTCGCGGTCGGCCTTGGCGGCTGCATCGTACTGATCGCCCTGTTCCAGGATCATGAACATCCGGTCGCCGATCAGCCAGATCTCCAGCTCGCGCACGTCGTCGGCGCGGATCGCCGCGTTCACTGCCTCTGGCGGGCCACCGGCCGCGTGCCAGGCGCGATAACGCGCGATCTGGGCGGGGTCGTCGTACAAGTCCACGGCGAAGCATCGCCTGACAGTCTTGCTCATTCTTACCTCGACAAGCCCGTTGACGGGATCGGCGTGACGCTTATAAACATCATACATATTATCTTATAGAGATCGCTGCCGGGGAGGCAAGGCGTGCCCGAGTTGTATGGACGGAGTCTGAGCCGCCGCGCGTTGGCCGAACATACCGGCGCCCTGTCGCAGTTCGCGGGCGTCCGTCTCTCGACCCTGGGCGACGGCGTCGAGCGCGGTGTGCGGCAGCTGGAATTCCGCACTGGCACGGGCCTGCGTTTCACCGTCCTGGTCGACCGCGCCATGGACATCGCCGAGTGCGAGCACAACGGCCGCGCGGTCGGCTGGCACTCGCCCTCGGGCTTCCGCCATCCGGGCCTGCACGAGTATGAGGGGGAGGGCGGTCTCTCCTGGTTTCGGTCGTTCTCGGGCCTGATGGTCACCTGCGGCCTGGACCACGTGCTGTTCATGCACGACGACCCGGCCGAGCATTACTTCTACGGCCCCAAGAAGACGGTCAGTTCGTCCCTGCACGGCCGCGTCGGCACGATCCCGGCGCGCCTGACCGGCTATGGCGAACGCTGGGAGGGTGACGAGTGCATCCTCTGGGCCGAGGGCGTCGTCCAGCAGTCGACGGTGTTCGGCGAGGACCTGCACCTGATCCGTCGCATCGAGGCGACCGTCGGCTCCGACGAGATCCGCCTGCACGACCGGGTGGTCAATCACGGCTTCTACAAGACGCCGCACATGTACTGCTACCACATCAATGTCGGCTATCCGGTGCTGGCCGAGGGCTCGCGCTACGTGGCCCCGATCCGCGACGTGGTCTGGGCCTCGCACGCGGGCGAGGACTACCGCAAGCAGGGCGTCGGCTACCGCACGCTGTCGGCGCCGATCCGCAACTTCCACGAACAGGTCTGGCAGCACGACATGGCCCCGGACGCCGAGGGCCGCGTCAATGTCGCCCTGGTCAACGAGGCCCTGGGCTTCGGCTTCGAGGTCCAGACCCTGAAGTCGCAGTTCCCGGCCATGTACGAGTGGCAGAATCTGCACGCGGGCCACTACGCCCTGGGCATCGAGCCCTCGACCAATCACGTGCTGGGCAAGGACTTCGCCCGCGAACGCGGCGAGCTGATCGAACTCGAGCATGGCGAGGAGCGTCGGTACGACAGCGTCTTCCGCATCCTGCCCGACGCGGCGGCGGTGTCCGAGGCCGTGACCCGCATCGAAGGCGTCGCGCGCCAGCCGGCCGAGGACTATCCCGCGCTGTCGGGGGTCTATCCTGCCATCGGGGGACGCTGAGATGAGCGCGGACCTGGACGGCAAGGTCGTTCTCTACACCGGCGCGGCTGGCGGCCTTGGCCTGCAGACGACGCTGAAGTTGATGGAGCGCGGCGCCACCGTGGTGGCCGTCGACAACGACCCGGCCAAGGTGGCGGCGTTGGAAGCGGCCGCCGCCGGCTTCGAGGCCGGCAAGCTGATCGTCTCGACGTCGGATCTCTCGGAACTGGAAGGTTTCCGCGCTGCCCTGCGCGTGCTGGCGGCCAAGGTCGGCGGCTTCGACGTGGTGATCAACAACGCCGCCATCTACCCGTCGCGGCCTTTCGAGGACTACACGATCGAGGATCACCAGCGGGTGCAGCGGGTCAATGTCGATGCGGCGATCGTGGCGGTGCAGGAAGCCCTGCCGACCATGCGCGCCAGGGGCTTTGGCCGCATCATCAACATCTCCAGCATCACCCTGTCGGGCGAGTGGGCGAACCTGTCGCCCTATGTCGCCTCCAAGGGCGCGCTGATCGGCTTGACGCGGGCCTGGGCGCGCGAGTTCGGGCCCTACGGGATCACTGTCAACGCCATCGCCCCCGGCGCTTTCCCCACCGACGCCGAGAAGATCCATCCCGATCCCGAGGGCTACACCCGCCACGTCCTCGACAGCCAGGCCATCAAGCGCCGCGGCCATGTCGGCGACATCGCCCACGCCATCGCCTTCTTCGCCGCCGACGCGGCGGGCTTCATCACCGGCCAGACGCTGCATGTGAATGGCGGCTGGGTGATGAGCTGATCCAGCCAAAGGTTTGTTCTGAAATGGGTATCCTGAGCGGAATTCGCGTTCTCGACTGTTCGATCGCCATGGCCGGCCCGTTCGCCGCCCAGCGCATGGGCGACATGGGCGCCGACGTCATCAAGGTCGAGCCGACCACCGGCGAGTGGCAGCGCCACGTCGCGGCCGGCGGCGCGCGCGGCAACCAGATCAACGTCTCGTTCCTGTCCCTGAACCGCAACAAGCGCTCGCTGGCCGTCGACCTGAAGAGCGCCGAGGGCAAAGCCCTGCTGCTGGAGATGGTCAAGACGTCCGACGTCTTCCTGCAGAACTACCGCCCTGGCGTCGCCCAGCGACTGGGCGTCGACTACGAGACCCTGTCGAAGATCAATCCGCGCCTGATCTATGTCTCGATGTCAGGCTATGGCGAGGATGGTCCGTACAAGAACTATCCCGGCCAGGACCTGCTGCTGCAGGCCATGTCGGGGGCGATGATGTCCTCGGGATCGGCCGACCAGCCGCCGCAGCCGGCGGGCCAGTACCTGGTCGACGCCATCACCGCCTACACCGCCTTCGAGGGCGCGCTGGCGGCCCTGTTCCATCGCGAGCGGACGGGCGAGGGGCAGCTGGTCCAAATCAACATGCTGGACGCCATCACCACCATCCAGATGCAGGAGCTTTCAGTGTTCACGGTCGGCGGCAAGCCGCAGACCCGCTCGGCCGAACCGCATGCCCATACCTACATCCGCGCGCCCTACGGCGTGTACCAGACCGCCGACGGCTACATCTCGATCGCCATGGCTTCGCTGAAGACCCTGGGCGCGCTGATCGAGGAGCCGTTCTTCGCCGACCTGGACGACGAGACCGACAGCTGGACGCACCGCGACGAGATCTTCGCCTGTGTCCGCAAGCGTCTGCTCAATCGCACCAGCGCCGAGTGGCTGGCCCTGTTCCGTGAACACGACATCTGGTGCGGCCCGGTCTATGGCTACGCCGACCTCGTCCAGGATCCGCAGATCCAGCACAACGGCACGTTCGTCGAGTACGACCACGCCACCGAGGGTCGGGTGAAGGTCCCCGGCTTCCCGATCAAGTTCTCCAAGACGCCCTCGACCATCGACCGGGGCGCGCCGCTGGTCGGTGAGCACACGCGTGAAATCCTGGCCGAGGCCGGCCGCTCGGCCGAGGATATCGAGGCCCTGATCCAGTCTGGCGTGGTCCGCTCGGCATGAGCGCCTATCGCGGTCTGACCTGGGACCATCCGCGCGGCTACAAGGCTCTGGAGGCCGCCGCCGCTCACGCGAGCGACGACCTGTCCCTGACCTGGGACCGCCACTCGCTGGAAGGCTTCGAGGAGCGGCCGATCGGCGAGCAGTGCGCGCTGTACGATCTGGTGGTGCTGGACCATCCGCACGTCGGCGAAGCCGTTGCCGCCCACTGTCTGCGGCCTTTGGAGGAGCTGTTCACGGCCGAGGAGATCGCCGTCTGGGCCGACCAGGCCATGGGCAAGAGCCTGGCCAGCTACCACTATGCCGGCCAGCACTGGGCGTTGCCGCAGGACGCCGCCACCCAGGTCATGGCCTGGCGTCGGGATCGCCTCGACGCCCCGCCAGTGCTGTGGGACGAGGTCGTGCGGCTGTCGGAGACCGGCGTCGTGGCGATGTCGCTGTCGGGCCCGCATGCGGCCCTGACTTTCCAGTCGATCTGCGCGGCCCATGGTGGGACCTTCCGCAACCGTCCTGAGGCTCGCGCGGCCTGGGATCTGCTGGCTCGACTGTCGTCGAAGAGCCCGCAGGTGCTGCGGCCGCTGAACCCGATCGGCATCCTGGAGCACATGAGCCGCAACGACGACGTGGCGGTCTGCCCGCTGGTCTACGGCTATGCGAACTACGCGCCCGGCGGGCCCTTGAGCTTCGCTGACGCGCCGCGCGTGACGGCGGACGGGCCGGTGGGCTCGATCCTGGGCGGCACGGGCATCGGCGTCTCGCGCTGGTGCAAGGTGACGCCGCAGCTGCTGGACCACCTGCGCTGGCTGATGTCGGACGAGGCCCAGCGTGGTTTCATCCCCGAGCACGAGGGCCAGCCGGCCCTGCGTAGCGCCTGGCGCGATCCGGTCGTCAACGCCCGCTGGGGCGGCTTCTATGCCGACACCTACGCCACCCTGGACGGCGCCAGTCTGCGACCACGCCATGGCGGGGCTATCGCCTTCCAGACGGCGGCTTCGCAGCGCATCCGCATGGGCCTGGACGCCGCCGAGCCCGCCGACACCGTGCTGGACGACTTGCAGGGGCTGTTCGAGCGCCACCGCCCGGCGGGCGCCGAGATCTGAGGACTACGAGAGATGAGCCAAGATGTTCTGTTCGAGGTGACGGGCCACGTCGCCGTCATCACCCTGAACCGCCCGCAGAAGCTGAACGCGGTGACCCCCGACATGGCCAAGGCCGTCGAGGCGGCGATCGCGCAGGTCGACGCCTCCGACACCATCCGCTGCGTGGTCATCACCGCGGCAGGGGAGAAGGCGTTCTGCGCCGGATCCGACATCTCGACCCTGGACAGCTACGAGACCCCCTGGGACTTCCGGAACCGGGGCGACTATTGCGACGCGGTGCGTCTGTGCCGCAAGCCGACGATCGCGGCGGTCAACGGCTACGCCCTGGGCGGCGGGCTGGAGACGGCGATGAGCTGCGACATCCGCATCGCCTCGACCAACGCCAAGTTCGCCGCGCCCGAGATCAAGCTGGGCTGGATCGGCGGCGGCGGCATGGCGGCGGGGCTGGTCCACTCGATCGGCGCCTCGAACGCGGCCCTGATGATCCTGACTGGCGACCCGGTCGACGCCGAGCGCGCCCGCGAGTGGGGCTTGGTCAGCGAGGTCACTGCGCCTGAGGACCTGATAGCCCGCGCCAAGGCCCTCGCCGAAACCATCGCCTCGCGCGCCCCGATCGCCGCCGAGACCGCCAAGCTGAACCTGAAGGCCGCTCACGCCATGCCCTACGAGAAGGCGGTGGAATACGAGCGCGACCTGCAGACCATCTGCTTCGCCACCCAGGACGCCGCCGAGGGCCGCGCGGCCTTCGCCGAGAAGCGTCCGCCCGTGTTTCGTCGCCGGTAGAGCTATGCGCCGTCAGCCCTCCGACATCCTGCCCGCCGACGCGCGGGCCCTGCTGTTCGGCCGCGTCTGGACGCCGGCCGGCCCGGCCGTGATCCGCGTCGATGGTGAGCGCCTGACGGACGTCTCGCGCGCGTTCCCGACCGCCCGTGACCTGTGCGAGGCTGACGATCCGCCTAGTGCTTTGCGCAACGCCGAGGGCGAGGACCTGGGCCTGTTGGCCGATGTCTTGGCTAATACCGACCCCGACACGCGCGACGTCTCCAAGCCCTGGCTGCTGTCGCCGATCGACCTGCAAGCCGTGAAAGCCGCCGGTGTCACCTTCGTCACCTCCATGCTGGAGCGAGTGATCGAGGAGCGAGCGCGCGGTGACCTGTCGGCGGCGGCCGGCCTACGCGGCCAGATCCGCGACCTGGTCGGGGACGACCTGCGGCGGCTGAAGCCCGGCTCACCCGAGGCGGCGGCGCTGAAGGCGACCCTGATCGCGGCCGGGGCCTGGAGCCAATACCTGGAAGTCGGCATCGGTCCGGACGCCGAGATTTTCACCAAGGGACAGCCGATGTCGTCGGTCGGGACGGGCGCCGATGTCGGCGTGCACCCGGCCTCGACCTGGAACAATCCCGAGCCGGAGGTGGTGCTGGCCGTCTCGTCCGCAGGCCGGATCGTCGGCGCGGCCTTGGGCAACGACGTCAACCTGCGTGACGTCGAGGGCCGCTCGGCCCTGCTGCTGGGCAAGGCCAAGGACAACAACGCCGCCGCCGCGGTCGGCCCGTTCGTGCGGCTGTTCGATGAGCACTTCGACCTCGACACCGTGGGCCGGCTGGAGATCGCCCTGACCGTGACCGGCGAGGATGGCTTCGTCATGCGCGGCCGCTCGTCGCTCAGCGAGATCAGTCGCCCCCCGGCCGACCTCGTGGCCCAGGCGATCAACGCCCATCACCGCTATCCCGACGGCCTGGTGCTGTTCCTGGGGACCCTGTTCGCCCCGGTCGAGGACCGCTACGAAAGCGGCAAGGGATTCACCCACGCGACGAACGACGTGGTCCGCATCGCCTGCGACGAGCTGGGCGCGCTGGTCAATCGCGTGCGCCCGACCGACGTCTGCGAACCGTGGACCTTCGGCGTCGCCGACCTGATGCGGAACCTGGCCCGTCGCGGCCTGATCTAGGACGAGACGATGAAGCCGAAGATCCTGATCAGCCGCAGTTGGCCCGAGGCCGTCCAGCAGCGCCTGGCCGCGCGCTACGACGTGACGCTGAACGCGACCGACACGCCGCTGACGATCGCGCAGCTGCAAGTGGCGATGGTCGAGTACGACGCTGTGTGCCCGACCGTCTCGGACAAGATGCCGGCCGAGGTGTTGAGTACGCCGAACGCGCGGGTGAAGATCATCGCCAACTACGGCGCGGGCTTCGAACACATCGACCTGGACGCTGCCAAGGCCGCCGGCCTGGTGGTGACCAACACCCCCGACGTCCTGACCGACGCGACGGCCGAGCTGGCCGTGCTGTTGATGCTGATGACCAGCCGGCGGGCCGGGGAGGGCGAGCGCGAGCTGCGGGCAGGGCAGTGGGCCGGCTGGCGGCCGACGCACCTGCTGGGCCAGTCGTTGGCGGGCAAGACCCTGGGCCTGGTCGGCTACGGCCGCATCGCTCGCGCTACCGCCCAACGGGCCAAGGCGGCGCTGGGCATGGAGCTGGCCTACTACAGCCGCCGGCGCGCGACCGACGAGGACGGCGCGACCTATCACGAGAGCCTGGAAAGCCTGGCGGCGGCCTCGGATGTGCTGTCGCTGCACACGCCAGGCGGGGCCGAGACCCATCACCTGATCGACGGGGCGCTGCTCTCGCGGATGAAGCGGACGGCGATCCTGATCAACACCGCACGCGGCTCGGTGGTGAACGAGGCCGACCTGGCCCAGGCCCTGACCGACGGGGTGATCGCCGGGGCCGGCCTCGACGTCTACCAGGGCGAGCCAAAGGTGAACCCGCTGCTGCTGGCCGCGCCCAACACCGTGCTGCTGCCGCACCTGGGCAGCGCGACGCTCGAGACCCGCACGGCCATGGGCATGCGGACGGCCGACAATCTCGACGCCTTCTTCGACGGCAAACCGCCCCATGACCGCGTCGCTTGACGCCGTCGAGCGAGCTCTGGACGGCTGGCGCGGCGGCGGGCCTTTCGTTCTGGGCGTCTGTGGCGCGCAGGGCTCGGGCAAGTCGACCCTGGCCGAGGGACTGACACAGCGCCTGACCACGAAGGGCCTGCGGGCGGCGACGCTGTCGATCGACGACCTCTATCTGTCGCGTTCGGAGCGGGCGCGGCTGGGCCAGGTCGTTCATCCGCTGTTCGTCACGCGTGGCGTGCCCGGCACCCATGACGCGGAGGCGGGCCTTCGCCTGCTGGACGCCGTCCGCGCCGGCGCCGACGTGGTGCTGCCGCGTTTCGACAAGGCCACCGACGATCCCGCGCCGAGCGGCACGCCCGTGAAGGGGCCGCTGGACGTCCTGATCTTCGAGGGCTGGTGCGTCGGCGCCCGCGCCCAGGATGACGCCGCCTTGGTGACGCCGGTCAACACCCTGGAGGCCGAGCGCGACCCGGACGTCACCTGGCGGCGCTTCGTCAACCTGGCCCTGGCCACCGACTATGCCGACCTCTTCGCGCGCATCGACCGGCTGGTGCTGCTGGCCGCGCCGGGCTTCGAGGTCGTGCGCGACTGGCGGATCCAGCAGGAGCACGACCTGCGCCGCCGCCTGGGCGAGGGCGGCCGGACGATGGGCGACGACGAGATCGGCGTCTTCATCCAGCACTACGAGCGCCTGACCCGTCACATCCTTTCCGACATGCCGGCCTATGCGGACCTGACGCTGCTGCTGGACGAGCAGCGCGGCCTCACATGATCATCGCCTCGACCACCGACTTCCGCCGCGCCGCGCAGAAGCGCCTGCCGCGCTTCCTGTTCGACTACATCGACGGCGGGGCCTTCGCCGAGAAGACACTCCAGCGCAATGTCGATGACCTGGCCGACATCGCCCTGCGCCAGCGGGTGCTGCGCGACGTCTCCGCGCTGAGCCTCAAGACCCGGCTGTTCGACGAGACCCTGGCCATGCCGGTGCTTTTGGCTCCGATCGGTCTGGGCGGCATGGCGGCCCGGCGCGGCGAGTTGCAGGTGGCCCGCGCGGCGACGGCGGCCAATATCCCCTACGTCCTGTCGACCGTCAGCGTCTGCGACGCCAAGGCGGTGACCGAGGCTTCGGGGCGGCCGATCTGGTTCCAGCTCTATGTCCTGAAGGACCGCGCTTTCATGCGGGACGCCCTGGAACGCGCGATGGCGCTGGGCGTGACCAAGCTGGTCTTCACCGTCGACATGCCAGTGCCGGGCTCGCGCTACCGCGATCCGCACTCGGGCATGAGCGGGCCGTGGTCGGGCGTGCGGCGGATGACGCAGGCGGTGTTCAAGCCCGGCTGGGCCTGGGACGTCGGGCTGCACGGCCGTCCGCACGACTTGGGCAACATCTCGGCCTATCGCGGCAAGGCCACGGGCCTGGCGGACTACATCGGTTGGCTGGGCGAGAACTTCGATCCGTCGATCTCGTGGAAGGACCTGGAGTGGATCCGCGACGTCTGGAAAGGCCAGATCATCATCAAGGGGATCCTGGACCCGGAGGACGCCCGCGACGCCCTACGCTTCGGCGCTGACGGGGTGGTGGTCTCCAACCATGGTGGCCGGCAGCTGGACGGCGTGCTCTCGACCGCTCGCGCCCTGCCGCCGATCGCCGAGTCGGTAGGCGACCGGATGACCGTGCTGGTCGACGGCGGCGTGCGCACGGGCCTCGACGTCGTGCGGATGCTGGCCCTGGGCGCGGACGGGGTGATGCTGGGTCGCGCCTACATCTACGCCCTGGCGGCCGGCGGGGAGGCGGGCGTGACGCGGCTGCTGCAACTGATCGCCGCCGAGATGCGGGTGGCCATGGCCCTGACCGGCGTCACGTCCACGGACGCGATCTCCGCCGACATCCTGGCAAAGATGGGTTGATATAAGATAATACATCATACAACATGATGCCTTCAAACAATTAAGAGGTGGGGAGGCATGGCGGACGACGCGTTTGGCCAGAAGGCGGAGTTCAGCCGTCGGTTTGTGACCTTGGGCCTGGGCGCGGCCATGGCGGCCAGCCCATCGCTGGTGCGGGCTGCCGGCTCGCTGAAGGGCTTCCACGACATCCGCGACTACGGTGCGGTCAGCGACGGGATCGCCATCGACTCCGACGCCATCAACCGCGCCATCGAGGCCGCGGCGGCGGCTGGCGGCGGTACGGTGGTCGTGCCGCCCGGCCACTACCTGTGCTTCTCGATCCGCCTGAAGAGCTTCATCACCCTGGTGCTGATGAATGGCTCGGTGATCGAGGCCGCCGATCCGCGCAAGCACGCCGGCCGCTACGACCTGCCTGAGAGCGCCTATGACGAGCAGTTCCAGGACTATGGCGTCAGCCACTTCCACAACAGCCTGATCTATGGCGACGGGGTCAACGATGTCGCCATCATCGGCAAGGGCCTGATTCACGGCCTGGGCCTGGACCGCGAAGGACCCACGCCGCGCTGGCACGGCATGGCGGGCTGGAAGTCGCCGGCCGAGCAGGGTCTGAGCGCCGACGCCGCCCGCCGGGCGATCCCGCGCGAGATGGCCTATGAAGGCCGCGGCAATAAAGGCATCGGCCTGATCCGCTGCCGCAACGTGCTGCTGCGCGACTTCACCATCCTGCAAGGCGGCCACTTCGCCTGCTACGTGCTGGGCTCGACCAATGTCCGGATCGACGGCCTGACGGTCGACACCGACCGCGACGGTATCGACATCGACGCCTGCCGCGACGTGAAGGTCACCAACTGCATCGTCAACGCCCCCAAGGACGACGCCATCGTCCTGAAGAGCAGCATGGCCCTGAAGGAGCCGCGCTTCTGCGAGGACGTCAGCGTCATCGGCTGCAAGACCAGCGGCTACCTGTTGGGCACGGTGGTCGACGGGACCTACCAGCCGTCGCCCTACATGTCGGTGGACGACATCGGGGTGCTGGGGCGGATCAAGCTGGGCACCGACAGCGTGGCCGGCTTCCGCAACATCCTGATCTCCGACTGCGTCTGCGAGAACACCCGTGGCCTGCAGCTCGGCGCGATCGACGGCGGGATCCTGGAGGACGTGACCTTCTCGAACAT
The DNA here is from genome assembly GCF_058808315.1 of Caulobacter sp. GW821-FHT11E11. Lineage (NCBI taxonomy): Bacteria > Pseudomonadati > Pseudomonadota > Alphaproteobacteria > Caulobacterales > Caulobacteraceae > Caulobacter > Caulobacter sp. GW821-FHT11E11. The sequence continues at coordinate 693,546 of NZ_JBXARO010000002.1, forward strand.
CCTGCTGCGCAACCCGGTCAACCATCCGATCTTCGTTCGCCTGTCGGCCCGCAACCGCGCGCCGGAGGGCAATGGCCCGTCCCAGGTGCGGCGCGTGCGGTTCTCGAACATCAACGTCTCGGGCGCGCGCGGACCCTATGCCAGCGGTGTCGTCGGCATCCCGGGCGGGATCGTCGAGGACGTCAGCTTCTCGGACATCCACGTGCGCTCGGCCGGCGGCGGCACGCGCGAGGACGCGGCCCGCGAGATCGAGGAGCGGCCCAAGTCGTCGCTGGAGCCCAGCTTCATGGGTGCGTTCCCGGCCCACGGCCTTTGGGTGCGCCACGCCCGCAATATCAGCATCAAGGACGTCAGCTTCACGGTCGACAAGCCCGACGCGCGACCGGCCGTGATGCTGGATGACGTGCAAGGCGCGGTCGTCGACGGCCTGCGCTCCAGCCTCGCGCCTGGCTCGGCCGTCCGCGCCGTGCGCAGCCGCGAGGTGCGCGTGCGCGACGTCGAGCGCCTGACCTGAATATCGACCTTGAGAGAGACGCCATGACCCCTCGATCGTTCCGCGCCGGCCTGCTGGCCGGTCTCGCCGTCCTGGCGTTCAGCGCGGCCCAGGCCGCCGAGTTCAAGCCGCTGAGCGACGGCTGGCGCTTCGTGCGCAGCGACGCCGCCGGCGCCGAGGCCGTGGCCTTCGACGACAAGGCTTGGACCACGGTCTCGACCCCGCACACCTACAACATCGCCGACTCCGGCATTGGCGGGGCCAAGGCGCGGGGCGAGCCGGAAGGCGCCTATTATCGCGGACCGGCCTGGTACCGCCTGGCGCTGGATCATGCGCCCAAGGCTGGCCAACGCTACTTCCTGCAGTTCGACGGCGCGGCGCTGAAGGCCGATGTCTATCTGAACGGGACGAAGCTAGGCACGCACGAAGGCGGCTACGCGGCCTTCCGCTACGACGTCACCGAGGCGCTGAAGGCCGGCCGCAACGTGCTGGCCGTGCGCGTCGACAATGCTCGCAACACCCGCTTCGCGCCGCTGAACGGGGACTTCAACGTGTTCGGTGGCCTGTACCGCGCCGTGAAGCTGGTCGAGACCTCGGATGTCCACGTGGACCTGTCCGACTGGGGCGGCCCAGGCGTGTACGGTCGGACCGAGGCCCTCAGCGCCGGGCAGGCGAAGATCGCCGCCAAGGTGCTGGTGCGCAACGACCGCAAGGCGGCCGCCGGTGTCCAGGTCGTGACCACCATCCTCGACGCCAAAGGCGCGGTGGCGGCCCAGGCCAAGGGCTCGGCCAAGCTTGTGGCAGGCCAAGGGCAGGCGGTTCTACAGGCGCTGACGCTCAAGAATCCCAAGCTGTGGGAGGGACGTCGTTCGCCCTATCTCTACCGCCTGCGCACCGAGGTGCGGGTCGATGGCAAGCTGATGGACACCGCCGAGGTCCCACTGGGCGTGCGCACCGTCGGCCTGGACGGGCAGGGGCGGTTCCTGCTGAACGGCAAGCCCTACGCCCTGTACGGCGCGAACATCCAGATGCCGACCCGCTTCGGCAAGGGTCCAATCATCAGCGACGCCGAGATCGACGAGGACATGCAGATCATGTCCGACATGGGCGTCACCGCTCTACGCCTGGCCCACATGCAGCATCCGCAGCGGGTCTATGATGCCGCCGACCGCCTGGGCCTGCTGCTGACTACGGAAGTGCCGCTGATCGACGACATCGATCCGTCGGACGCCTTCCGCGAGAACCTCGTCCAGCAGATGCGCGAGCTGATCGCCCAGAACGTCAACCATCCATCGGTGGCGCTGTGGGGCATCGGCAATGAGCTGCGCACCACAGGCGAGGCGCCCAACAAACTGCTGGCGGCGCTGCAGTCGACCGCCAAGGAGCTGGATCCGACCCGGCCGACGACCTATGCCCACTGCTGCCTGAAGGACGACGATCCGGTCGCCCAGCACAGCGATACGGTCTCGTACAACCGCTACTTCGGCTGGTACTGGACCGAGAGCAAGGACATCGGTCCGTGGGCGGATGAACTGCATGGCCGTCTGCCCAAGCGCCCGATCGGGGTCAGCGAGTACGGGGCCGGCGCCAGCATCCTGCACCAGGAAGACCCCGTCCTGCGCCGCCCGGTCGCCGACGGTTTCTGGCATCCCGAGCAGTGGCAGACGGTCTTTCACGAAGTGCACTGGCGCGAGCTGCGCAAGCGCGACTTCCTGTGGTCCAACTTCATCTGGGTCGGCTTCGACTTCCCGTCGTTCAAGCGCAACGAGGGCGACCGCCCGGCGATCAACGACAAGGGCCTGGTCACCGAGGACCGCAAGGTTCGCAAGGACGCCTACTACTGGTACCAGGCCAACTGGTCGCAGGTCCCAATGCTGCACATCACCAGCAGCCGCGACGTCAACAAGCGCATCAAGCGCGTGAAGGTGAAGGTCTATTCCAACCAGCCGTCGGTGCGGTTGCGGCTGAACGGCGGCGACTGGGCGAGCGTGCCGGTCGAGGATCATATCGCGCTGTGGGAGATCGACCTGGCGAGAGGCGAGAACGTGGTCGAGGCCGAGACGCAAGGCAGCGGCAAGATGCTAACAGACAGCGTGCGGTGGACTTACAAGACCAACCCGTAAGCCCTCTGAACCAGAAACAAGAAGGCTCTCCAGCGATCGTCGCGGGAGGGCCTTTTCGTGCGCGCTGCATAACGGGGGAGGTGTTACGCGCGCGCTTCGAACCGGTGGTCGCCGGAGCCGATGTCCAGGACGAGCTTGCCGCGTTTCATGCCCTGGATCGTGACGCCCGGAGCCTGCGCCGCCGGGACGCCGTTCACCCGCACGGCGTCAACGCTCTTGGCCGGCACATGCACCTCGGCGCGGCTGTTGGTCGGGGCGACCAACCGCAGCGAGAAGCCGTCGGGCTTCAGCTCCCAGTCCGTGCTGATCCGGCCCAGCACGCTGTCATAGTCCCCGCCGCCCTTGGGCACGCGCGGGTCCAGCACCGGATCGAAGCGGAACGACAGGAAGCCCGCCCGGATCGGCTCGATCCCCGCGATGCGGCGGAAGACGAAGCCGGTCACCGCGCCCAGGGCGTAGTGGTTGAACGAGTTCATGGACACGTCGCCCGTGTCGCCGTTCCAGCGCTCCCAGATCGTCGTGGCGTCCTTGCGGATCATGTAGCCCCACGACGGGAAGTCGGTGCGCAGCAGCAGGTCGTAGACGACGCTGTCCTGGTCGTTGTCGGCCAGGGCGTCGAGGCTGAACGGCGTGCCCAGGAAGCCGGTCGACAGCAGGTTGCCGCGCCGGCGGATGTCGGCCACGAGATGAGCGGTGGCCGCTGAGCGCAAGGCCTCCGGGACGAGGCCGAAGCGTAGAGCCAGGATGTAGCCGGCCTGCGAGCCGTTGCCCATCGAGCCGTCGGGCCGCACGAACTCGCGCTGGAAGGCGGCGGTGATCTGGCTGGCGAGATCGTGGTAGCGGACGGCGTCCGGCTTGCGGCCCGAGCTATAGGCCATGTCGGCCATGGCCTCGACCGAGCGCTTCCACCAGGCGGTGGCGATCAGGGCCTTGGGCGTGGTCTCGTCGCCGGGGTTCTTCGCGTCCAGGGCCACCCAGTCGCCGAAGTCGTAGCCCCGCTCCTTGCGCCAGATCAGGTCTGGATTGGCGCCGCGGATGAAGGCCAGGTAGCGAGTCATCGCTGCCCAGTTCTGGTCGACGATAGCGGTGTCGTTGTAGCGCTTCCAGACCGTCCACGGCAGCATGACGCCGGCGTCGGCCCAGCCGGGCGAGGCGCCGAGGCCGAGATCCGCCCAGCCGGCCGGAGCATAGTCCGGGAACTCGCCGCGCCGGCCCTGGGCGTCGCGCAGGTCGCGGCCGAACCGCTCGGTGAAGGCGGCCACATCCATGTTGAAGGCCGCCGCGTCCCAGAACACGTTGGCGTCGCCGGTCCAGCCCAAGCGCTCGTCGCGCTGCGGGCAGTCGGTAGGCACGCCCATGAAGTTGCTGCGCTGGCTCCACAGGCTGTTGCGCCACAGCTGCTGGATGACCGGATTGGCGATGCGCAGGTGGCCGGTTTCGGCCAGGTTCGATGAGACGACGATGCCTTCGACGTCGTCGGCCGTCGGCGCGCGGCCCAGGGCTTCGGCCAGGCCCTCGACCTCGACATAACGGAAGCCGAAATAGGTGAAGCGCGGCTCGTAGGTCTCGCCAGCCGGGTCGCCCTTTAGGGTGTAGACCACGGCGGCGCGGGCCGCCCGCAGATTGGACTGGTCGGCGCGGCCGTCCGCGGCCAGCACCTCGGCGAAGCGCAGGGTGACGACCTGGCCGGCCTTGCCGCGCACCTTCAGTCGCGCCCAGCCGGCGAAGTTCTGGCCGAAGTCGAAGACGTGGCGCGCGCCGACGGCCTTGATGGTGGCGGCCTTCAGGGTCTCGATCCGGCGGATCGGGGGACTGGTCTGGGCCTTCAGGGCGCACGGCGGCGTCGGCGCGATGTCGACCGCGCGCCAGCCTTGGCCAGTGAATCCGGCGGTGGACCAGCCCGGCTGTTCCAGGCGGGCATCGTAGTCCTCGCCGTAGTAGATCTCCCCGCGCGTGATCGGGGCAGGTGCGATGCGCCAGGTTTCGTCGCTGGCGACGGTCTCGCGCGACCCGTCGGCGTAGGTGATCTCCAGCTGGCCCAGGAAGCGCAACGGCGCGTCGCCGAACGTGTAGCGGCCGGCGGGCGCGTGGTAGCTGCCATACCAGCCGTCGCCGACCATCGCCCCGATGGCGTTGTCGCCCTCGGTGAGCAGCGCAGTAACGTCGTAGGCGCGATAAAGGGCGGTCTTGCGGAAGTCGGTGCTCTCGGGCGTCAGCAGGGCGTCGCCGACCCGCTTGCCGTTGATTTGGGCCTCGTAGGCGCCCAGGGCCGTGGCGTAGAGTCGGGCGCGGGCTACGGGGCGGGCGACCTTGAAGTCCTTGCGCAGCAGGAAGGCGCCGTAGCCTGGCCAGGCCTGGGGCTGGATTTTCGACACCTCGGCCTTGGCCCAGCCGCCATCGGCGAAGCCCGGTCGCATCCAGCCGTCTGGAGCGTGCAGGGCGGTCTTCATGCCGCGCGAGGTGAGCCGCAGCGTCTTGCCGCCGGACAGCTCGGCACGGACCATCACGGCCGTGGCGATCTCGTGCAGCTTGGGTTCGTTGAAGCCGGTCGGATCCTCGACCTTGATTGCTACTACATGGCGGCCGGCGGCCAGCTTGTGGCGGGTCTCGGCGATCGGGGCGACGCCGAAGGCGATGGGCGAGTGCGGCGGGCGTTGGACCGGCTGGCCATCCAGCCAGACGTCGGACTTGAAGTTGGCGATCGAGAACAGGGTCACGCTGGCCGCCGCCGGCAGGTCGAAGGCCAGGCGGAAATAGCGGGCCGAGCGATCCGTCGGACGGTCGCCGCGCATCCAGACGAGGCCCGCCTGGCGGTCGGGCTTGGCCAGTTCGCTCTCGGCCGCGATCCACTTGGCGGTCCAGTCGGACGGCGCCAGCAGGCCGGTCTCGAAGCTTGCGATGGCGCTGGTGGCCTTGCGGCCCTTGTTGTCACGCACCAGCACGCGCCACCAGACGATCTGGCGCGAGGTCAGCGGACTGCCCAGCCAGGAGACGTCCATCGACTGGTCGGTCAGCACCTCGCCGGCGTTCCAGAGGTCGGGGGCGCCGGCCTCCAGTTTCCCGCGCGAGCTGGCGGCCTGGATCTCGTAGCGGGTCTGCTTGACGTCGGAATCGGGGCTAACCAGGCGCCAGGACAGGCGCACGGCCTGGTCCTCGACGCCGATGGGCGCGGTGACCGAACCGGCCTTGAGGTCGAGCACTTCGAGCGCGGGTGCTTGCATCGTCTGTTGCGCTAGGCCGGGCGAAGCCGCCGCGACGCCGGCCAGGCCGACGCCCATCATCACGCCACGACGGGAGACGCTCACTTGCCCGCCTCCGGACGCGGACCGGCCTTGTCGATCACGGCCTGGGCTTCAGTCGGCCAGTCACGGGTCGGGACCAGGATGTTGTCCTTCTCCACATTGCCGATTTCGTCCAGCCAGCGGCCGCCGGTACGCAGGGAGTTGTGCCAGTTGCCGGTGGCCAGGTTGTCGGTCGAGATCTTGCGGCGGAACATCTTGCCGGCGGTGTTGATGTTCAGCCACTTGCCCTGGGTGTCGACGACATTGCCGGTCACCTGGAAGTGCTTGGAGCCCTCGTCCAGATAGATGGCGATCTTGCCGTCGATGTCGAAGATGTGGTTGCCGCGGATCACCGAACCCGGATTGGCCGACAGGTTGTAGATGGCGCCGCCGTCCATGTACCAGGTCTTCACGCCGTGGATGCGGTTGCCCTCGACCAGGGTGTTCTTGAGCACCGTCGGCGTCTTGTACTTGGTGTTGTAGCGGTAGCCCTTCTGGTTCTCGTCATAGTTCGGGTTGCCGCCGGCGTCGTTGTAGCCCCAGCCCCAGCCGACTGCGACGCCGTCATAGGGCGCGTCCGAGATCTCGTTGTGCAGGATGCGCGCGCCGTCGATGTAGGTCGTCAGGATGGCGGCGTTGTCCTTGTAGTCCTGGCTGACCGTGGCGATCGTGTTGTCGGCGATCTCGAGGTCGGCATTGACCAGTTCTGGGGCGGACGGGTGGTGAGCGTCCTCGCGCACACCGCCGGCCATGATGGCGCTGCCCGACAGCACGGCGAACAGGTTGCGGCTGACGCGCACGCCTCTCGTGCCCAGGCCCTGGCCCGAGAGGTTGGCGTTGGCGTCGTTGCCGATGCCGAGGCCGATCTGGCCCAGCTGCGAGAACTGGTTGCCGGTGAAGGTCACGTTCTGCGCCGCGGCGACCTGCACGGCGGCCGGGATCTGGTCCCACTTCTGGCGCATGGACTCGAACTCGGGACAGCCCCAGCCGCACGAGGTCCAGGCGTCGGCTGGACGCAAGGGTGAGGTTTCCTTCAGGAAGGCGCCGCTCTGCTGGTTGGCGTAGCCGGTAGGCTCCGACGGACCCATCCACGAGGTGTATGAGAACCGCAGGCCCTCGAAGGTTATGTCGCGCACCGGCGCCTTGGTCGTGCCGGCGACCGAGACCAGGGCGGGCAGGGCGGGGACGGTCACCCGCAGGGTCTTGATATCGTCGTCCTCGGCGATGCGCAGGTAGAGCTTGCCGGCGGCCGGATCGACGAACCACTGATAGGGCTTGGCGTGCCAGTCGTTGGTCTTGCCGATCAGCTCCAGGGCGTTGACCAGGAAGAGCCGCGAGTCCTCGGGGAAGATCGGCTTGGACAGGGTGTCATAGCCCCAGGTGTTATTGTCCCAGGCCGGCTGGCGCATCGTCACCTTGGTTCCGTCGATGGCCTGCACCGGCGAGACGCGGTCGGTGAAGAAGCCGGTAGCCTCGACCTCCAGCCTCGACGGGTGCTTCAGGGACGACAGGAACGCGAGCTTGGGATTGGTGACCTCGAAGCCCGTGGCATTGAGGGTCACGTCCGAGGCGCGGATTTCCAGCCAGGGCCGCTCGGCCAGGGTGTCGTTGACCCAGACCTGCCGGGTGTCCAGGCCCTTGGGAATGTCGGCGACATAAATCCGGCGCGTGGCGTCGAACACAGTGAAGCCCGCGACGTCGAAACCGCCCGAGACCAGCGGCCGCGCGCCGGCTTGGCCACGCCAGGTGACGCGGTGGCCGGCCTGGCCGCCGTCGGCCGCCGTGAAGACCAGCGGCTTGTCCAGCCGGTACTCGCCGGAGGCCACCTCGACCGTGATGTCGCTCTTAGCGTTGCTGGCCCGCACCAGCGCCTGGGCGCGGGGCAGGGTGCGCACCGGACGCTCGGCCGTGCCGGGGTTCTTGTCATCGCCTTGGGGCGAGACATGCAGGGTCACTTGAGCGTTCGCGAGGGCCGCCCAGGCCAAGACGGCGCTGGAGACCATGGTCGCCGCGAGGCCGCGAGCGAGGAGGGTTTTGACCATCACGAACTCCCTAAGTCTTGTTCTTGTCGAGTGGGGCGTCAGGCTTGGCCGACGACCTGTCTCTGCTGCCCCAGGCCCTCGATGCCCAGCTCCATGACGTCGCCGACCTCGAGATAGAGCGGCGGCTTCTGGCCCAGGCCCACCCCCGGCGGGGTGCCGGTCGAGATCACGTCGCCCGGCAGCAGGGTCATGAACTGCGAGAGATAGGCGACGACGAAGGCCGGCTTGAAGATCATGGTCGCGGTCGAGCCGTCCTGGAACGTCTTGCCGTTGACCGTCAGCCACATCTTCAGGTTCGCCGGATCGGCAACCTCGTCACGGGTCACTAGCCAAGGCCCGATCGGGCCGAAGGTGTCACAGCCCTTGCCCTTGTCCCAGGTGCCGCCGCGCTCGATCTGGAAGGCGCGCTCGGAGACGTCGTTGATCGTGCAATAGCCGGCGATGTGAGCGTCGGCGTCTTTCTCGTCTATGTAGCTGGCGGTCTTGCCGATCACGATGCCCAGCTCGACTTCCCAGTCCAGCTTGGTCGAGCCGCGAGGCTTCAAGACCTCGTCGTTCGGGCCGCAGATGGCCGAGGTGAACTTGGAGAACAGCACCGGTTCGTCGGGGATCGGCAGGCCGCTCTCGGCGGCGTGGTCGGCGTAGTTCAGGCCGATGCACAGGAACTTGCTGACCCCCGCGACGCAGGCGCCGTAGCGGACGCCTTCAGGGGCTAGCGGCAGGCTATCCAGGTCTAGCGTCCGCAGCTTGGCCAGGCCTTCGTCGGACAGCGTCTCGCCGCCGATGTCGGCGACGACACCGCTAAGGTCGCGGATGCGGTTCTGGGCGTCCAGGATGCCGGGCTTTTCCTGGCCGATCGGGCCGAAGCGGAGCAGTTTCATCAGTTCACCCAGCCGCCATCGATGACGTTGATCGTGCCGGTCGTGAAGGCCGACTCGTCGGACGCCAGATAGACCGCCAGCGCGGCCAGTTCCTCAACCCGTCCGAAGCGGCCCATGGCCTGGCGGGCGGTGAACTCGGCATAGGCCTTGTCGAAGTCGCCGGTGTCGCGCAGCCGCTGGAGCAGGGAGGGGGTCTCGACCGTGCCGGGGCAGATGGCGTTGCAGCGGATGCCCTTGGCCACGAAGTCGGCGGCGACTGACTTGGTCAGGCCGATCACGGCGGCCTTGGTGGCGCCGTAGGCGAAGCGGTTGGGCACTGCCTTGATGCTGGAACACACCGACGACATGTTGATGATCGAGCCGCCGCCGTTGGCGATCATGCGCGGCAGGAAGGCGCGGATCATCCGGTACTGGGCGGTGACGTTCAGGGCGTTGGAGAAGTCCCAGGCGTCCTCGTCGCAGTCCAGGATCGTGCCGGCGTGGACGAAGCCCGCGCAGTTGTAGAGCACGTCGATGTTCGGGAACTCCTCGGCGATCGCCTTGACGGCCTCGCGGTCGGTGACGTCCAGCTGGCGCACGGTCAGGCCTTCGAAGCCCTCCAGGGCCTCGGTGCGGATGTCGGCGGCGATGACGGTCGCGCCCTCGCGCTGGAAGGCCTCGACCGTCGCCCGGCCGATCCCCTGCGCCGCCGCCGTCACCAGAGCGGTCTTGCCTGCGAGCCTCATCACGTCACCCCTAAACATAAGACGTATGATGTTTGCTAGTGGCGATGCTGGAGCCCGTCAAGAGCGGCCTGAGGCATCGCGGAAAAGAAAAACCGCGCCACGACAAGCGGGGCGCGGTTCACCAAAAAGGCAGTACGGGGGAAAGACTTAGAAGCGCATGCGGACGCCGGCCGCGATGCGGCGACCCGTGGTCCGGAACTCCTTCGTGCGGTTCGGCGTGACCGAGTAGATGAACTCTTCGGTGTCGGTCAGGTTCAGGCCGTCGACGAACACCGTGAAGTGGTCGTTGACGTTGTAGGACGCGCCGACGTCGAGCTGGCCGTAGCTGTCAAAGTATTCCGGCTCGCCGTTGCGGCCCGAGGCGACCTGCAGGAACTTGTCACGCCAAGTGTAGGCCACGCGGGCCTGGATCGGACCCTTCTCGTAGAAGCCGACCAGGCTGTACGAGTACTTGGAGAGGCCTTCCAGGCCGTAGGATACGTTGGCCACGGTGTTGGTGTAGTTGGCATTCGACTCCGCGTAGGTGAAGCTGGTCTGCACGCCCAGGCCATCGAACGGCGCGGGCAGCTGGTTGAACACCTGGCGGTAGCCCACCTCGAAGCCCTTCACGACCGCGCCGTTACCGTTGGCGGGGACCGTCACCTGGAAGGTGACCTGGTCGACCTTCTGCGGCGTGGTGACCAGGGTCACGAACGAGTCGATGTTCTTGTAGAAGGCCGCGAACGACAGCAGCGAGGTCTCACCGAAGTACCATTCCAGGCCGCCTTCGACCTGGGTGGCGCGGAAGGGCTGCAGGTCCGGATTGCCGCGACGGATGGTTTCGTTGCCCGGGTTGGTCTGGATGGTCTGGCGCGGCGACAGGTCCGACAGGGTCGGGCGGGTCATGACGCGCGATGCAGCCAGGCGAACGATGAAGTCGTCAGTGACGTTCAGACGAGCGTTCAGCGACGGCAGGATGTCTGTGTAGTGGCCCTTGAAGCTGACGGGCACGACCGGCGACACGGTGATGATGTTCTGGCCCGCGCCGTTCGGCTTGGCGCTGGTCACCGTGCGCGAGGCGCCGGCCGAGGTGTAGTCGGTGTCCTCGATGCGGACGCCCACGTTCACGGCCAGCGGCATGGTGCCCAGGTCGGCCTTGATGTCGGTCATCAGGTAACCCAGCAGCACCTTCTCATCCACGACCGACGAGGCCGAGGGGGAGGGGATGGCCTGGTTGAAGGCCTTGCCGTCTCGGGTGGCGTATTCCTTGACCTGCAGGATCAGGGCGCGCGGATCGTAGATCAGCCAGTCGTGCAGGATGCTGTTGCCGTACTTGCCGTCGAAGAAGTTGCGGTTGGTGTTCTGGAATAGCGTGGTCGGCAGCACCTGGTTGGAGTCGCAGTAGGCGCATTGCTCGCCAAATGGCATCTCGACCGCGGTGATGGTCTTCTTGCGGCTCTGCGAGGCCAGGCCCGCGCGAAGCGACACCATGCCTTCCGGCTTCCAGTTGGCGTCGAAGGCGAACTCGTTGATCTCGTCGTCGACGTCCGAGCCGCCGCCCCAGATGTAGTAGTGGGCGGTCACGCCCTGCGGGTTGGTCGCGGCGTTGGCGTAGTTGGGGCTGGTGAAGCCGTATGAGTACATCTCGTTGCCGCCCCGGCGATCGAACCAGGTGTCGACGTTCTTGCGTCGGATAGTCGTGAAGTCGTTGTCTTCCTTGCCGCGACGCTCGGCCTTCGAGGTCGAGGCGTCGAAGCTCAGGGTCAGGTTGTCGGTGGCGGCCCACTTCAGGTTCAGGCCGATCTGGTCGGTCGTGACCTTGCGGTGATCGTACTGGATGATCTGGTCGACGAAGCCGCCCTGGTAGCGCTGGTAGACCGCCTCGCCGTTCTGGACGACCTGCTCGACCAGCGTGCCGCCGGCGAAGTCATAGGCCAGACCCGTCTGCTGTTCCTTGATGTCGGCCTTGGCGTACAGAGCGTCGATCGTGGCGGTCAGGCGCTCGGTCGGCTTGTACTGAACCGTGCCGTTCAGGCCGAGCATCGTCTTGTCGCGTTCGAAGAAGAACGGCGACAGGTTCGAGGGCATCGAGACGTTGCTGAAGGCCGCAACCCCCGGGCCGATGCGCGCGCCCGCGACGCCGCCGGCGTTGTAGTAGGAGTCCGTGCTGGAGCGGCGCACATGGCCGGCGCCGATCGTGAACTCGTCGTCGCGCACCTTCTGGTCGGTGTACGAGGCCGACAGGGCCACGCCCAGGGTGCGATCGGCGTTGCGCCAGCTGACGACGCCCGAGGCTTCCGGATTGTACTTGTCGCGCAGTTCGGCCCAGGTGCCGCTGACCGAGCCGGCGGCGCTGAAGGCCTGGCGCTGTTCCAGCGGGCGCAGGGTGCGCACGTCGATGGTCGCGCCGATCGAGGCGCCGTTCACGCTGGCCTGCGGCGACTTGTAGACGTCGGCGCCCGAGATGATCTCCGAGGGCAGGACATCGAACGAGAACTCACGGCCGTTGTTGTCGGTGGCCAGGGTGCGGCCGTTGACGGTGACGGCGTTGAACTTGGGACCAAAGCCCCGGACCGAGACGTAGCGGCCTTCGCCGCGGTTACGCTCGATGGTCACGCCGGCGATGCGCTGCAGCGACTCGGCGACGTTCTGGTCGGGCAGCTTGCCCAGGTCTTCCGAGGCGATCGAGTCCACGACGCCGACCGCGTTGCGCTTGATGTCGATCGATTGCTGCTGGCTCGCGCGGATGCCCGTTACGACGATCTCCTCGACAGCGGTCGTGGAGGCGTCCTGAGCCCAAACCGCCGAAGGAGCCGCCCATGCTCCCAGAAGCCCGAGAGCGGTTGCGGCCATCAAAGTCGTCTTCGTGGACATGCTTGGATCCTGTCGTTTCAACCCCTTGGCCGTTTCCCGGCCTTAACCAAAGCTTCTACGACAAGGTAAGACGTATGTCAAATTATCATAATACGTCATACGAATATTCGGACCTCAGCGCACACCCTTGATCGGGGCCACGCACAGGGCCGAGGCGAAGACGAACACGATCGCGGCGACGAAGATGGCCGCGTAGTTGTTGTCGAAGATGTGCAGCAGCACCGCCGCCATGACCGGGCTGATGATCTGCGGAATGTTGACGGCCGTGGTCAGCACGCCGAGGTCCTTGCCCTCGTCGCCGACCGCGCTCTTGGGCAGGACCTGGGTCATCAGCGCCATGTCGATCGACATGAACATGCCGTAGCCGATGCCGATGACGCCGGCGTAGATCCACATGCCGGTGAGGTTGGGCAGGACCAGCGGGGCGACCATGGCGCAGCCCATGATCAGGCTGGAGGCGATCACGAACGGCTTGCGGCGCTGAAGCTTGTCGGACAGGAAGCCCGAGGCCAGGGACGAGACGATCAGGCAGACCAGGGTCAGCATTGCCAGGTTGGCGATGGTCCGGTTCGAAGCCGCATCCGACAGGCCGATATAGTCGCGCAGGATGTACAGCAGGTAGGCCGCCACGGCCTGGTAGCCCATGTAGACGGTGAACCGTCCGGCGAAGGCCCAGGCGAAGTCCGGGTGTTCCTTTGGGCTGATCCAGAAGCTGGTGGCGAAGGCCTTCCACGAGAACGGGCGGGCGGGCGCCTCGGCGCTGGACGGCTCGCGGTTGATCAGCACGAAGGCCACGCACGAGATGGCGATGGCTGCGGCGAACAGGCCGTAGGCCAGCACCTGGGCGCCGGCGAGATAGCCGGCCACAACGGTGCCGGCGGTCAGGCCCGCGGTCATGCCCGCCCCGACGATGCCCGACACCGCGCCGCGCGTCTCGGGCGCGAAGCGATCGGCGATCACCGTGGTCATGGCCGGCTGCATGGAGTTGTAGGCTACGGTGGCCATCACCCACAGCACCATCAGCGACCAGAAGCTGGTCTGCCATGACACGCCGAACAGGGCCATCGAGCCGATCAGCGAGGCGATGGCGATCCACGGCGAGCGGCGGCCCCAGCGCGTGCGGGTGCGGTCAGACAGGGCGCCGGCGATCGGCGTGGTCAGGGTCGAGAACACCGAGGTAATCGCGAACAGCAGGGCCAGGTTGTTGGCCTTCTCGCCGGGATTCAGCGTGGCGATCTGGTTGGGCAGCAGCACGCCCAGCACGCCGCTGTACAGCGCCATCAGCAGGAAGAAGTTGACCATCAGCGACAGCTGCAGGCGCATGCGGCCGGCGTTGGCAGGCGCGGCGGCAGGCAGGGTGGTGTCCAGGCTCATCAGAGCGTCTCCGTCGCCAGGGCGTAGAAATCGGTGGCGGTTCCCGCCTCGATGCGCAGGCGGTCGCGCGGGGGCAGGGCGGTGGTGATGGTCTCGAACAGGGTCAGCCAGCGGGCATAGCCGCCAGCCAGCTCGACGACCGGCCAGTCGCCGCCGAACATCAGGCGCTCGGGCCCAAAGCACGCCAGGGCGTGGCGGACGTAAGGGACCAGGGTCTCGTCGCGGCCTTCGGTCCAATGGTCCTGGGTCATCAGGCCCGACAGCTTGGCGAAGACGTTCGGGAAGGCGGCCAGGAAGCGCAGGTTGATGGCCCAGTTCGCGCCGCGGATGTCACCGCCGTGCGCCGCGATGTCGGGCTTGCCCAGATGGTCCAGCACCACTCGAGCCTGGGGCGCGCGCTCGAACAGCTCGCTGAGCATCTCGATGACGCGCGGCAGCTGGTGGTCGCGAGCGCAGACGTCGATGGTCAGGCCGCGCTCGGCGGCGGCGACCAGGCCGTCCAGATGGCTAGGATCGGTGATGAGGTCGTCGGGCTCATTCTGCACCGAGCGGCGCACGCCTCGCACCAGCGGACGGTGGCGCAGGGCGTCGAGGTGCTCGCCGGCCGCCTTGCCCTGCTCCAGCGGGGCGAAGGCGACGATGCCGAGGATCTCCAGGTCCGGGTGCGATTGTTCGGCGACCCAGTCGACCTCGGTTAGGGCTTGGTCCGGCGCGCAGTCGGCCTGGACGAACACGGCCCGCCGCACGCCATTGCGCAGGGTGGCCCATTGTTCGGGGCACTGCCGGCCGGCGATGGTCGGCACGTGGCGCAGCCAGTCGTAGTCCAGCTTGGCGGGATCCCAGAGATGCAGGTGCGCGTCGATCATGCGCCCTTGCCGCCGTTGCCGGGCAGGACGTCCCAGCCGAGGTCGCGGACCGGCGCCAGGGCCTCCTCGACGGTGGCCAAAAGCGCGGGATCCAACGGCGTCGTCAGGGCGGTGAGGTTGCGATGCAGGTTCTCGGCCTTGGACATGCCGATGACCGTCGAGGCCATGCCAGCGCTGGCGGCGGTCTGCAAAGCGAACTGCAAGGCGACGGACGACAGATCTCCGCCCAGCGCTGCGCAACGGCGGGCGGCTTCCGCGGACGCGTCGCGGACGCTGTCGTGGGCAGGGTGCCAGTCCGGCGGACCACCGGCCGTCAGTAGTCCCATGCCCAGGGGCGAAGCGTTGAAAACTGAGACCCCTTGTGCGGCCAGGCGCTGAGCGACCGGGGCAAGGCGCTGGTCCTGCAGGGTGTAGGTGCAATAGGCCATCACCGTGTCGACCTGTTCGGCCGTGGCGATGTCATCAAGCAGGGCAAGGTCGTAGCCGGTGATCCCGATGTGACCGATCGCGCCTTGCGCCTTCAGGTCGCGCAAGGTCGGCAGGGCCTCGTCCAGCAACTGGCGGCGGTCGCCGTGTTCGATGTCGTGGCATTGCAGGACGTCGATGCGGTCGACGCCCAGGCGCGCGCGGCTTTCGTCCAGGCTGCGCAGGGTGGCTTCGCGCGAGAAGTCCCAGGTCTTGTCGCCATAACGACCGACCTTGGTCATCAGTACGTAGGCGTTCCGGTCGGCGCCCTTCAGGGCCACGCCCAACGCCGTCTCGGCGCGCGTCAGGCCGTAGTAGGGCGCGACGTCGATCAGGTTGACGCCGGCCTTGAGTGCGGCGACGACAACGGCGTCGGCCTGGCCTTGCGACACGGCGTGATACACGCCGCCCAGCGAGGCGCCGCCGAGGGCGACGGGCGAGAGGGGCGCGCCGAGGCGGGTGGTGATCATCCTGTCTGCTTCCTACCCTGCGTCCTTGAGGACGTCTTATCGTTCGCCGGCGGCGCGGCCGTTGGGGACCAGCCCCAGTCCGGCCCGCCGGGACCGGACGTGTGGTCCCCCGGACTTGGACCATGTTCCGCTGAGTCGGTTGGCGGCGATCGCCTCTTCGTCGACCTCGATGCCCAGGCCCGGACGGTCGCCCAGCACCAGGCCGCCGTCGGTGATCTGCTGGTCGACGGTAAGGCCCAGCGGGAAGTTGAAGTCCTGGATCTCGATGCCGACCATGTTGGGGACGGCCGCGGCGGCGTGGGCCACCGGATTGCAGTCATAGCCGACCGGCGAGACAGGCAGGTTGTGGGCGTGGGCCGCCAGGGCGACGCGGTTGAAGTGGGTGATCCCCCAGACGCTGCCGGTCTGGACGATGTCGACCGCCTTGGCCTCGAACAGGGGCGTGAACTGGTCCAGGCCCGTCAGGTTCTCGCCGGTGGCGACGGCGGCCTTGATCGCGCGACTGACGATGGCGTGGCCCTCGGCATCCCAGCGGCGCAAAGGTTCCTCGATCCAGGTCAGGTCGACGCGGGCTTCGATCTCGCTGGTGTGGCGCACGGCCTGCTTGCGGCTCCAGCACTCGTTGACGTCCAGCATCATGGCCGGGCGCTCGGTGTTGCGGCGCAGGACGTCGCGGGCGATCTGCAGGCGGCGCACGTCGCGCTCGACATCGCGGCCGCCCTTGATCTTGGCGGCGGTGAAGCCGCGCTCGGCCCACAGCACGTAGTGGGCTTCGAAGGCTTCGTCCGTCAGGCCGTAGCACAGGCCCGAGGCGTAGCCGGGCACGAAGCGGTCGCGGGCGCCCAGGGTCCGCCACAGAGGCTCGTCGGCCATCTTGGCCTTGAGGTCCCACAGGGCCATGTCGACCGCGGCGATGGCGCCATAGGTGGCGCCGGCATGGCCGCTCTTGAAGACGTGGGCCAGCATGCGGTCGTACAGCGCCGCGACAGCGCGAGGATCCTCGCCCTCGACGGCCGGGAAGACGCGGGCGATGTCGGCGTGCTGGCCCAAGCCGACGCCGGTCAGGCCGCCGTCGGTTTCCAGCAGCAGGATCGGCGTCTCGGTGACGCCAGCTTCGACCACGCCGTTCACGTCCCCGACGGGACGCTGCCAATCGTGGATGGTCGTCAGGCTGCGATAGCCGGTAATCCGCATGGTGTCGGTCTTTAATCCAGAATATGGGACTGTCGTCACTCGATGAGATAATATGTATGATGAATTTTGGCTTTGCAAGCCTTCCCGAAAAGGCAGGTGGGGCGGGGCTTTCCACCGCCCGACGTCCTTCGAATCTCGTATTGTGATACGACCAGGGCGTCGGATAGAACGCTCGGACAACCAAATGAGCGCCAGGCCATGACAGCTTCGATGAACGCCCCGGGTGCGCGAGCCGCGCGTCGTCCCCGGCTGGCCGTGGCGGTGGTCGAGGATCTCGTCAACGCGATCGTCACCGAGATCTATCCGTCGGGCACGGTGCTGCCGCCCGAGAACGTGCTGTGCGACATGTACGCCGTCAGCCGCACGGTCGTGCGCGAGGCGACGACAGCGCTGACGGAAAAGGGCCTAGTCGTCTCGCAGCAGGGGCGCGGCACGATCATCCAGGACGCCTCGTCCTGGAACCTGCTGGACCCGATGATCCTCAGCGCCCTGTTCCGGCGCGAGGACGGCCTCAGCTATCTGGACAACCTGTCGGAGATCCGCGCGTCGCTGGAGGCCAGCATGGCGTCGAAGGCCGCCCGCAACATCACGCCGGAAGCCGCCGCCCAGCTGGGTCGGCAGATGGAGCGGCTGGAGGGGCTGATCGACACCCCCGCCGGCTATGTCCACGAGGACGTCGCCTTCCACGACATCATCATGCGCCTGTCGGGTGATCGCCTCAGCAAGGCGATCATCGACAGCATCCAGAGCAAGGCCGTGAAGACCTACGGCTATAGTGGCCGCCTGAACGTCGACCACGTGCGGGCCACGCACGAGGCCCACAAGCGGATCTACGACGCGATCGTGGCGGGCGACTCCGACGGCGCCGCCCATGCCATGCGCGACCACATCGAGACCTCGTGGCGCAAGCGCCGGCCCACGAGCATGGAAAACCGGGGCTGACCCTTAGCGGCCGGCCGCGACCACGCCGTTCCAGTTGCTGCTATCGGCGAAGGCGCCCAGCACGATCGTCGGCTTGGTCTGGGCGTAGGCGGCAGTCATGCCCGTCAGGCTGAAGGCCAGGGCGAAGGCGATAGCGGTCTTGCGCATGGGAGAGTCCTTGGGTGAGGGCGCCTGACTAGCGTAACGCGGGTCGGTGGAATTTCCTCACCGATCTGATGAGGACTTTGCCTAGGGCTGCGTTCTGCCTTCTCGAAAGCCAGGTCTGTTGGACAGGTGGCGGAGTCTCTGATGGGAATGGCGCGAGAGGGGCTGATGGCTGACGCTTCCGACGCCGCCGCGCGCGCGGACGCCTTCGCGCGGCAGGCGGCGGCGATGCGCGGACCCTTGGCCGCCTACTTCCGTCGCCGTGTGCGCAACGCCGGCGAGGTCGAGGACCTAGTGCAGGAGGTCTTCCTGCGCCTGACCGTGCGGGGCACGCCCGACAACACCGATCACGCCAGCGCCTACATCTTCCAGACCGCCGCAAGCGTGCTGGCCGACCGTTATCGCCGCCGCACGGTCCGGCATGCCGACGAGCATGTGGCGTTGGATCCCGATCTTTGCGGCGACCAGGACTTCGATCCGGCCCGCATCTATGCCGGCAAGCAGGCCCTGAACGCCGCCGCCGCCGCCCTGATGACCATGCCGGAGCGGACGCGGACGATCTTCTTGCTACGCCGGATCGACGGCCTGCGCCATCAGGCCATCGCCACCCAGTTGGGCCTGTCGGTCAGCGCGGTCGAAAAACATATGGTCCGCGCCATCGAGCACCTGATGGCCCATGCGGGAGGCGCCCGATGAGCCGCGACGCCCTGACGCCCGCCCAGGCGGCCGCCCAATGGCTGGCCCGCGAGGACCTCGACCAATCGCCCCAGCGCGAGCAGTTCGCCATGTGGCTGGACGAGAGCCCGGAGAACCGCGACGCCTGGAGCCAGGCCCACCAGATGTGGGCGATCTTCGACGACGCCGACGACAGCGACCTGATCGCCGCCATGGCCCGCGCGGCCCGGCAGGCCGGACCCGAGCCCGTCGCCAAGCCCTGGTGGCCGCGTCTGATCGCGGCGTCCATCGCCGTCGCGGCCGTGTCGGCGACGCTGCTGGTGGGCGCCCAGCAAGGCTGGTTCGAGCGGCCGGCCAAGCCGATCCAGGTCGCCGAGGCTCCATCGCTCACCGCCGTGGGGCGTCCGGACTACGTCACCGGCAAGGGGCAGCGATCCGTCGTCGACCTGCCGGACGGCACGCATGTGACGCTGGACGCCGACAGCGCGCTCGACGTGGCCTTCGCCAGCGGCCGGCGTGATGTGAGCCTGCTGAACGGCCGGGCGTTCTTCGACGTCGCCCACGACCGCGCCCATCCCTTCGCCGTGCAGGCGGGCGGGCGCGTGGTCACGGCGATTGGCACCCAGTTCGACGTGCAGGTGACGCCGGACGCCTTACAGGTGGTGCTGGCCGAGGGCAGCGTGTCGGTGGCGTCCAGCGACGGGGCCGTCAAGCTCACGCCGGGCCAGGCCTTCAAGGCCAAGGCCGGCGCGGCCGGCAAGGTGTCGGCGGCCAATGTCGACGAGGCGCTGGCCTGGAAGCAGGGCGTGGTCGAGTTTCGCGACCAGCCGCTGTCCGAGGCGGTCGCCTTGCTGAACCGCTACACGCGGGTTCGGATCGTCATCCGGGATCCAAAGGTCGCGGCGCTGCGGATCACCGGCGTCTTCAAGACCGGTGACGCCCGGCGGTTCGGACGCTCGGTGTCCGAGGTGCTGCCGGTGCGGATGATCGCCCGCGACGTCGACACCTACGAGCTGGTCTCGACCCGGCGCTGAGGACTTCGGGCGACCCTGCGTTCCCCCTTAGGGAGCGCCGCAGATCGTCGCTCGAAACCCTTGAGCGAGAACGCAAAATGACATCGCCCCTGAGTATCCGCGACCCGCTGGACGACCACCTGCTGACGCCGCAGAACGCCGCCTTGCTGATCATCGATTTCCAACCGGTCCAGGTCTCGTCCATCGTCACGATGGAGAAGCGCCTGCTGATCGCCAACGTCACCAATCTGGCCAAGACCGCCAAGCTCTATGGCCTGCCGGTGGTGCTCACCACGGTGAACGTGGCCACGGGCCTGAACACGCCGACCATCACGCCGATCACCGACGTCCTGCCGGACGCCAAGCCGATCGACCGCACCGCCATCAACGCCTGGGAGGACGAGGACTTCGTCGCCGCCGTGAAGGCCACCGGCCGCAAGAAGCTGATCATCGTCGCCCTGTGGACCGAGGTCTGCCTGGCATTCCCGGCCCTGGACGCCCTGGCTGAAGGCTATGACGTCTTCGCGGTGGTGGACGCGGTCGGCGGCACTTCGCAGCTGGCGCACCAGGCGGGCATCGATCGCGTCGTCCAGGCGGGCGGCAAGCCGGTCAGCTGGATCCAGGTGGCGTGCGAACTGCAGCGCGACTGGAACCGCAAGGCGACCGCCGAGGGCTTCGCCGACATCGTGCTGCGCGCGGTCGGTCACTGAGGCGAAAGGGGAGCAGGGCGGTTGGCCTTGCTCCCCACGCGCTTAGGGCTTGGGCGCGTCGGCCGCCTCGACATAGTCGGTGCTGGTCGGGCCATAGCCGGAGATGTAGACGACCGCGCCTTCCGGCCCGGTCATGGCGAAGTGCTCGACCCCCGCCGGTTCGCTGTAGAAGCTTCCCGGCGGCAGGATTTTGACCAGGGCCTCGTCGGCCTTGCGCCCATAGCCGAAGCGCCAGACGCCGCCGACCACGATGGCGGTGCGGTCGTCGCGATGGCCGTGTGCGGCGATGCGGGTGTTCGGCGGCACCTTCAGCGCGATGGTGTAGGGGCCGGCCTTGGTCGGATCGCCGTAGAGCACCGTCGTGCGGATGCCGGTCACGCCCGAGGTGCCAGCCGTCGCGCCACCCGCGGTTAGGCCCTGGATTTCCGGCGGTGTCAGGCGCACCTGGCGCTCCTGGGCCGAAGCCGCGCCGGCGATCAGCAGGAGCGCGGCGCCGGCGAGGACGAGACGACGGCTCACGGCTTGGCGTCCAGGAAGTCACGCACCAGGGCCACGGTGGCCTTGGGGTTTTCTTCCATGATCCAGTGGCCGGAGTCGGGCACCACGCCCTCGGTGACGTTGCTGGCGGCGAAGCGCATCACCGTCGCCATCATCGGGCCGAACGACTTCTCGCCGCCCAGGGCTAGCACCGGCATGTCCAGCTTGCCCTGCGCCACGAAGGCCTTGTTGTCGATGGCGTCCTGGTCGAAGGCGGCGAACTGCGAGAAGCCGCCATGCATGGCGCCGGGCTGGGCGTAGAGCTTGGCGTAGTGCTGGCGCGAGGCTTCGGTGAAGCGGGCCGGCGTGGCCGAGAACTCGTTCCAGAAGCGGTCCAGATAGATGCGCTCGCGGCCGGCGACCAGGCGCTCCATGTCGGGGCCGCCGAACCGGAAGTGCCACAGCAGCGGGTTCTTGAGGATCTCTTCCCACGGGCCGACGCCGGGCAGGGGCGCGTCGATCAGCACGAAGCGGCGGACGCTGTCGCGATGTTCGGCGGCGAAGGCGTAGCCGACCATGTTGCCGATGTCGTGGGTGACCAGGTCGACCTTGGTGACCTTCAGGGCGGCCAGCACGCCGGCCACGTCGCCGCCTTGGGTCTTCTTGTCATAGCCGCCCGACGCCGGCTTGGACGACAGACCAAGGCCCCGCAGGTCGGGCACGATCACGGTGTGGTCCTTGGCGAGGTCCGCGGCCAAGGGCTCCCACATATCGCCGGTCTCGCCATAGCCGTGCAGCAGCACCACGGCCGGACCCTTGCCGCCGACGCGGACATGGATCGTCGCGCCGTTGGTGGTGATCTCCTGGGTCTTGAAGTCGGCGGGGAAGGGTTTGACCTGCGCGAACGCCGAGGTCGAAAGGAATAGGGTCGCCAAGGCGACCGGGATGAACTTGAGCACCTGCTGTCCTCCGGTGTGCGGGGCGTCCGGTCGGACGCCTTCACCAAGGGGGAACGCAGGTTTTCGAAGAACCCTCACCGGGCTCGCGGCGGCCTAGAAATGACCCGACAGGCTGAGTTCGAAACGCCGCCGGCGTGGGTCGCCGCGATAGTCGTAGCCCATGTTGTTGGCGTCGGCGACGATGGGAGGCGTGGTGTCGAGCAGGTTCTGCACGGCGAAGCGAACGTCGAGCGACCGCAGCGCATGGTCGCCTGCGAAGTCGAACCGGCGGCGGGCCGTCAGGTCGAGATAGAGTCGTGACGGGATGTATTTCCGCGTCTGGTTATGGGCCGCGCCTTGCGCGATGACGTTGCTGTAGGGCGAATACAGCGGGAGCGAATGTCCCATGTACTGAGCATTCAGGTCCATCAGCAGCGGGCCGCGTGTCCATTGGACGCCCGCATTGCCACGCCATTCCAGGGGACCGTCGCGGAAGCCGACGCGGTCCAGCCACGGCAGTCCCGGCCGGCGCCGGGTCCGCAAGGTCGGCTGCCAGGTGGCCGCGCCATAGAGCCGGGTCTCGCCGTCCATGACCGGCGGCAGCGTCCAGTCGAGCTGGAGGTCCACCGTCTCGGCGAGGGTGCGGCCGACATTCGCCAATCCGCTGTAGAGGACAATGATCCGGCCGGCGGTATAGCCGAGGGCGGCGTCGGCAGCGGACAGGGGCTCGCGGACGACGCGGTTGGGATAGCGCTCCTCGGCGTCGATAACCTGCTGGGGGTTGAGACCGGACATGCCGATCTCGTCACGGATCTCGACGCGGGAGGCGTCGATGGATAGGCGCGGGCCGTTGCGGCCCGAAGGGTTGAACACCACGCCGACCGACTGCGTCACGCCCTTTTCCTGGCCGATGTCGTGCCATCCGCTTCGGCCCAGCCGATAGGGGCCGTCGGACAGGAGGTTTCGCCCGCCGCGTTTGGGGTCCGTATAGGGACTGCCGAGCGGGCTCTTGTTCAGGATGGTGATTTCCTGGAGGTGCGTCATGTCCGGCGGGGACTGGCCGGTCGCCGCGCTGGCCCGAAGCATCAGCCAGTCGGCTGGAAACGCGCGGGCGCCCACAGTGAACACATCCGCCTGGTGGCGGACGGTGGCGCGGGCATAGGTGGTGACGCCGGTCAGGACCGTGTCGGGGAAGGTCGTCCTGACCTCGTCGCGCCGCACGGCCAACTGCAGCTCCAGGCCGCGCGTGGGCGCGAACCGGGAGTCGCGGGACAACAGGGGCGCCCGAAGCTCGATATATCCGGACGTCACGCGTTGCACCCGGTCGGGCGTCGGCGTCCTGCTTATTCCGCCTTCGCCCGAGCCCACGAACACGGTCTCGGGTATTCGCTCGCGCCGGATCTCGCCCAGCACCGTCGCCGTGAGCGGACCGCCCGGAAGAGTGATCATGGGGCCGGCGGCGCGCACGGTGCCGTTGCTGAACCGTGTGGTCAGCCGGCTGTGCTCGCCCGACGGAACGGCGTAGGTCATCGCCGCCGATTGCAGGCTGGCATAGTCGCCCAGCGGAATGATCGGCGCCTGGCCGCGCGCGCCGGCGAAGCCGTCCCAGAAGGCGTTGGCGATGTTGGAGGTGACGACCATGCCCTCGCGCCTGATCTCCAGCAGCGAATGGCCGACCGTATAGTCCGCGGACGCCTGCCAGCGCCCGGGCAGGGTGGCGATCAGGCCGCCCGTGAGACGGCGGACATCGATCTCGACCGACTTCCGGTCTGTCAGGCCTGGCAGGGGGAAATAGAAATAGACCGAGTTGGCGAACAGGTTTCCGGCCGCGTTGGCGTGGCTCAGGCTGCGCAGTTCCAGGTACCGGGGCGAGGAGGTCCGCGCCTCGTCGTGGAGGTCGAGGCCGTCGACGAACGCCTCGAGCCGGTCGCTGATCCGACGGCGCGCGCTGAACAGGATGGAATAGGTCTTGGGCGTGGAGATCAGCGAGGTGTCGCCGTCGGCGGGGTCGGTTGGCAGGCGTCCGGCATTGGTCGCCAGCGCGGCCGCCTTCTCCTGGTCCGTTCCCTGAAAGTCGAGCGGCAGGAACGTGTAGCTGCCGTTCAGCACGGCTCCGCCATAGGCGGCGTCCAGTCGTAGCGGCTCGCCCAGGCTGCTGCGGACAGTGATCGCGTTGACCGGCCTGCGCTGCAGCAGGAACTGGCTCGGATCGTTCTGAGCCTGCCATTCGAGCGACCGGCGCGCATAGTCGCGCTGGCCCACGGTCAGCGGCTGCGCGGCGGAATACGACGCGGCCAGCATCACGTCGGTGCGTCCATGATCAGGCGTAAAGCCGAGGTGCGCTTCGATGCGTTCGCGACCGGCGTCGCCACGACTGGATAGGCCGGAGACCACGGTCAGCTCCGCGCCGCGATAGCCGCGCTTCAGCACGACGTTGACGACCCCGCCGATCGCGGTTGGGCCGTGGATGCCGCCGGCCGTAGCGGTCAGGGTTTCGACCCGCTCTATCGCGCCCAGCGGTATGGCGTTGACGTCGCTTTGTTCCAGCCCGGCCGCGCGCGATGGCAGGCTGGGCAGGCGCCGGCCGTCAACCAGGACCAGGGTCCGTTGCAGGCCCACGCCACGCAGGTCGATCGCCGAATTGGGAGCCCCCGTGTAGCCGACGTTCTGACCGGGCGAGATGACCTGGCCATTGGCGGGCAGACGCTCGCGCAGGTACTGATCGACATTGTCCTGCGCCGCGACGGCCAGGTCGCGCGGCCCTGCCACGCGGTACGGCTGGATGTCGTTCTCGGTTCGCCGGATGTCGGCGTTCTGGGTGCGGCGACCCAGGACCAGCACTTCGGAGATCGCGCCGTCGCCTGGATCGGCGATCTCGCGCTTCGGCAACTCGAACAGCACGAAGACGCCGTCGGACGTGACCCGGTAGCCGACGCCCGATCCGATCAGCAGTTGGGAGAGCGCCTGTTGCGTGGTCAGCCGGCCCTTGACGACAGCGGTCCGTCGCCCTCTGACCAGATCCGCCGAATAGAGGATGTCGACGCCGTTATCGCGGGCGAGTTCCGTCAAGGCGTCTTGCAGGGCGCCGGCGCGAACATGGACGAGGTTGGGCGCGGCCTGCGCGGGCGCTGCGATGGCCAGCAAAACGCCGACGCAGGTCCAGAGCCGGAATGCGGGTCGGTGCGGATGCATACCTTCCCCCAAAGGCGCTGGATCACCAGTGCGGTTTCTAGGCCTGTCCCGCTGGGCGCGCGAGTCCCTATGGGTTGATCGTCAGCAAACTGACACGTCCGCTCGTTAGTGCAGCGCTTTGAAGGAGTCGGCGCGTCGCCGACGGGACAGGGCGCGATGGCCTGGCTACGTGAGATCGACAAGTGGTTCGCCGAGGCGGTGCTGCCGTCCGCGTCGGTCTATCGCGCCTATGCCCGCAAGCTGACGGGCGACGCGGTCGAGGCTGAGGACCTTGTCCAGGAAGCCTATGCCAAGGTGCTGGGCGTGCCGGACTGGCGACGCCTGGAGCAGCCCGAGCGCTTCGTCCTGACCATCATCCGCAACCTGGCCTTCGAGCGATTTCGCCGGGCCAAGGTGGTGGGCATTCGCCAGATCGGGGTGCTGGAGATGGAAGCCCTGCCAGACCCGGCGCCGGACGCGCATGCTGTGACCAGCGCCCGCGAGGAATTGCTGCGGGTGCTCGACGCGGTCGACCGCCTGCCCGAACAGTGCCGGCGGGTGGTCACTTTACGAAAAATGGAAGGGCTTTCGCCGGGCCAGATAGCGGTTCGGTTGAACTTATCCATCTCTACGGTTGAGAAGCACCTGGCCAAAGGGCTGATGTTGTTGACGAAGGCCCTGGCGGCGAGTGATGGCCGCGGGATCGGGAGTAGAGCGGGTACATGGCGAAAACGGGCGATCAAGACAGAGACGCGCTGATCGCCCAGGCTTCGGAATGGCTGGCGCGTCTGGACGCCGGCCGGGCCGACCCCGCCGAGTTCGAGGCCTGGCGCGACGCCGATCCGCGCCGCGCCGCCGCCTTCGCCGAGGTCGCCGCCGCCTGGAGCAAGCTGGACGCCTTGCGTGACGCCGAGCCGCGTCAGCGGCCGGCGATGAGCCGTCGCGCCTGGATCGGTGGAGGCGTCGCCATGGCCGCCGGGCTCTCCGGCGCGGCCTATCTCGGGCGCGATCAGCTGTTTCGCGCCCGCACGATTACCGGGGTCGGCGAGCGCCGCACCCTGGCTCTGCCCGACGGCAGTTCGGTCGAGCTGAACACCGACACCGAGGTGTTGTGGCGCTTCGATCGCAAGCATCGACGCTTGTGGCTGCAGCGAGGGGAGGTGGCCCTGACCGTCGCCCAGGACGTCCTGCGGCCGTTCGAGTTGTTCACCCAGCAAGGCCTTGCGCGGCTGACGCCCGGCCAGTTCAACGCCCGCCTGCGGCCGGCGGGCCTGGACCTGATCGTCCTGGCCGGCCGCGCGGCGATCGCCACGGCCGCTGGCCAAGCCCAGGCGGTGGTGGAAACCGCGACCGACGCCCGCCAGGCCCTGGCCGTCACCGCCGCCGGCGTAGCCGTGGCCGCCGCGCCCGAGGCCGAGGTCCAGGCCGTGCAGGCCTGGCGACGTGGTGAAATCGTTTTCGAAGGTCAGCGCCTGTCCGATGCGGTCGAGGAATACAATCGTTATCTCGTCCGCAAGCTGGTCATAGAAGACGCCAAGGTCGGCGCCATGCGTCTGGGTGGCCGGTTCCTGACCGACAATCCCGAAACCTTCCTGGAAGCCCTGCGGACGACCTTCGGTCTACGGATCATCGAGGATGGTCCGTCACGAATTCTTCTCAAATCTCGATAGAGGTTTCTCGCGCCCCTTCCATCTTCCCGAGCGAGACGCCGATTTCCGGCGATGACAAGAGGGGCGAAAAACAATGACCAAGACTTGGACGCCGCGCATCGGCGCTCTGCTTCTGGCCACGACTGCGCTGGTCGCCGTCGTTCCGGCCGCCGCTCAGGCCCAGGCCGTCGCGCGGGTGGAGTTCAACATCCCGGCCGGCGACACCGCCCAGGCCCTGAACGCCTTCTCGCGCCAGGCCGGCGTTCAGATCCTGTTCCCCTACGACGTGGCCGCCAAGCACCGCACGAGCGGCCTGCAGGGCGCGTTCGGCCGCGAGGACGCGGTGCGCAAGCTAATCGACGGCAGCGAGCTGGAGATCGCCTCGGCCACCGCCCAGGTCATCACGCTGCGCCAGCGGGGCGCCGGCCCTTTGGCCGCGGGCGCGGCCGCCGCTGACGTGTCGACGGTCGAGGAACTGATCGTCACTTCGCGCGCCGGCTCGGACGCCCGCACCCGCCTGGCGACCAGCTACGCCGTCACCACCATGAACGAAGAGACCCTGCGCCTGCGCTCGCCGATGGGCGTGGCCGACGCGCTGAAGTCGGTGCCCGGCTTCTGGGTCGAGGCCTCGGGCGGCGAGGCCAGCGCCAACATCCGCGCCCGCGGTATCCCGCAGGAAGGCTTCTCGGCCATCGCCCTGCAGGAAGACGGCGCGCCGATCCAGCATGACGGCGGCCTGGGCTATCTGAACGCCGACCAGTCGTTCCGCCTGGACGAGACCATCGACCGCATCGAAGTGGTGCGCGGCGGCCCGTCCTCGATCTTCGCCTCGTACGCGCCGGGCGGCACGGTCAACTTCATCACCCGCAAGGGCGAAACCCAGGAAGGCATCGTCAAGATCCAGGGCAGCGACTACGGCCTCAAGCGCGTCGACGCCTATTACGGCGGTCCAATCGGCGACTGGCGCATGGGTGTCGGCGGCTTCTGGCGCGACGACAAGGGTATCCGCGACCCGGGCTTCACGGCCAACAAGGGCTACCAGGTCCGCGCCTCGATCGGCCGTGACTTCGAGCGCGGCAGCTTCGACTTCAACATCAAGCACCTGGACGACAACGTCATCCTGTTCGCCGGCGTGCCGCTGAAGTTCAACGCCGACGGCCAAGCCAGCGCCGCGCCGGGCTTCGACCCGCTGACCGGCGCCTTGGCCGGGCCGGAGACCAACAAGCTGACCCTGCGCGGCCCCAAGGGGCCGTTCGACTGGGACCTGTCGCGCGGCACCGAGGTCAAGTTGACCCAAGCCACCGCCGAGCTGAAGTACGAGATCGCCGACGGCTGGCATCTGCAGGAGACGCTGCGCTACCGGACCTCGGAGTCCAAGCGTATCGGCCTGTTCCCGAACACCCCGGTGACCGGCGCGGCCCGCATCGCTCAGTACCGCGCGGCCCTGCTGGCGGCGACGCCGGGCGCGACCGACGTGCAACTGCGCTACTCGACCAACCCGAGCGAGGTGTTCAGCACCACCGGCGCGGGCCAGAACGGCAACGGCCTCGTGCTGGACGGTTCGCTGCGTTACGTCTCGGTGCCGCTGGACGAGCTGATCAGCGACACCCGCGTGCTGCATAAGTTCGACTTCGGCGGCCAGACCCACGACGTGGCGTTCGGCTTCTACCGCGCCCATGTCGAGGAGGCCTTCAACCGCTATTCGGCCAACACCCTGCTGGACGTGCGTGAGAACGCTCGCCGCCTGGACCTGGTGGCTGTCGACGCCTCGGGCAAGATCCTGTCCAGCCTGACCGAGAACGGCATCAGCCGTTACGGCGCCGAGTTCGCCAATGGCGACGGCAAGTCCAACACCACGGCCCTGTACCTGACCGACGAGTGGCAGGTGACGCCGGCCCTGCGCATCGACGCCGGCGTGCGCTGGGAGCGGATCGAGTTCGAAGGCCGTAGCGAGCGCACCGCCACCATCAATCTGGGCCTCTCGCCGACCCCGGCTGACGACACCGTGCTGGCTGGCTCGGGCGTCTATGACCGCCTGGACAAAAAGTTCGAGCACAGCGGCTGGACCGTCGGCGCGGACTACCGGATCAACCCGCACATGGGCCTGTTCGCCCGCTACACCTCGGCGTTCCGCCTGCCGTCGCTGGGCGACTACATCACCAACGCCACCAATACATCGCCCTTCATCCAGACGATGGATCTGATGGAAGGCGGCTACAAGCTGACCACCGGCAAGCTGGATCTCTACGCCACGGTCTTCCACACGGCCTATGACGCCCTGAGCTTCGGCAGCCTGGTGTTCAACCCGGCCACCGGAGCCTACGTCTCCCAGACCAGCATCACCGACACTAAGACCCTGGGTCTGGAGCTGGAAGGCACGCTGCGCCCGGTCGCCTGGTTCGACCTGGGCTTCAGCGCCACGGTCCAGGATCCCAAGTTCGGCGACTACAAGTTCGAGGAAGCCTGCACGGTCGCGGCCACCGACCCGATCTGCCAGGTCAAGCCGCCGGCCGGGACCGCCAGCCGCACCCGCGACTTCACGGGCAAGCAGCTGATCCGCGTGCCGAAGACGGCCTTCCGTCTGACGCCCGGTGTGAACCTGCTGGACCGTCGCCTGCGCATCGAGAGCAGCATCGAGCGTTACGGCGACCGCTACTCGGACGCCGCCAACACCCTGAAGCTGTCGGCCTACACCCTGGTGGGCGCCACGGTGCGGTTCAACGTCAACGACAAGCTGTCGGTCTATGCCTACGGCACGAACCTGACCAACGAGCTGGGCCTGACCGAGGGCAACCCCCGCGCCGGCCAGATCATCAGCGGCGAGGCCGGGGCGCTCTACGGCATCGGCCGGCCGGAGTTCGGTCGCGCCTTCAAGGCGGCGCTTCTCTACAAGTTCTAGGGCGCGCCGCCTGACTTTCTTCCCCTGAAACCCATTCCCCTGAACTTGGGGCGGCCGCAGCCTCGGCCGCCCATTCTTTTGTGGACCTCACCCATGCTCCGCTGGCTTGCTCTCGTCCTGCTGCTGATCGCGTCTCCGGCCCTGGCGCAGGAGGGCAAGCCCGACCTTGTCCTGACCGGCGAGATCACCGGCGCCGACCACCAGACCTACAAGCCGGTGACCTTTGACGTCCCGGCGGGTGTCACGCGTCTGTCGGTGGCCTTCGACTACACCGGCCGCGAGAACAGGACGGTGGTGGATCTGGGCCTGCTGGATCCTGTCCGCTTCCGAGGCTGGAGCGGCGGCAACAAGAAGAGCTTCTTCGTCTCGGCCGAGGCGGCGACGGCCAGCTATCTGCCGGGACCGTTGCCGGCCGGGAAATGGACCCTGCTGCTGGGCGTGCCCAATGCGCGGCCGAACTCGAAGGCGACCTACGAGGCCAAGGTCTGGTTCGCGCGGGGACCCGCGCCGCTGCCGGCAACCTTGCCCAAGGCGACGACGCCAGGCTGGTACCGCGGCGACCTGCACATGCACACCGCCCATAGCGACGGCGGCTGCACGACGGGTGAGGCGCCGCGCGCGCCATGTCCGGTCTATCGCACCGTGCTGGCCGCCCAGGCCGCCGGCCTCGACTTCGTCGCGATCACCGACCACAACACCACCAGCCAGGCCGAGGCCCTGGCCGAGCTGCAGCCGTCGTTCCCGGGCCTGCTGCTGATGACTGGCCGCGAGGTCACCACCTTCCAAGGCCACGCCAACGTCTTCGGGCCCACGGCCTTCATCGACTTCCGCCTGGGCTCCAAGACCGTCCCGACCATCCGTAGCCTGCAACAGGCGGTGAAGGCGGCCGGCGGAATCTTCTCGATCAGCCACCCGGCCGTGCCGTCGGGCGAGATGTGCATGGGCTGCGGCTGGACCGCCAAGGACACCGACTTCGACGCGGTCGCCGCCATCGAGGTCGCCAATGGCGGCAACGAGAAGGCGCTGGGCGGCTTCGAGGGCATGCTGTCGGGTGTGCCCTTCTGGGAGGCCCAGCTGAACCAGGGCCGCCGCATCACCGCCATCGGCGGCAGCGACAACCACGACGCCGGCATCCCGCACGACAAGTCCTCGGCCGTTGGTCGCCCGGCCACGGTGATCCACGCCGAGAGTCTCTCGACCGAGGCGCTGCTGGTGGGCCTGAAAGCGGGGCGGGTGTTCATCGACCTGGACGGGACCCGCGACCGGATGCTGGACCTGTCGGCCAGCGTCGGCGACCGGACAGTGGTAATGGGCGGAGCGCTGGCGGCCAAGCCGGGCGAGGCGGTGACCTTCGCAGTAACGCTGGCTGGCGCTGACGCGGCGGGTCTGGAGATCATCCAGGACGGCGCCAAGCTCACTCCATCGATCTCGGACGGCAAGTTCACGGTCCATCTGGGCCCGCGCGCCAGCTGGGTGCGGGTCAATGTCCGCGATGCGGGCGGGCGCCTGCTGATGATCGGCAATCCGATCTATCTGACGCCCGCCGCAAGCCGCTAGTAGCTGGCCCTCAGGGTGAAGGCGACGGCGCGCGCGTCGCCGGGCGTGCCGACCACCAGGCCCGAATTACCCGAGACTACGGTGATGTTCTGCAGGTACTCGGCGTCGAAGGCGTTGCGGACCGACACGAACGCTTCCCAGCCGCTGTCGGACTGGAAGCCGGCGCGCAGGTTGACGATCTCGTAGGCCTTGATCCGGGTGTGGATCGAGTCCGAGCTGTCGGCGAAATAGGCCGAGCGGAAGCTGGCGTCGACGCCGGCATAGGCCTCGCCGGTCTGACGGCCCAGGCTGGTCTTGGCGCGATATTCGGCGCCGGCCGATCCCGCCCACTTCGACAGGCCTGGCAGCGCCTTGCCCGACAGGTCGCAGGCGGCGGTCGAAGAGCCGATCCGTTCCAGCGGGCAGGGGCCGTTGCGGAAGCTGGCATACTTGCCGTCGGTATAGGCGAGGTTGCCGTAGAACTTGAAGCCGCCGATCGAGCGGGTGGAGGTGTCCAGTTCGACGCCGCGCACCTCGACCTTCTCGACATTGGCCAGGTAGCCGCGCAGGGCGCCGGGGCCGCTGTCGACAACGTTGGCCTGGAAGTCCTTCACGTCGGTGACGAAGGCCGCGAGGTTGGCGGTGACCAGGCGGTTGAACCACTGGGTCTTGAGGCCGACGTCGATGGTGGTCAGGCGCTCGGGACGGATCACCGCCGCTTGCTGGGCCGGGAGGCCGGCGCTGGTCAGGGGCAGGGAGGTCATGTTGATCCCGCCCGACTTGTGGCCGCGTGACGCGGTGGCGTAGGCATTGATGTCGGCGTTGATCGCATAGACCGCCGCCACTTGACCCGACCACGAACCGTCGCTGGTCTTGGCCGAGAAGCTCTGCGGCCGGGCGATGCCCAGGCGGCGGTTGACCAGGGTGGTGTCGGTGGTGACCAGGCCGCCGCGCGTGGTCTGGACGTAGACTCCGTCCTTCTTCTCGTGCGTGTAGCGTAGGCCCGGCGTGACGCTGAAGCGGTCGGAGACCTTCCAGGTCAGCTGGCCGAAGCCCGCATAGCTGGTGGTGTCGATGCTGCTGTCGTTGAACACCGTGTAGCCCTCGAGCAGGGCGTCCGGAGAGTTCGTGCCGGGCAGCAGCCAGTACGAGGCGTCGCGGCCGTATTCGGTAACGCCGTGGGTCGTGACGTTCTGGTCGAACCAGTAGAGGCCGACGGTCCAGTCGATCGCGCCGCCGCCATTGTTGGCCAGGCGCAGCTCCTGGCTGTCCTGCTTCTGGTGCGAGGGGTTGTTGGAGCGACGGGTGACGTCCAGGGCGGTGTAGTCGCGGTCGTTGCGCGGCTCCCAGTCCCACTCGCGATGGGCCGACACCGAGGTCAGGGTGAACGCGCCCAGGTCGTATTCGACGATCGCCGACAGGCCGCTGGCCCACTGGTCGGCCTGGATCGGATCATTGATGTCGGAGATCCGGTCATAGGGATTGGTGCTGGCGACCTTGTAGCCGCGCCCGGCGGCCAAGGCCGCGTATTGCTGGGCGGCGGGTTTGAGGGTCTGGCCGACGGTGACATAGACCTGGGTGCAGCACTCGGGCTGCTGGACGCTGTAGTCGCCCGCCAGCTTGACGGTCAGGCGGTCGTTTGGCGTGAACTTCAGCTGGCCGCGATAGCCCGTGCTGGCGCGGGCGTTCTGCCTGGTCCTGCTGATCGGGTTGTAGAGGTCGCCGTCGCGCCAGGTGCCCACGGCCGAGAGGCGGCCGGCCAGCACGCCCCTGATCAGCGGGCCGGCCACGGTGGCCTTCAACTGCCGGAAGTTCAGGCTGCCCACGCTCGCCTCGACGTCCGTTTCGAAGGTCTGGGTCGCGTCGCGCGTGGTGATGTTGAGGGCGCCGGCGGTGGTGTTCTTGCCGAACAGCGTGCCTTGCGGACCGCGCAGCACCTCGATCTGCTGGATGTCGACGAAGTCCAGGGTCGCCGAGCTGGGACGCGAATTATAGACCTGATCGACATAGATGCCGACGCCTTGCTCCAGGCCGTCATTG
Organism: Caulobacter sp. GW821-FHT11E11; assembly: GCF_058808315.1. Classification (NCBI taxonomy): domain Bacteria; kingdom Pseudomonadati; phylum Pseudomonadota; class Alphaproteobacteria; order Caulobacterales; family Caulobacteraceae; genus Caulobacter; species Caulobacter sp. GW821-FHT11E11. Next base: position 726,507 of record NZ_JBXARO010000002.1, read on the forward strand.
GCCAGGCCGTAGGAGGCGCCCAGGCCTCGGATCGTCAGGGCGGTGTTGCGGGCGTTCGGCGACAGCACCTGCAGGGTCGGCACCAACTGGGTCAGGGCGACGACGCTGTTGACGCCGGTCTGGGTCAGGGTCTCGGCCGAGGTCACCGTCAGCGCGATCGGCACCGACTGGGCGGTCTCCTCGCGGCGGCGAGCGGTGACGAAGACCTGGCCGACCAGGGCGGCGTCCGCCGACTGCGCGGCGGTGTCGGCGGGCAGGGGCGGGGGCGTCTCGCCGGCCAAGGCCGCGCTCGCCGCGCTGGAGCACAGCAGGGCCAGTAACAGGCGGCGGGAAGGGAAGGTCGCCGAAACACCAGTGATCACGTGTAGCCCCGTTTCAGAACGTTGTTCGATGTGGGGTGGATCAAAACTATACTGAAGCGATGGGATAAATAGAGTTTGCTTCGGCGAGCGTGCAGAATTTCTGCGCAATAACCTTGATGTATCTCAATCGGAGAGCTCTGAAGGCTTGTCGTTGCTTTCATTGGTCTGCGGTTATTGTTGGTGGCGTTTGTTGTTCAAATTCGCTGATCGCTGGAAGTGAAGCTGCTCTTGAGCTCGTCTTCTGTGGTCGATAGCTGTTGATCTGCCCGCGTTCCTGCGAAGCCACACGGATCCGGCCCGACAGCGTTGTCCGCTTGGCTGACGCGCAAATCGCGACATTTTGCTTGCGGACCCGATCGCAAGGCGCGTCGTAAGGGAAAGGAGTCGTCTATTGGACGATCCGCACAGCGGCCGGAGAGTCGCGCAGGGGAGGTGAACATGGATCGGCGCCTCGCTCGCGCTCGTCGCCGCAGGCGTGTCGGGGCTTTGCTGGGCCTGGCCCTGCTGGCGCCCGACACGGCTATGGCCGCCAGCGTCGTTGCGACCTTCGATCAGGACGCCTCCAGTCTCAGCATCGCCCTTCAGCGCCTGGGCCAGGCGACCGGGGAGCAGCTGCTGTACGCTCCCGAACTGACCACCGACCAGCGCGCCCCGGCTCTGCGCGGACGGATGAGCGTGGATCGCGCCTTGAGCCTCCTGCTGGCGCGCACCGACCTGGCGTTCCGCCGCACGCCGTCGGACGTCATCGTCATCTACCGCATCAAGCCCAGCGCCCGTCCGCAGCGCGAGCCCGCGCCCGCTCGGACCGCCCGGGAGATCGAGCCCGTGGTCGGGCTGGAGGCGGTGGTCGTCACCTCGGGCAAGCGGCTGGAGACCCTGGGCCGTTCCGACGCCTCGGTGCAGGCCCTGTCCAGCCAGATGCTGGACCGCGCCGGCGTGCGCGACTTCGACGACCTGACGCGGTTGGCCCCGACCCTGACGATCTCCAAGACCACCCAGCCCGGCAACAACAGCATCAATGTCCGGGGCGTGGGCACCTATTCCTATTCGATCGGCACCGAACCCAGCGTGGTTGTGGTGGTCGACGACGTGCCGCAGGCCTTCCAGGCCATGGCCTTCACCGCCCTGGCCGACGTGCAGCAGGTCGAGATCCTGCGCGGCCCGCAGAGCACCTTGTTTGGCAAGTCGGCCTCAGCGGGCGTCATCTACATCACCACCCGGCCGGCCAGCGACGTCTTCTCGGCCCAGGCCGAGACGATGCTGACCAACGACCACGAGCAGCGCGCGCAGGCGGTGGTAACGGGACCCTTGTCGGACGACCTGAAGTTCCGGCTCTCGGCCGCCTACGGGCGCTATCGCGGCAATGTCTACAACCTCGGGACCCGGCAGTGGCTGAACGGCCAGTCCGACTTCAACCTGCGAGGCAAGCTGGTCTGGACGCCGGGCGTCAACTGGACGATCGCGGTCTCGCCCTATCTGACCCGCACCCTGGCCTCGTGCTGCGTCGGGGCCGACACCTATGTCTCGCCTCAGGCGACGATGGGCCGGGCCGAGATCCCTCGCGAGACCATCCTGCGCGGCATCGTTCCCGGACCCAACAACCGCACCGCCCGCTACGACATCAACGCGCGCGGTAACGCCACGGACAAGGGCGTCAATATCCGCGCGGTCGGGGCCGTGGGCTCCTGGCGGCTGACCGCGATCTCGGCCCTGGATCGCTACTACCTCTACGATCGCCAGGACACCGACGCCACCGACCTGGACTACAGCCTGCAGGACCCCCGGCTGCCGCGCGGCGGGTCGTCCAACGGCGGCTATTTCCGCATCCGCGCCGAGAGCCAGGAGCTGCGCCTGAACAGCCCCACAGGCGGGCGCTGGGACTATGTGAGCGGCGTCTATGTCGGCCACACCAAGGCCCGACGCTACTTCGTGCGGGGCTCCAACAGCCTGGGTGACTACAACGGCCTGCCGTCGCTGCCGACCACCAACAGCACGGCCTATTCGCGCTATATCGCCCGGACCTTCAGCCAGACCTTCGCGGCGTTCGGGCAAGGGGCTTACGCCATCAGCGACCGGCTCTCGATCCTGTCGGGCGCGCGGATCAGCCACGAGAAGATCGGCTACCGCTTCGACGACCTGGGCAATGGCGTCACCTATGGCGCGCCGTCGTGCTCGCGCGCCTCGCCCACCGTGCCGATCGAGACCTGCCACAGCGACACCGCCGTTAGCGGGCGTCTGGGCGTGCAGGGCGTGGTGGCGCCGGACGTCACGGCCTATGCGACCTATTCCACCGGCTACAAGGGGCGGGCCTACGACCTGACCAGCAGCCTGACCACGCGGACGCGGCTGACCTCGGGGCCCTTCGCCGGGCAGCCGGTGGCCGACGCCATCGCCGCCCAGCAGCCGATCGCTTCGGAGACGGTCGAGAACCACGAGATCGGCCTTCGGGCGGTGTCCCCGGACCGGAACCTCAGCTGGAACCTGACGGCCTATCAGGAGCGGTTCTCGGGCTTCCAGGTCCAGAGCCGCGACGACGCCACCGGATTCAACGTCCTCAACAGCGTCGGCAACATGCGGGCCGAGGGTGTGGAGAGCGAGTTCAGCGCTCGCCTGACCCCGCGCCTGACCGTGGCGGGCGCCGCCGCCTACAGCCGGGCGGTCATGCGGGAGTTCGACAGCGCGCCCTGCTATTTCGGCCAGACGGCGGCCCAGGGCTGTGTCGGCGGTCGCCAGGACCTGTCGGGCAAGACCCTGTTCAACGCGCCGCGCTGGTCGCTGACCCTCAACGCCTATTACCAGCGGCCGCTGGGCGCGGACCGGCGACTGGAGGTCAATGCCGGCTATCGCTGGCGCTCGCGCGTCTATTACAGCCTGCTGCAGGACCCGGCCTCGATTGAGCCGGCCTATGGCGTGCTGGACGCCTCGGTCATGCTGGGCGGGCCGGGCTGGCGGGTGACCGGCTTCGTGAGCAACCTGCTGGACCAGCGCTTCGCCGTGACGCGCGGACGAGACGTGCAGTGGAATGTGACGGGCGCCGACGGCCAGCCGGCCTTCGCCACCCACTGGAAGCCGGCGCGCGACAGTGGCCGCCACCTGGGCGTTCGCCTGGCGATGGACTACTGAAAATGAGCACGCGCGCATTGAGGATCGGCTCCGCAAGCGCGTCGGAACCAAAAGGGCGCGGCGAAGATCCGCGCATCAGGGAGGATTTGTCGTAGGCCATGGCCGCGCAGCCAAAACTCGATCCGCGCGAGCAGGCCTTCCTCGAGCGCCTGTCGGAGGCCTATCGCGGGCCGCTGACGGCCTATTTCGAGCGCCGCGTCTATTCGCGTGACGAGGCCGAGGACCTGACGCAGGAGGTGTTCCTGCGCCTGGTGCGACGGCCGGACGGGGCGGCCATCGACAATCCCGAGGCGTTCGTCTTCCGGACGGCGGTCAACCTGCTGCGCGACCGGTCCCGGCGCCAGAAGACGTTCCGCAGCCACCTGAGCGAGACCGAGCTTCGGCAGGATCGCTTTGAGGGTATTTCGCCCGAGCGCGTCTTAAGTGACAGGCAGGCCTTGCAGGCGGCGATGCTGCGATTGTCCGAACTGGACGAGCGCACGCGGGACGCCTTCATCCTGCACCGGCTGGAAGGCTGGAAACATGCCGAGATCGCCAAGGCGTTCGGCGTTTCCGTCAGCTCGGTCGAGAAGTACATCATCAAGGCCCTGGCGCATCTGATGCGCGGGGCCGGTCCGTTTCAGAGCTGAACCTTGTCGAACCCGCTTCAACAGTCCCTGATCGACGAGACCGCCGCCGGCTGGGCCGCGCGGCGGATGGGCGGGACTGCGTCCGACGAGGCCGGCTTCGCGCGCTGGCTGGACCAGGATCCGGCCCATGTCGAGGCCTATGACCGCGCCCAGGCCGTGTGGCGGCTGATGGGCGAGGCGGCTGGAACCGACGACCTGCTGACCGCGCGCCGCGAGGCTCTGGCGCGGGCTCGCGCCGGGCGTGGACGTCGCCCGAACCTGGATCGCCGCTTGATCGCCGCGGGCCTGGTCGCGGCCGTCACCGCGCCGGCGGGCGGCATCTGGTGGCTGCGCCATCGCGGCGGCCAGGACGAGCTGATCCAGACGGCCCTGGGTGAGCAGCGCACCCTGACCCTGTCGGACGGCAGCCGCGTCACCCTGGACGCCCTGAGCGTCATGCGGGTGCGCTACACCGCCTCGGTTCGCTCGATCGATCTGGTCGGCGGGCGCGCCTATTTCGAAGTGGCGCATGACGCCAGCCGGCCGCTGCGGGTGCGCGCCGGGCCGCGCACGGTCACGGCCGTCGGCACGGCCTTCTCGGTCCGTCGCGAGCCGCGCGAGACCACCGTCGTGCTGGCCGAGGGCAAGGTCGCCGTCAGCAATCACGAGAGCGCGGCGACCCTGGCGATGATGATGCCCGGACAGTCGATGCAGATGGTCGACGGCGTGCAGCCGGGCGAGCCTCGCAAGGTCGATCTGGACCGCGCCCTGGCCTGGCGGCGAGGGCAGGTGGTGTTCGACGACGTGGCCCTGGCCGACGCGGCGGCTGAGATGAACCGCTACTCGACCCTGCAGGTGGTGGTCGCCGACGCGCGGCTGCGGTCCCTGCGGATCAGCGGCACGTTCCGCACGGGCGAGAGCCGGGCCTTCGTCGAGGCGGTGCAGTCCTATTTCCCCGTCCGCGCCCAGACCAGCGCCACGACGGTCGAGCTGCATGCCGCGCCCTAGACAGCGCTGCCGCTAAAAAACTTTCGAAATCTTTTGAGGAGGTCGCCGACCAGCGCGTCGGAACGGTCAAGAGCAAGGTCGGAAATGACCACTCGGGGAGGACCGTAGACTTGCACCTGACACCGGTTACCAGCGTAGCGCGCGGCGTTTCGATTTCGGCCCTGATCCTGCTGGGTCTGGGCAGCGTCGCCCAGGCGGCCGAGGCTCCCGGCGCGGCCATCCCCGCCTACGACGTCACGGTCCGCGAGCGCATCCAGCCCCAGACCGAGCAACTGCTGATCAAGCTGGTCAAGGACGGCCGCAAGCTGGAACTGGATGGCCAGCCGGTGTTCAACGGCAGCGACAAGTTCCTGCCCGGCAAGATCGCCCTGGGCCTGGTGGACTTCCTGGTCACCCTGCCGGACAACGATCCGCGCCTGCCGGCCTACCTGGCCGACTTCCGCAAGATCGCCAAGCTGACGGCCGACGACGCCAACGACAGCTGGGGCGCCTACTACTACCTGTCGGCGCTGAACAAGCTGCGCGAGGCGGGCCGTCTGAAGGACGCCGTCGACCCGCTGACCCTGGCCAAGCTGCGCGTGCGGCTGGACTGGCGGATGTTCGTCGACGTCGACAGCTACGCCCTGATCGACCACCCCAACAACTATTACTGCGTGGCCTTCGCCATCGCCCGTCTGCGCACCCGCATGGGCTGGGACGACGGCGCGCCGGCCGAGAAGCTCTACGCCAAGATCGCCGAGCACTACGACCTGTACTCGGGCCAGTACGGCTTCGCCGACGAGACCGACGGGGAAGGGCGCTTCGACCGCTACAGCGTGCTGCTGGCCGGTGAGATCGCCCAGCGCTTCATCGAGACCGGCGGCAAGCCGCCCCAGCAGGTCCTGACCTGGCTGCGCAAGTCGGCCGACGTGATGCTGATGCGCCTGGACGCCGAGGGCCGGGGCTTTGAATACGGCCGCAGCATCGGCCCCTACGGCGAGACGGCCATCATCGAGACCCTGACCGCCGCGGCGGTGCTGGACCTGCTGACTCCGCAGGAGAAGGACTTGGCCTATGCCTATTCCGCCCGCGCCGCCCAGCGCTATGTCGCGTTCTGGCAGGACGCCAAGACCGGTTCGGTGAAC